>JADKHF010000028.1 GCA_016721865.1 Nitrosomonas sp. | reverse complement strand
TTTGAGCACGGGGCGCACGCATAGTGCGTTTAGATTGACTTGCATTCATACTTTATACGCAAAATAAGCGTGTATGTCCAGATAAACAATTAACCGATTAATCCTTTAAGGATTTATAGGGAAGACAAATTCATCCTGTGGGGAAGAGCAGGGCTAATTTGTTCTAACCCCGCAAGCCAATGACGGCGGGCATAATCAATATAATGCTGGACTTTTTCGGGAAATATTGATATAAAGCAGTCTCAACAAAACCTGATTGAGATTAGCCCTTGCAGCTTAAAGAAATTGACGTTCGTCCTGTTACTCACCAAGAATACGCGCACTACCATAAACTGATGCAGCACCATCATTACCTGGGATCTGCTCATCCAGTTGGTGAGACACTTCACTATGTTGCCATCTGGCGTACGCAATGGATTGCGTTACTTAGCTTTTCATCTGCGGCCTTAAAATGTGCTCCACGTGACCAATGGATTGGCTGGCGATATCGCCATCAATTTGATCGTTTAAATTTGGTCACCAATAACAGTCGATTCCTGATTCTACCGCAATGGCACATTCCCAATGCGGCAACCCGCATTTTATCGCTATGCCGGAGAAGGCTTCAAGCCGATTGGCTGCGATACTTTCATCATCCACTGTTGTTACTCGAAACCTTTGTCGACCCACAACACTTCCATGGCACTATTTACAGAGCGGCTAACTGGATACTGTTGGGCAGCACTAAAGGGTTTCGTCGTGCCAATTCCCAAGGTTACCAATCCAACGCTTCGCCTAAATTGGTTTTTGTTTATGCGCTGCAACGCAATACGCAGCACTTACTGTCTCAATCGTATTTAAAAACCAGCCTATCAATGTGGGGACACCAAAGCTCATGCTAACAGCAAGTCAGATGAATGCACTACCCGCTTTCTTTAAATCCATCCCTGATCCACGTCGCACACAGGGCAAGCGCCATCGGTTAGAAACCATACTAGCCATCGCCACGGGGGCTATTCTCTGTGGCCGAGTGGGCTATAAAGGTATTGCCGAATGGGCGCAATCACTCAGCCAGGATGCCCGCGCCCGCTTCCAGTGCTACTATAAGCAGGAACGTTATCATGCGCCCAGTGAATACATTATTCGCGATACGTTGATCAGAGTTAAACCTGATGCACTGGATCAGGCATTGAGACACTGGAGCGAGCAATACAGTACTGCCGATGAAAGTCTGGCGATAGATGGCAAAACCATACGTAGCGCGATAGACAACGAAGGCAAGCAGGTTCATATCATGAGCGCCATTGGCCACGAAACACTTAACTGTTACACCCAAAAAAAGTCGTAAAATGCTGCGAAAACGGCTGCACAGCAGTCAAACAAACCAATGAAATCAAAATAGCTGCTCCGCTACTTGATCCACTTGATATTTATGGCATCGTGATTACCGCAGATGCACTGCTTACACAGCGTCAATTTGCCCGTTATCTGGTAGAAAACAAGCGGGCGCACTATCATTTCACCGTCAAAGCCAATCAACCCAGGCTACTTGAAGATCTGCAGTATTACTTTAAATATCGCCAGGCACCTGATGCGTTGATAACCAACTACGGGCACGGGCGTATCGAAACCCGCAAAATCTGGGTGACCAGCACACTCAACAACTATTTAGATTTTCCCTATGTCGGGCAGGCATTTGCCATTGAGCGCGAATCAATTGATAAAAAAACAAAAAAGGTCTCACGCGAATTGGTATACGGCATTACCAGCCAGGCTGACTTTGATGCCTCTGCCGAAAAGATATTGGAGATAAACCGGGGACATTGGTGCATTGAGAATAGCTGTCATTACATTCTGGACTGGTGCTTTGATGAAGACAGATGCCGTATTCGCACCGGGTATGGCCCTGAAAATATTACGCGTCTGCGGCGTTTTGTTGTTGGCATTATCAAATCAACCAGTTTAAAGGGTGTCGCGGAGACGATGAGAAAGTTGACGATGAATGTACAAATGGTATTTGATTATTTGAAAATGACCAAAAATTCGGCGAAACCGCGCTAGTGTCTAATTGTATAAGTTAACGATTGTATTTCTGAGTTGAGCACCTCTTACCTCGCGCTTCCTCCAAACAAACGGCGCAGCAGTTTTATTGTAGTGTTTCACGAACGCTTTGATGGCTTGCGTCAGTTGCTCCGTACTTTGGAAGCTTGCCCCATTCAGTGTTTTGCGTGTAAAGATGCCAAAACCAAATTTCTACTTGGTTAAGCCAGCTTGCTGAAGTAGGTGTGAAGTGGAAGTGGACGTTAGGATGACGGGCTAGCCAGTCATCATTTCTCTTGTGAGTTGCGTAGTTGTCCAAGATCACGTGAATTTCTTGGTTGACAGGCACCTCAGCCACTACGTCATCAAGAAGGCCTGGAAGTCTGGACGCTTCGACTGCCGTGACCTTGGATTGGATTACGCCAGTGGCCACGTTCAGCGCGGCAAATAAGTTGACGGTACCGTGACGCCTGTATGTGCTTTTGATTCCGCGCACGATTTTCCGCTGCTGGTATGAACGTTGCCAATTTTTCTCTCTAAGGCTTGAATCGATGGCTTTTCATCAATACTCAGAACCAGTGCGTTGGTGGGTGGCCCCGGTACAAGCCTATCACGATCTGCTGCTTTGGCCGCGAATTCCGGATCAGTACTCACGCACCAAGAACGCATGCGCCGTAGTTGAATGCCCTCCTTGCGAAGAATGCGCCAGATAGCGTCATCTGACACGCCCAGTGCCTGAGCTAGCGTTCTTCCGTCCCAACTGGAAAGCCCTTCGGGTGGAGTAAGTTCAAGCTGTTTGCGTATTCTATCGCGCAAGTCGCTGGCATCGTAGATGGGTGGCTTGCCACTGCGCGCTCGGTCATGCTAACGCCGCGATGCCGCCCTCCATAAATCTCTTGCGCCACATCGCTACCGTATTCGCCTGCAACTTCATGCGTGCCGCAATCTGGTCGTTACGTTCGCCCGCCAGACAGCCCAACACAATCTTTGCACGCTCAACCAAACGAGCTTGCTCAGTGCGACTAGATCCAGTCGCTCCAATTCTTTTCGATCCTGATCGCTGCATGTTACCTTTTGCTGCTACCCGTGTCATGAGAGCCCTGCTTACGTTAAACAAACAGGAGATTACTTAAATATAACTATTTATGCAATTAAACACTAGAACAAATTTACCGTAGGGGAAGAGACTGGTAGTTGCAATATGGAAGAAAAAAAAGTAATATCCTAAAATTTTCATTGAAGAAGGGTGGTGTAGGTATGGCTAACAGTGCGCAGGCAAGAAAGAGGGCAAGGCAGGCTGTTAAAAGAAGGGAATGTAATATTAGTTTGCGATCGAAATTGCGTACCGCTATTAAATTTGTAAGAAAAGCAATAGAATCTGGGGATAAAGTAGTAGCTCAAAATTCATTTAATAGTTCTATAGGGGTTATTGATTCGATTGCGGACAAGGACATTATTCATAAAAATAAAGCCGCGCGTTACAAAAGTCGATTATCTGCTGCAATTAAAGTAATGGATTAGCGGGTCAGAAAAATAACTCAAATAACATTGAGAAGCTTAAAAAACTGAGTAAAAGAAGAAAAATCGTTATTCATTTTAAAGGCTCTAGTTCAAAAACTTGACAGCTGGTATTTGGATAAGTAGTCTAAGTGAGCTGACTACAGTTGTTTCAGAATTAAGGCGATGAGTCTGGGTAAGTGTAATATGTAGGTTTAGTAAGTGAAGTATAGGTAGAGAATAAGAAGAAGAGGTCAGGAAGAGAGATCGGGTAAAAAATTTTGGAAAAACAAAGGAGAGAGAGATGGTTGCCAAGCTATGGCTGAGGATAGTTACGGTAATGTTGGGAGTGCTGCTGATAGGGGTGGCGCAAGCGAACATACCGACAGTTCCGAACGAGTTATATGAAGCACTGAAGCTGGATCGTGAGAAGACGAGTCCTAAGGAATTATACGAAGCGGTGGTGAAGCGTTACAAGGATCCGGCGCAAGGAGCGGGACCTGGCACGTTGGCGAAGTATTGGGAACCGATACCGTATGGTATTTATTTGGATCCGGCGACATTTTACAAAGCACCGACGTCGAATAAAGACGTTGCGAGCCGTAAGGAATGTGTGGAATGCCATACGGATGAATCGCCGGTATGGGTGCAAGCATGGAAGCGAAGCAACCATGCAAACCTGGACAAGATCCGTAGCTTCAAGCCAAGTGACCCTACATTTTACAAGAAAGCAAAACTTGAAGATGTAGAGAAGAACTTGCGTTCACATGGCAAACTGGCGGAAGGTGAACAACTGAAAGAGGTAGGATGTATTGACTGCCACGTAGAGGTTGGGGCGAAGAAGAAAGCGGATCACGCCAAGACTTGAAAATGCCGACGGCGGACGTATGCGGAACCTGTCACCTGCAAGAATTTGCAGAACGTGAATCGGAACGAGATACGATGATTTGGCCAGCAGGACAATGGCCGGATGGACGTCCATCACACGCGCTGGACTACAAAGCGAACGTAGAAACGACAGTTTGGGCGGCAATGCCACAACGTGAAGTAGCTGAAGGCTGCTCGATGTGTCACACCAATCAAAACAAATGTGACTCCTGTCATACCCGCCATGAATTCTCGGCGGCAGAATCACGCAAACCAGAAGCTTGTGCAACCTGCCACAGCGGTGTGGATCACAACAACTGGGAAGCCTACTCCATGTCCAAGCACGGCAAGATTGTATCGATGCTGGGTAACCAATGGAACTGGGACGTACAATTAAAAGACGCGTATGCCGTAGGTAAACAAAGTGCTCCAACCTGTGCAGGCTGTCACATGGAATACGAAGGCGAGTTTGCCCACAACATGGTTAGAAAGATTCGCTGGGCGAACTATCCATTTGTTCCAGGTATTGCAGAGAACATCAACAGTGAATGGTCGTCAGCTCGTCTGGACTCATGGGTTGTAACCTGCACGCAGTGTCACTCGGAACGTTTTGCCCGCTCCTACCTGGAATTGATGGACAAAGGTACGTTGGCAGGGCTGGCTAAATACCAGGAAGCGAATGGCATTGTGCATCAACTGTACAAGGAAGGTTTATTGACAGGTCAGAAAACCAATCGTCCTGCACCCACCAGCACCTGAGAAAGAAGGCTATGCGTATTTTGCACAGTTATTCTGGTCTAAAGGCAACAGTCCTGCAGCGATTGAGCTGAAAGTGCTGGAGATGCATGAAAATGACCTGGCGAAGATGCACGTGGGCTTAGCTCACGTTAATCCAGGTGGCTGGACCTATACCGAAGGCTGGGGTCCAATTAACCGCGCTTATGTTGAAATTCAGGACGAAAACACCCGCATTCGTGAAATGGTTGCACTGCAGGAACGTGTCAAGAATCTTGAATCCAAGAAAACCAGCTTACTGGACTTAGACGGCACGGCAGAGAAGATATCGCTGGGTGGTTTAGGTGGCGGCATGCTACTGGCCGGAACACTGGCATTAGCAGGCTGGCGCAAACGTAAGCAAAGCGAAGCTTGATAGACGAAGCCGCAACTGATCGCGCTGCCAAGGTAGCGCGATCAGGAGACAAACTTCTCCGTCATTGGGTATCTTCCTGGTGACGGGAGGTTTGCTTTTATTGGGCTGGTTTGCTTACCTTTGGTTTAAACTGCCGCCCGCCCCCTACCAATATCAACTGATAGCGGAAGGTGATAGTAAACGGTTTTCCGAAATGGACCTGGACGGTTGGCCGGAGCTGAAGCTTGGTCAATACAAAGTACAAGCTGACGGTGTAGACAAACCGATTGCTGAATTCATCGTCGCGAGACAAAACGATGGCCCACCGGTACTGATCTACTGGAAGAACAGTACGAATGAAATACTTTATAATTTTGACCGAAAGCCATCGGAACTCAGTGCACTGGCAGCAGCAATCAGCAAGCACGCACCGAAAGACGCCCTGATACTTTCCTGGTGGGACACCTCCCGGCAAATCAAGCTACTCACAGGACACGATACACTTTACCAGTCACCTGAACGAACCGCTGATGATACCAGTGACCTGGTTAGAACAAAGTAAAGCCATTCAAGCTTATGAAAACCAGTTCTGGGGAAGCAAAGTCAATCCGAAGGAACAGGAACAATTTGAACGCTTCAGTCAAGCACTGGCAGCACCTGCAGAAGAAGGTATCAAGCAACTGCGCGAACTGATTGGTTCAAATCGGGAAGCTTATGTAATCGTACACGTTACTGACCTATACAGATTAGGAATCATGTATCCGGACAAGATGGGTGTTGCCTATCAGAACTTTCCAATGACAGGCAATATGCACGGCATGATCAATCAAATGAAAGTGCAACTCAAGGAAAATGGATTTGATACCTACACACTACAATCAGTATCGGATAATGAAATCAGAGCATTCTCTTTGAGTGATAAAGCAAGCAGTGAAACGCTACTGGCGAGAATGCTGCCCTTTGTAGACAAGAAAGCGCCGGTAGAGTTGGACGTAGCACAGTTGATATATCAACAAGGCGGTTATTGGGTTTACAAAATACCCTGACGCACCGAAACCTAAGCGGGACTGCAAATAAAAATAGAAACTGAAGAACCAAAAATATACAAAGCGATCACATAGTCATTTACACGATCTGATGATAGCGTACAATACCCGGCATAAAAACTTGAATTAAAAAAAGCATAAAGGAGGAAGGATGAAACACCCAATAACCTACATACTTGCTGTCCTGGCAATGACTGCATTTTTTAGTGGTGCGGCGTTAGCAGACACCTTTGAAGGACGCAGCAAATGCAGCTCCTGCCACAAATCGCAAGCCAAATCATGGAAAGACACGGCGCATGCGAAAGCGATGGAATCGCTGAAGCCAGGCACACGTAAAGAAGCCAAAGTTAAAGCCAAGCTGGATCCGGAGAAAGACTACACGCAAGACAAAGACTGTGTAGGCTGTCACGTTGATGGGTTTGGCAAGAAAGGTGGTTATACGATAGATGCACCGAAAAAACCACTCGCGGCGGTTGGCTGTGAATCCTGCCATGGACCTGGCAGGACATATCGCGGAGACCACCGCAAAGCTGGGCAAATATTTGAAAGCAAGGGTACCACGACACAACGCAAGGTAGTTGCAGACAAAGGTCAAGACTTTCACTTTGAAGAAGCCTGTGCCGCATGTCACTTGAACTATGAAGGTTCGCCGTGGAAAGGAGCGAAACCGCCCTATACACCATTCACACCGGCGGTAGACGCAAAATACACATTTAACTTTGACAAGATGGTAAAAGACGTCAAAGCGATGCACGAACACTACAAGCTGGATGGATCTTTTGCTGGAGAGCCGAAATTCAAATATCACGATGAATTCCAGGCGAATGCAAAGGTACCAGAGAAAGACGCGAAAAAAGGTAAAGGAAAAGACTGATGACAGGCTTACAAAAAGGCGCGATAGGCACGCTACTGACAGGTGGGCTGCTGGGGATAGCACTGGTAGCGGTAGTATTTGGAGGAAGCGGCACTCTCAACCGAAGAGTTCTGCACCAGCTGTCACTCGATGACCTATACGCAGAAGGAACTAAAGGAGTCGACGCACTATGGAGCCCTGGGAGTAAATCCTGGCTGTAAGGACTGCCATATACCGCAGGGATTCAAGAACTTTCATTTAGCGGTGTATACCCATGCGGTGGATGGAGCCAGAGAGTTATATTTAGAGCTGGTAAATGATTATTCGACGTTAGAGAAGTTTAATGAACGTCGTCTGATCATGGCGCATGATGCGCGTATGAACCTGAAGAAATGGGACAGCATAACATGTCGCGACTGTCACAAGGATCCCAATCCACCCGGAGCGGATGCACAGGAAGCGCACAAGAAGTTAAAGACGGAAGGTGCAACCTGTATAGATTGCCATCAGAATCTGGTGCATGAAGAAGTGGCGAAGACAGACTTGAATGCGAGCTTGGCGGCTGGCAAGATGGTGCTGCAGCAAGAAGAGGATGGTGGTGAAGATGAGGAAGGCGAGGACGAAGATGATGAGGATGCGTCGGATGGTGGTGAAGTAGAAGCTCAAGCTACAGGTGAGGATGAAGATGAAGATTAATTGTCTTTTAGGTTTACAGAAAAACAAAAAATGTTAAAATCGTCTTCATATTTTGGCATTAACTTCTTAGCTTAACAAATGTTGAAATATATTTAAGAATTGAGTAGGCTCGCCAATGGCGGGCTTTTTATTACGTTGAAGTTTTATACGTGCAATATGCTGAATCATTTCCCAAAGCCTGATGTTGATTATCCACATAGAAATCGAGATTATTTTATTGCAAGCTTTACATTCTTCTGTGTTGCGGTGAGCTTGGTAATTGATGGAAGCGCAAGTCCTGAAACCCAAAGCAGTTAGGTGTTATAGCTTGGATATTTCTGACAGGACTACTGGTCGGTGAGAATAGAGAAGTAAGAATGCAAGTTGTTGTTGCCGTTGCATTTGCTACAGCCGGTGAGCATTTTGCTTCAATTTATATGGAAGGATACACCTATCGATTTGGAAATGTGCCTCCTTATGTCCCGCCTGGTCATGGAATGGTATATTTGACAGCTGTAGCACTTGCGCGGTCAAGAATTTTCTTAATGAATGCTAGAAAGCTGGCTATTTCTGTTATTGTGATTGGTGGTTTGTGGTCACTGTGGGGTATTAGCGGCATACCTGAACAAGGTGATCAGGTTGGTGCATTTTTATTTTGTATTTTTGTAATTTGCTTATTCAAAGGTAGATCTCCGATGGTTTATTTGGGCGCCTTCTTTATCTGCACGTGGCTGGAAATTATTGGTACAGCAGCTGGAACGTGGAAATGGGCATCAATTGAACCTGTTTTTAATTGGACCCAAGGAAATCCTCCCAGTGGTGTTGCCGCGTGGTATTGCTTGGTTGATGCGGTAGCCATTGGTTCCTCACCAAAAATTCTGTATGGTTTGCAAAAAATGAATAACTGGTATAAAACATCACTTAGTAAATAATCACTTACCCATAAAATATTTTCAAGTATGAGTTAACTTAATAAAGTTGGAATTTTTCTCAAACATAATCACTTAGAAGGGATATTTGTGACTATTGTTCGTTTGCCAGATGGATCTGAGCGTATTTTTGATTACCCTGTAACTGTGCTAGATGTTGCTACTGCGATTGGACCGGGACTTGCTCGCGCAGCAATTGCTGGGAAAATTAATGGAAAACTTACTGATTTATATTGCCAAATTAATGGAGATAGCGAACTCTCGATCATTACAGATAAAGATACCGAAGGATTGGAAATTATCCGGCATTCATGTGCGCATTTGTTAGCTCACGCGGTAAAAGAACTTTTTCCTGAAGCGCAAGTTACTATTGGACCAGTAATTGGTGATGGATTTTATTATGATTTCTCTTATAAGCGACCATTTACTCCAGAAGATTTGACTGCGATTGAAAAACGCATGCTTGAAATTAGTAAACGAGACTTAAAGGTAGAACGAAAAATACTGGAGCGTACTGAAGCAATTAATTTTTTTAAACAGCAAGGTGAACACTATAAAGCGCAGATAATTGAATCCATACCGGGAGATCAAGAACTGTCACTTTATTCCCAGGGTAATTTTACAGATCTTTGTCGAGGGCCGCATGTTCCAGTAACTTCAAAGATAAAGATTTTTAAACTCATGAAGGTGGCAGGAGCTTATTGGCGAGGCGATTCGAATAATGAAATGCTTCAGCGTATTTATGGAACCGCTTGGATAAATAAAGAAGATCAGAAAAGCTACTTGCATCGTTTAGAAGAAGCAGAGAAAAGAGATCATCGGAAGCTTGGAAAACAACTTAATCTATTTCACACCCAAGATGAAGCGCCTGGTATGGTATTCTGGCATCCTAAAGGGTGGATATTGTGGCAACAAATAGAGCAGTATATGAGGAATATACTGAATCAAAATGGCTACCAGGAAATACGAACCCCGCAGATTCTGGATAAAGATTTGTGGGTGCGATCAGGGCATTGGGAGAACTTTCGTGAGAATATGTTCACCACCAATTCGGATGAGCGTGATTTCGCAATAAAACCAATGAACTGTCCCGGTCACGTACAGATATTTAATCAGGGGTTGAGAAGTTATCGCGAACTTCCTGTTAGATTGGCTGAATTTGGCTCATGTCATCGAAATGAAGCATCAGGGGCGTTGCACGGTATTATGCGGGTACGTGCATTTACTCAGGATGATGCACATATTTTCTGTACGGAAGACCAAATACAAGATGAAGTTGTGAAATTTATCGATTTATTGAAAATTGTCTATTCAGATTTTGGTTTTAAGGAACTTTTGGTTAAACTTTCTACACGCCCACTAAAGCGTGTCGGATCAGAAGCACAGTGGGATGAATCTGAAGCGGCGCTTGAAGCGGCACTGAATGAAGCTAAGCTTGAATGGGAGCTGCAGCCTGGAGAAGGCGCATTTTATGGTCCAAAAATTGAATTTTCATTAAAGGATTGTATTGGACGAGTATGGCAATGTGGCACACTACAACTGGATTTTTCTATGCCAGAACGGTTGAGCGCCGAGTATGTTGCAGAAGATAATTCACGACAAGTCGCAGTGATGCTGCATAGAGCTAGTCTGGGATCTTTGGAGAGATTTATTGGGATATTGATAGAAAACTATGCGGGTGCATTACCTCTGTGGTTATCACCCGAGCAGGTTGTCGTATTGAATATTTCTCGTACGCAGATTGATTATGCACAGGAAGTGACTGCTCAATTAAAGCAACATGGCATTAGAGCCAGCTTAGACTTGAGAAATGAGAAGATAACCTATAAAATTCGAGAGCATAGCTTGCAGAAGCTTCCTTATCAAATTATAGTTGGAGATGAAGAAGTACGAACAAATATGGTTGCTGTTCGTGATCGTGCAGGTGAGAATCTTGGTCAAATGACATGCCAAGCTTTGCTGGAGCGTCTTAAAGAAGAACTTTCTTTAAAAATATAATTAATTTCTTTAATAAACTAATCTTGGAGAATTTACCATAGCTCAGGAAAATCAGTGCGCATCAATGAAGAAATCGATGTGCCAGAGGTACGCTTAATCGGTGTAAATGGAGAGCAGGTCGGTATTGTTACACTTGCTGGTGCAATAGCTTTAGCGGATGAAGCGGGGGTAGATCTGGTTGAAATCGCACCGACAGCGCAGCCACCTGTATGTCGTTTGATGGATTATGGTAAGTTTCGCTATCAGGAAAGTAAGAAAAAACATGATGCGAAATTAAAACAAAAACAAGTTCAGATTAAAGAAATTAAATTTAGACCTAATACGGATGAAGGTGATTACAATATAAAATTAAGAAACTTAACTAATTTTCTCAATGAAGGGGATAAAGTTAAGGTAACATTGCGTTTCCGTGGACGTGAAATGGCACATCAGGAATTTGGTATGCGCTTATTAGAACGCGTGAGAGGTGATTTAGAGTCTTTTGCAATTGTGGAACAATTTCCAAAAATGGAAGGGCGGCAGATGGTCATGGTATTGTCGCCTAAAAAGAAGGATATTAAAACTGATAAATCAAAAGCAGCAGAGGAGGATTCATCAGTATCAACATAGTCAGATTAGTTGTTTACAAAGCTTTTTGTTATAAATTGAGTGAAAAAAATAAGTGATCTCTAGGTTTGGAAAGTTTTTCAATTATGAAAACACCTGGTTTCATGTTAAATGAGGAGTAGTTATGCCCAAAATGAAAACTAAAAGTGGTGCGGCAAAGCGCTTTAAGTTTAGGGCTAGTGGGAGTATTAAACGCTCACAAGCTTTCAAACGCCATATTTTGACTAAAAAAACGACTAAAAATAAACGCCAATTACGTGGTATTGCAGCTGTCCATTCCACCAATACAGCATCTATTCGCGCTATGATGCCGTACGCATAAGGGAGAACGATCATGCCAAGAGTTAAACGTGGTGTAACCGCCCATGCGCGGCACAAGAAAATATTAGATCTGGCTAAAGGCTACCGTGGACGTCGTAAGAATGTTTATCGCATAGCCAAGCAAGCCGTTATGAAGGCGGGACAATATGCGTACCGAGATCGTCGGCAACGTAAAAGACAGTTTCGCGCTTTATGGATTGCACGTATCAATGCAGCAGCTCGTGAATTCGGATTGTCGTACAGTGTATTTATGAACGGTCTCAGGAAAGCAAGTATTGAAGTAGATAGAAAAGTTCTGGCTGATTTGGCTGTATTCGATAAGAGTGCTTTTGAAAAAATTGTGCTACAAGCAAAAGCCAGTCTAGCTACATAATTGGTTGTAAAAGAGATACTGGGAGGTCGGGTAACGCCTGAGCCTCCCTTTTTCTTGTGAAATTAATAAATATGATATTGGTTGTTTAATCTTAGATGTTGAATTTACATGAGAAACTTGGAAGAAATTATTAATGAAGCAACAAGCCTGATGGACGGCATTGAAGATCCTGTGGAATTGGAAAATGTGAAGGCGCGTTATCTCGGTAAGACGGGCGTGCTTACTGAATTACTCAAAGGATTGGGAAAGCTTTCTGTCGAAGAGCGTCCTGCCATGGGAAATCAAATAAATGAAGCAAAAAATCGATTAGAAGCAACACTTAAATACCGTCGGAATGTGATTCAAGCAAAGGAGCTGGAAGCTAAGTTAACTGAGGAGGCTTTGGATGTTACTTTGCCGGGCAGAGGAATGGGAATCAGTGGGTTGCATCCGGTAACACAAACTTTAATGCGTATTGAAGCACTATTTCATTCGATCGGTTTTAATGTGGCTTCGGGTCCTGAAATCGAAACTGATTTTTATAATTTTACTGCTTTAAATATTCAAGAGAATCACCCTGCCCGAGCGATGCATGATACATTCTATATTGATAATGGCAACTTGCTTCGCACACATACATCCCCGGTCCAAATTCACTATATGCAGGATAACCAACCACCAATAAAAGTAATTGCGCCAGGTCGGGTTTATCGATGCGATTCTGACGTGACTCACACGCCAATGTTTCATCAGGTGGAAGGTTTATGGATTGATGAAGATGCCAATTTTGCTGCTTTAAAAGGGATTCTGGCTAATTTCATGGCTCATTTTTTTGAGCGTGATGATCTACCTGTAAGATTCCGGCCATCTTTTTTTCCTTTTACTGAGCCTTCTGCTGAGATGGATATCGGCTGTGTCATGTGCGATGGAAAAGGTTGTCGCATCTGTAGCCATACAGGTTGGCTGGAAGTGCTCGGATGTGGAATGGTTCATCCAAATGTACTAAAGCATGTAGAAATTGATAGTGAACAATACATTGGGTTCGCTTTCGGTATGGGAGTGGAACGTTTGGCAATGCTCAAATATGGCGTTAATGATTTAAGACTGTTTTTTGAAAATGATTTGCGCTTTCTTAAACAATTTAATTGAAGCTGATTAGCTTACCTATTTTAAGTAACAGCAGATTCTCATGAAATTCTCTGACAACTGGCTACGCAGCTTTGTTAATCCTCTCCTCTCAAGTGATGAGCTTGCACATGTGCTAACGATGGCAGGAATTGAAGTTGAAAGCGTTGAACCGGTATCGGCGGCTTTTGATAAAGTTGTTGTGGCTGAAGTTGTCTCAGTCGAGAAGCATCCAGCAGCAGACCGGCTTAAAGTGTGCAATGTAAGGACGGAAAAATCAGCGGAAAATTTATTGCAAATTGTTTGTGGTGCATCCAATGTGAGCACTGGCGTGAAAGTGCCATGTGCATTAACTGGAGCAAATTTACCGGGTTTTACTATCAAAAAAACGAAGTTGCGTGGCATTGATTCAGCAGGCATGTTGTGTTCAGCTAAAGAATTGGGCATCAGTGAAGCGGCTGATGGTTTGCTATTACTTCCCGCTGATGCTCCGGTAGGAACAGATTTTCGTGGTTATTATGGACTTGAAGATCGCATTTTTACATTAAAACTAACACCTAATCGCGCTGATTGTCTCGGCGTAATCGGTGTAGCACGAGAAGTGGCGGCTATAACAGCAGCCGAGTTGTTTTTGCCAGAGACAAATTTTGTTTCCAGCCAAACTGAAGATATGTTAGCGGTGCAGGTAATTGCCTCTGATGCTTGTCCGTTGTATTGCGGCCGGATATTGCGTGGCATTAATCTCGATGTGTTAACGCCATTATGGTTGACACAACGATTGGAACGTAGCGGAATCCGGTCTATTAATCCAGTAGTCGATATCACTAACTATGTATTGCTGGAAACCGGACAGCCCATGCATGCTTTTAATCTGGACAAGATTGCCGGAACTATTCAGGTTCGCTACGCGCTATCGCATGAAAGCATACAATTGCTAAACGGCAGTAAAGTAGATTTAAATCCAGAAATGCTGTTGATTGCAGATGAGCATAGACCACTTGCTTTAGCCGGGATTATGGGTGGACTGGATAGTGGTGTGACGCCAGGTACGACAGACATCTTTCTCGAAAGTGCATTTTTCAGTCCGAATGCGATCAGTGGTAAATCATTTCAACTTGGGTTCAGTTCTGATTCTGCTTATCGTTTTGAACGTGGTGTAGACTTTGCTGCGACTAGGGATGCATTGGAACGCGCTACTTACCTGATACAAACCGTCTGCGGTGGTCAGGCTGGCCCAGTGACTGAAGTAACACATAAATTACCGCAGCGGGCCGTTGTTGATGTGCGTATTAGTCGGATAAAACGAATATTGGGTATTGACGTCAACAAACAGCAAGTAAGTGATTATTTTAAGCGCCTGGGATTTGAATTTTCAGTGAAAGTAGATACTTTTAATGTAAGGTCCCCATCCTACCGTTTCGATTTGGCGATAGAAGAGGATTTTATAGAAGAGCTGGCGCGCATTTATGGTTATGATCACATACCCACTCTGTTCCCGCGCGCAATTATGGCGATGTTGCCAGCATCCGAAACTGGGCGTTCTCCGATGGAGATAAAGCAATTATTAGTAGCTCGTGATTATCAGGAAGTTATTAACTATGCTTTTGTGGATGCGGATTGGGAGCTTAATTTTGTCAATAATAGGACGCCAATTACATTAAAGAATCCAATTGCGAGTCAAATGAGTGTAATGCGAAGTACGTTGATAGGCGGATTGATATCCAATTTGCAATTTAATTTAAACCGAAAACAAACCAGAGTCCGTTTATTCGAAATGGGTTGCTGCTTTGTAAGAAATGATGAAAGTGACTGTAAGCAAGTAGAAAGAGTTGCAGGTCTCAATTATGGGGATGTTGTACCTGAGCAATGGGGGGTATCTGCGAGAAGTGTTGATTTTTATGATATCAAAGCAGATGTAGAGGTTTTATGCGATGGAAGGACTATTCATTTCGAGAAATTTCTCCATCCGGCATTGCACCCCGGTAAATCAGCACAAATCTGTATCGAAGACAAATCAATTGGGTGGTTGGGCGAGTTGCATCCCCGTTGGCAGAAGAAGTATGGGTTGCAAAAAAATACGATATTATTTGAAATAAGTTTAGAGGCCATAATATCTAAATCCTTGTCTGTTGCTAAACAAATTTCTAAGTTTCCACCGGTGCGGCGTGATATCGCAATAATTGTTAATAATGATATTAGCGTATATTCACTTTTGGTCTGTTTGTTTGCAGAAAAATCGGCGATTGTATCGGATATTTCATTATTCGATATTTATCGTGGCAAAGGTATGGAGAAAACCAAAAAAAGTCTTGCATTCCGTGTGTTATTGCAAGATACTGAAAAAACATTGACTGATGAAGAGGCGGACTCTGCAGTGCAAAACTTAATAGAAGTTTTGAAAAATAAATTTGGTGCAACTTTACGTAATTGAACCTTGCTTTGGTATTTACATCGACTGATGGTTGTTGGGATTTAATATTTAATTTGATTTATTCTTTAAAGAATTAATTATGAGATAAGCTATTAGTTTGTTTTATTAAAAGTGCTACTTTTGAATGAATCTAAATATTTTTAGTTAAGTGCTGCAAAAATTAATAACGGGATGGAGTGAAGTATGGCATTAACAAAAGCTGAATTGGCAGATTTATTGTTTGAGAATGTAGGGCTTAACAAACGTGAAGCAAAGGATATGGTTGAGTCTTTTTTTGAAGAAGTACGTACAGCTCTACAAAATGGAGAAGGAGTTAAACTTTCAGGTTATGGTAATTTTCAATTGCGCGCTAAACCGCAACGTCCAGGCCGAAACCCTAAAACAGGAGAAGAAATTCCGATTACTGCGCGCCGCGTAGTAACGTTTCATGCCAGTCAGAAGTTAAAAGCATTGGTTGAGAAGAATTATCATGGAAAACAGGAAAGTAAATAATTCCCCGCTACCAATTCCGGCCAAACGGTATTTCACAATCGGAGAAGTGGGTATTCTATGTGGCGTTAAGCCGCATGTATTACGTTATTGGGAACAAGAGTTTACGCAATTAAAACCTGTAAAACGACGTGGTAATCGTCGTTATTATCAGCATCAAGAAGTGTTGTTGATAAGGCGTATCAGAGAATTGCTTTACGACCAAGGATTTACAATCAATGGGGCGCGTAATCGTTTGGACCATAACGAAAATAACTCGTCTCCGATAAAAGAAGTTATTGTTAACACGATAACCTCAACAGCAGATTTAAGTAATGTTCGGCGTGAAATTAAAAGTATTTTGTCGCAATTGCTTTCTTAAAGAGAATGTTTTTCAGTAATAGTTTCTGAAGTTTTTGGGTATTTTGTTTGTTATAATTTACTGTTCGGGGCGTAGCGCAGCCTGGTAGCGTACTTGCATGGGGTGCAAGTGGTCGGAGGTTCGAATCCTCTCGCCCCGACCATTTGATTTATACTCTTATAGATAAGATTGGTGCTGAGTCTAATGTGCAGGAATGTTTTTTTTCATCCGGTGGCTGTCATAACTTATGAGCGCCTCTAAAAATTCAAGGTTCTAAACAGAACGAGGCGCGAGCAAAAAATGGTGACGCAGCATATGACTGATATGTAAGGAAATATTTTTTGTGAGCAACAAAGTGTTGTGAAGAAATTTGGATTTTTAGAGGTGCCCTTATAAAAATGCGCATATTGCTTAGTAATGATGATGGATATTTTGCGCCTGGTCTTGCATGTCTTGCTGATGTACTTTCAGAAATTGCAGAAATCATAGTCGTCGCACCCGAAAGGGATCGCAGCGGATCCAGTAATTCGTTAACATTGGATCGTCCGCTAAGCTTACATAAATCCCATAATGGTTTTTATTATGTCAATGGAACACCTACAGACTGTGTCCATCTGGCAGTGACCGGTATGCTTGATGAAATGCCGGACATGATAATTTCCGGCGTGAATAGTGGCGCTAATATGGGTGATGATACGATTTATTCAGGCACTGTTGCTGCTGCTACAGAAGGTTTTTTACTGGGAATTCCTTCACTGGCTGTTTCATTGGTTGGTGCATCGGATGAAAATTACTTAGCGGCAGCGCGTGTAGCAGCTGATATGGTCATTCGTTTCAAAGAAGATGAGATTCAGAGTCCGGTTTTGTTGAATATTAATGTGCCGGATATCGAATATCAGAAACTTGAGGGGACAGAGGTAACCCGTCTGGGAAGGCGCCATAAAGCAGAGCCGGTGATCAAGTCGAAAAGTCCCCGTGGCGAAATCCTGTATTGGGTTGGTGCAGCAGGAGCTGCACAAGATGCGGGAAAGGGTACGGATTTTTATGCAGTTCAGCATAATCGAGTTTCGGTAACCCCGCTACAGATTGATCTAACACGATATGATCAATTGGATCTCATAACAAGTTGGCTTGATATCTAGGTAGGTACTTGTTATGTTTGAGTGATTTGAATTTTATGGATACTAATTAGTGAATGTTCGTCATTCTGGAATTGGTATGACTTCTCAGCGCACACGTATGCGAATGATTGAACGTTTACGTGCACAAGGAATTTCTGATGAAGTGATTTTATCAGTTATAGGTACAATTCCTCGTCATATTTTTGTTGAAGAAGCTCTGGCCAGCCGAGCCTATGAAGATGTTTCTTTGCCCATAAATTACGGACAAACTATATCTAGCCCATGGATTGTTGCGCGCATGAGTGAGCTATTACGTGCGAACTCTAATCTAGATAAAGTATTGGAAATTGGTACGGGTTGTGGTTATCAGACCGCTGTGCTGGCGCAGATAGCTCAAAAAGTTTATTCGATAGAACGTATTGGGCCATTATTAACACGCACCAGAATTCGCCTGCAGGAATTGCAAATCAGAAATGTTTATTTAAAACATGCAGATGGTTTGTTAGGTCTTGCGGAAGCAGGGCCGTTTGATGGTATTATCATGACAGCAGTGACAACCCATGTCCCTCTTTCGTTAGTGGAACAATTGGTGGTGGGAGGCAGGATGGTTTTCCCCAAAGGTACTCAGAAACAGAATTTGTGTATTATCGAGCGGAATTCCCAAGGTTATACTGAAACTGTATTGGAAGAGGTGAATTTTGTACCCTTACTAGCAGGGGTTGTAAAAAAATAGCGGCGCAGGGAATATTAAAATGAAAAATGATGCAATGATCAGGCTGGTTGCTATCGATATCTGTAAATATATCGCAATGCTATTTATTTCTTTATCAAGGCGGTCACAATCATTACCTTATAATTGTTATTTGCTGTTCGCCTTTTTTTTGCTTGTTGGATGCAGTACAACACAGCCGCCAGTGCCTGTAGTCGATAGTGTAAAAGCGGCTCATCAAGACCAGTAAAACCATTCGAATCAAACAATCCAGATAATAATTTTTATATCGTGCAAAAGGGGATACGTTGTACGGTATTGCACTTAATCATGGCATCGATTTTAAGAAACTGGCAGAGTGGAATGATATTTCTGACCCAAGGACTATTAGACCGGGACAGAGAATTAGTTTGTCAATCCCCGCTAGAGATACAAAACCTGAGTTGTTTGCTTTGCCCCAGCAACCAATAGCAACGACAATTGATCCGGTCATGAATTCAGCTGATCCAGAAAATGCAATTCAGGAAAGTAATAATATTGTCAATGCCGGTAACGTTAAAACAAGCCCTAAGGCGCTTAAATTGCCTTTCTCAGAGCAGAATGCGGCTCAATTACAATACGCAACAAAGGAACCACTACCAGCGGAACAATCTTCTCCAGTTTCCTCGACTGCAATTGAAAAAAATACGAAAATTGAAGTGGCTCCTCAACCTGAACCATCAATATCGGATAAGCTGGTAAATCATTCTGGTTCCGAGTGGATATGGCCGACAACAGGGAAACTTCTATCATCTTTTTCTAAAAATTCAAAAGGGTTAAAGATATCGGGGCAGGCAGGACAACCGATTCTGGCATCCGCTGCAGGTGAGGTGGTTTATAGTGGTCATGGTTTGCGCGGCTATGGGAACCTGATTATTATCAAGCATGACAATATATTCCTCAGCGCATATGCGCATAATAGTAGGCTTCTGGTCAAAGAAGGCGAGGCCGTGATCAAAGGGCAGCAAATTGCAGAAATGGGAAATACAGACACAGATACAATCCAGTTACATTTTGAAATACGAAAACATGGCAAGCCAGTTGATCCATTGGATTATTTGCCTCATCAATCATAACAAACATCAGATAAATAAGTTTTAGAAAAGCGGATAATCCTTTCAACAGCGTATCTGCCTTTATTAGACTTGTTTGTCTATTTCCTACTCGGTAGACGAGCATCGCATATACTTCAAAGCTTCTGTCGTATGCTTGGTTGCAACATCTGCATGCCCCTGCTTTACATACGAGAGGCTTCCTTCAAATGCTTAATTGACTCATTCATGTGTTTGGCATGCTTCGGCATACTCTTGTTCAGAAGCTTATGCATTTATGTATGTTTCATGTCTTCGGCAGCATGATGATTTGAATTGGATGTAATTGCAGGAGAACTAAGGCAGAGCACTAATACAGATCGCAAAAATATATGTTGTTTGTTTGATTTTCATAATGTTACCCCCCGAACGGCTGCTTGAAAAATCACCAACGGATGATACTCATTGCCTAAGTGTCCAAGTTCATTCTTATTGATCGCACTATGTTATGCGGCAATTTAGAAACCTGTCGAACATAAGGTCAATCTGCTGCGCCAAGGGGAAAACGATTCATATTTCCTCAGTTTTTCATTGCATAGTCTTGCTATGCGCTTCTAAATTGCGGAAATCTTCGCTCGTTCTGAGAACGCAGTAAAGACACAGATATGGATTGCCATATCGGTTTATCTCTTGGTTTCCATCGTGAAAAAGAGGCTCAATACCGAGACATCACTTTACACAACTCTACAGATTTTGAGCCTGACTCTTTTCTAAAAAATACCTATCGATCAATTGGTTAAAAATGAAGAGGTGCAAATGGACACACAGAAAATTATAATAATGATAAGAAATAATATAATCAATGTATTGATTGGTAGATTTTTTAGTTTGTAAGTTATTTTGTCGCCCACCGAACCAGCAAAGTCAAATTTCTAAATCAAATTGACCAGCTGTAAGACTTCAGAATTTGGCACGAGCGTTTTAGATAAGTGATTAATGACGGAGCTTATCTTCTTGTCCATTAAAAAATAACAGGGATTACGTATATAATGCCGCATTAATTGACTAGAGAAACTATTTTATTGCAGGTTCTGAGATTCTATTTCATTCCTGTGGATGTATTTATCTTACTTATGCGCCCAATTTTAAAATCCAGTAAATTAACAAATGTTTGTTATGACATTCGCGGTCCTGTGCTTGAACGCGCCCGGCAGATGGAAGAAGAAGGTCATCACATTATTAAGCTGAATATTGGTAATCCGGCTACGTTTGGTTTTGATGTGCCAGAGGAAATCCTGCAAGATGTCATTCGTAATTTGTCGGATGCTTCAGGCTATTGCGATTCCAAAGGTTTATTTGCAGCTCGCAAAGCGATCATGCATTACACCCAGGAAAAGCAGATTAAGAATGTACAATTGGATGATATTTTCATTGGTAACGGGGTATCGGAACTGGTCGTTTTGACGATGCAGGCGTTGCTAGATAATGGCGATGAAGTGCTGATACCTATGCCCGATTATCCCCTATGGACTGCTGCAGTGGTCCTCTCGGGAGGTAAGGCAAGGCATTATCTGTGTGACGAAGCATCGGGCTGGTTACCTGATCTGGATGATATCCGCGCCAAAATTACACCCAGAACACGTGCAATTGTCATCATCAATCCGAATAATCCTACTGGCGCGCTGTATCCGGAAGAATTATTGCTGGAGATTATTGAAATTGCTCGCCAGCATCAATTGATCATTTATGCCGACGAGATTTATGACAAGATTTTGTACGAGGAAGCAATCCATACGTCAATTGCTTCATTGGCTGATGATGTATTGTGTGTAACGTTTAATGGATTATCAAAAAATTACCGTGCAGCGGGTTTTCGTTCTCGTTGGGCTGTTGTTTCGGGTGAAAAGAAGCACGCGCGCGATTACATTTCAAGGTTGAATATGCTGGCCTCTATGCGATTATGCGCCAATGTACCCTCGCAGTTTGGCATTCAAACCGCATTGGGCGGTTATCAGAGTATTTATGATTTGACACTGCCAACTGGCCGACTGATGCGACAGCGTGATGTGGCTTGGAAATTATTGACAGATATTCCCGGCGTAAGCTGTTTTAAACCACAAGCGGCTTTGTATTTGTTTCCGTGTTTGGACCCTGAAATTTATCCCATTGAGGATGACCAAAAATTTGTACTGGATCTTTTATTGGAAGAAAAGGTTTTGTTGGTTCAGGGCAGCGGTTTTAATTGGCGGCATCCGGATCACTTTCGCGTGGTATTCCTGCCCAATGTGGATGATCTGACGGAAGCGATGGGGCGCATTGCGCATTATCTTCAGCGTTATCGGAAACGCCACGGGACATAGTTCGGGAATTTTTTGACTATTTATTTCTCGACGGCTGGCTCATATAATCCGGTAACCGGTTATTCAATCAGTTTTTTTAACTTTTAAATTTTATGAAACCTATCAATATTGGTTTATTAGGAATTGGTACTGTGGGCGGGGGTACGTACACCGTTCTTAAACGCAATCAGGAAGAAATAGCTCGTCGTGCGGGTCGTGAAATTAAAGTCAAAATGATTGCCGACCGGGATTTGGATCGGGCGCGTAGTTTTGCGGATCAGGATGTGATTGTGACCGATAATGCGCATGAGGTTACTACCCATCCTGATATCGATATTGTGGTGGAACTGATCGGCGGCCAGACGATTGCCAAGGATTTGATACTGGAAGCGATTGCGCACGGTAAACATGTCGTGACGGCTAATAAAGCCCTGCTGGCGAACCATGGAACCGAAATATTTGCAGCAGCGCGAGCAAAAGGCGTGATGGTGGCTTTTGAAGCGGCTGTGGCGGGCGGGATCCCAATTATCAAAGCGCTGCGTGAAGGATTGACCGCAAATCGTATTACCTGGATTGCCGGTATTATCAACGGCACTTCAAATTTTATTTTGTCGGAAATGCGCGATAAGGGGTTATCCTTTGAGCAGGTTTTAGCGGAGGCGCAAAAATTGGGTTATGCCGAATCGGACCCCACGTATGACATTGAAGGCATTGATGCAGCGCATAAAATTACATTAATGTCAGCGATTGCATTCGGTATCCCGGTGCAATTCAGTAAGGTTTATACCGAAGGAATTACCAAGCTGACCGGCGAAGATATTCGCTATGCCGAAGAACTCGGTTACCGGATCAAACTGTTGGGAATTACCAAACGCGTGGAAAAAGGCATTGAATTGCGCGTGCCTCCCACATTAATTCCGGTGCGCCGTTTAATTGCCAATGTCGAAGGCGTGATGAATGCCATTGTCGTCAAGGAGACGCTGTTGGCGCGACACTCTACTACGGTGCCGGAGCGGGTGCTGAGCCGACCGCCAGTTCGGTGATTGCTGATCTGGTGGATGTGACGCGCATGCAAACCGCTGACCCGATGCATCGGGTCCCAACCCTATCATTCCAGCCTGATTTGTTGTCGGATACGCCGGTGATTTCGATGAACGATGTGGAAACATCGTATTACCTGAGAATGCAGGTAATTGATAAACCGGGTGTAATGGCAGAAATTACGCACATCGTGGCAGAAAATAATATTTCCATCAGCGCTTTGATTCAGAAGGAACCGGGCAGTGATTCGGACCGGGTTAGCATTATTATGCTGACGCACCTGACGGTTGAAAAAAATATCAATGCGGCGATTGCCCGCATTGAATCCCTGCCGGTTGTGACGAATAAAGTCATCCGCATTCGCATCGAAGAATTAAATAATTAGGAATGGAATCTTGAAATGGGTGTGGTGATAAGTATTGCATCCATTTCTCTGGCGCTTTCTCTGTTTTTTAATGCTGTTGTGTGATGCAATAGCCTTTTCTCAATTCAATAATTAAGCATGCGTTATATTTCAACTCGCGGTGGAATGCCACCCAAATCTTTTTCTGAAATCCTGTTAAGTGGTTTGTCGCCTGATGGTGGACTGGCGATACCTGAAGCGTATCCACAAATTACAATAGCGGAATTGAATGCATGGCGCAGCTTGAGTTATCCGGCGCTTGCATTCGAGATCCTGTCGCGCTTTGTCGATGATATTCCAGCGGATGATTTGCGCAATCTGATTTACCAAACCTATACGCCAGAAATTTTGGCAGCGCGGATATCACGCTTAAGACACTGGAACCGGGTTTGCATATTCTGGGATTATCCAATGGACCGACCTTGGCGTTTAAGGATATCGCGATGCAATTGCTCGGCAATCTGTTCAATATCAACTGGAGAAAACCGGCGCAGAGTTGAACATTCTCGGTGCAACCTCGGGCGATACCGGTTCCAGCGCTGAATATGCCATGCGGGGTAAACACGGTATTCGTGTTTTCATGCTGTCACCTTTAGGAAAAATGAGTCGTTTCCAAACAGCACAAATGTTTTCGCTGCAGGACAAAAATATTTTCAACATCGCCATTCGCGGCGTTTTCGACGATTGCCAGGATATCGTCAAGGCCGTTAGTAACGATCATGCTCTTCAAACAAGCCCACCAGATCGGCACGGTCAATTCGATCAACTGGGCGCGCATCGTCGCGCAGGTGGTGTATTACTTCAAAGGCTATTTTGCAGCGACGAAAAGTAATAACGAGCAAGTTTCATTTGCCGTGCCATCGGGCAATTTTGGCAATATTTGCGCCGGGCATGTAGCCAGAATGATGGGATTGCCAATTAAGCACTTGATTCTGGCGACCAACGAAAATGACGTGCTCGACGAATTTTTTAGAACCGGCGTTTACCGGCCGCGTGCAACAACAGAAACGAAGCACACCAGCAGTCCGTCGATGGATATTTCCAAAGCTTCCAACTTCGAACGTTTCATTTTCGACCTGACCGGCAGAAACGCCAATCAGATCTCTGATTTATGGTCAGCAGTGGATAAAGGCAATGCCTTTGATTTGTCGTTGACACCGCTGTTTGCAAAAATCAAGGACTACGGGTTTGTGTCCGGAAGCAGCAGTCATGCAGCGCGGATTGCAACCATTCGCGATATCTATCAGCGCTATCACGTGCTGGTCGATACGCATACCGCAGATGGCCTGAAAGTCGGACAAGAGCATCGTGAAGCGGGCGTGCCGCTGATTTGCCTGGAAACCGCATTGCCTGCGAAATTCGCCGAGAGCATCCAGGAAGCCATTGGCCACGAACCGGAACGACCGGCTGGTTTTGAGGATTTGGAAAGTTTGCCGCAGCGTTATGTGGTCAAAGATGCGGATGCGCAATCGATCAAAGTGTATATCGAAGAGCAGTGCAAGATATCAGTGTAGAACCATCTGATGAATCGCTGGAATATTCGAGACTGGCTAGAACGTGAAGTCATCGAAAGAGATACTCATTGCGTGTATTGTGGGGTTGAATTTATCGCACCGAATCAAACGCGAAAATCGAAGCCATCGTGGGAGCATATTGTAAACGATGCGAGGATAATTACTCGCGCAAACATTGCGAGATGCTGCATGTCTTGCAATGCAAGTAAGGGAGCAAAGTTTCTTTCTGTTTGGCTGGACTCGAGTTTTTGCAAGGAACGAAACATTACAAAAGAAACTGTTGCGCCAATTGTCAGGATTGTTTTCGATTATCCGCCAATGTTAGATTACTCAGTAAAGTAGGGCGTTATTTGTATTGCGTCGAACGATTGATGGTGCGACGCGCTCCGATCCGCTTATTGAAACCCTACTTGTTGCGGATATTTGTTCATGATTGTATACCACTTCATTTCTTCTGAATTTGCACTCAAAGCATTGCGTGACCGCCGTTTGAAAATTTCGCGCATCAATGAACTGAGTGATCCGTTTCAGTTGTGTGCTGCCGATTTTTCCGATAGCGATACCCAGGAAACATTCAAAAAGCAAGTGAACGAGCAGTATGGTGTGATTTGTTTTTCAGAACAATATCAGGATCCTGTGCTTTGGAGTCACTATGCGAATAGTCATCGCGGTGTCGCGTTAATCTCTTTCGGGTTTAATTCCTCGTTGCTTGCGGCGGGGTGCTTTATTGTTTGAAATTCCCGATGAAGAAGCCATTCACATTGATTATCAGCCTGAGCGCTTTAAATTGGATGTTGATGCCGCAATTCAGCGTGGCGGTTTTGTTGAATCCGATTTAAATCAATTGATTTCAAAAAAATTCTCAAGCTGGGGTTACGAAAAAGAGATACGAATAACCTGCCGCCTGAACGATCACTTTGTCAGATTAACTCACAAGGAAAAAAGTGTATTTTGAGTCATTGAGCCTGGAATCTTTTGGATTGGATTCGTTGAAGTTAATCGGATTGATGCGCGGCACCCGGTGTGATTTGAGTCCTATGGATATTGCGAGCGAATTACTCGCAGCGGCAATTTGTCACTTTCATGGCGTCTTAAGTTATTGAGATAATAGCTAATTATCATTACTTCTATTATTGAATAGATGTCGCAAGTTACTCAAAAACCTGAAAAATGATCAATCATAATATGAGTTTCATCATGGTGGATGCAAAATATCGCGAGTTTCATAGCCATATTTTTATACGATTCTCTGCGCGATAGCCTTTGTTGCACGGATTCAAGAACCAATCCCAAGAGATATATTTCTTTGCGACAAAGCATAACAAATAAAATATTAATAAATTTTCTCCTTCCATGTGCAATCCACAGAGGCATTTTCCTCTTGTTGGGGTTACTCATGTTGTCGTCTTTATCTCTGCTGAAAATCCCAGCAATATTTCTTGTCACTGATAGTGACTGGATTGATGGCTTTCATCATCCATTAGAAGGATGGGATCATATTCTGACCATGATTGCGGTAGGCATCTGGTCTGCACAGTCACGTAGACAAGCTGTATGGCTGTTACCCTTGGTATTTGCCAGTATTATGAGTCTCGGTGGATTCATTGGCGCAGTAAACTTTGTTATACCCAATGCAGAAAACATAATTCTGTTGTCCGTCCTGGTATTAAACGTATTCATAATCCGGAAAATTCAATTTAGTGCGCCGTTTAATGTCCTGATCATCGCATTCTTTGCCTTTTCTCATGGTGATGCACATGGTCAGGAAATATCGACTTCGGCGAGTCTGATTTCCTATACGGCTGGCTTTGCATTTGCCACTTTGCTACTGCACGGTACCGGCATATTAATTGCGCGTTTGGCCTTATTGGTACTTGCTTTTTCTGTCGGTAGCAATGTGAGTGCACAGGAAACCGACAAATTAAAAAATACAAATGTCGGGACACCGGCAGAAATTAAGTCTGAAATCAGCAAAGTAAAATCGGTTGTATTCAGTGAAATGCTGATCACTGAACGGGCCAGTTCAATGATAGGCATTGCTGACAGCGCTTCTCAGGGTAATGTTGGACAAGCCCAGATCAAATATCGACCGATCATTCGGCCGGGAGAAGTACTGGAAACCATACCCGGCATGATCGCCACACAACACAGCGGCGAAGGTAAAGCCAATCAGTATTTTTTACGCGGGTTTAACCTTGACCACGGCACTGATTTTCTAACCCTGATTGATGGCGTGCCTATCAATCAGGTATCGCATTCTCATGGACAAGGCTGGACAGACACCAACTTTCTTATTCCTGAACTCATTGAAACTCTGGAATACAAAAAAGGCAATAGCTATGCTGAAAATGGCGATTTTTCCAGTACGGGTTCAGCCGATATCCGCTATTTTAAGAAACTGCCAGAAAACATGGCCAGATTTACCGGCGGTAGTTTTGATTATTACCGTGGACTGATTGCCGGTTCCCATAAATTAGGAACGGGCAATTTATTGCATGCATTAGAGATCGTACACAATAATGATCCGTGGGCTATTGGCAATAATTATCTGAAATTTAACGGCATGCTGCGTTATGGCCAGGAGTACGGTAATCATGGCTGGAGTGTAACCGCCATGGCAACAAAATCTGACTGGAAATCTACCGATCAAATTGCCAGGCGTGCCGTCGGCCAGGGCATTATTGGACGCTTTGATGCGCTTGACCCTACCGATGGCGGCAGCAGCCAGCGCTATAGCTTGACCGGTGAATGGCACCATCAAGGTGAAAACAGCATCACTAAATTAATGGCTTATGGCGTGAATTCCAAGCTTGATCTGTTTTCAAACTTTACTTACTTTCTGGATGACAATGAAAATACCAACCCCATTGGTTGCGCTGGTTTAACTGGTTGGGATTCCGGGAGAAAATTCAATCCGGCTTTCTTTAATACTTGCGGCGATCAATTTGGACAGCCGGATGATCGCTGGACATCCGGATTCAAAGGTAGTCACACTATTTTTCACAAAATTGGTTTTTTTGATTCAGAAACCACATTTGGTTTGCAAGTGCGTAACGATAATATTCACAATGCACTGACAAAAACTCATGGCCAAAGAAAAGTCGGCATCACACGCCAGGACACCGTGTGGCAAACCAGTATCAGCCCCTATGCAGAAAATAAGATCGCATGGAATGACTGGTTGCGCAGCAGTCTGGGTGTGCGTTTTGATGGTTTCCGCTTTGATGTCGCTAACAGCAATATCAGTCAAAATAACGGGCAACGCTACGATGGCTTAGTAAGCCCCAAACTTAATATTGCTTTCGGTCCCTGGGCGGACACCGAATTTTATCTGAATGGCGGCCTTGGCTTTCATAGCAATGATGCGCGTGGCATCAACACCCGCATCGATCCGGTAAGTGGTGACCCGGCTAATCGCGCTGATCCGTTGGTTCGTACTTACGGCGCAGAAGTCGGTGCGCGTTCTGTACGGATTAAGGGATTGCAAAGTACCCTGGCGCTTTGGTGGCTGGATATTGACTCGGAATTACTATTTGTCGGGGATGCAGGCGCGACAGAAGCCGGCCGTCCTAGTCGTCGTTACGGGTTGGAGTTTGCTAATTACTACTCTCCCACCGACTGGTTGACCTTTGATGCTGATTTTAGTTTTTCTCATGCACGTTTTCGCAATGAAGTGCCGGGCGAGGGAAATTATGTGCCAAATTCGGTAGAAACAGTGATTGCAACCGGCTCGACTTTTCATCATGTTTTTGGCGGTTTTTTTGGTGGACCCAGGTTACGTTATTTAGGACCGCGTCCATTAATTGAAGACAACAGTAAACGCTCTGATCCCACGATTCTACTATCTGCCATGCTCGGTTATGAATTCAATAGAAAATTAAGTTTTCGGACAGAAGTATTCAATATGCTCAATCGTAATGATCCTGCAATCACCTATTTTTACACGTCGCGGCTGCCAGGTGAATCAAGTGACGGCGTGAGAGATTTTCATTTTCATCCGGTAGAGCCTGTTAGCTTCCGTCTGAGTTTCACATTGAAGATTTAATTTGATTCAGGAAACCAGAAATTCATACTAAAAGAAGAAAAACAGGATGTCACGCAAAATCCTTTAAGAATTCCATTGAATATCGGTGTTGATCCTGATGCAGTACCCAAGTGGCATATTGTTCTGTCGATTTTGGGTATTATGGTGGGATTGATGATTCCTGTCATACTTGGGGTGATAATGTTTTCACCCATACTTCCTCTTCCTGTTAGGCAATGGACTCAGAAAATAGGCAGAGAGGATTTAACATTGCATCATACGCAAGGTATTGAGATTCAAAAATGACAAGGGATCGGTGGGTGTAAGGATTCCTTTTGTAAATGCGTAAAGACGGCGGAAACTTATTATCCATCTGCTTATTAAGCTTATCTCCTAAGTGTGATGCGATGGAACGGACAGAAATATATGCCAGGCCGTCTTTAAGTGAATAAGATTAGACAAACTGATCTGAGAGCCATATGTTTATTGAATGTATTCCGTTTTGAACACACTTTATCCAATAGGAAGAATGTGATTTTAGTCTGGTGGTAGAGCCCTATTACCCATTTCTTTTTTTACTGCGGCTGCAATTGCAGTGCAGCCAACCGTGCATACAATTTACTCGATTGCACCAATTCGGTGTGCGTCCCCAACGCATCCAAACGTCCATGATCGAGCACGGCAATACGATCAGCGGATTGCACGGTTGCCAAACGATGGGCAATGACCAGTGTGGTTCGGTTGCGCATCAGCCGTTGCAGGGCTTGCTGCACCCAGAACTCACTTTGTGCATCCAGTGCGCTGGTGGCTTCATCTAATAAAAGAATTGGCGCATCAGCCAGAATTGCACGGGCAATAGCCAGCCGTTGTTTCTGCCCGCCCGACAACCCCAACCCGGAATCTCCCAGCAGTGTTTGATAACCTTGCGGCAGCTTGCAGATAAAATCGTGTGCATAGGCGGCATCGGCCGCAGCTTCCACTTCTGCATCGCTTGCACCGGGGCGTGCATAGCGCAGATTGTCACTAATGGTGCCAAAAAACAAAGCTGGGTTTTGTGCTACCAGGGCGAAGCTCCGGCGTAAGGAAAAAATATCCAGGTGCCTGATATCAACGCCTTCCAATTTGATACAGCCGGATTGATTGTCAAAGAAGCGTAACAGCAAATCAAACAAAGTTGATTTTCCTGCACCCGAAGGGCCCACCAAAGCCAAAGTTTCTCCCGCCTGGATAGTAAGTGTCAAATGATCGATGGCGAGCACATCAGAACGAGAAGGGTAGGCAAAGCATAACTGATCAATGGCGATATTTCCGGATACTTTCGGCAATGGACTGGGTTTTTCAGGCGATTGAATCAGATTCGGCGCTTGTAATAATTCTATCGTCCGCTCGGCAGCTCCGGCGGCACGTTGTAACTCACCAATCACTTCCGAAATAGAGGCAACGGCCGAACCGACAATAACGCTGTAGAACACAAAGGCAGCCAATTCGCCCGCACTGATACGACCTTCAATTACATCAATACCGCCCACCCACAGCATTAACCCCACAGCACCCAACACCAGCAGGATGACGAGGGTAATCAGTAATGCACGTTGCATGGCGCGCTGTTTGGCGACAGCAAAGGCTTCTTCTACCTGATCGTGAAATTTTCGCTGATCAATGGATTGATGATTATAGGCTTGAACCGTTTTGATCTGACCAAGCACTTCACCGACATAAGCGCCGACCGCAGCAATTTTGTCCTGGCTTTGACGGGACAAATGCCGTACCCGGCGACCGTAGATCAAAATCGGAATTACCACCAGCGGCACACAGATTGTCACCAGCGCAGCCAGTTTTGCATTCGTAATGAATAACCAGATAATGCCGCCGGTCATCATAATCAAATTGCGTAAGGCGAAGGATACGGATGATCCGATCACGGTTTGCAGTAACGTCATATCGGCGGTCAGCCGCGATTGGATTTCGAGGCTGCGGTTTTCCTCAAAAAATCCCGGATGCAGATGAATCAGATGGTTGAATACTTTGCTGCGAATATCGGCAATTACCCGCTCACCCAGCCAAGTAACCCAGTAGTAACGGGTAAATGTACCCGCAGCCAGGGCTATCACCAGCAGTAAAAAGATCACCACATATTGACTCAACAGATCTTTTGATTGCGTTGCGAAACCTTGGTCAATCAGCAAACGGATGCCCTGTCCGATCGACAACGTAATCGCCGCAGTAAAGAATAAAGCCAGTAAGCTGTAGATGACTTGGCGTTGGTAGGGCGCGATAAACTGTGCTGCCATTTTAACGGCCTGCCAGCGGGTTAGCGTGTTTCTTAGAAAATCTGTCATTAACTTTTAATAAGCTGAAAAGATGTTAATGTATTCATTTATTACAATATACTGGATTAAAACTACCGTTTTTATACGTTACTTTAATTCCAAAGTGTTAACTACCTCATCTATTTTTAGTAGGTGGAAGTTTAGTATTAGAATGATTTATACACTTTCTTTATTACTATTAGCTTAGAATATTTCATGAGGTTAGGGAGTAACCCACGTTTCCTGTATGATAATAAAAGCAAGATGCTGATCATTGTTCGAGCTTAACCGAATTAAAGAAATTATGAAGCAGTTGTAAAAAAGTCCTAATATTCAAATCAAACGATCAATTTTTAGAAAGGAAAATGAGATGAGTGAGAAATCAGTGAAAGAACAATTGCAGGCAGAATTGACAAACTTGCAGTCAATAGTCGATGAAGTCAAGTTACAGATGCACTTGGGTGCGAAAGAGGCGCAGGATAATATTCAGCCACACCTCGATGAGCTCGAGCAGGAATTAAGGCAGGCCAAGGAAAAATGGGACCAGTTTGAAAGCAACTCTGAAAGTGCCTGGGAAGACATTCAAACTGGATTTAGAAAATCTTTTAAATCCATGCAACAAGCATTCGAAAAAGCGAAAAAGCATTTTCCAGAACAGAACGAAAAGTAACGCTTGTCTGCAGAGATTTTTTTGGCGCCTTGTTTTTCACGCGGAAGTGAAAATAATGAAAGAGATAAGAGATATTTGTTATCTTAACCAGATTCAGTATTTCAAATAAAGTGTCTAATATCAAATGCCTGCATTTTTATTTGGAAAAACAGAAAGTTTGAAGCGATGGAAAATCTTAACACCGTAGCGGCAACGCAGATAGTTTATCAGCAGCTTGCTGGAACCGATAGCCTGTTTCAGATCTGATTTTAACTTGCGAATCCCCGTGGTTTTGCCACGGGGAGCATCATATAACGCGTTTCTGACGTTTGCAAAGTGCGCCGTATTTGGTTTTCTGCGCCGCAGTACTCTGGGCCATGTCAGCAGGGATAGGTGCGGGGGTGCGGAGCGAAATTTATTCGCTGCGTTTGGTAACTTCCAGCAAATGATACCCAAACTGTGTTTTGACCGGGCCTTGTACTTCCCCCACGGGTGCGCTGAAAACGACGCTATCAAATTCTTTCACCATTTGTCCGCGGCCAAATTCTCCTAGATCCCCACCTTGTTTGCCAGATGGGCATAATGAATGTTGTTGCGCCAATTGACCGAATTCTGCGCCATTTTCAATTTCAGCCTTTAGGCTGTGACATTGTTCTTCTGTTTTTACCAAAATATGACGTGCGCTGGCTCGTGCCATAAGTTTCTCCTGTATTTTTTAAAAATCATTTCTGTTACATGGTACATTTAAACATAAATCGGCAATTTCATTAAACCATTGTTCCATTTTTCTGTAGCCATCCAGGCCATAGAGGCTTCGATGAATATAGAAGATACTTCAATATCAATATCTAACGGTATCAACGCAAATGCTTGAGTTATGCAATGTCAATAAAGCCTACGCCGAAGGGCGGAGGGTGCTGACCAATTTATCGTATACCCTGAAAGCAGGCGAATATGCTGCCATCATGGGTGACTCGGGTGTGGGTAAATCGACTTTGTTGAATCTGATTGCCGGTCTGGATACGCCGGATTCGGGCGAGATCCGCATTAATGGTGTGGCGATTTCATCGCTGGATGATAATGCGGCTACACAATTGCGGCGCGAGCAGTTTGGTTTTATCTTTCAGGCGTTTCATGTATTGCCGCATTTGACATTGAACCAGAATATCGCTTTGCCTTTATTGCTCAATGGTACGCCAACGGATCGTGTGGAACAGATGCTGGCTGACGTGGGGTTGCGCGATCGCGGGCATCATTTTCCGCGCCAGCTATCCGGCGGAGAGCTGCAGCGTGTTGCGATTGCGCGGGCGTTAATACACCGGCCTAAATTGGTGCTGGCGGATGAACCGACGGGTAATCTCGATCCGGATACGGCGCACGAAATTCTCCAGTTAATGCGCGCGGAAATAAAAACCAATGGCGCTACGGGAATTCTCGTGACGCATTCACATGCTGCGGCTGCAACGGCGGATTTTGTGCTGAATCTGACCAAGGATGGCTTGTATCCGGTGAAATCAGAGCGTAGCGAATGAACTCGGTATCATTATCCCGCTGGTTGTTGTTCGGTGAATGGCGTGCGCATTTTGTGCAAATGAGCGTGGCGCTGATCGCCATCGCCATCGGAGTTGCCATGGCGTTTTCAATCCATCTGATCAATACGGCGGCTTTTAATGAGTTTTCTGCGGCCAGTAAGAGTCTTTCCGGGCAATCGGATTTGCAGGTATATGGCCGGAAAGCATTTTTTGATGAATCGCTTTATCCGCTGCTGGCCAACACGGAAGGCGTAGCGTTAGCGAATCCGGTTTTGGAATTGGATGTGGTGGTGCCGGGTAAACTGCAAAACAGGAATGATCACAAACTGAAAATCATCGGGATTGATATGTTCCGGGCGGTGCAAATTTCTCCGGATTTGCTGGGATTGACTGAGGAAGGAAAAACGCTGGATCGGCTTGCGGATGATGCTATTTTTTTGTCGCCAGCCGCGATGGAATGGTTGCAAGTGAAGCAAGGCGATTCGCTATCATTGCATGTAAGATTGCAGACCATTACCTTGCGCGTGGCCGGCGGTTTGGTGCGGGCGCGGGCAGGGCAACGCATTGCGGTGATGGATATTGGCGTAGCGCAGTGGCGCTTCCAGCAGCTCGGTTTATTGTCACGGGTCGAGTTGAAACTGCAGGATGGCGTCAATCATGCAGCTTTTAAAGTCAAGCTGGCTGAGCAACTGGGCGAATCGTATCGGGTTGTTGAGGCAATCGATCAGGAAAAGCGGATTGCCAATATGTCACGCGCATACCGGGTCAACCTTAACATGCTTGCGCTGGTGGCCCTGTTTACCGGCACTTTTCTGGTATTTTCCACGCAGGTGCTATCTGTCATTCGAAGACGCCAGCAATTTGCGCTGTTACGCGTGCTCGGTTTTACACGGCAACAACTGCTGCGGCAAATCATCACCGAAGGGATGATTCTGGGGGTGATCGGCTCGCTGCTGGGCTTGGGCCTGGGTTATGCCATTGCAGTCATGGCGATTCAGTTGCTGGGCGGAGATTTAGGCGCTAACTTTTTTCCGGGCGTTAAGCCAGGTGTTTATTTTGATCTGCTGACTGCATTGACATTTTTTCTGGTTGGACTCGTTGTCACAATGCTGGGAAGTGTCGCACCAGCATTGGAGGCTGTGCGTGCCAAGCCAGCTATGGCGCTGAGATCCGGCAGTGAGGATGTGGCCATGGCAAAATTTTTACCACCTTGGTTCGCTGTGATTTGTGTATCGGTCGCCTTGTTGTTTACGCAATTGCCACCCATCTTTGGACTGCCGGTATTCGGGTATCTGGCCATTGCATTGTTGTTGATCGGCGGTATTGCCTTGATGCCGCGTTTTGCGGCATGGACTTTTTCGCGTTTACTGACCCAATTGCAACATTACCGGCTAGGCGCAGTTCTTACACTGGTGTTGGCGCGTTTGGCGAATGCACCAAATCAGGCCGCTATCGCGCTGGGAGGGATACTGGCCAGTTTTAGTCTGATGGTGGCAATGGCGATCATGGTGACGAGTTTCCGCATATCGATCGATGGTTGGCTGGAACAAGTTTTGCCGGCCGATTTATATGTGCGCGCTGCTGCAATCGGTGATCAAGGCGGGTTTCAATCCGATGCGCAGAGGGCGATAGCCGGGCTGCCAGGTTTTGATCGTGTAGATTTTTTCCGTACGCAGCAATTAATACTCGATGTGAACCGGCCGGAAATCACCTTGTTCGCTCGGCCGGTTGATAGAACAGATGCCCGGAATACGCTACCGTTGACAGATGACATGATTGCGTCGGGATCGCTGCCCGAAAATGTGATGCCGATCTGGGTGTCGGAAGCGATGGTTGATTTATATGGCTATCGGGTAGGGGATAAAGTGAATTTGCCTGTCAGCGGAACATCCAATGAATTTCTGGTTGCCGGTGTGTGGCGAGATTATGGCCGGCAATTTGGCGCGGTGCAGATGCAACTGGCGGATTATCAGCGATTAACCGGGGATTTGAGTGTTAATACGGTCGCTTTGTGGTTGCAAACTGGAATGACGGCGGATGCAGCGATTGCGAATTGCGGCACCGCCGTTTGGCGCCGCGTTGGAGATCTCCCGGTCGAGTGATATGCGTGCATTAAGCTTGGAAATCTTTGACCGGAGCTTTGCGGTCACTTATTTATTGGAAATGGTGGCAGTCGTGATTGGATTATTGGGCGTGGCGGCCAGTTTCTCAGCGCAAACATTGGCGCGTGCCAAAGAATTCGGTATGTTGCGGCATATTGGTGTCATGCGACAGCAGATTCTTGCGATGCTGGCTACGGAAGGCGGTTTGTTAACGATGCTGGGGATTGTGTTGGGTTTTGTTTTGGGTTGGAGTATCAGTCTGATTTTGGTTTTTATTGTCAATCCGCAATCCTTCCATTGGACAATGCAATTGCATTTTCCCTGGGGTTGGTTGATGTTAATAGCTGGAATGATGCTGGTTTCAGCGGCATTGACAGCACTGTTGGCCGGGCGGCAGGCAGTTTCCGGTAATGTCATACGTGCGGTGCGGGAGGATTGGTAATGAGGGAGGGTAAAAATACCGGTAAGTGTTATTTTTTTCATTTTATCAGCGTAATTCTTCTGACTTTAAGCCTGGTTGCTGCGGAAACTGTCGCTGAATCTTCCCGGCTGTTGCCGGTCGTGCCCGGCTATAAACTGACTTTTCCGCATGATTACGGCGCACATCAGGATTTTCGTCTTGAATGGTGGTATATCACCGGTTGGCTGGAGACAGCGGATAAGAAACCACTGGGTTTCCAGATTACCTTTTTTCGTTATGCGACCGGCCATAATCATGAGAATCCAAGCCGCTTTGCAGCAAAATATTTAATCATTGCGCATCTGGCATTATCCGATCCTGCAGTGGGTAAACTGATGCATACCGAAAAGTCTGCGCGTGAAGGTTTTGATCTTGCTTATGCCAGGCCTGGCAATACCGATGTGAAGCTGGATGATTGGTATCTGGTGCGTGAGGAGGATGGACGTTATCAGGTCGATATGCGAACCGGCGATTTTGGCTTGCAGTTATCGTTGACGCCAACTCAAATGCTTATGCTGCAAGATCAAAACGGTTTTTCCCGCAAAGGCCCCAAGCCGGAACAAGCAAGTTATTACTATAGCGAGCCGCATTTAAGTGTAACCGGTACGGTTTTTCGTCAAAATAAGCCAGTTACTGTCAGCGGCAGTGCCTGGCTTGATCACGAATGGTCGACCGCCTATCTGGATCCGGAGGCCGATGGCTGGGATTGGGTCGGCGCCAATCTGGATGATGGTTCATCCTTGATGGCTTTTCAAATACGCAAAAAGAATGGTGGTAAAGTCTGGGCATATGCCGCATTGCGCGATGTGTCGGGTAATGTTAAATATTTTAAACCGGAAGAGGTGGAATTTACCCCCACCCGTACTTGGAAATCACCCCATACTGAGGCGGTTTATCCTGTTGCGATGCATATTCGCACCGGTGAGATTAAGTGGCAGCTTACGCCATTGCTGGACGATCAGGAACTCGATTCACGCCAATCTACCGGAGCGGTTTATTGGG
>JADKHF010000027.1 GCA_016721865.1 Nitrosomonas sp. | reverse complement strand
TCCAGCATGGTATTTGCATGGGTGTTCTGGCTATGGCGATGGAATACCTATTTAGCATTACGTTTGCCAGCACGCCGCGCTGCTGTCCTGGCCGGATTGATGGTGGCTTTCAGCTATGCTGTACTATCTGGCTTTGCGATTCCGGCTCAGCGGGCATTCTGTATGCTGGCAGTGGTGGCAATCGCGTTATGGAGGGGGCATCATACATCTGCATCAATGGTGCTGACATGGGCGTTATTTTGGGTGGTTCTGCTGGATCCTTGGGCAATCATTGCTCCAGGATTCTGGCTATCTTTTGGCGCAATTGCCATTATTATGCTGGTAACAGTAGGGCGGATCGGCAAAACTCACTGGCTAAAGGATTGGTTGCGGATTCAATGGGCCATTACGTTGGGACTCATTCCGCTATTACTGGCTTTGTTTCAGCAGGTGTCATTGGTGTCACCAATTGCGAATGCCATTGCCATTCCGTTGGTGAGCCTTGTGGTGGTGCCGCTAACATTACTGGCAACAATAATACCATTGTTAGATTTTATGTTACCACTTGCCCATGACGTGTTAAGTATTGTCATGATGTTATTGCAGTTTCTGAGCAATACGTCAAACGCGGTATGGCAGCAGCATGCGCCGCCAATGTGGACAATAGTGGTGGCTATCGTTGGGATTCTGTGGTTGTTGCTGCCAGGAAGTTTGGGATTCGGATTTTTTGCCGGTTTTCCGGCGCGTTGGCTGGGAGTAATTGCACTTTTGCCGATGTTTCTGGTACAGCCAGCCCAACCTAAAGCCGGAGAATTATGGTTAACGGTACTGGATGTTGGTCAGGGATTGGCAGTTGTGGCGCGTACTAAGCACCATGCTTTGTTATTTGATACCGGTCCCGGCTTTGGTGAGACAGACAGCGGTAGTCGCATCATCGTGCCTTTTTTACGCGGGGAAGGTATTCAACGCCTTGATACCCTAATCGTGTCACATGCTGATTCGGATCATAGCGGTGGTGCTGTATCAGTACTGAAAGCAATACCTACCAAGATGCTACTATCGTCTCTACATGGCGGTCATCCCATACAAAAAATTGCTCTCCATAAAGAACAATGTCAGGCTGATCAATCCTGGCAATGGGATGGTGTACATTTTGAATTGCTTCATCCTTTGGCGCAGGATTATGCGAATACACAACTTAAAACCAATGCACGCAGTTGTGTGTTAAAAATCACATCAGTTCATGGCAGCGTATTGCTTCCAGCTGATATTGAAGGTAAGAATGAACAGGCACTACTCGCTCGCGCCAGTGATAAGCTTCCCGCAACCGTTCTGATTGCGCCTCATCATGGCAGTAATACTTCATCGACCGCAGCTTTTGTACAAAAAGTGAATCCTTCTCTGACGATATTCACAATGGGCTATCAGAATCGCCACGATCATCCGCGTGAAACAGTGGTGGCGCGCTATCACAATTCGGGAAGTCAATTGCTGCGCAGCGATAGAGACGGTGCTATTTTGATTCGCTTTGCAAATAACGAGTGGTCTGTCGATAGCTGGAGAAAATTACATCGCCGCTACTGGCAGCAGAGCAGAATTGAATAAATTTAAACTGATCACGGTATGCATCATGAGTAGTGCAGAGTGAGTTTCTTAATATTCGTCAGGTAATTCGATATTATTAAATATCACAGTGAAAGAAGTGCCGATTCCGGGTTCGCTGGCGACTTTGATTTTCAGTTTGTTATTTTCTGCTGCGATTTTCACAATAGACAAACCGATACCGCTGGTTGCCTTGTTATGAAGAGCTGCTCTAGGTGAATAAAAAATATTCATTAAATATATTCGGCAAATCTTTGTTGTCAATACCGATCCCATGATCGGTTATGGTAATTTCTGCGCTTTGATTAAGCCGATTGACAGTCGATGTAATTTCAACGGATCCATTGTCATGAGAATAGGTGATTGCATTGGTAATAATATTCTCCAGGAGTATCCCCAATTGATCAGGGATTACCTTGCAGATAAAATTCTCAATGGATAAATTGAGTGCGATATTTTTGGAATTGGCAACAGGAGTTATTTTCTCAATACTTTTTTGAAGAGTGGCTTGAATATCAACGGATTCGAAAATTGCGGTATCAAGACAAGTATCTTTCAATCGTTCTAACCGGAGTAAATCAAGTATTAGGCCAGACATATTTTTTGCCCGAAATCCATCTGTTCGAGTGCAGTACTTACTTGGTGTTGTTTCTCCCAAATAACCTTCTTTAATTAAATTTATTTTGCTGCGGATAGCATCAAGCGGCGATTTAAGTTGGTGTGTGATTAACAATGCATATTGATCTTTTTCTGCTTGTGCCTGATTGATTTGTCTATATGCATCCAATAGATGGCGTTCATGAGCACGAACGATCAAGGAAAGTCTCGATACAACATACCAGACGATAAGAAATAAGGCATCGAGAAAAAACATCCATACTATTGCCCCTTCTCTACGCGAACTTTCAGACAGAAAATTGTTACCTATTAAACTTGAGAGTGGCGCTTGAGTAACCAGGAAGTTATCAACAACGATTACGATCGTGTCCATGAAACAGACTAATATTGTTACATACAGACTTTCGCGGGTAGAAAAGAAGATACAGGCTAGTGCGATATGCAGTACGTAGAAAAAGGAAATCGGCGTAGTAGTACTGCCAATAAAATGCACTACAACGGATAGACAGATCAGATCAACGATGATCTGCACCCATAAATTAATAGAAGGCGAATTATATTTGCTTGGTTTGCAATGATTTAATGCGAAGATATATGCAATATTAGTAACAGCCAGCACGATAATGACAACAATTGGCCATTTCTTCTGCTCATTAATACCCAATTGTGCCAGTGCATCCGAAGCTGACAGCATCAGGATTTCAAAGAAAACTAGTGTGGCAATCAATATCCAGCGAAAGGTAATGAACCAGCGGATATTGCTAATTAAAACGTCATCACTGAGTTTTAGTTTGTCTCCTATTACTTCAAGCAATATATTCTGGTTGTTCGTCTTGTTCCAGGAAAACTCAGTAATTGCCATTTCAGTTTGATCCAGGCCCAGCTATGCTACTTTGCCTGTATGCCTCAACCGCTCGTTAATTGTTGCCAATAAACTTACCGGTTCAACGGGCTTTTCCATAATACAAACCCATTCATGCGACCCATTTTCAAAATAGGGTCTGATCATATCACCCAGCGATGTCAGGAAAATAGCTTGTATTTGCGGAAAGCGTTTATGAATATCTGCATAAGTGGTTAAACCGGAATCCATTGATTCAACCATGACATCAAGGATAGCTAAATCAGGTCGTTTAGTTTCATCTTCCAATGAATCGATAAATTCCTGCATAGTCAGGTAACTATCCACTTCATATCCGTTTTTACACAGTATGCGTTCAACAGCTTCCCGGATATCGGAATCATCATCGACATGTGCAATTCGTAGTGCGATTCGTGGTGCCATGGTAATTTTTCTTCCTTTATAGTTTGAACCTGAAAAGTTAAGTGTTTACAAGAAACCACTTATTTATTGAGGTTTTGTTTAATGAATCTTATCGTAGTATTTGTGAAGTTTATGTGAAATATAATTAACGACACTTGATTGAGGAAAATAAGCTTCTGCGAGGGAAAAGGCAAGGAAATATCAAGTACTCGATCAGAAAACGCTAGCGGTGGCGCTGAATAGCTTATGGGGAAAATATCATCGGGTGATGTGAGAGCGGTTTAAATATCCATTTCTTATAACTTTCTATCGCATTGATAAGTCATTTTGGTTTGTTTATGTTATCTTTTTTCGAATTTTCCAGACTTGGTATCCAAGTGGTGTTTAATGCGATGTTTTTCTTCATTAAGAAATGACGCTAATGGACTGTCGGTCCGGCTTCTCGGAAGATTGCATCAACCGCCAATGCATCCAGGCGATATTCGCGGTTACAGATGTCATCGTTGACAACGACTTCCCCGAATTCTTTCAAAATTGAATCTACTTCCTCACGCCCCAATGAGCGTAGCATGGCGTAAATCTTTGCTGGATTTTCCTGGCAGCCATAGCGGACGGTTTGTGCGTCAAAGATACGTATGGTTTCTTCGTAAAACAGGCGGATCAGTATTTCTTCTGAGGTCAGATCTAATAGCATCTGGTCGTTGACAGTCGCCGCCAGCGCTTTGGCACGCGCCCAGCCATCGGGATCTTGTTGATCGGCGGCAGGTAGTTTTTGTAACAGTAAACCGAAAATGGTGGTGTTTGTGGTGATCAGAAAAAGGCGAGAAGGCAGTTGTTCGGATTGTTTGAAATAGTGTTCAAACAGTTCGGCGATGTTGTCGCCGTCGAGCGGTACGATACTTTGGTAGGATTCGCGCATGGAGGGCATATCCAAGGTCAGTAGCAGTTGTCCATGTCCAAGTAAACCTGAGACCGGTTGCGCTGTGATATTTTGCGAATATTTGGCCATGCCGCGTATGTGCAAGGTGTCATTACAATCGATGACCAGCATGGAAACCGGGCCGCTGCCATTCAGTTGAATAGTCAGTCGTCCGGCTTGTTTGAGGTTTTCACTCAGGAGCAACGTGACTGCACTCATTTCTCCCAGTAATTGGGTTACGGGTTGCGGGTAATTGCGGCACGATAACATTTGTTGCCAGACCGAATCAAGATGCACCACGGCACCCCGAATGTCCAGATTTTCCAGAAGGAAGCGCTGTACGTAGTTACTCATTTATATGCCATGGATGAATTGATCAATCAAAAATACACTTCATATTATACCGCAGCGCTACCCATGCCTGGCCTAACGCAATGGCGCTGTCATCCGGTTGCATATGTTGTGCGCTGAAGAGATGAAAAGATGGTGTGGCCAAGCGGTTGATTAATCCATATCGTAACACAGCATTGTGAAAACACCCGCCCCAATGCCAGTTGTGAAATATTATGACGCCTGGCGGCTTCTTTCACCCATGTTGTTAATCCGGCGATTAAAGTGGCGTGGAATAGGGCGGCCGCATAGGAAGTGTCACGTTTTGCATCATAGCAGTCAATCATTGCTGACAGTAATGGTGAGAAATCCAAATCATTGTTTTCAGTGATTCGAAAGCCCTCAGCCAATGCAGCCACTTCTCCATGCTCTTCAGCCAATTGCTGCAATTTTATGGCCGCTTGTGCTTCGTGTGACTGAATTGCATTGATGCTCAGCAGACCGGCTGCTGCATCGAAAAATCGCCCCATGCTGGAGGTTTGCGGACAATTGAGATTCTTTGCTAGCATGGTGGCAACGGTTTCAGCGGCAGGTTGATCTGAGAAACGTTGCATAATCTCATTGCCACGATTTAACCGCGCCAATGCAGCTGCTGCCATGCGCCAAGGCTCCAGCGCAGCACGATCGCCGCCCGGTAAGGCCAAGTTGGTCAGATGGCCGAGCCGGTGGAAGCGGGCACCGTCCACCAATAGTAATTCGCCGCCCCAGGGCATGTTGTCCGTTCCCAGTCCGACGCCATCCAGCGCCAATCCCAGCACAGGGCGCGTTAGGTTGTGTTCGGCACAGACTGCAGCAATGTGCGCATGATGATGCTGCACAGCAAGTGCTGGAATACATTGCTGCTCAGCATAGGCTTGGGCAAACTGTGTGCTGTAAAAATCCGGGTGCAGGTCATGCGTAACGATTTTAGGTTGAATTTCATGATCCTGGCACATGCGCTGCACGGTTTTATCCAGTTGGTGACGGGCATCTGCAGTAGCTAAATCGCCGATAAGCGGTGAAATATACGCATTGTTGACTTGTGTCAGACAGATGGTGTTTTTTAGCCAGGCGCCACAAGCCAGAACGGCAGGCCCGTTGATAGCCAACGGGATCAGTGTATCGTTCGAATTAACCAAACGTGGAATCGGATTGTTTCTGATCTTGTTTTGCAGTTGTAGCGCTGTGGCAACCCGCCATAATCCAGTCTATCCATTCCGGCATACCGTTGCCTTGCGTGGCTGAAATCTGAATCACCGACAGCGCGGGGTGGATCCGGTGTGCATATTCAATCGCCAAATCAACGTCAAAGGTCAAGTGCGGCAGCAGATCGCATTTGTTTAACATCATCAGATCGGCTGCATGGAACATATCGGGATACTTGAGCGGCTTATCTTCGCCTTCGGTGACCGACAGGATAACCACTTTATGCTTCACCCAGATCGAAACCCGATGGACAAACCAGATTGCCAACATTTTCAATGAACAGCAAACTATTATCTAGAATGGGAAGTTGCTGTATAGCATGACCCACCATGTGCGCATCCAGATGACAACCTTTGCCGGTATTGATTTGTATCGCTGGTACGCCAGTCGCGCGAATACGTTCGGCATCGTGATCGGTTTGCTGGTCACCCTCAATCACGGTAATGGGGAGCTTGCCGCGAAGCATCTCAATGGTTTTGACCAGCAGGGTGGTTTTTCCGGAACCCGGACTGGAAACCAGGTTGAGTGCGAAAACGCCATGTTCTGATAAGTGTTGCCGATTCTCATCGGCATAACGGTCATTTTTTGCCAGGATGTCGCGCTCAATTTTAACCATTCTTGCCTGACTCATCCCTGGGGTGTGTGTGCCTGCAATGCCTGTTCCGAAATGAATGGTATTCGGTGAATGATCTGTGTCAGCAGGCATCGGATTGGGGGCGTGCGCATGAGAATGCTTAAGCGGTCGATAATGTAGTGGCTTATCAGAATGCTGATGCAGTTGCATCGATTTGCCATTAATGTGCGTCTGGCCAATACCACATCCACAAGTTGTACACATACGATTTCCTTTATCTCACTTCAAGTTCTTTAATCCGCATTTCATCACCTCGGGTCACTTGCAATTCGTAGTTTCCACAGTGCGGGCAGGCTTCATGGTAAGCAGTGATCAAAATTTCCTGATTACATTGATTACACAAGGCTTGTCCTGCTATTTCGATGATTTCCAGTTTGGCCTGCCAGGCGATACTGTCCTGTGTCACTACATCAAAATAGAAGCGCAATGATTCCTTTTCTACGCAAGCCAATTGTCCAATTTCCAGCCATACCGTGATGACCTGTGTGAATTGTTGTTCAAGTGATGCGTCCTCAATAAGTTGAATTATATTTTCGGCGAGTGACATTTCATGCATGCATCACCTCACTGTTTACTGGGCCAGTAAAAATCCGCCGTAAAATGCAATCATGATACCGCTAAAGCGTACCCAGTTGGCACGGGCAGGGTTTCTGAACAGCAGAGCCAGGCCAATTCCGCATAAATGCAGTAACATGGTGGCCAGCATGAATCCACCCGCATAAGAAAACATCGAGATGCTTTGCGGCATTTCACTGCCATGCGCATAGCCATGACTGAGCGCAAACAGTCCGACAAGAGTAATACTGGCACTGAGCGGCAAATGTTTCCGGCAGGCAAGCAATGCACCCAGAACTATTAATGATAGTGTAATGCCATATTCAGCAAAAGCTATTGGCAAGCTAATCATGCCCAATAAGCCGCCAAATCCCATAACCGTTACAAAAATCAGCGGGATTAGCCAAATAATACGGCTATGGGCTTGTGCAGCCCATAAACCGACTGCGATCATTGTCAGAACATGATCCAATCCGTTCAAGGGATGGGAAAATCCATGTAGCCAGCCATTATGCGGGCCAGCACCGTTATGAGCAAAAACCAATGAAGGAAAGATCCCAAAAGCAATGACCAGAAATGAAAGTTGGAGAAATTTTAATTGTGGTATCAGATTTTTCATGCGTGTTGTAAGTGCCATTGTTGTATTTGCTTGATCGCTGCTTCCAGATTCACACTTGCTCGAGTGCTTAATGGATCACCCAATTCAAAATGATAGCCGCGTATACGCAGTAAAAAAGCGGGCGGTGCAGCATGTTGGTAGATTCGCAGATAAATAAACAGCAACGCAGCCGGCGTTAATGCGTGGCTGGTATAACTGCTGTCTTTTGCAGCACGCACAGATGAAAATTCAAAAGGTTCCCTGCACGACATATCGGCGTCAACAAATATGATCTGATCAAATCCCGCCAAATCGGTGGCATGCTCAATCAGTAATTGCATGTCAACGAGACAGGTAACATCTGCCAGTTTTAAGTGATTTATGCGTTCAATCAATAGAGGACCTAATGCATCATCCCCGCGTCCTGGATTTCCATATCCGAATAACAGTAATTTGAACACGAGTTGAGTGCTGCGGATTTGTTTTTTAAAACAAGCGTTCAGTCAGCACTCGGTCATTCAAGCACCACTGGTTTGTCGGCAAGCTCATTTTTATTGTTGTTGGAATCAAATGGAAAATATTTCCGTAAATGACCACCAATCGCCTTTATTCCTTTGATTATACCCGCTTCAAATTGCTGCTGCCGGAATGCGGATTCCATCGTGCGGCAAATGGCTTCCCATTCTTCATTGGATACTTTGGCATGGATACCGCGATCCGCAATGATTTCTACGTCACGGTCCGCAAGCAGCAAATAAATCAATACGCCATTGTTGTGTTCGGTATCCCAGATGTGCAACTGTGAAAATACTTCTACCGCCCGTTCCCGGGCTGTTTGATTTTTGAAAAGAGGAGTTGTATTGAGTGCGGCTTCCACGGCAAAACAAATTTGACCACCATGATTCATTTCCGATTGTTGGATGGCTTGTTCAATTGCGGTCAGAGATGCCGCAGGGAATATGCGTCGTAATGCGAGTTGGTCAGTTAAAAATGGCGAAGGATGCGGGCAATATTCATTTACCACCTCCCCGGATGCGCCACCGCCACCAAAGCCACCCCTGCCTCCACTAAAGCTGCCCCCAGAGCCACCGCTTCCAAAACCACCACTTCTGAAACCATTATCTGGCCAACTGTTGCGTCCGTTTCTATAAATTCCACTGGCTGCGCTCTGGAAAAGGCTCATGAAGAATACAACAATGGCGATGAGAATGGCTATAACAATCGAGGAAAAAAATAACCAGCCTATGAATCCCACGCCGATACTCGTTACAGCCGCGCCAACAATACGCCCCAGCACTGCTTGCAACATTCTTCCTAGCACAATGAGGCCAATTAAAATGGGAATAAAATTGTTAAGGAGGGTATGCATACCAAAGAGAATTGCTGGCGCTGTGGTGGGTTGGTGGTAGCGGAAGTGACTCTCCTTTAATCAGGCCAAGAATTGCTTCGATGCCCGCATCAATACCAGCTACAAAGTTTCCTGCTTTAAATTGCGGCACGATAATTTCTGCAATAATTCGTTTTGCCATCGCGTCAGGCAATACCCCCTCCACACCATAACCAACTTCGATGCGGAGTGTTCTATCATTTTTAGCAATGAGCAGCAGTATGCCATCATCGATACCTTTACGTCCTGGTTTCCAAGTTTCAGCAACCCGCAGCGCATATTGTTCAATGGTTTCGGGTTGCGTGGTGGGTACAATCAACACCGCAACCTGGCTGCCTCTTGCCTTTTCAAATGCCGCTAATTTTTGTTCCAGCTGTGTGATTTCACTGGCGGAGAGCGTTGCAGTCAGATCAGTTACATGTGATGTGAGTGATGGGATCGTTTGCTCTGCTTTGGAGAGTGTCGTAGCAAGAAGTATAACGACCAGCGCCAGGATTTTTACCCAAAACTGGATCATCCTGGCAGATATCATCTTGCTCTCTGGTTAAATTTTAAAGAAAACATTGAAACTGGGTACTCATGTAAAAGGTGCTTTTATTTTGCTGTCGGGTCAGGAACATTAAAGTCAACTTTTGGTGCAATGGAAATATCTTGCTCATTTTCTACGGTGAAGCTGGGTTTTGTTTGAAATCCAAATAGCATCGCCGTAAGGTTACTGGGAAAAGAGCGTACCACGATATTATATTCTTGCACTGCTTTAATATATCGGTTGCGGGCAACAGTAATGCGGTTCTCAGTGCCTTCCAGCTGTGCCTGCAAGTCACGGAAATTAGCATCCGATTTTAACTCTGGATAATTTTCTACGACTACTAACAATCTTGAAAGGGCGCTAGACAATTCTCCCTGGGCATTCTGGAATTTGGCGAATGCTTCCGCATCATTAATTAGCTCAGGTGTCGCTTGAATACCGCCAACCCTGGAACGGGCGTTGGTTACACCCAGCAAAACATCCTTTTCCTGGGAAGCAAATCCCTTTACCGTATTAACCAGGTTGGGGACCAAGTCAGCGCGTCGCTTGTATTGATTCAACACTTCCGCCCAGCTGGCTTTAATCTGTTCGTCAGTTGCCTGTAGTGTATTGTAGCCGCATCCACTTAAAACAAAAGAATAGAGAATTGCCACGATCAATAACAAATTGCGCATAAACCGCTCCCGCTAAGAATAAAAATATCTTATTAAATAGAGATGCAAATGCAATTAGCAAGAACATCAGAATATTGTTCTGTAAAAAATATTCCTCATCATTACATATTTTTTCAGTATGTTGTTAGGCATGAAGAATATGTTCTCTTAATTCATTTATTTTAATGTTTATGGACTATTTTCATTTTGATACTTTTTGGGGATATTTAAAGGCTTCAAGTTGCTCCATATCTTGCAATTTCTGCTGATTTTCCCATGTTCCAACTTTCCTACTGAAAATAATATAGAGGCACATTTATTTGTATATAAGTTATGTAAAATAAGCAGGCTGCATGTATTTATGGATTCTAAAACTAATTTGGCTTTAATTATCAGGTTCCGGGACAGTCTGGATACAAGATTTATCAGTAGCTTGAATACGCTTACGCTAACTTTGGAAAGCGCAGGCGTATAAGTTAAACAAGTTTTTTATGATATTGTGCATATAGCGATTTATTACTTATTCAGTTTTAATTTAAAAGGGAGAGATTTTATGAGTATGGAAAGTGAGATAAGAACTAGATTTGGAGGCTTCTGGAACTCCCTCATTTTACTCTTTGTGATTATTGTTTGTCTCCGCTTCTCAAGCCTTGAGCTAGCCGATGCGGATTTAACCAAAAGAGTTCTCTGTGCACTACAATTATTTTTTGGCTGTATAGCTACAGGTATTTTGCTGGGCATATTAAAAATATTTTTGGCATTTTCTAATCAAACCTATACGCGTGCCCCAGCATCAGCTAATTTTGTGCTGGGTCTTAAATATGGAATTGTTGCTGGTGGATTATTGATTCTTATTGTTGGTGTTCTACAATTGAATAATTTCTTGGGCGTATTTCAACCCATGATTAATGGATTGTTAGCAAAACTGACCGCTATTCTTGTGTAAATTCAAATGGGGGCTGGTTAGCTGCTGCTTGATAACTGGCTCCAATTTGTTAGCAGGCCGATGAAAACTATCTGCGTGCCGCTACGGTTTGAAAATAAGCCAAAAATACTAATTTAGTATGCATAAACAGCGCTTATCCGCCTGTTTTGGCTAGGTTCCCCTGTTTTTCGTCTCAACAGTGGTTAACAGTTTTATGCTTTCAGCTTTTCTTTCTGTTGAGTGATTAACAATAATGTTTGACTTAACAATCCAGTAACTAAGGCAGTTGGCCACTAGAATCTAAACTAAGGCCCTGGCAATCCAGTTAGTAGATTTGTCTGGTTTGGGTGAGCCAATCAGGATTAGAACTAAGTTTTCCTGTTTCTGAGGAATATATTGCCCGTAAATCTTTATGATCTGCCTCGTCCTTATGTCCCATTTGCTGGGAGCGGTGAATTTGGGAATAATGGCTATATTTGTCAGTACTGTTAGCCATCAGGGTGATGAACACGTGATCAGGAGCTATGATAAGAAGCGGGGAAAGAGTTTTATAATTACACGAAGATAGAGATCTTGTGCTTTTCTAACCTTGCAGATGCTCACAGCATTGATGCCCCGCCCTAAAGGGGCGAGGCAGTTCATTGAAACACTCTATATTAAGAAAATTTAAGCGCTTGCGTCTAATACTTATGAAAAGTACATTGAAATAAAAATCAAAGCCACCGCCACTGCGCCTATGATTGTTAAATTAATACCCAATTTTAAATGTAATAACATCTTCTGTCTCTAGCATCTCCATTATTACCTCCAAATTTAACAATTAGTGGAAGCTGAATTTTCAGTCAAATCAAGGTTTGATTCATTGATATAGATCAATAAAATGCTAAACTAAACCTGATGCTTAGATAAAATGCGTAACCAATTGATTGTATTAAATAATTCGCCATATACCCATCTGGTTAAAATGAGAACAGGATCTTATTTAAGGCTATGTCACAATTAACTGTTGAATGAATTTCCAAAACCGCGAAAATTTTATCAATCAAATGGTTAAGAGAGTTTTTTTATTGTAGATAATAGTACCGTTTATAATTATATTTTTACTAAAACTTCAACAGTTAATTGTGACATAGCCTTATTTAACCTTGGCAGTACTATTGCCCCAAAAGCATTTTAATGCCATCCGGTAGGTACCCAATTGTTATGAATCGCCGCAATGGAACGATACCGGCAATTTGTCCTGGCGGGCGTATAGCATCAATCTGAAATATGGTCGAATTTGAAGAATCAAATTGGATGAGAGGCTAGAACCAAATTCTTATTTCTGCGGAATCCATCGTCCATAAATCTTTATGATTTGCTGGCGAAATATCACGTGGACTTGAGAGCATGACTTTTATCGATTCTGGAAATCAGCCATTGGAACAGAAACATTTGGTTGTTGACATCCATACTATGGATAGAGAGATTTCCTATGATGTTGAGTTTGGCAGAATAACGAATGTGATTAAAAACAAGAGCACAAGTAGAAGTTATTTTATGACAATGCAAGTTGGTAATGGCGGCAGTAAATTTCGTCATTTCATGATAGACGATACCAATTTGTGCGAATTTGCGGTCACAGTTTTAAAAAATTTTGATATGGTACGAGTGCATTATAGTGATCGGATTACTTCTTCTAGGAACCTGTCGGACTTAAGCAATCGTAGCGAGCCAAGTGGAGAACGAGTGCGGATTTTCTCAAATTAGAAGCGCATAGCGAGCCTATATAATAAAAATTATACTATTTTCAGTAGCAAGGGTGAAATACAGGAAAATTCGCCGAAATTGCATGTTAAGGCGCAACATAGAGCCTTCAATCATCCCCTAAAAGTATCAAACTGAGAATAGTTCATGGGCATATAAAAAATTGAGGAAATATGAACCGTTTTCCCATTGGCGCAGTACATTGACCTTAAGTCCGACAGGCTTCTAGCCATTTTTAGTAGTACCACTTTCTCTAAGATATATTTATGATGCTATAGACAATAAAAACTTGGAAAGACTCTGTTTATGATCATTTCCGGGTTCTTGTCGGGTCTTGTGAGACTTTAAAAAAATGGTGGCGGGGTGGGCAGCGCAGGTTGTAACAGACACCATGGCCCCTGCCGTGCTGGTTTAGGTTTGCCGCGTTCGACCAGAGCCCGGAAGTGGTGCTTGAGCGTATTGCGGCTGGTCCCGGTCAGCTTGATGGTTTCGCCAATGGTGACGCGGCCGTGCTCTCGGGTGAACTCGACGATCTGTAGCTGCAGTTCAGGCATGGCCGCCAGCACGATCTTCTCGCGCTCGATCTCGACCTTCTTCTCCATGCGCCGGACCTGTTCGGCCAGGGAGCGCAGGAAGAGCACCAGCCACGGCTGCCAGTTTGGCGACCCCGTTCGTATCGTTCTCTGCGTCTGCCGCAACGCAAGGTAGTAGGCTTCCTTGCTCTGCTCGATTACGCTCTCCAGCGAGCTGTATGGCACATAGGCGTACCCGGCCTACAAAAACAGGAGCGTGGTTGTAATGGTCAATTTATTTTGGAATATTTTTAAGCTGTTTTTTTATTTTTCTGGATTGTTTGTTGGGCGTTGTATAGCCAATTTCTGGATGAAATCGTTCGTAGTTATAAAATCGCATGTAGGTCTCAAACACTGATTTGGCTGAAGCATGATTAACAAGTGTAATATGGTTGAGTCGTTCCGTTTAGAGTGCGGGATCAAGTCACCAAGAAATCTGCGCGATCTCTCTCCGCCACCTCCCACCCCAAAGTTTCTTTTCATGATCAGGGGGGGGCGTCTACTGCAATGAGCGTTAGATGAATTTTTGGAGGCGCCCTTTAGATCATTCAGGCTGCGAACCCAAAGATAATTTCCCCAGGAAACAACCGGCAATTATTCCTAGGAGCCAGCTCAGAGAAACAAGAATTGGCATAAGGTGAGCCGTTGCTATCACGAAATTGGGTAAACAGTATTCCAAGTGGCGCAGCGCCATAAACTATGAAGGCGCAAATGCTCATAGCCTCTTTGCTCCAGCGGAACACCGCATACGACAATAGAAGAAACGGGAAAAACATAATTAGCTGGAAGTGCCAACGTATGCCACTCCAAAGCAATCCGAAACCAAGGAACGACAATAGAAATCCACCAATTAGGGCCGATAGGACAATAAGTATCTTTTTCCAATTACTCCGAGGGTCTGATTCTCCTTTCATATTAATTCCTAATGTTATACAAATTAGCATTTTTGTAATTACTGGCGTGCAACCTAATATAGGCAACATTTATTTTGCAATAGCACTAACGAGTTGTTGCGCGCTATTAAACGAGATTATTATTTATCCTTTCCCCAACCATTGGTTTTTCCTTGCAACAACCCAACCCCTAATACTGCCATGCCCATAGAAACTAAAGGATTCAGCAAATTCAGCAAAGCGTACGGTGCATAGTCTAATGTGGGGATTCCAAGGGTGGCGGTATAGAAGGTGCCGGCCGTAGTCCATGGAATAAGTCCAGTGGTCAGCGTGGAACCTTCTTCTACCGAGCGCGACAACACGGCTTTATCCAATCCACGCTCCTGATATGTGCCTTTGAATAACTGGCAATTGAGGATAATCGAAATATAAAGCTTCTCCATTGCCATATTACCAATCAATCCGGATGCAATGGTCGTGGCGATGAGTGTGCTGATTCGTTGGATGCGTGCGATGATATGCACCAGCAACACACGTAGAAATCCGGCGTGATGCAGAATTCCGCCAAGTGCGAGTGCCATGATAGACAGCAATAATGTCCACGCCATACTGTAAACACCGCCACGGCCAAGCAAAGCATCGACACTTGCAATTCCGGTAGTTCCTGCTGAATTCAGCCAGAGCGCGTTGATTACATTAATGCCATCCTTGTCTTGATAAAGAATGGCAATCAACATGGCCAGTGCAATACTGCACGTCATGCTGACTTCCGCAGCATAGCGTTTGATGCTCAATCCAAACATCAGTAATAAGGGCAGCAATGTTATCCACAGATTTAACTGGTAAGATCCTGCCAATGCCGTGCGGATTTTATCGATATGACCTCTCGGCAATGCATTGTCACCATATTGCATGCCCCAGAAAATGAAAATACCCAGAACAATGAGGAATGTAGGAATAGTGGTGTAGAGCATGGCACCGATATGCCGGTAAAGATTTGTTCCGGCGCTCATGGCCGCCAGATTGGTCGTATCGGAAATAGGCGATAATTTGTCACCAAAAGTAGCGCCGGAGACGATCATGCCAGCCACGAGCGCTAACGGAATGCCAATCGCATCACCAATACCCATCAATACCACGCCGACCGTTCCAACGGTTCCCCAGGATGTGCCGGTGGCGACCGACATAAAGCTGCACAAGATCAGTCCAGTTGCCAGAAATATGGTCGGACTGAGCAGGCCTATGCCGTAGTAAAGCAGACTTGCAATGGTGCCGCTTTGCATGAAGCTGGCAATGATCATGCCGATCAACAGAAAAATATAAATGGCCGGTAGCGCCTTGGTAATACCTTCATCCATCATGTGCCGGATATTGGTAAAGGAATGGCCCAGCCATCGTGCTTGCAGACTCACCCAAACCAATGCCAGAAAAATGATCGCATGTATGCTGGCGCCATATACAAACAGACCAAACGAAATCAGCAAAAATACACCGGTCAAGCAGATGAGCGCATGTAATAATGAAGGCCACCGCGCAGTCAATAATTCTTCTAAAGGTGATTCGCTTTCAGCCATTGATGCTCTACTTTTTTTCTTCATCTTCAAACAATACCACTAATTTTTCATAGCCCATCGCGTGCAGATCTTCTTTTTTAATAAACTTTAATGCAGCAGAGTTTATACAATAGCGCATGCCGGTGGGTGGCGGGCCATCGTTGAATACATGGCCTAAATGGCTGTCCGCATAACGACTTCGGACCTCCGTGCGTGGAACCCATAGCGCATAATCACTTTTGAGTTGGGTTGCCCATTCATTAATCGGTTGGTAGAAACTGGGCCAGCCTGTACCCGAATCAAATTTATGAATCGACGCAAACAACGGTTCACCCGATACAATATCAACATAAATCCCGGCAGCTTTGTGATCCCAGTATTCGTTTTGAAACGGCGGTTCGGTACCGGCATTTTGCGTCACATGGAACTGTAAAGTAGTCAAGTTGGTTTCCAATGATTCGGGATCTTTTTTAAAATTTTCATAGGGATTCGCCACAGCGGATTCTCCTTATCAATAAAACAAGAACAAATTATTCAATATGAAATTCAATGGCACGATTACACATTTATCACAAAAAGGCCTGGGTGTTGTCAAAAACGATCAAAACAGCATGTCTTATTTTGTTTATGGCACATGGCCCGGGGATGTCGGTGAGTTTGAAGTCATCGATAAGCCGCTTAACAACAAAAAATTTGCCTATGCCAAATTGATTATGCTCACGCATTCATCCGCACAAAGACAAAAGCCCGTATGCCCTTTCGTTGGCTTGGAAGAAGATTCCTGCACCGGTTGTCCCTGGATGATTGCCGATTATACAAGCCAGCTTGAGCAAAAAGGAATCGCTTTGTATATGCCATGAAAAGGGCTGGATTTGATACCACACGATTAAGTATCGGCCCCATCCATCCTGCACCGCATTTATACGGCTATCGCAATCGTTGTCAGGTAAAAACGGACGGCGTGAAGCTTGGTTTTGTGTCTGAAGACTCTCATCATATCGCACCGATCAGTGACTGTGTTGTCCTCAATGAGAGCTGCCGGAATCTTTTAAAAACAGCCTTACAGAGATTACCCAATAGTGCATGGCAAGTGGATTCGGAAAACAACTGGCAGTTTATTGAACTAGACGATGATATGCAGGCCGATGAAATCCACATGAACATGAAACGCCCTTTCAAACAAGGTAACACGAAACAAAACGAATGGATGCAAGCTTGGTTGCGGCAGAAACTCTCAGACAATCTGCAATTGGGAAAAGTGGTGGAATTATTCTGCGGCTCAGGAAATTTCACGGGAATTATTGACGAATCCAATTGTACATCTATCGTTGCTTACGAATCAGAACGGCTTGCGATCCAGGCACTCAGAGCCAGGAATCTCGCCAAATTAACTACCCATATCGCCGATCTTTTTAAACCTTCCATCTGGAGAAATATAAGAAAAAATGTCTTCGATGCAGAAACTTTGGTGCTCGACCCACCCCGTTCCGGATTAAAAAAACACCACGGTTTTTTCGCAAGCTTCGCCGCTCTAAAAACAATTTACTATATTTCCTGTAACCCAGAAACCTTCGCCCGTGATGCCTGGTTTTTTAACCAGAATGGATGGTCAATCACGGATATTCAACTTGTTGACTTGTTTCCCCACACCCCGCATATTGAAGCTTTGGCGGAGTTTAGGAAGGGATAGCAACTAAATTCTGTTGAAATTCTGTTGAAAGCACGGACATGCGACCTCATGAATAATTCATGCCGAAGCAATAATCAATAATAGAAGGCAGGTTTTTGTTTCTATGTTCTTATTGATAAGCGGTTTTTCCAGTCGATAGAAATTTTCCGCGGTTTTCAGTAATGTCGAAATGCTTGTACTAAGTTCTTCAACAGTGTTACAGGAATCATCAATGCGTTATAATCGCCCGCTTATTCCAACGATTGATCAAAAATAATGTTGCAAGGAATTAGTCTCGCATGTGTTCGTGGTGATCGCGAGCTTTTTAAGGATATCAATTTTTCGCTTGAAGTTGGTGGTTTAATGCAAGTGCGTGGTCTTAATGGTAGTGGTAAAACCAGCTTGTTACGCATGCTATGTGGATTGTCAAATCTTGTCCGTTGGTGAGATTTTCTGGAGTGGCACCGCAATTCGCTCCTTAAATGGTGATTATTTTGCTGCTATGACGTATATTGGTCATTTGAGTGGTACTAAAGATGATTTGACGGTAATCGAGAATTTGCGCATTTCAAGCGCACTGGCAGGTTTTGAAATCAACGATGCTCAGGCAAGTGAAGCGCTTGAATATATGGGGTTGGGCGGAAGAGAGGCCTTGCCTGTCAAGGTCTTATCACAGGGCCAACGGCGTCGCGTTGTGTTGGCTCGTTTGCTTGTATGTAAAACTTCTTTATGGATTCTGGATGAACCTTTGGTTGCATTGGATGTAATGGCAGTCAGATTGATTCAGGGGCTGCTGGAGCAACATTTGAAGCAAGGCGGTATAGTGGTAATGACGACTCACCAAGAAATTGATTTAACAGCAACATCAACAACACAGTTGCACTTGGCCTGATATGTTTATGTGGATAATTAAACGTGATTTGTTACTGGCTATGCGACGCCAATCGGATGTGTTAACGACTCTATTTTTTTTTATTATTGTAGTCAGTCTGTTTCCTTTAAGTGTTGGGCCGGAAATGAGTATGTTGCGTACGATGGCGCCCGGTGTGGTATGGGTTGCAGCTTTACTGGCTTCAATGTTATCTCTCGGTAGAATGTTTTCGAATGATTATCTTGATGGCACATTGGAGCAAATGTTGCTGTCACCGCAATCACTGTCACTTTTAGTGCTTGGAAAAGCATTGGCGCATTGGCTGGTAACTGGAGTGCCGCTGGTGCTGATGGCACCTGTATTAGGTATTCAATATGACTTGCCGGTTGAGGCACTGTTTGTTTTAACAACTGCTTTATTGCTGGGTACTCCTGTATTAAGCCTCAATTGGCGCCATCGGAGCAGCACTGACTTTAGGATTGCGAGGGGGGTTTTGGTTTCTTTATTAGTATTGCCTCTATATATTCCTGTGCTGATTTTTGGTGCCGGCGCTGTTGAGGCTAATATGGCTGGAGTTGGTTTTGATGCACATTTGTCATTAATCGGTGCATTTCTTTTAGTATCGCTTGTTTTCGCGCCATGGGCAGCTGCTTCTTCCTTGCGCGTTTCATTAGAATAGAACTAATTCTTAGCTATGCTGGAATTAATTCAGTTTCTGGAAAATGTTTCGCAGTAAGTTGCTGCATTTACGATACAAATACGTCTTGTGAAACTTTAAATAGGTTGCATCTGTTAATTGAAAGCAATTCTTGATTTTATCATTTTAGTATAGAATTGACGGTTATAAAATTCTGGTTGGATCGGAAATGAAATTTGATAAGAATTATAAAATATAAATATGGCTATTAACTGGTTCAAATATTCTTCCCCTGCTAGTTTTTATTCTCTGGCGGAAAAAATCATTCCAATATTTATTTTTGTTGCGCTAATATTATTGGCAGCAGGGCTTTATGTTGGTTTCTTTGTAGCACCCACTGATTTCCAGCAAGGCGAAGCTTATCGGATTATTTTTATTCATGTGCCTGCAGCATGGATGTCGATGTTTCTCTATGTTGTAATGGCATTCTGGGCAGGTATTGGCTTGGCTTTTAATACGCGGCTTTCCTCCATGCTTGCAACAGCGATCGCGCCTACAGGGGCTATGTTTACGTTTATTGCACTATGGACAGGCGCGTTATGGGGAAAACCAATGTGGGGAACATGGTGGGTATGGGATGCACGATTAACGTCTGAATTGATTTTGTTTTTTCTTTACATCGGTTTTATGTCTCTACAAGCAGCCATTGATGACCCCCGTCGCGCGGATAAGGCCGGTGCAATTATTGCTTTGGTAGGTGTGGTCAATATTCCAATTATCTATTTTTCAGTGCAATGGTGGAATACATTGCATCAAGGTGCATCAGTAAGCGTTAATCAAGCGCCTGCAATGGCGAGTACAATGTTGACGGGTATGCTTATTATGGTATTTGCAAGCTGGATGTATTCCATTGCAGTCATACTAAAACGTACACGTATCATCATTCTAGAGCGTGAAAGTCATACAGCATGGGTGGCAGAGTTACAAAAGAAGGGAGCTTTGCGATGAATTGGTCAAGTTGGACAGAGTTTTTTGCGATGGGCGGATACGGACTTTATGTTTGGGGTTCATACGTTGTAACATTCATCTGCATACTCGGTGAAATTTTTATAATTTCAAACCGCAGAAGAACTTTGGAGAGACAGTATGGTCTCACTAACGGCTTAAATAATAAAGAGACAAAAAATGAAACCACGTCATAAGAAACTTGCAATTATTACTGCAGGGGTTGCTGCATTAGGTGTCGCTTCTGTTTTAGTACTGAATGCCTTCCAGAGTAATCTGGTTTTTTTCTTTAGCCCATCACAAGTTGTTGCAAAAGAAGCGCCTATTGGAAAAAGCTTTCGTATTGGTGGATTAGTTGAAGAAGGTAGTGTTAAGCGTGAAGACAGTAGTAAACGGTGCAGCTTCGCGGTTACTGATACAGCTGAGACAATCCCAGTAATATATACAGGCATCCTTCCAGATTTGTTTAGAGAAGGCAAGGGTGTTGTTGCGCAAGGAAAAATATCTGCTGATGGTATTTTTATGGCAGACGAAGTACTCGCTAAGCACGATGAAAATTACATGCCGCCAGAAGCAGCAGAAGCTTTAGAGCAGGCAGGTAAAGCACAGAAAGCCTCTTTAGCACAATAAAGAGTTCTTCAGGAATTATCTTTCTAATTCCTGAACATATCATAATTTAATCCTGAATAATCATTAACTCATAAGATATAATCATGATCCCAGAAATTGGTAACTTTGCCCTCATACTTGCTCTACTTTTGGCCTTAACTCAAGGAACATTGCCTATTATTGGTGCAGCACGCGGTATCCCGTCATGGATAGCACTAGCCAGACCGGTAGTGCAGGGGCAATTCGTGTTTGTTTTAATAGCATTTTTATGTTTGGGGTATTCGTTTGCCAGCAGCGATTTTTCAGTAATGAATGTGGCAAAGAACTCAAATTCTGAACTGCCATTTCATTTCCGGGTAGCCGCTACCTGGGGCTCCCATGAGGGATCTTTATTGTTATGGGTATTAATGCTAGCCGGTTGGTCGGTTGCGGTCAGCGTTTTTAGCAAGCAACTGCCGGATGATATCGTAGCGCGAGTTCTTGGTGTATTGGGATTAGTAAGTGTAGGCTTCTTGTTATTCATGTTGTTTACTTCAAACCCATTTGATCGGCTATTGCCAGCAGCATTAGAGGGTAGTGATTTAAATCCATTGTTGCAAGACGCTGGCATGGTGATACATCCACCCATGCTCTATATGGGATATGTGGGTTTTTCAGTTGCTTTTGCTTTTGCCATTGCGGCCTTGCTTAGTGGAAGACTGGATGCGACTTGGGCACGGTGGTCGCGACCTTGGACGATAGTTGCCTGGGTATTCTTGACGATAGGAATTATGCTGGGCAGTTGGTGGGCCTATTATGAGCTGGGCTGGGGTGGCTGGTGGTTTTGGGATCCTGTAGAGAATGCATCATTCATGCCTTGGCTAGTTGGTACGGCGCTGGTTCATTCATTAGCGGTTACCGAAAAACGTGGCAGCTTCAAAAGCTGGACGGTTTTGCTGGCGATAAGTACATTTGCATTAAGCTTGCTGGGAACATTTCTGGTGCGATCGGGTGTTCTGACTTCCGTGCATGCTTTCGCGACAGATCCTGCGCGTGGCGTATTTATTCTTGCTTTCTTGGTTATCGTTATTAGTTGCTCGTTGTTATTGTTTGCGTGGCGAGCACCTAAAGTTGGTTTGGGTGGCAAGTTTGATATGTTGTCACGTGAATCATTGTTATTGGCTAATAACCTATTATTATTGGTAGCAGCAAGCAGTGTTTTACTCGGGACACTGTATCCGTTGATTATTGATGCGCTTGGACTTGGTAAACTATCGGTTGGTCCGCCATTTTTTGAAACTGTATTTGTGCCGGTTATGACACCAGCAATTTTTCTGATTGGTGTTGGTCCTATTTCGCGCTGGAAACAAATGAGCCTGCCTACATTAGCAATCCGCTTGCGTTGGGCTTTTGCTGTCAGTGTAATTTCTGCCTTGATCGCACCGTATTTTATGGGTGAATGGAAACCGCTGGTTAGCTTTGGCTTATTGTTGGCTTTCTGGATCATAGTATGTGCTTTTGTTAATATAAAGCATCGAATAAACAATAGTGGGCAAGGTAGTTTATTTTCCCGGCTAGTCAAACAATCCAGAAGTTATTATGGAATGCACTGCGCTCATTTAGGTGTAGCCGTTTTTATTATCGGTGTAACACTGGTGAATAGTTATGAAACCGAAAAAGATGTGCGGATGGACATTGGAAGCAAAGTAACGGTTGGCGGGTATACATTCCAGTTTAACGGAGTGAGTGATGTTGTCGGTCCTAACTACAAAGCAGTGCGTGGCGAAATTGCTGTCATTCAGGATGATAAAGTTATTCGTGAATTACATCCTGAGAAGCGAAATTATAACGCGTCAGGTATGGCAATGACTGAAGCGGCCATTGATACTGGCTTATTTCGGGATCTTTATGTTGCGCTGGGCGAGCCTTTGGCGAACAACGCCTGGGTAGTACGTGCCTATCACAAACCCTTTGTAGACTGGATTTGGTTTGGATGTCTGTTGATGGCAATCGGCGGTATTCTATCTGTAACTGATCGCCGTTATCGTTTGAAAATAAGCAAAACAAGTCCTGTTAGTGTAAGGAGCACAGAAGCAGAAAGTTTGCAAGAAGAAATTCCTGTAACATCCGCTCCTACAGTAAGTAATGCTTTATTGGCAACAGAGACTAAGAAAGCATGATGCGATACTTAATCCCATTATTTGCTTTTATAGTACTCGCAGCATTTCTATTGGTTGGTTTAACATTAAACCCACGACAAGTTCCATCTCCGCTTATTGATAAGCCAGCGCCAATATTTCAGCTTAATCATTTGCATGAACCCGATAGACTGATGGCATCTCAAGACAATCTTGGTAAAGTCTGGTTGCTGAATGTATGGGCATCATGGTGTGTGGCTTGTCGTGATGAGCATCCTTTACTTGTTCAATTGGCCAATTCCGGGATTGTTCCAATCTATGGTCTAAATTATAAAGATGAACGAACTACGGCGTTGCAATGGTTGAAGCGCTACGGCGACCCTTATACGATCAGTATTGTTGACCCTGATGGAAAAGTCGGGATTGATTATGGTGTTTATGGTGTTCCAGAAACCTATGTAATTGATAAAAAAGGTATTATAAGACATAAACAAATTGGTCCTGTGACAGTGGACGCATTACAAAACACAATCATCCCTCTCATTATTGAATTACAGAAGCAAGCCTAGGTAATCGATCTCATATGCTTAAAAATTATGATTTGTACAGCTTTGTCGTATCACGGCAATTTAATGGTATAAAAGGACTGTTTATTATTTTCTTTTTATTTCTTTTGATTCCATCAGTTGGTTGTTCAAAAGAAGCTGTTCCGGTAGCGGAGGATCCTGTAATCGAAAAGAGAATGTTGGCGTTAACAATGGATTTACGCTGCTTGGTTTGTCAGAATGAATCTATTGCCGATTCTCGTGCTGATTTTTCTAATGATATAAGACGCGAAATACGTGAACAAATTAAGGCAAATAAGACCGATCAGGAAATTGTTCAGTTTTTGGTTGATCGTTACGGGGATTTTGTGCTTTATAATCCGCCAATGAAACCCACGACAATACTTTTATGGTTTGGTCCTCTCATTTTATTCATAATTGGATTGGGATCATTGATGATTTATCTAAGACGTCGTCGTGTACAAATTGAAGATGTATCGCTCTCTCAAGTACAACTTGAGAGAGCTGAAGCTTTACTGAATGAAAATAAAAAAGGTAAGAACGTATGACATCATTTTGGGTTATTTCTGGTATTTTTATCGTAACAGCTTTGTTATTTATTATTCCAACGCTATTAAGAAATAGAGATACAAAGCTTGAATATCTAGAACATGATGCTGTAAACATAACGGTTTATCGTGATCAAATCGCTGAGCTTGATAATGACTTGGAAAATGATATCTTGACCCAGGAACAATATTACAAAAGCAAACAAGAGTTACAGCAACGTATGTTGCAAGATGTTTCTGAGAGAGAAAAAATGATCACCAAGAAGAATAAAAAGATTCATAATATTGCATTATCAACCTTTATAGCATTGACTTTACCACTTGCCGCAGTTTTTCTGTATATGGTCATTGGTGATACGCGAGGATTATTGCCGCAAGCACAGCTTGCCAATGCAACCCAAATGAATCGTGGAAGTGGCAGCGATTCACCTGCAGGCCATGACAATTTTTCTTCAGTTCTGGAAAATCTTATCGCACGATTAGAAAAAAATCCTGAAGACATTGAAGGATGGGTAATGCTGGGACGAACCTATGCGATCATGGAACGCTATGCTGAAGCCAGTAATACTTATGCAAAACTGGTAGAACTGGTTCCAGATAATCCGCAAATACTCAGCGATTATGCTGATGTATTGGCAATGAAGAATCAAGGAAATCTGACGGGCAAGCCTACTGAGTTGATTTATGAAGCATTACGAATTGACCCGCAGTATCCAAAAGCTCTGGCATTGGCAGGTACTATCGAGTTTGAACAAGAAAGATTCGACCAAGCAGCAGCGCATTGGGAAAAATTATTGGAAGTGATTCCTGCGGACTCGCAATTGGCTAATTCAGTTAAAACCAGTATTGCTGAAGCCAAATTATTAGCTTCTGGAGGTAAAGGAACAACAGCAGAGCAGCAAGCTAAAGCAACAACTTCACAGAATGAAACCAATACTCAGCCGGAGAAAGTTACTTCAGATGCAACTGCAACAACTGCAACAACTGCAACAACTGCAACAACTGCAACAACTGCAACAACTGCAACAACTGCAACAACTGCACCGGCATCTCTTTCAGTTTCTGGTCAAGTAACTATTAGTCAAGAATTGGCATCAAAAGCCTCCCCGAATGACACTTTGTTTATTTATGCACGGGCTAAAGCAGGACCTAAAATGCCTTTGGCGATTTTACGATTGAAAGCAAGTAATCTTCCTGCGACATTTACATTGACAGATGATATGGCAATGACACCCACCATGAAAATGTCTAGCTTTCCCGAAGTGGTTATTGAAGCAAGGATTTCTAAATCAGGTCAGGCTGTCCCTGCGAGCGGAGATCTTCAAGGGTTTAGTGATCCCGTAAAGATTGGCAATGATGGGATTGCGGTAGTAATCAATAAACAAATTCCATAATAATAATGCTTACACTTGATCATTTTGTAAGCGATTTTGTATTGCCTTCGACTGGCGATAAAGAATTCTCACTGGCCACCAACGTTGGAAAGAATCTGGTTATTTATTTTTATCCAAAAGATGATACACCGGGTTGCACAACAGAAGGTCAGGATTTCCGTGATCATTGGCATGCATTTACTGAGAAAAATTGTTTAATTGTAGGTGTTTCTCGTGACAGTATTAGATCGCACGAAAAATTTAAGGAAAAAATGCAATTTCCTTTTGAGCTGTTGAGTGATGTAGATGAGAAAGTTTGCAAGCTATTTGATGTCATAAAAATGAAAAATATATATGGTAAGGAAGTTCCTGGTATTGAACGCAGCACCTTTGTTATAGATACTCAAGGTAGATTAAGAAAGGAATGGCGCGGTGTGAAAGTGCCAGGTCATGTACAAGAAGTTCTAGATTTTGTAGCTATACTTTCGCAGTAACATTCATCCAAGATTTCCCATTAGAACTTTTAAGGGGAAAAGATTGGTTTAAATTTTACGGGCAGTGTGAAAGTTCTGGATCTATCCCATAACCCCTCAAACCATTCGCGCTGACGCATGGCTAACTGCCAGATTGATAATTTTCTTGCGACTGTCTTTGGTGATGTAACCTGCTTTGGCAAAAAGTTTATAACGCAGTGTTTTTAGGGTATGTTGCACATCTGGTTTGGCTGAAACGGAATCACTTTTCAATATACCCTGACGAAACAAGCTCATCAGGTCAGGTTATAAGCCAGCACATTATTGGCACTATGGCTGTTGCCGGGACGCAACCAGAGATTGGCTATCATGCGTATATCTGCAACAAAAGCCATCAACGGATGGTGAGAATTGCGCCCCGGTTTGCGGGGATTATAGCCGCGTGCTGCACCTTCTTGCTGTCCATAACGTGTCATCACAGTCGAGTCCAGATCCAGCGTCAAATGATCAATATGAAGATTACCAAAAAACCGGTTCATCCGGAAAGTGCGTACTTTCCGGATGAACCCAATTAAGTTTATTTTCTCTTAACTGGAGTGTCCGGGTCTATTAGACCACATCACTACTGCGGAGAAGCCATTTTGGTCATATTTTCCGATTATTTTCGTTAAATAGAGCAACTATTCGCCTAAAATGATCGAAAAATCTGCCTAAAAATGACTCCTCCTCGCTACGATCACTATTCTCGGACAGCCTCCTAGACACTGGAAATCTGCCTTGTTTAGATTAGGGTCATTAACATCCTGATGCCCAGGCCATACAGCAACACAACAAAAATTGTTCTTAAAATGACAGTTTTTGTGGAATGCGTGAGTTTTGCACCGAGGGGTGCTGTCAGCATACTGGCCAGCACCAGCCAGAGTAAGGCAGGTAAATACACATAACCCAAACTGTAGTCAGGCAGTGCTTCCGGTTGCAGATAGCCATTTGCAACATAACCGGCGGTGCCCGCCAGTGCAATGGGAAAACCAATGGCTGCTGCAGTGCCGATGGCATGTTGAAGTTTGACATTGCAGAGTGTCAGAAATGGCACCGATAGTAATCCGCCGCCAATTGCAACCAAGCTGGATAGTGCGCCGATAACGCTACCGGCGAAAAACATGCCGATTTTTCCCGGGAGCTGAAAAATAGGGCTGGGGCGAAATTGCAGCAGCATTTGTGTGGCGGCGTAAAAGATAAAAATGACAAAAATGATGCTCAATAGTTGGCCCGTCATCGAACTGGCCAAAGCTGCTCCGCCGAAAGTGCCGAGAAAAATGCCGGGTGTTATGTTTCTCACAATCTGCCAATCCACTGCGCGATGCTGATGGTGTGTGCGCAGGCTGGCAGCCGAGGTGAAAATGATGGTGGCCATCGTGGTGCCCAGCGCCAGGTGTATGATGCGACCGGCAGGGAAGTCCTGGGCAGTGAATATTGAAATCAGCACGGGTACTATGATGAGTCCGCCGCCAATGCCGAGTAAACCGGCAAAAAACCGACAAATGCACCGGTCAGCAGATAAATAAGCCACCACTCCATTAATTAGCCCTTGTAAGGTTGAGTAGAAAAAACAAAAAGATTGGGCCACATTACAGAATGGCCATAATGAATTGCCATTCTGCCGGATCTACCGGGGTGATTGATAAGCGGTTACCTGTTTGTAACACCCGCATCCTGGAGAGTTCAGGATATTGCCTGAGCTCTTTGATCAGAATGCGGCGGGTTCTTTTAACCAAAGTGATTTCAACATTAAACCAGCGTGGATTATCAGTTGCAGCTTTGGGGTCAAAATACTTACTATCGGGATTAAATTGCGTGGCATCCGGAAAAGCGGGCTTGCTGACTACTGCAATCCCCATGATGCCGGGATCTTTACAGCACGAGTGATAGAAAAAACTGATCACCAATAGCCATTTGATTGCGCATAAAATTGCGTGATTGATAATTCCGTACACCTTCCCAGGCAATGGTTTGAGTGGGCAGTGCTGAAAAATCGTCAATGCTGAATTCATAAGGCTCTGATTTCATTAGCCAGTAACGCATTTTCTCGATGAGTTGTATTATTTTAGTCAAAATTCTGCACGATAGCGCACAGCTTCTGTAACATTCTAGAGTTCTTATTTGCTCATTCTAACTATTTTAATCATGAATAATCACTTACTTTCTGATATTACCGTTGATACTTGGGTGCAAGGCGGACCTGTTTCTTTAAGCGACCTGGTTGGTTCGGTCGTATTGATAGAAGTTTTTCAAGTTAATTGCCCAGGTTGTTTTATTTATTCATTACCCAGGGCAATTGATCTGCATGAAAGATACCAGCAACATGGATTGATCGTGATCGGCCTGGCTACTGCATTTGAAGATTATGATAAAAATACACTCGAGAATTTGCAGAAATTAATCACAACGGGCGAAGTGATCGGTGAGACCTTTAAGGCGCTGAATCAACATGGCATATTATCGCAAGGCAAGCTGCCTTGGAAAATACCTTTCGCTGTGGGCATGGACCGCGTCGTTGCGGAAATCGAGCCTGTTACTGATGAACGAGTTTTGCGTTATGCACGCGAATTTCTGCCTGAATTTGAAAAATTTAACGATGAACAAAAAAAATCTGTGTCGCAGCAAGTCAGACAGTATTTGAAACAAAAATCTATGAAAGCTGAAACTTTCGAGCGCTTTGCGCTGCAAGGAACACCATCTTGTATATTGTTCGATCGCAAGGGGCAATTAAAAGATGTTTCGTTTGGACAGATCGATTATAAACAGGCAATGGTTGAACATTTTCTGGCGGAAAAATGATTTTCTTATTTTAGCTCAAGTTTAGACATTCATCATCAAAGAATCGGCCATCATAATTGTCTCCAAAGTGGTCAAGATAATTGACGCGAGACAATCTGCATCTATAAATTGCAGATTGATTATCTTTTTGCTTTCATCCCTCAATGGGATTACTAAAGATTGACTGCTAATTCTTGCGCCAAGCGGTTGAATACGCTTCTTGACTAAATAAGCATGGTCTTCTTGGTGAGTAGCTGGATTTGATTTACTCCAGATATATTTAGCCTTGTTTGCTGCCGCTTCATGATTTTGGCGTAACTCTGTTTCACGCTGCTGTTTTGCTTCATTAATTTGTTTGAGAAGATCATGAGAAATACGAAAATCGGATGAACTTTTCCATGTTTGTGATAATCCAGATTTGTAATCCATGAACCAGCCTGCTGGGAATTTATCAGCATGAAAAACATATGCTCCGTTTTTGCTGCCGCGCTTGTGTCCCTCGATATGGAATCTGTGAAGTCTGCTATCAGCATTAATCTCGCCAGAATAATGAATCCCGGCGGCTTGCATCGCTTGGCGGAATTGCGATTCTATGTCAAAAGTTGTATAACAAACGTCTGAATTTGTTGAAGGAAATGTTTTACTTGCGCCTTGCTCCCACAAGGCGTTTTTATTTTCTGAAGTCATTATTCTAGCCCTCCACCCGATAATTGATCGGGTCAGCAAGCCACCTATGAAGCTCAGCATTGTCATAATATGTGCAGCGTATGCCTAACCGCTCAGGCTGTGGTGCACGGCGGCCTTCCAATGACAATTGTCTGAATTTTTCCCGGGAAATAGGGCAGAACGGAGCTAAATCTTTAAACCGACTTTTGCCCATAGCTGGCAAAATTGCAGGTGTAGGTAATTTTTGATTGTGTTTTGGCATAACAGGCACTCCTTGGTTAATTGCAAGGGTTCCCATTATTAACACTAAAAATGACTGCGCAAACTGGGGCACGAATTCGTAACCTAGTCTCTAAAGCATGCAAATGCAGGCTACATAATTGTTTGAGGTGCTTTGTATTTTTTAAGTTTTTTTATTAACTTGTCAGGTTTGATGTCTGAGATCAAGTGTAATGGTTCGATATTTCTATCCAATATCCAACATTTTTCAGCATCAATAATTGGCTTTTTGGGTTTGGCTCGCTTAGGAATGAATTTAATTCCAAAGTCATAAATGCCAGCAGCCACTTGAAGAAATTGAGAAAATCCTTTATCAGAGAAACAATCAGATTGATCGGGAACAAAAGAATAGACTCGATTAATCTCCAGTGCAGCCCAGAAATACGCTACCGGCATATATTCCTTCCAATAGTCTTTAATCTTGGATTCAGCAGGCATTTTGGAACCATCGCCATATTTAGCCTTTTTGGCATATTCTTTAGCAATGAAAATCGCTTTGTTCAAACTGGGTTCTTCCAATTCGAACCTATCCATTAGGTATAGAGAAGCTAAAATTTGACCTGCAACAATTCCTTGTTTTGTTCGTTCGGTTCGTATTGTTTTAAGAACAGAATCAGCAGCCGCTTCTATTAATAGCTTTATAGATTCTGCGCTAATAGGTATGCCTAACTCTTTAGTTCTGGAATGAATCCATTTTTCTGTCAAACTTTCAGTATTGCCTACCTCATACTTTGCTACTTCAACAGCATAATTCTGGTTTCGTAAAGTTTTATCATTAGGGTCTGTTGACATTTTGCAGTAATCATTTAATAAATATAGACAAACTCGTAGTATTGAGGTTCCTATACCACCAATAAAACGAGTTTGCGATGCCCTGCTTGATGCTCAGTGATGAGTTTTGGTCGAAGCTGTAGAAGATTCTTCTTCAAGAAGCCATTTATAACAAGCGCAATTTGCGCATGACGGTAGAAGGAATGCTGTATCGAATGCGGGTTGGTTGTCCGTGGAGAGACTTGCGTTGATCATTGATCCAGATTGTGAATGGGAATTTATTGATGGCAGCTACGTTAAAGCGCATCAGCATAGTGCGGGAGCGGTTGGTAAGAAGCCGCAGGCCATCGGAAAAAAGCCGTGCAGGGAATACCACGAAGATTCATCTGGCGGTTGATAGTTATGGCTTGCCAGTTGAGTTTGAGATCACCGGCGGAGAAGTCAATGATTGTTCTGCAGCACCCGATTTGATTGCCAGGTACCTGACGCGGAAGCGATTGTAGCGGACAAAGGCTATGACAGTGGTTGTATTCGGGAGCAGATAACAAAGAAAGGAGCCAGGCCTGTAATACCAAGAAAGCGCAATTGATTGAAAGGTAATGCAGACATGGATTGGGGTTTGTATAAATATCGGCATTTGGTGGAAAACGCTTTTGCGCGATTAAAGCAGTATCGCGCAGTGGCAACACGATATGACAAACTGAAGAGAAATTACGAAAGTATAGTTGCCTTGGCTTGTGATTATCTGTGGCTACCTATGTGAAATGTCAACAGACCCTAGGGGGCGTTAACAATTAAGCCAGCCATATCATCGAGCTAGCCAAATATAGCATGGCTTGATAGTTTCGTTTTAATCGTTCATACCGTGTTGCAATTCGGCGAAATTGCTTAGCTTCTGAAACAGGCGTTCGACCAGGTTTCGTTCTTTATAAATTTCTCGATCATACTCCCGCTGAACTATACGGTTTTGTCGAGGAGGAATTACCGCTACTGCACCTGACGCTTCAATGTTATTAATAAGCTCGTCACCGTCATAGCCTTTGTCCGCCAAAATATAATCGGCTTGAATCTGCTCAATCAGTGCGTTTGCCTGGCCGTACTCCGAGGCTTGTCCTTCTGTCAGTCGCAGTCTAACAGGATTGCCCAGAGCATCAACTGCTGCATGTATTTTGGTACTCAGACCGCCTCTTGATTTCCCAATCGCCTCTTCCTGTTGTTTTTTGGGGAGCACCATGCTGATGCAGTCGAACAATCGAACCGTCGATCATTAAATATTCAAAGTCGCTGGCCTCTGATAAGGTCTTGAATATCGCTTCCCAACGGCCCTTTTTTAGACCATCGATTATAACGTGTGTACACGGTATGCCAGCTCCCCAGAGCTTCTGGCAGATCGCGCCATGGTGCGCCTGTGCGGCAAACCCACAGTACGGCTTCCAGGAACAAGCGGTTATTTCTCCCTGTTACCCCGCAATCACTGGGTTTGCCCGACAACAAGGGTTCTATTCGTTTCCACTGCTCATCAATCAACACATTCCTGATCATCATTAATTCACCTTCATATTCAATCTATTGGTAAATTATTGCAGAAATTACGTTAATTGTTAACGCCCCCTAGTTAAATGGAAATATAGTTTCTTTTTTTCGTGTGAGCAAACAAGATTTATTTCACGATCTTCTGGCTCTTTGGATCTGACTCGATTTCTCTCAAGAATAGGGAGCATTTTCCGAGAGCACAGGCAAATTAACCAATTTGTACAAGTATGCTTAACAGATTCGGATTCACGCAAAGTCTCTACAGTGATTTCATGCCCTCTTCCTGTCTGCGCTCTAATAAAGTATTTCTTGCTTGTATCAATCACAGCTTCCTTATCAATTACCCCCTCTAATTTGGCTTTTGCCAGAAACTCCTGAGCCTTATCTAAAGATATATTTTTTGTAGATGCCGCATCATAAATGCTGATTGTAATTTTCTCTGCGTTTTCTATGACGGTAGGCAGCCACAAAGAACGTGAAGAACCAAGCACTCTTTTATCTGTCCTGGCTATTCTCGCTTCCAGTTTTTCGCGTTCCTTTTTTACTTTATTCCAGTTGATTCCAGGGCGAATAAAATAAATGGTTTTTTGTGGACTTCGTTCAGATTCTCCTTTATCAATATAACAAAAGAGAATATTTTTCTTAATACTTTCCTCCCAGCGCTGCCGGGCTTCCAAGACAATTTTACGCAAGGAATTAGATTTCCTTTTTAATCTAATTTCTTCTTTCTTTTTATCTTCATCATCGCGATTCATGGTTTGCTTTTGAATTACCTCAAAAGTAATTTCTATTAATTATATAAATATCGAATAATTAGTATGTTAATTAACATTTATTAATTATCAATGACTCTCTTGGATAAAACATTCGAGATAATTATTGCCATAAATTACCAAATTTATAAATTTTATTATTTCTATTTACTTATTAATAAACAAATAGTTAAACAACTTATTTGAAGGAAATAAAATTTGATTGCAAAAAATATTTGCATCATTCTAATTTCGTAAACTTTTCTAAAAACCCATTCTGCGGCAGTATCAAATCATTATCCTTAAGAAATTGCATGGTAATTTTATTATTCATATTAAAGTCGATATAACAATATCTTATCACATTTTTCTTGTTGTGATTTTCAAAATCACCAAATATCAATTCCATTTTCCTAATTCGATTAGGCAAGAGAATAAATCGTCACATTGACGTCAATTCTGTTGCAAGCGTGGATGAAAAAACTCATCTCTATCGTTAACAAATTGATGTGGGGGTATTTATATGCGAAGAATTCTTCGTATGAAGCAAGTCATTGAAATTTCCGGAGTCTCTAGATCAACCATACACCGGCTTCGAAAAAACAATGAATTCGTGCGGCAGGTGAATCTGGGACCACGATCTGTGGGGTATTTCGAAGATGAACTATGTAAATGGCTAGAAGAGAGGGCTGTGGTTTCGCAAAAGAATTAACGCGAAACAGGGTGTTTTTCTAATAGCTAAAAGATGGCGACAATTTGTCACAAAGAAATTGACGGTGCCAAACCGGCATAGTGACAGATCGCCATTGAGCAAAATTACTTTATTTAAACATTTATTCAGTGGGGGTGATGTGAAACATCAATACATATATGTAACACATCACTCTATATCTCAATTTAACACAAGAGATCAGCTGATAATCAATAGGATAACATAGACATGACCAAGCAAATAAATAGATCCAATAGGCCACATAGACCCAGTAGACCGAGTAAAACAGGTGGGATAGGTAAATCAACACAGTTAATAGGGTCTAAAGGGTCAAATAGGCCCTGATAAATCAGCTAAGCCAATAAAGCTGAAAGAACCAACTAAGGCGACTGGGCCAAATAGGCAAAATAGTCAGAGCAATCCATCAAAGACAAATAAGCCGGGCATATCAAGAAAGGTAAACAAATCGGACAAGACTAAGCGGCCAATTACGGCAAGTAAATCTGCCCTATGGGTCAATATTGATACGGTTGTGTTCTCTGTTAAAGAGGATAAAGAGGATAGTTTCAACCTTCCTAATACAAGTAAAGCCGTGGTAATCAGTGAAGATGGTGAGATTCGGAATACTTACCAGAATCGAGTACTTATTCCCGGCAAATATGGCACTCACACACTGGCAGTCAGGACTAAAGACTCTGGAAAAGTGCTCTCAATTAGCGGATCTCCATACGCATATTTGCATGGCCAGAATGTCTACACTGCATCAGATATGCAGACCGCTACTTATGAAAGTCTTAAGGCTGTACGCCTGAAGTTAGGGTTAAAGTCGACTAAAGCCCAGCGGAAAAAATGGCTGGAAGGCGATATTTACCTGGAACGTGTCGATCTGGCTATCAACATTAGAGTTGGTAGCGAAGCGGAAGCTATTAGCACACTCAGACAAATCCGCCGCCAACTGGAGGAACAGCGTGGTTCAACGCGCACAAATGGCACGACAGTGTATTGGGCACCTAAAAACGGCAAGGAATTCTCCATTAGCTTCTATGCAAAAGGGCCGCAAATGCGTCAGCAGAAACGCTTTGTGACTCTACCCGAAAGAGACAAGCTACTTGAGGAATGCGGGACTATACTTCGTATTGAACTTAGGTTGCAGGCGCGTGAGTTGCGTAAGCTTGGATTAGACAAAGTGAGTGCATGGGATGATCAAACTGCGGAGAAGGTGATTAGGCAATATCTTCGTGAAAAGATTAAACTATTTTCTGTTACTTCTGGCCTCGTGACAAAAAAGGAGTTATCGAAGTTGCCTAGCCGGTTACGTGCTGTATTGGCATTACATAAATCGGGTGTTGAGTTAACGGATATATATCCAAAACGCACACTCCAGCGCCATCGTAGCGACTTCAAGAAACTGGGTATTGATCTACTGTGCCCTAATCAGCCAAAGGGTACTGTGATTCCACTAAAAACAGTAATATCGCCCAAGACGTCGATTAAAGAGGCACCTGAATGGATGGTTAAAGCTGAATTGGTTCCAGTATAGCTATTGATCGCAGTAGTATAAACACATCGGGCCATGGCTTTATCGTTGTTCTAGCCATGGCCCGATATTCTTGGCCTCATTCGGTTTCAGCTTTAGATAAATATTGAGGTTGTTGGCCGCAACATGTGGTGCGGTGTTCTGTGGCGTGCCCACTTCATTAGAAAATGAATATGCTTAGTTCCTGTCAGGATTCCGGTAATCAAATATTAGTACAATTAGGCGGATAAATTCATTTATAGTTAACAGGTTAAGTGGTTCTTCTGGCATGCTGGCCAGCGATAATTTATTTTATCGCTAGTTGAGGGGGAAATGGAGCGCTGTTACAGATCACTATTTTGGGGAATTGTTCCAGAAGGCTGGTAATCGTTGTTTTCCTACTCTTGATGCATGGCCGACAGCGGTTTTATGTATCGCCCCACTACTCGACTAAGGTTCGATCCCCAACAAATTCCACCAGTTACGTGCCGCATGCAATACACGCACGACCGATATACCGTCATGATGTGGTAGATAGAAGATCAGGTGATTGTCGAAGTCTTTAACTCGCCATTTGCGCATGCCCGCTAGTGCTGGATCGTGCAGCGTTAATGGTGCACCGACCAGGGTTGTTCAGCCAGAACATTGAAGCTGGCCTCTGCCTGTATCAGAAAGCGTTCAGCTGTCTCTAAGTTCGCATTTTCCGCAAGATAAACGAAATGCTCTACCAGATCGCGCTTGGCTGCTGCGCGTTGATAGATTTTAGGCATCAGCGTTGTTTCTTTCGTGCTTCCAGCTTGGCTAAGGCTTCTTTGCGAATATCACTCCAATCCGCCGATGTTAGTTCGCTTTCTGGGCCACTCAATCCTTCCAGCAACTTAGCTTCAAGCTGTTCTTCCGTTTTGCGTTTCTCATCAGCGCGGATCAATTCGCGCACATATTCGCTGGCACTGCTGTAACGGCCCTGGGCGATCTGCCCATCCACGAATTGTTTCAAGGGATCAGGCAGAGAAATATTCATACTTTGCATAGGTAAACCCTCCTTATCTTGCCACTTAATGTGTAATTAATAATAAAATGGCAATTATTGCCATAGTAAGTGTGCCCTAATAAGGATTTCAATTACAATTCAATAATCGCCACTGGATATCCGGCATATAAGTGGTTATAAATCGTATGTGGCATACTCTAAGGTTATTACTGATATAAGACTGTGATCTGGTAGTTACTTGCACTATCCTCAAAATAAGACGATTAAATCAAAATCTTTTTGATGGGATAGTTGATGGTAATTTATATGTGATATGCTTAAAAACCGCATGAATACTATATCCGTGGCGGAGAAGGCGGGATTCGAACCCGCGGTACGGTTTGAGCCGTACACACGCTTTCCAGGCGTGCACCTTAAGCCGCTCTTTCGGTCACTTCTCCAGTCTTATATAATCCGGGGGCAAAGAATAAACCAGATCTGAGTTTCGGGCAAATTTGTTTTGTATCCCCTCAGAACTATAACTCAGCTCAAATACTTCCAGGTGGAAAATGTAGCGCCTTGTCCAACTGCGGTGCCATCGGGTTTGTGAATATTCCAGATGATCGCTTGATCAACCAGAAAGCGTTTCCCAATACTGGAAATTCTCACGCCACGGTAATCAGAAATATAGCCTTGCGTTCTGGCTTGTTCCAACATACGCGCGCGTTCTTCGCGATTGACCGGTTCAGCAGTAAGGCGGGACGGTATCCGCGTGAATTGCTGCCAATCCATAGCCCATAAATTCAGCGCTGCCTGATTGCCATAATTCAAAATGGGATCATTTTCCCGCCGTGCCATGCCACCACAAACGCTGTTGAATAATCGCTCGGCTTGTTCGAGTGGTGTGCCGTTGCGCTGAATGAGTTCGTCTGTTTGACCCAATAGACAACTATCCAATAAATATTGGCACCATTGCACGATTGTGGATCACCCAGTGGATTTGCATCGTTTTCTGTGGGAAATAGACTCTCAATTTGGGGGATGAGTGTATGCAAGCTTCTACAGGGTGGCAACACTATAAAAGTCACAACTCTTGTTTCAGAAATTCAAAATTGTATAACATTTTAGCGTTCCGGAAAAACGTTTCACATATTAGACATATGTTGCGTTCCATTTTGCTCAGCCCTGTTTTGTTTAGCACTTTAAGTTTTAGCGGCATTCGGTTATCGCCCGTAAGGTTTGGAAGAAACAGATCTTGTTTGGGATATGAATTTATATTTCGTATATGAGTTGATTAATTGTTCCTTGCCAGAGTGCTCCTATTGTTTGACTGGCTGAAGCTAAACTTTATATTCGAGGAAACTTTGGGCCGTTGTTTAAAAATTCCCTTTGAAGCACAGTATTTTCGGCTATCGGTAATGTATCCGGGTAATCTTTACTGTAGTGTAATCCCGGCTTTCGTGACGCAGCATTGCGCTACGTGCGATTAAATCGGCGCTGTCGACAAGATTTCGTAACTCTAACAGATCGCTTGTGACACGGAAATTTGTATAGTATTCATTGATTTCTTCTCGTAACAACGCTCAATGCGACGCTGGCGCGTTGTAGCCATTTTCGTTGTGCGGACAATGCCGACATGACTCACATAAAACGACGTAATTCATCCCAGTTGTGTGCAATGACGATCTCTTCATCGGCATCTGTGACACGACTTTTTCCTCAGTCAGGCAGCTTTGGTAATCCATTGGCGGCTTGATTGTAAATATCGGTTCCTGCAGCTTGAGCCAATACGAGACATTCCAGCAGTCAGTTGCTGGCTAAGCGGTTAGCGCCATGTAATCCCGTATGCGCTGTTTCTCCGATTGCATAGAGATTATTTAAGTCAGTTTTGCCATGCTTGTCGGTAACGACGCCTCCTTACGTGTAGTGTGCGGCAGGAACAACAGGAATCCTTTCTTTTGTAATATCGATTCCCAGTTCCAGGCAGTGGGCGTAAATTGTTGGAAAATGTTCTTTTAAAAAGCTGGCTGGTTTATGGGATATATCCAGATAGACACAATCCAGTCCTCTTTTCTTCATTTCAAAATCAATGGCGCGGGCGACAATATCGCGGGGCGCAAGTTCCGCTCGTTGATCGTGCCAAGGCATGAAGCGATCCCCATTAGGGAGTTTCAGTAATCCACCTTCTCCACGGACGGCTTCGCTGATTAAGAATGATTTTGCATGCGGATGATAAAGACAGGTCGGATGAAATTGAATAAATTCCATATTGGCTATTCGACAACCGGCCCGCCAGCCCATCGCAATTCCATCGCCAGTCGCTGGATCCGGATTCGTGGTATAGAGATAAACTTTGCTGGCTCCGCCTGGTGCGAGCACGGTGTTTTGTGCTGTAAATGTCTGTACCCGATCATTTTTCTTGTCGAGCACGTAAGCGCCAAACATCGTTTATGATGTCTATCTGCATAATCGGGTAATTTGTCGCTGGTGATCAGATCAATCGCAATATGATGTTCCAATACAGAAATATTATGATGCATTCTTATTTTTTGGATTAATGCTTGTTGAACAGCTTTACCGGTCGCATCACCACTGTGAATAATTCGCCGCATGCTATGACCACCCTCTTTGGTAAGGTGGTGTCCGTTTCAGTTTTCTGGTTGCTGGTAAAATAACACCTTGCTCCTATCAGCCAGTGTATTGCGTTAGCCGCATTCTCAGCAACATAGCGAGTGATTTCCTCATCGCATAAACCCGCTCCGGCGATTAGCGTATCCTGAACATGCTTAGATGGGGAGTCATCATTTGATAGCGCCGCTGCAATGCCGCCTTGTGCCCATGAACTGGCGCCTGCATCAGCTGTTTGCTTAGTTATAATACACACTTTTTTATGCTGTGCTAAATGCAATGCGAGTGTGAATCCAACCAATCCGCTGCCAATAATAAGCGTATCAAAATTGTTTTTAGACATTAAGCAGGGACGATATTTAAATAATTAGAGGACTGAATCATAACAGACTCACTACGTTGCGTGCCTGTATTCAAAGATTTGTTCACTTTACTATCAGTGAGTTCAAATAGTGAACTAATTAATCCTGTTAACTGTCTCTGAAAAGATTAGATGTAATTACGTAGTTCCCGAGATTGATTTGGATAGGTATACTTGTTCTATTGTGTCATTATGCTAAATTTAATGGAACAAGAATAAAATTATAAATTCATTCAAATGCTCAGGGATTGTGTTGTATGGGTGATCGGGAGATCGATCAGCAGTTAGTAGAAAGAGTTCAAGGCGGTGATAAGCATGCATTTGATCTACTAGTTATTAAGTATCAGCGTAAGCTGGCTCGCTTGTTATCGCAATTTATACGTGATTCAGCTGAAGTTGAGGATGTAACGCAAGAAGCTTGTTAAAGCATATAAAGCATTACCTGCATTTCGTGGCGATAGTGCTTTTTCACGTGGTTATACCGGATTGGTATCAATACTGCTAAGAATTTTCTGGTATCTCAGGGACGTAAGCTACGCCTGTTTTGCAAGGGTTTGATAATGAGGATGCTGAGGACTTTGAGGATAGCGGTTTATTAAAGGAGATGAATACACCGGAAAGTGAACTGATGAGCAAACAAATTGCCCAAACAGTAAATCAAACATTGGATTCATTGCCTGAAGAACTACGTACTGCGATTACATTAAGAGAAATTGATGGATTAAGTTATGAAGAAATTGCAAATATTATGAATTGTCCTATAGGGACGGTGCGTTCGCGCATATTTCGTGCACGAGAAGCAATATCTGAACAATTACGTCCTTTATTAGGGACTAGTAAAGACAAGAGGTGGTAATGTGAAAAGTAAAGTATCTGCATTAATGGATGGTGAACTTGATCAACAAGATGTTTCGAATATTTTTGAAGCAATAAGAAAGGATGATGATTTACAGGAAGAATGGGAAACTTATCATCTGATTGGTGATACATTGCGACAATCCTCTCGATTATCAATGAACATATCTCCCAGTGTTAGTCAGAAATTAAAAGCCGAGCCAACCGTACTCTCTCCAAATATATCTAACATAGAAAAAAACTGAAGCGTAAATTATATGCATTTTCAGTGGCAGCTTCTGTGATAGCGATGGTCTCAGCTTGGTTAGTCATGCAAAATTTACATGAGCCACAGCAAATAATCATGGCTGAACAGCCAAATCATAGTAATAATTTGACTATTTCACCCGTCGTAGTTTCATCACCGCAATCAATACATCATTATCCCCATCCCCCAATCGAAATTAATGATTATCTGTTTGTGCATAGAGAATTCTCTCCAGGGGTCACGATGCGCGGACAAGTAACTAATGTTAATAAGCGTAACCGAATATCACGAAAGTTATGGTAGATGATTAGCCGTAAACAACCGCGCTGTTTTTATTGCTAACATTCTGTTTTCAAGCAACATTCGCGCAAGAATTACCCCGTTCATCTGAAAGTGCACTTGATTGGTTGAAGAAAATGGCCGATGCACCGCGTCGGCACAATTTTTCTGGAACATTTGTTTACTATGGTGATAGCCATATAGAAACATCACGCATCGTTCATAAAGTAGATCAAATCAGTGAGCGTGAGAAAATTGAAGTTTTAGATGGATCGCCGCGAATCGTTTTTCGCAATAACGATGAAATGAAATGTTATCTGCCGGAGAGCAAAAGAATATACACGGAAAAGCGCTGGTCCCGTAAATTTTTCCCTGATATTCTTTCCCAGCCTTTTGATAATGTTATTGATGAAAATTATTATGTTAAAGAGACCAGACTTGAGCGAGTGACGGATCATCTGTGTCAGGTTTTGTCCTTGACGCCGAGAGATTCTTTACGGTATGGCCATCAATTCTGGATTGATGTTGAAACGGGCTTGCTAGTGAAAGCTGCAGTGGTAAATGGTAGCGAAATCATCGAGCAATTTGCATTTGCGCTACTTGAAATTGATGGAGAGATTCATCCCGATTTATTGAAACCAAATCTATCTATGGTCCAAGAAGGATGGAAAGTAACTGATTTAATTACTTCCTTTCTAAATGAGGGTGAGTTGAAGTGGCAAGTCATGAATCTGCCAGCTGGTTTTAGAAAGCTGGTTGAAATGAAACGAAATCTAGCCGAGAAAACTACACTGGTGGATCACATCACTTTATCTGATGGACTTGCAGCAGTTTCAGTTTTTATAGAGCCAGTTACTAAAGATATGCCGGCACCCCTACCTGGTTTCTTTACTAGTCGTGGCGCAATTAACATATATGTTCGTATTCTGGACGACATTAAAATAACAACGGTTGGAGAAGTGCCATTGGAAACTATAAAATTGATAGGAGATTCCGTCATCAAGAAAGATTGAATTCCTGCAAATTAGAGTGCTAAGTAGAGTGCTAAGTAGTCTTGCATTTCTGTCACGGATTAGGAATGCTTGATGAAAGTGGTCTGACACTGGCTTATTATCAAAGACGTGTCACTATGTGCATTTTCATGAAATCAGTTAAATATCCTGTTTTTTCTTCGTACATCCGCATTTTAAGACTTGAATATATTTCCCGAATCGATATTTAAATGTTAATTACTTTGCAGGTTTATTGTGAGGATGAAAATTATGCTGCAACTTATATTAATCTCATCATTTTTTTCTATTCATCAATATCTCTGGCACAGATCAATGAATTGCCAGATTTTACTGGGCTGGTTTAGAAACATGGTGTGGCAGTGGTAAATATCAGTGCCGTACAGAATATAAACACACTGAATAACCAAATGCTTCCTGAAATACCTGGTATTCCGGAAAATTCACCCTTTTATGATTTTTTTAAACGGCATATGCAGCCTTTCCCTGCACCGAGAAAATCCGAACCCAAATCTTTGGGGTCAGGTTTTATTATTAGCTCGGATGGTTATATTTTGACCAATGCGCATGTTGTTGAAACCGCTGATGAGATTACCGTAAAGCTAAATGACAAGCGTGAATTTGTGGCAGAGATTATCGGTACCGATCGAAAAACAGATATTGCATTAATCAAGATACATGCAACTGATTTACCAAAAGTTACACAAGGAAATCCTGAAAGTCTTAAAGTTGGCGAATGGGTGATAGCAATTGGTTCACCTTTTTGGCTTCGAGCATAGCGTGACTGCTGGCATCGTGAGTGCAAAAGGACGTTCTCTGGCGCAGGAAAATTATGTTCCATTCATACAAACCGATGTGGCGATCAATCCGGGAAATTCCGGCGGCCCGTTGTTTAACATGAAAGGTGAAGTGGTCGGTATTAACTCTCAAATCTACAGCCGAACGGGTGATTTATGGGATTGTCATTTGCCATACCGATTAATGTTGCGACTGAAATTGCGGATCAATTAAAAGTCAGCGGCAAAGTAAGCCGTGGAAGAATTGGCGTAATGATTCAAGAAGTAACCAAAGAATTAGCAGAATCCTTTGGTTTGTCGGATGGGAATGGTGCCTTAGTAGTTACCGTTGAAAAGGGCGGTCCTGCAGATCTAGCAGGATCAAAGCGCGATATCATAATGCAGTTTGATGAAAAGTAATCATAACTTCTGCTGATTTGCCGCGCATAGTCGGCAATACCAAACCGGGTTCAAAAGTTTCTATTCAGATATGGCGAGATGGTTCTTTAAAAACTGTAAAAGTTGAAGTTGGAGAAACACCTTCTGATGAAGCGGCAGAAAACCGGAAACTCAAGCAAGGGGTAAAAACTGATACTTCAAATCGACTTGGACTAGCATTGAGCGAGATTACTGCCGAACAGAAAAGACAATTGGAAATTACGAACGGGTTATTGGTAGAAGACATGCAGCCAGGTATTGCCAGTCGTTCAGGAGTTCGTGTTGGAGATATTATTCTCGGATTTAACAGTAAGGATGTGAATACTATTGAGCAGTTTAATGAGCTGCTCAAACAAGTGAAAAGTGGGAAAAATATCGCTTTGCTCGTTAAAAGGGGGGATATTACTACTTTCATCACCATGAAACTTGCTGATGATGACAAAAAAAATTGAGTCTAGTTCCTTTGATCCTGATCAGTTAAAATCACTGATCGTATATGGGCGTGTGGATTGTCATCTTTGTCAAAACATGATACTTGCTCTGCAAAATTTGCAAGAGCAGGTGCCCTTTGACTTTCAGGTTGTTGATATCGACTCCGATCCAGAATTGATTGCGCTTTATGGAGAGAAAATTCCAGTACTAATTTCTCAAAGACTAACCAAGAGATCTGTCATTACTTTCTTGATGAAGCAGCTTTAGATGATTATCTTGGTAAATTTCGTTAAAATGCTGCCTCTTTTGACTGCCAATACAATATTTTAATCCTTGGTTTAATCTCTTCCGTTTAATTCCTCGCCCCCTTAGAAGGCTGGTGAAACAGCAGTCTGAAGAGACCTTTTAATACCTCGCTGCTTGCGGCGGGGTGCTTTATTTCCGGTTTGGCACGTTAATTTTCCTTATTTTTTGAAACAAATCTTTTATATTTCATATCCTAATGCAGCATATTCGTAATTTCTCCATCATTGCACATATTGATCACGGCAAATCCACACTGGCAGATCGCATTATCCATTTATGTGGCGGCCTATCCGATCGTGAAATGGAAGAACAAGTATTGGATTCCATGGATTTGGAACGTGAAAGAGGCATTACCATCAAAGCACAGACTGCGGCTTTGCATTATAAAGCAAGAAATGGTGAGATTTATTTATTGAATTTAATTGATACACCCGGGCACGTTGATTTTTCATATGAAGTCTCTCGTTCTCTTGCCGCATGTGAGGGGCACTTCTCGTTGTTGATGCATCACAGGGTGTTGAAGCGCAGACAGTTGCTAATTGTTATACCGCGATTGAGCAAGGTGTTGAGGTTGTTCCAGTTTTAAATAAGATTGATTTGCCTGGCTGCTGATCCCGTGCGTGTTATCAGCAAACATTGGAGGAGTAATTGGAATTGATGCACATGATGCGGTTAGAGTCAGTGCAAAAACAGGAGAAGGGGTCGAGGATGTTTTAGAAACATTGATTGCAAAAATTCCTGAACCAAAAGGAGATCCCAATGCACCGTTAAAAGCGCTAATTATTGATTCCTGGTTTGATAATTATGTTGGCGTTGTTATATTGGTCAGAGTTATGGATGGCACCATAAAATCAGGCGATAAGATTTTGCTGATGGCTAGTAAGGCAGTGCAACCGTGTGAACATGTGGGTGTGTTTGTGCCTAAATCACTCTATCGTGAATCTCTCAGCGCAGGAGAAGTTGGCTTCATTATCTCCGGCATCAAAGAACTGGATGCGGCAAAAGTTGGTGATACGGTAACGTCAGCGATCCGTCCAGCCGAAATACCGTTACAGGGTTTTAAAGAGATAAAACCACAGGTATTTGCCGGATTGTATCCCATCGAATCCAATCAGTGACGCTTTACGCTCAGCACTGGAGAAACTGAAACTGAATGATTCGTCGCTACATTTTGAACCGGAAGTATCCCAAGCGCTTAGTTTCGGTTTTCGTTGCGGTTTTCTCGGCTTGCTGCACATGGATATCGTGCAGGAGCGGCTAGAAAGAGAATATGACATGGATTTGATTACTACTGCTCCGACAGTGGTTTATCAAATACTAATGCGCGATGGTACGATGATTGAAATGAAAACCCATCAAAAATTCCCGATCTTTCTAAGATCGCTGAGATTCGCGAGACCCATTATTACTTCGACGATTTTGGTTCCAGAAGAGTATGTTGGTGCAGTGATTACATTGTGCGTCAGTAAGCGAGGAACCAAACGAATATGCAATATATGGGTAAGCAAGTCATGCTTACCTATGAGATGCCTTTAAACGAAGTCGTTATGGATTTTTTTGATCGTTTGAAATCGACCAGCCGCGGATATGCTTCATTGGATTATGAATTCAAAGAATTTCGCGCATCAGATTTAGTGAAACTGGATATATTGATCAATGGCGAGAAAGTTGATGCGCTATCCCTGATTATCCATCGAAGCAGTAGTCAATATCGAGGGGCGCGAATTAGGTGCAAAAATGCGTCAATTAATTCCTCGCCAGATGTTTGATATCGCCGTGCAGGCAACCATTGGTGCGCATATTATTTCGCGCGAGACGGTTAAGGCATTACGCAAGAATGTGTTGGCAAAATGTTACGGTGGCGATATAACCCGTAAACGAAAGTTGCTGGAGAAACAAAAAGCAGGTAAAAAGAGAATGAAACGGGTTGGCAATGTAAATTCCGCAAGAAGCATTTCTGGCAATTTTGCAGTTGATAATAAATAATGAATAATAAAAGTAAAGTTCTTTTATCTAATTTCAAATTAAACTGAATCGCTTTAATGCGATATTTAATGTGTTATCAAAGGAATTGCAATGAATTTCCTTTGATTCTGTTTGTGCTACTTGTAATTACCGGTAGTATTTGCTTACTAGATTACCTATTCTGGAAGAAAAAAGCGCTACGGGTGAAAGTGAACCATGGTGGATCGAATATCCTAAAAGTTTTTTTTCCAATCATTCTGATTGTTTTTAGTCTGCGCTCGTTTGTGATGGAGCCATTCAAAATACCTTCAGGCTCAATGATACCTACTTTATTAGTCGGTGATTTCATTCTGGTCAATAAGTACATCGTATGGGATCCGACTTCCAGTTCTTAATAAGAAAATTTTTGACATGGATCAAACCCAAGCGTGGCGATGTATTGGTGTTTCGCTACCAGAAGATCCATCGATTGATTACATCAAACGTGTCATCGGTTTGCCCGGTGATGTTATCACCTATCATAATAAACAATTAATTATTAATGGCGAAGTGATAAAAATGGAATACGAAGGCGATTACAAATATATAGAATCTGGGTTTGGATATATTTATTCCGACAGATTTTCTGAATATTTAAATGAAGATAGCCATTCCATTCTCATTAATCAGGAAGTGAAAGGACTTCAATATTCCAATGTAAGGCAGTTCGAATTTCGAGACAATTGTAAGTATCATCGCACAGGATTTACGTGCGAAGTACCAGCAGGCAGATATTTTTACTCTAGGCGATAATCGCGACAGCAGTAGTGATAGCCGGTATTGGGGTTTGTTCCAGAAGAGAATATTGAAAGTAAGGCTTTTTTAATTTGGTGGAATTTTGGCGATTTTGGCCGAATTGGACTATCCATTAAATAATGCTTGAGTCTTTTCTTGGGTGAGGAGGTAAGCATGAGAATATCACGATGTTACAAAAAAAAAAGGCGTCAGTTTATCTGGTTTGTTGGTGTGGTCTGTGATCTTGATTTTTATTGCCATTTCCGGTTTGAGAATTATCCCAGCCTATATTGAATATTCCACAATCAAAAAAAAACTTAACAGCAATAGTCAAAGAGACGGATTTATAGAGTTGGATCTGAATCAAATAAGACTTTCTTTTAGTAAGCGTGCCCAGATTGATAATATTAAATCTGTTAGTGGGCAGGATATTAAAATCAATAGGGAGAATGGTCAGATTGTTTTGAGTGCAGGATATACAACAAAAATTCCACTCATTTCCAACATATCTTTAAATATTGATTTCGAAGCAACCAGCGATTGATCCTGAGCAGCACGATGCCAAATGACGCCATGCAAAGTAAATTATCAATTTTTACTGGATACTTTCTGTAAACGCAGAGATATTCTTTTACTCAGTTCAAATTACTGCAAGAAGCGCTGACGCATCGAAGTCATAGCGCATTTCATAACGAACGTCTCGAATTCTTAGGCGATGCTGTATTGAATTGTGCAATTGCAGGATTAATTTATAAATTTTTTCCTGATTTTCCGGAAGGACATTTATCACGACTCCGTGCCAATTTTGTTAATCAGCAGGCATTGTCTGAAATGGCGCTTAGTCTGCAGATGGATAAGTTGATAAGATTAGAGAAGGCGAATTGAAGAGCGGCGGCTGTCATCGTACCATCCATTCTTGCTGATGCCTTGGGAAGCTGTATTGGGTGCCATTTATCTGGATAGTAATTATGCCCGGGCTGAAGATGTGATTATGGATGCTTTACTACCTTTGATGGCAGCGTATTGGATCTTAAAACACAGGGTAAAGATCCTAAAACCTTATTACAGGAATTCTTGCAAAGCCGGAAATTGCATTGCCGGAATATGTGGTGGTTACAACCAGCGGAACGCACATAAACAGAAATTTAAAGTGGAATTGTGATACCCATGTTTAATATTCGCACTTAGGTGAGGGGCAAGCCGTCGTAGTGCAGAACAGGCAGCAGCAAAATTGGCCTATGAAGAAGCTTGTCCGCATTCCGATTACTCTTAACATGAATGTTACAACGTTAATAAGTTAAGATCTGTCAGAATGACCACTGGAGTCCAATTCTTCGCACTGCTACTATTGCTATTATTGGCCGTCCGAATGTTGGTAAATCGACACTACGAATAAGTTGCTGCAGCAAAAATCAGCATCACATCCAAGAAAGCACAAACAACACGTTTCCGGATTAACGGAATTTTAACGATGAGCAGACACAATTTATTTTGTTTTTTTGATACTCCCCGGTTTTCAAACGCAATATACTAACCGCTTGAATATCTCAATGAAACGGGTAGTAACGCAAAGTATGCAAGATGTGGATGTTATTCTGTTTGTTATTGAAGCAATGGGTGACGATCACCAACGCGATCTTAGCGCTTTAAAAATTCTTCCGAAGAATGTTCCGGTTATTTTAGTGATCAATAAGATTGATAAGGTAGCTGACAAGAATCAACAGTTACCTTTCTTAAGCAATATGGCAAAACATTTGAATTTGCATCTATTATACCGGTTAGCGCCATATACATAAAATGCAACTCCCAGAGCTTTACCACAATCCGCACCTATAATCAAAGGCTAACCAATTCTTCGTTTGCGAAGGATGAAATAACAGATCGCAGTCAGCGATTTATTGCGGGGAATTTATCCGTGAGAAATTGTTTCGATTAGTTTCGGTGATGAAATTTCTATTCAACCAGTGTCGTGGTGGAT
>JADKHF010000026.1 GCA_016721865.1 Nitrosomonas sp. | reverse complement strand
AATGCGGCAGCATTTGTTCTGGATGTTAAAACTGTTTGCGACTCGCATTACCTTGCTGGATGGCGTTGGACGCAATGGTCGGCCGGTCAAGCTGGCCGATCTGGATCGCGGCTTCTGGAGGCGGTATGCGGATAATCGCTATGCGGGCTATACCGGCGGTGAGAAGCCGGTGAATTGCATCAAGCAAGCGGATGGCACTTTCAAAACACAGGTTTCACTAAATGCAGGAATTTTTGAGCCCGTTGAAAATATTGGTTGGGACATTAGCCATGCGCGGCGTTTGGTGCATGCTTTTGATGCCATTGAACGCAACCGGGAAGCAATGCAACAGTTTTGGAGGGTAGCACAGGATGACTTGCCCTCGGTTGGGATCATGCGTGCTTTTGCCCATCAGTTGTTGGAGAAGGTTTGGAATGGGGATGCTGAATACCCGTTGTTCAGCAATTATTGGAGTGGTGCAAACGGTTGGTACCGCGTGGGCTACGATAACGGCACGCCGCGTTGCATGGAAGGGTATCCGCCGTTTGGTTTGAGCAATGCGTTCGCAACGGGTGGGTATGCAAGCTGGGCGCGGTATGATCCGGAAATCCGCACCTTGGGCAGGCGGCTGTATCGTCTGAGCGTGTCCGATATTGAAGCTGACCGTCTCTTCATGGACAAGTATTACCCGGGGCTTGGTACCAAAGCAGATGCCGGCAACAGGATGCTGACACAGCTGATGTTCTGGCCATCGCTGGTTGAGACCAGGCAATGAGATGCTCGGTAGTCGGCCTGTTTCAGTGTTTGTCTTTGCGGAGACATGGCGCCGCTTCGCTACTCGCAATGACGGCTCTTTATGATGTGCAGATGAACTTTGTGGGTATTCAGCATGAGATTTGAAATTTTGAAAGGGTTATGTTTCGCATGAAAATTGTTACCGTCCTCGGAGCGCGACCTCAATTCATCAAGGCCAGTGTTGTCTCGCACGCTATTGCAAAGTCAGATTCGTTGACTGAAGTTGTTATCCATACTGGGCAGCATTTTGACGCCAACATGTCGGATGTTTTTTTTGCCGAGTTGGGGATGGATAAACCTGCTTATCATCTGGATATCAACGGCGGCTTGCATGGCGATATGACGGGCCGCATGTTGATCGAGATTGAGAAAGTATTGTTGGTGGAGGAACCGGATGCGGTGCTGGTGTATGGCGATACCAATTCCACGCTGGCTGGTGCGTTAGCGGCAGTGAAGCTGCATATTCCAGTTGCACATGTAGAGGCAGGGTTGCGCTCGTTCAATATGGCGATGCCGGAAGAGGTCAACCGTATCCTCACGGATCGTATCTCGCGCTTGCTTTTCACGCCGACTGTGGTTGCCGCCCAGCATTTGCAGCGCGAGGGCTTTGCGGCAGAACAGATCATTCCCGTGGGGGATGTAATGTTTGATGTGGCGTTGCATCATGGTTCCCGTGTCAGTGAGAACGGTGGCTTGTTGCACCAACTGGGACTAAAAGCCAAGGGGTATATTCTGGCGACCATTCACCGAGCCGAAAACACCGACCATCCCGGCCGTTTGGCGGCAATTGTCGAAGCACTGGAAGCCGTGGCGCAAAACTTGCCCGTGGTGTGGCCGCTGCATCCACGCACACGTGGAGTGCTGCAAAAGTCGGGACGCCTTGAATCACTGGGCCGAAATTTGACACTGATAGACCCGGTGGGTTACATCGACATGGTTCAGTTGGAAAAATATGCAGCGTTGATAGCCACAGACTCCGGCGGCGTACAGAAGGAAGCATTCTTTTACCGGGTGCCTTGTGTCACTTTGCGCGATGAGACTGAATGGGTTGAGCTGGTCGACGGAGGTTGGAATCGATTGGCGTCTCCCACGAATGCGGCTGAGGTTATTGCGGTATTGCGGGCTGGTATCGGTACAGTTGGGCGAGAAATAACGCCGTATGGAGCGGGTGATGCTGCCAATAAGATTGTGCAGCATATGCTAAAGGAATTGAATTGAGTATCGACCAAACTTCTGGCGCCCCTCAGAAAATACAATTCGACGGTGCTGAATCCACAATCAATTTTTCCTGGGAGTGACATGCATATTCTTTTTTTGACGGACAACTTTCCGCCGGAGGTGAACGCGCCAGCGTCGCGCACTTTTGAGCATTGTCGCGAGTGGGTGAAGGCGGGACAAAAGGTAACAGTCATTACTTGTGCGCCGAATTTCCCCAAGGGGCGGGTATTTGATGGGTACCGCAATCGTTTGTGGCAGAGCGAAGAGATGGCAAGCATTCGGGTGATCCGGGTTTGGTCTTACATCGCCGCGAATGAGGGTTTCGTGAAGCGCATCCTGGATTACCAGAGTTTCATGGTGAGCGCGGTTTTGGCGGCGTTGTTTGTGCGTAAGGTGGATGTGGTGGTGGGGACTTCACCCCAGTTTTTTACAGTCTGCGCCGCATATGTGGTGAGTCGCTTAAGCGCATTCCTTTGTTTTCGAATTGCGCGACATGTGGCCGGAGTCGATCAAGGCGGTGGGTGCGATGAAAGAATCCGCTGCCATAAGGGCTTTGGAGCATTTGGAACTGTTTCTTTACCGCAAGGCGGCGCGAATTGTTTCCGTGACGCATTCGTTCAAGAAGGCCTTGATGGCACGCGGCGTGGATGGCGACAAGATCGCGGTGGTGACAAATGGCGTGGATATGTCGCGCTTCAAGTCGATGCCTAAAGATACGGATTTGGTGCGGGAATTGTGTCTGGAAGGCAAGTTTGTGGCGGGCTATGTGGGCACACGGTTTGGCGCATCACCTGGAAACACTATTGGATGCGGCGGAGATGCTGCGCGGCCTGCCCGATGGCGCGGTGTTTCACTTCATTATGCTGGGAGATGGTGCCCGCAAGCAGATGTTGAAGGATGAAGCGGCGCGACGAGGTCTGGATAACCTCACCTTTGTTGATTCTGTACCCAGGAGCAAGTGGCGCGTTATTGGTCGTTGCTGGATGTCTCGGTCATCCACCTGCGAAAGATCGAGTTGTTTACGACCGCGATTCCTTCCAAGCTGTTTGAGTGCATGGGTATGGGCTTACCCGTGCTGCATGGGGTGGCAGGGGAATCTGCGGATATTGTACGTGAGGAAGGCGTGGGCATCGTGTTTGAACCGGAAAACGCTACGCAACTGGTGGAACAATTGCAGTTTTTGTACCGAGATAAACAAGCCTATGAAAGCTACCGAGCACGCTGCCTAGTAGCAGCAAAGAAATACGACAGAACTGCTATGGCTAAGATGATGTTGGGGGTGATTACGCAGTTGGAGAGGTGATGGTGGATGTTCAGGTCGCGATCCAGGAAAATTGTTTGTACGCTGCGAACTATGACAAGACCACTCCGATTAGAATTTCCGAATGCGCTTTCACTTAACCCCGCGAGGAGATCGCCACGCAACATAAAGGCCGAATGGCGATCATTGCCGCAGCACAAAACAGGTGCATACAGCCAACGAGAAATCGGAGAGTGCTATCAATTGCATCCAACGAATGATGGTTAAGGTTACTCTTCGCAAGAATAAGGATTCTTTGTTATGGCCCAGCCCGGTAGGATGTGCCGACCGCAAGGAGGCGCATCAATCAAGAAATAGTTTTAAAACAGGAAAACAAACAAAATGACAGAATACCGGCGTGCCTATATTCCCGGAGGTTCCTGGTTTTTACGGTCAATCTTGCCGAACGCAAGACCAATCGGCTATTAGTCGAGAAAATCGATTTACTACGTAGCGCATTTGAATACACCAAACAGCGCTACCCTTTTCGCATGAATGCCGTCGTTATTTTGCCGGATCACTTACACTGTATCTGGACGCTACCACAGGCCGATGCAGATTTTTCAACCCGATGGAAACTGTTGAAAGGATACTTTTCCCGTCACATAGCAAAAAGGAGAAAGAATTTCTACCAGCCGGAAATCTCGCCGGGAAAGGGGAATATGGCAACGTCGATTCTGGGAGCATCTTTTACGTGACCAAAATGATTTTAACCGGCATGTCGATTATATTCATTGGAATCCTGTTAAACATGGCTGGGCAGAAAGAGTAAGCGATTGGCCTTATTCCAGTTTTCATCGTTATGTTGAACAAGGTGTCTATCCAGAGAATTGGGGAAATCACGAAGATTATGATATCGAGGGGCTTGAATGATACAACCGATGCGCTTCCTTGAGGTCGGCACATCCTACCGGGCTTGGGCGCCGGATGAGGGATCATCTCAAGCAACTCTTTATCTTCAAGAACTCCGCAGCTTCATTGCAATTGAATAACGATTATTCCGAATCGTCCTGGTCTTTCCGGAGAATTGTTGGAGAAAAAGGGGCGCGAGAAAGGGGCTGGGTCGCGAATCAAGAAAATTGAGTGTCTGCCGCGGACTTTGACAAGACCACTCTGATTAGAATTTCCGAATGCGCTTTCACTTAACCCCGCGAGGAGATCGCCACGCAACATAAAGGCCGAATGGCGATCATTGCCGCAGCACAAAACAGGTGCATACAGCCAACGAGAAATCGGAGAGTACTATCAATTGCATCCAACGAATGATGGTTGGGGCTACTCTTCGCAAGAATAAGGATTCTTTGTTATGGCCCAGCTCCCTATTTCCGTGAGCTATTTGTCCTGTTTATGCAATGTTCAGGCTAAGATCGTTCTTGCCAAGGATTGATGACAGGCACTCCGGCGGCAACAAAAGGCTCAGTATCTCGCGTCGCTATGGTGAATCCATGTATGACCGCGATTGCGGCAATCTGACCATCTGCCACAGAGATGAGGCAACCGTTAGTCCTAGCTCGACCGACTATGGGCGCATATGCTACTGCAGCCTGTTGATCGAATGATAGTATGCGCGACTCAAAAAGCCTCTCCATCAGTTTCCTCAGTGCGGTATCAAGTCCTTCTTTACGTTTGCCATCTGGCAGGATTTCAATGCCGACCAGCAATTCGGAAAGGCTTGTTGCTGTCAGATAGAGTGTCTCGGCCGTCTGCCGATCAAGCCAAGCTTGCACGGCGGGATTGCCGTTGGGTTTCATCGGTTCGGATATGACATTCGTATCCAGGATGATCATTCGAACACTGCCGGGTCAGTCGGCGTCTGATCACGAGTATCGTTAAAATTAACCCCACCAAAGGATTGCCCAAAAGCAGCAAGTTCAGATCCGATTTTGACACGCGTCCTGGGACGCACTGCCTCTTCTAGAATTTCCCGGATTTCAGCTTCGGTGCTACGTCCATGCTGAGCAGCACGCAGCTTAAGCGCGCGATGCGTTTCTTCGGGCAAATTACGAACAGTAACAACAGACATTTGACTTCACTCCTTATTATGTGAAATCAATGATAGCACATACTATGTGATTGACATCAGTTTCTGATGTAGGAGAAAGGGGGCAGGTCGCAAATCAAGAAAATTGAGTGTCTGCTGCGGACTTTGACAAGACCACTCCGATTAGAATTTCCGAATGCGCTTTATCACGTAACATCGCGAGGAGATCGTCGCGCAACACAAAGGCCGGAGAATGGCGATCATTGCCGCCTACAAAACAGGTGCATACAGCCAACGAGAAATCGGGGAGTACTATCAATTGCATCCAACGAACGATGGTTGGGGTTACTCTTCACAAGAATAAGAATTCTTTGTTATGGACCTGATTCCGATCTTGTGACTCCGTTCTTTCGTTCACAGTGCTTTTCACGTGCCGTCGCGCGACGCAATAAACTTCCTTTGACGAGTCTCTATAAACTTGCTATCGTAAAGCGTAATAAACGTGCTATGAGGCGAGATTGTTTATGGCAACTCCGAATGAAAAGCTGGCCGAATCACTGACCAGGCTGGAGGTGCTGCAGCGATCCGGGAAGCAAGTGCTGCGCTCAGCCGACCTGACCCGCACGCATCTGACTCGCTTGACGAACAATGGCTATCTGAAGCCCATAATCAAGGGTTGGTATATATCTGCTCGCCCCGATGAGTTGGATGGGGATACGGCTACATGGTTTGCTTCGGTACGCGATTTCATTCGTGGCTATTGCGATGAGCGTTTTGGTGAAGATTGGTACGTTAATCCCGAGCTGTCCTTGTTGCTGCATACCGGGAGCACAAGCTTGCCTCGTCAGATTCAGATTCACGCTTTGCTGGGGCATAACAACAGCTTGTCCTTACCGGCGGGCATGTCGCTGTTTGATTACAGAGCGAAGGATTTTGCTGCCAGTTCCAGTCGAACTGTAGCCCAAGGGCTGCGCGTGCTCAGCCTGGAAGCTGCGATTCTTCGGGCGACTCCGAATATGTGGCAGTCTGATCCGCTCACTCTCAGGCTGTCGCTTGAGCAATTGCGGGACGTTTCACAACTCAGCCGGCTGTTGCTGGATGGAGATCATTCCGTCATTGCCGGACGTCTTGCAGGGGGGTTGCGAGCTGTTGGCCGAGAAGCAATGGCCGATGAAATCGCTGGCAGTATGCGATCTGCGGGTTATGTGGTGGTCGAAACCAATCCGTTTGCAATACCGGTTGCGCCGGTCAGGCTACGTCCTGAATCGCCTTACTGCGGGCGCATCCGGGCTATGTGGGAAGATATGCGTCAGCAGGTGCTTGATGTGTGGTCCGTGCCGCTACAGCCACTTCCGGCCGCCGCTGCCTATCTTCTCGAAGCTGAAGAACGCTATCTTGCCGATGCCTATCATTCCCTGTCCATCGAGGGATACCAGGTGACGGCAGAGCTCATCGACAAGGTACGTCAGGGGAAGTGGTCTCCGGATAGCAACGAGCAGGACAAGAGGGATCGCAATATCCTGGCTGCCCGAGGCTACTACGAGGCACACCTGAAAGTACGTGAAAGCCTCGTGTCTGTGCTTGCCGGAGAAAATGCCGGAGAAATTCTGCAGCAGAACCTGCCCGGATGGTTTCGGGCTTTATGGTCGCCTTCAGTTCAGGCCGGTATTCTCAAACCATCAGACTTGGCGGGCTGGCGCTCCAGCCAGGTATTTATCCGAAACTCGATGCACGTGCCGTTGCCACCAGAGGGGGTACGCGCTGCGATGTCCCTTCTTTTTGATTTGCTTAGCGCCGAGCCGGAGCCGTCGGTGCAAGCCGTACTTGGACATTTTGTGTTTGTATTTATCCACCCGTATATGGACGGTAATGGCCGGTTGGCACGTTTCATTCTGAATTTGATGCTGGCGCGTGGTGGTTGGCCCTGGACAATAGTTACGATGCCGGTGCGCAGTGAGTATATGGCGGCACTGGAGAAAGCTTCGGTGGAGGGTGACATTCGTCTCTTTGCCATCCTGCTTGATAGACTGGTCAGCCAACAAATGACAATATCTCCGGAGTGAGCGGGCAATTTGTAGGTCTTCTCAGTTAAGGTAACTCTGAATAAGTGTCATTTCGAGCGTAGCGAGAAATCTATGCATTGACTATTAGGGAAACTCTGAATAACCCTCATAGGTCATTCCGAACAAAGTGAGGAATCTTTGGCAATCAATACCATAGATTTCTCGCTACGCTCGAAATGACAGTTATTCAGCCCGGTAGGATGTGCCGACCGCAAGGAGGCGCATCAATCAAGAGATAGTTTAAAAACAGGAAAACAAACAAAATGACAGAATACCGGCGTGCCTATATTCCCGGAGGTTCCTGGTTTTTTACGGTCAATCTTGCCGAACGCAAGACCAATCGGCTATTAGTCGAGAAAATTGATTTAGGGCACTTCTAAAAATCCAAATTTCGTCACAACACTTTGTTGCTCACAAAAAATGTTTCCTTACATATCAATTATATGCTGCGTCACCATTTTTTGCTCGCGCCTCGTTTTGTTTGGAACTTTGAATTTTTAGAAGTGCCCTTTACTACGTAGCGCATTTGAATACACAAAACAGCGCTACCCTTTTCGCATGGATGCCGTCGTTATTTTGCCGGATCACTTACACTGTATCTGGACGCTACCACAGGCCGATGCAGATTTTTCAACCCGATGGAAACTGTTGAAAGGTTACTTTTCCCGTCACATAGCAAAAGGAGAAAGAATTTCTACCAGCCGGAAATCTCGCCGGGAAAGGGGAATATGGCAACGTCGATTCTGGGAGCATCTTTTACGTGACCAAAATGATTTTAACCGGCATGTCGATTATATTCATTGGAATCCTGTTAAACATGGCTGGGCAAAAGAACAAGTGATTGGCCTTATTCCAGTTTTCATCGTTATGTTGAACAAGGCGTCTATCCCGCGAATTGGGGAAATCATGAAGATTATGATATCGAGGGGCTTGAATGATACAACCGATGCGCCTCCTTGCGGTCGGCAGATCCTACCGGGCTTGGGCGCCGGATGAAGGATCATCTCAAGTAACTTTTTATCTTCAAGAACTCCGCAGCTTCATTGCAATTGAATAACGATTATTCCGAATCGTCCTGGTCTTTCCGGAGAATTGTTGGAGAAAAGGGGCGCGAGAAGGGGCTGGGTCGCGAATCAAGAAAATTGAGTGTCTGCTGCGGACTTTGACAAGACCACTCTGATTAGAATTTCCGAATACGCTTTATCACGTAACATCGCGAGGAGATCGCCGCGCAACACAATGGCCGGAGAATGGCGCTCATTGCCGCTTACAAAACAGGTGCGTACAGCCAACGAGAAATCGGAGAGTACTATCAATTGCATCCAAGGAACGATGGCTGGTGCTATTGTTCTATTGTTCGCAAGAATAAGAATTCCTGGTTATGGACCTCGTATATTGACACCGCCAGCAAAAAGCACTACAATAGTGGTGATGAGCAGGAGAACCGCAAGACATCGGCTGGACAATAGGTCTATGAATCTGTGGGTCAGATAGGTGCTGCGGTTCATTTCTCATTCAATCAAACCGAACGGTAACTTGGGCCGACTGCCTGGCAGACAGAGCCTGCATACGAGGCGGGTACGAATGATGAACGAAATAACCTGCGTGGTTGGTATTGATGTTGCCGCACCGGATGTGTTGTGGGTGGGTATGACGGCGCCCAAGCAGGAGAAATGGATTTTTGAAAACCGCGCTCGTTTGAATGTAAAGTTCGCGGCAGCGATCGGCGCAGTATTCGATTTTTATACCGGGCAGGTGAAACGTTCCCATCCGGTTTTTCAACGGTTTGGACTGGAATGGCTGCCAAGGCTGATTCAACAGCCTCGAAGGCTTTGGCGCCGGATGTTTGTATCGGCGCCAATTTTTGTTTGGCATGTGTTGCGACAGTGGTGGAATTGTAGAATACATAAGCGATAGTGACGCATCGGTTTTATGGTGTATTATTTCGGTTGCCAGAACTGAGAACTAGTGTAGTGTCCTGCAAATGAATTTACATTTCCTGATTTTGCTTATACTTGAAGCACGAACTGTTTTGAGGAGCGAATCATGGCAAAGAGGAAGATTGTACTTGAAGAGGAAGAGAGACGAGAGCTGAACAGGCGGTTACGCGCCAGCACCGTGTCAGTACGGGATCGGCAACGCGCTCAAATCATTTTGCTGGCGGCTGAGGGGCATACGCGGAAGCCATCGGTGCGAAAGCTGGGGTGACACGTGTGACGGTGAGTCACTGGTGTCAGCGCTTCGGCAAGAACGGTTGGCCGGTCTCACCGACGCACTGGCGTGGCCGCAAGCCTTCATTGCCCGATGTGGTGGTCAAGAAAGTGCTGGAGACAGTAACGCGTCCGCCCGCCAACCTGGGACGCTGGAGTTGCCGCACTATGGCGCGAGCGGCGGGTATTTCGAAGGCCAGCGTGCAGCGCTTGGGCAGACATCAAGCCGCATCTGACCCGAACCTTCAAGCTGTCGAATGACACGCATTCGAGGAAAAATTCTGGGATGTCATCGGTCTGTATCTCAATCCACCGGAAAAGCCTTGCTGTGCTGCGACGAGAAATCACAGTGTCAGGCGCTGGAGCGCACCCAGCCGGGATTGCCGCTGGGCATCGGACATATCAAGACCACAACGCACGATTATATTCGCCATGGCACTTTGACTTTGTTTGCTGCGCTAAACTATCTGGAGGGTAAACTGATCACAACCATCGCCAAACAACACCGGCATCAGGAATGGCTGGCGTTCCTCAAGAAAATCGAGCGGGAAACACCAAAAGATTTGGATATTCATCTGATCGCCGACAATTACGCAACCCACAAGCATCCCGAGGTAAAAGCATGGCTGGCCAAGCATTCCAGATTCCACATGCACTTCACGCCAACTTCGTCCTCATGGCTTAACCTGGTCGAACGTTTTTTCCGCGATCTGACTGACCAGATCGTCAGTGGCAGCTTTGCTTCAGTTAAGGAATTGGCCGATAAAATTCTCACCTATTTGGCTGACCGCAATCAAAATCCAAAACGTTACGTCTGGAATGCCAAGGGGGAAGAAATTTTGCGAAAAATTCAGCGTGCCCGCAACGCCATGATGGAGTCACAGGCCACAGTCTAAATGTGCAAACATTTGAGAGACACTACACTAGCAAAAACATGCGATTGACGGCACAACAAATTCAAATCATTACTCAGGCGATATCTCATTTTGCCGGTGATACGTCGTCGGTGTATCTATTCGGTTCCCGCTTGAATGATCAAGCTAGAGGTGGGGATGTTGATATTCTTCTGGAGGTGGACCGGCATCTTTCCAGAATCGAACAGGCAAAAATGAAAATGGGGTTGGAGCAAGCGCTTGGCTTGCCGGTGGATATCTTGATTCATGTGAGAAACACTGACCCAACACCGTTTCAAACAATTGCTTATTTGCAAGCTGTGCGTTTGAGTGTTGTGCCATGAGTGCTGACGCACTTCAGGCTGAACAACAGCATTTGGCTGTTTTACTTGAAGCAATTCAGCGCTGCGTTTTCTTTTTAGATGCTTCTGACCAGAAGATTGTATGGCCTCTGACGAGTGAGCACTTGGAGAATCACAAGAAGGATATTGCGTTGTTTGAGTCGCTTTCTTCCATCAATGAAAGGTTCTCGAAGTTACAGGATACGCTGGGTGCAGCTTTGCGCCATGCTGCAATATTATCAGGTGAGCAGAGCGATATCTTTCTTAAAACATTGTCATTTTATGAGAAGGCCGGAATAATCGAATCAATTGAGTCATGGCAGCTCTGTCGAACAACCCGTAATCTTGCAGCGCACGATTATGGTATTAACTATGCTGAAATTTCAGATCACTTCAATGCTCTGCATGTACTGATACCGGTGTTGTATGGAAATGCGCGGCGGTTTGTTCAGTACTGCTGTGAGAGTCTTGGTGTAACACCTGTTCATGGTGAGTTTGCAGAAAGCTTTCAGTTTGTTACAAAGATTGAGTGAGAGCGGCTATTTTACTTTGTGGCAAATAAAAATAATGGCATAACCAAATGTGATTCCAGATTTCTGTATCTTTAACAGGCCATTGAAAAACTATCTGCGTTGCCGCTGCGGTGTTAAAAACAGGCTCAAAATGCTCATTTATTAAGCATAAACTGCGCTTTTTCGCCTGTTTTTGCCTTGCATCGGCTGCCTCGAAAACGTTTTTCAACGGCCTGTTAGGATACCTCTGAAAATTCGGATTTTTAAATAAGTTAAGGCAAGAACAAAAAATATTGCCGCAGCATACAACTGATATGTATAAGAATATTTTTTGAGTAACGCAATATTATGATGAAATATGGTTTTTCAAAGGTACCCTTTAAATTTTTTTAGAGGTTGAGTAATGACAAGGATTTATGTGGCTGGACACAATGGCATGGTGGGATCCGCTATTGTTCGCCGGTTAAAGGCACGGCAGGAGAGCGGTGAAACCATTGAGCTGGTTACTCGTACACACGCTGAGCTGGATTTAACCGATCAGGCATCTGTGCGGAATTTTTTTCGGATGCGCAGCCTGATGTAGCGATACTGGCGGCAGCAAAGGTGGGGGAATATACGCCAATAATACTTATCCGGCGGAGTTTATTTACCAGAACATGATGATGGAATGCAATGTACTACACCAAGCCTGGATGGCGGGTGTGAAGCGCTTTTTATTTCTGGGAAGTTCATGCATTTATCTAAATTTGCGCCGCAACCGATGCGTGAAGATACTTTGCTGACAGGAACGCTGGAACCGACCAACGAACCTTATGCGATCGCGAAGATTGCCGGAATCAAACTGTGCGAGAGCTATAACCGGCAGTATGGAGCATCGCATGGCGTGGATTACCGTAGCGTTATGCCGACTAATCTGTATGGGCCGGGAGATAATTTTCATCCTGAAAACAGTCACGTGGTGCCAGCTCTGATACGGCGTTTCCATGAAGCTGTGATTTCAAATGCGCCAGAAGTTGTCATTTGGGGGAGTGGCAGGCCATATCGCGAATTTCTGCATGTGGACGATATGGCGGAAGCATCGCTATTTGTGTTGGATTTGCCGCAGGATAGATACCAAGCAAACACATTGCCGATGCTATCGCAGATCAACGTGGGTACAGGACAGGAAGTGACAATTGCTGAGCTTGCCGAATCAATCGCACAAATAACCGGTTTTTCAGGAAGAATTGTATTTGATGCGACCAAGCCTGATGGTACACCCCGGAAGCTCATGGATGTGACGCGATTGAAAAATATGGGTTGGAGCGCGAAGATTAATCTTAATGAAGGACTGAAAGATACGTATCGCTGGTATCAGAAATCTGTAGTGCGGTCAGTATAGGTTTGCAATATCACGCTTCCCGGTAAGCGTGATATTGCAGGATATCTTTCATTCAGTTCTTTTGCAGACCATAAATATCCTCAAAACGTACTATGTCATTTTCGCCCAGATAAGAGCCAGATTTTGTGATGTTACGTTTCATCTATTGATCTGAGTTGTAGTGGCAGTAGCCGCATCCTGGTACGATTAGGATCAATGGTAAGCAATGCGCCATCTGCCAGTTCGGAGGCCATTTGCCGCAAGGCGGTGATAACCTGTAATCCGATAATGTCCGGGCTGACATCATCCGCCCGGATTTGAACAACGCTAGGCTTCTCGCCATGCGTTGCGGCAAGGATAGCGCTGAAATCCAGATCATGTGTCAGGACAACATAGCCATTCGCGCTGGCGTAGGTCATAATTTCATTGTCCGGTGCATTGTTCGCGCCCAACGTTGACCAGTGCGCTGCCTCAATGCCATTATCGACTAACAAACCGATCCAGCGCGGGGACAAGTTCATATCGACAAGTAATTTCATGTGGAAGTTAATATCACCTCACGTTCCTCAGTTCGCCATGCAGCATAACGGAGCGCCTGCATAATGTCTTCGCGCTCAAGGTAGGGATAGTCAACGAGGATTTCATCAACACTGTGTCCTGCGCCGATTTGTCCCACGATCATGCCAACTGTGACACGCATGCCACGAATACATGCTTTGCCGCCCATTACATCAGGTTGCTGGGTGATACGGTTCAGTTGTTCCATGCCCTTCTCCTTATCGAAACTCATTGGCATGGTAGTGGATTGAGAATACGGGTTCAAGAACTATTCGCTCAGATAGGGCAGAAAGGCAGAAAGCAGGAAGGAATCGCAGCGCTCTGCACGTGCCGTCGTATGACGTAATACCCAAATTCCGCGATTGAATTTTTAATTTTACCTGTGGATGCTCTGAGGCATAATCGCGGAAGCCCGGTAGGATGTGCCGACCGGGCTCTGAATAACTCCCCTATGTCATTCCGAACGCAGTGAGGAATCTTCAAATAATCAATGCAATAGATTTCGCGCTCTTGCTCGAAATGACACTTGTTCAGAGCTTCCCTAGGAATCGAACGTGCAAAAGTAATAGCAAAAGCACCGAGATGTCACCCTGCGGTATTGGTTTTTCCTGGTTGGAGCATTGAGGTTGCTGCATAGTGAAGTATTTGTTTGTAGGAAGAATTGATTGTATTCTGCGAACTATGACAAGACCACTCCGATTGGAATTTCCGAATGCACTTTATCACGTAAAATTGCGTGAAAATGCAGCGCAACATAAAGGCCGAAGAATGGCGATCATTGCCGTCTATAAAACAGGTGCACACAGCCAGCAAGAAATCTGAGAGTGCTATCAATTGCACTCAATGAACGATGGTTGAATTATTCTTTCTCTTCGCAAGAATAAGAATTCTTTGTTATGGACCCCCATTTTTACTATGAACTGTCGAGGCTGAAACGATGAATATCAGCGATGTAAAACACGCAGTAAGATTATCAGCAGTGGAAATTGCAGCCATTCAAGAATCAGTTAAAGCATTGCTGGGTGATGATGCGAGCATTTATTTATTTGGCTCAAGGGCTCGGGGGGATGCAAAAGGCGGGGACATTGATTTGCTGGTGGAGACTAAAAAAAGTTTGCCTAACCGAGTTGTCAGTGCGTGTCGCTTAACCAGTGAGCTTCAGATGCGGTTAGGTGACCAAAAAATCGATTTGATTCTCATCGACGCAACGACGGCACTGCAGCCGATACATGAAATAGCGCGCCAAACAGGGGTAAAGTTATGAGCGGAGAGATGATGCTGCTTGAGAAAAAAAGATTCGTTTCATTGCTGGAAATTGTTCGGCGTGAAGGCGAGTTATTGCTAAAAACTGACGTGCGGCTATTCACTTCAACAATAGATGCGAATTGGGTGCGGCAGCTTGAGTATGATGATGATTTGTCTGAACGGTTGGACGCCTTTGTTTCAAGATTTGGGCGCATGCAGGATACGCTGGGCGACAAGCTGCTGCCTTCATTATTGCGGTTACTGGCTGAAAAGCCGGGCAGTGCACTCGATAATCTAAATAAGGCTGAAAAGCTGGGATTATTGGCCTCCGTCATACACTGGTTAGATGTACGTAATTTGCGTAATAAACTGATACATGAATACATGCAGGATGCGGAGGAATTTGCCTTGGCATTGAATCAGGCGCACGCCGAAGTGGCATTGTTGATTGCCACTTACAATGCAATCAACCAATTTGCACAATCGCGTGTTGAATCTGCCGCATGGCCACGAATTTTGAATAGCAAATTAGAAATAAAATGAAAATTGGCGGGAGAAAGGGGGCAGGTAGCGAACCAAGGGTATTGATTGTCTGCTGCGAACTATGACAGGACCACTCCGATTGGAATTTCCGAATGCGCTTTATCAGGTAAAATTGCGTGAAAATGCAGCGCAACATAAAGGCCGGAGAATGGCGATCATTGCCGTCTATAAAACAGGTGGCTACAGCCAACGAGAAATCGAAGAGTACTATCAATTGCATTCAACGAACGATGGTCGGGTTACTCTTACTCTTCGCAAGAATAAAAATTCTCAATTATAGACCTGTCCCTTTTACGATTTGCTTTTACGATTATGAAATATCGGAGTGTAATTCCGAATTTTCATATATAGTACGTTGATGATTCTACGAGCTCATCATCTTGAGTTGCTTAAGCGGCAGCTTGCAAACTTCCCCGTGGTCGCCGTTCTGGGAGCCCGGCAGGTAGGCAAAACAACGCTTGCCCGTCAATTAGAAGAAGATTGGGATGGGCCCAAGCGGCATTTCGATTTGGAAGATCCTGATGATCAGGCGCGACTTTCTGATCCTGCTTTTGTCTTGCGTGAGCTTAAAGGGTTGGTGGTGCTGGACGAGATTCAGCTACGTCCGGATATTTTTTCATTGCTGAGGGTATTGGCTGACCGGCCCAATGCGCCTGCGCGATTCTTGATTCTGGGGAGCGCGGCTCCCGAGTTGCTTAAACACGCTGCCGAGAGTTTGGCTGGGAGGGTGGTTTTTCACGAGTTGGATGGGCTGGCGCTGCATGAAATTGCACAAGGAGTTTCTTATTTTGACTGGCTGGATACGCGTTGGCTGCGTGGTGGTTTTCCCGCGTGCCTTATTGGCGGATACTTTGCAGCTTAGTCATGAGTGGCGTGATGCGTTTATCCGCACGTATCTTGAGCGCGATTTGCCGCAACTGGGCATCAATCTCCCCGCGTTAACGTTGCGCCGTTTCTGGACAATGCTGGCCCATTATCACGGGCAAACCTGGAATGGGAGTGAGTTGGCGCGGTCACTGGGAGTAAGCGATAAAACGGTGTCGCGTTATCTGGATATCTTGGAGGGCACGTTCATGGCTTACCGGTTGATGCCTTGGCATGCGAACGTGGGTAAGCGGGAAATAAAATCACCTAAGGTTTATGTGGCGGATACGGGTTTGCTGCATAGCTTGCTGGGTATCAATGATCAGGATGCTTTGCTGGCGCATCCAAAATGTGGTGCTTCGTGGGAAGGATTTATCCTGCGCGAGGTTATCCGTCGCACTGATGCAAAAAGGAGTGAGGCATTTTTCTGGAGTGTGCATGCCGGGGCCGAGTTGGATTTGCTGATTCTTAAGGATGGCCGTCGCTTGGGTTTTGAAATTAAATTGACCAAATCACCGCAAATTACCGCATCAATGCGGTCTTCAGCAGAAGCATTAAAGTTGGATCACTTGTATGTGATGTGTCACGGTGCAGGCGAACCTTGGCCAATGTCGGAAGGCGTAACAGCAGTTCCCGCTTCTTGTCTGGCTTCAGAGCAATGGTGTCCGATGATACGGGTTACTGGATAACGATGGCGATTAAGGAAACTCTATGGCACCTCTAAAAATCCAAATTTTGTCACAATACTTTTTTACTCACAAAAAATGTTTCCTTACATATCAGTTAAAATTTGAACCTTCCGGAAAACTAACATACTATTTATGATATGTGGAAAGTTTGCGAGCATAAAAGAATTGAAAACCAATTAAGATCATGCCCCATTACAGTTTTGAAGAAGTATGAAAAGTGGAAAGATATTGTAATAATTTCTGGCCAACAAGGGTTAGCATTGATTGAAGGTTTTTCTGATGAGGCGTTACAAGGCGAATGGGATGGTTATCGATCTTCACGGTTAAACCAGCAATATCGAGTCATTTATAAAATCATCGCTAATGAAGTTTATGGGCAAGTTGAGCAAGTATCGCCCCACGATTATCGGAGAAAAAAATGAATGAATATCAACCGGCAAAAAAAACGTGTGATGTCACCGTAGGTGAATCCGTAAAAATTATTCGCGAGCTTCAGGGTTTAAGCCAGAACGAATTAGCAGAACTTGCCGGTATTCCTCAATCGACAATCTCTGCCATTGAGCATGACAAAATCAATCTAGGGATAGAACGTGCAAAAGTAATAGCAAAAGCACTGAGATGTCACCCTGCGGTATTGGTCTTTCCTGGGTGGAGCATTGAGGTTGCTGCATAGAGTAGTATCTGTTTATAGGAAGAATTAATTGTATGCTGCGAACTATGACAAGACCACTCTGATTAGAATTTCCGAACGTGCTTTATCACGTAACATCGCGAGGAGATCACCGCGCAACATAATGGCCGGAGAATGGCGCTCATTGCCGCTTACAAAACAGGTGCGTACAGTTAACGAGAAATCGGAGAGTACTATCAATTGCACCCAACGAACGATGGTTGGTGCTATTGTTCTATTGTTCGCAACGCAAGAATAAGAATTCTTGGTTATGGACCTGACCCCGTTCTTCCTCCGGAGAAAAAAATGAATGAATATCAACCGGCAAAAAAAACGTGTGATGTCACCGTAGGTGAATCCGTAAAAATTATTCGCGAGCTTCAGGGTTTAAGCCAGAACGAATTAGCAGAACTTACCGGTATTCCTCAATCGACAATCTCTGCCATTGAGCATGACAAAATCAATCTAGGGATAGAACGTGCAAAAGTAATAGCAAAAGCACTGAGATGTCACCCTGCGATATTGGTCTTTCCTGGGTGGAGCATTGAGGTTGCTGCATAGAGTAGTATCTGTTTATAGGAAGAATTAATTGTATGCTGCGAACTATGACAAGACCACTCTGATTAGAATTTCCGAACGTGCTTTATCACGTAACATCGCGAGGAGATCACCGCGCAACATAATGGCCGGAGAATGGTGCTCATTGCCGCTTACAAAACAGGTGCGTTCAGTTAACGAGAAATCGGAGAGTACTATCAATTGCACCCAACGAACGATGGTTGGTGCTATTGTTCTATTGTTCGCAACGCAAGAATAAGAATTCTTGGTTATGGACCTGACCCCGTTCTTCCCGTTCTTCCTCCTCATTTTATATAGAGCCTGAACCCTCATGCGACTGAGTTCACTGCAAATCGATGTCATCCAGCATGCTGTTTCTGAACTGGCGGGGAAAGATGCGACAGTGCGCTTGTTTGGTTCGCGTACAGACGACAATGCACGCGGAGGGGATATTGATTTGCTCGTAGAAATCCCGCATTCAGTGGAAAACCCGGCCTGGTTGAGCGCAAGAATATCGGGGCGGATAAGTCACGGGTTAGGTGGCCAGAAAGTTGATGTAATATTACTCGCTCCTAATTTGGAGCGCTTTCCGATCCATGATATCGCGGAAGAAGAAGGTGTGATGCTATGAATTTTTCCCCTCAAAAAAAGCGCCGCCTTGCATTTCTGGCCAGGATGGTGCGTAAGGAAATGCATTATTTGCAACTAACAGATCAGCGCTTGTTTGATGCGCCTTTCACTCGTGAAAAGGCAGAACGGCTGGAGAAGGAAGTGGACCTTGCTGAACGTGTGGATGTGTTTGTGAGCCGCTTTGACCGTCTGCAGGATACAGTGGGAGATAAACTACTGCCCAATTATCTGAACGCGGTAGGTGAAACAACCGGACCTGCTGTGGATAATTTGAATCGGGCAGAAAAACTGGGTCTCATCAATTCTGCCGAGATATGGATGGCATTACGTGATTTGCGTAATCAGATGGTGCATGAATACATGGAAGATCTGGATAAACTGGCAGAAGCGCTCAAGAAGGGGCATGAGCATGTATCCACACTAACAGCGGATGCCACCAGTATATTGGTGGATCTGGAAGCAAGAGGCTGGATAGCCGCATAAAAGATGTGGCAATTGTGGTTTCAAAACCATTGCGTTCAGACTTTTTGATGAGAAAACATGCAGAATTGAAAATCCACTTGCGTAAAATCAAGTCCCTTTACCATATAAATTTTGCAGTGGTTATTGGAAAAATAATTGAATCATGCGTTTAGATACTGTTCAAAGAAATGCACTAAAAACCGCATTGCAACATCTGCAAACAGGTGACCAAGTATTTCTGTTTGGTTCTAGAGTGGATGATGCCAAGCGGGGGGGGGATATTGACCTGCTCATTTTTTCAGAACAGCCTGAATTTGAGTTGACGCAGAAAATCTCCCGAGATTTTTTTAAACAATGCGAAGAAAAAATAGACGTGCTGGTAATTAATCCAAAGCGGATGACAAAAGAGCAATCCATTTTCGTGCGATCCATTCATAAAGAGCCGTTGGTGCTGAAATGATGACAGTTAGAGAAAAGCAATTGGAAATTGCTCGGGAAAATTATAGTAAGGTTTATCAACTATTACGTGCTAGCGTTAATAAAACAACGGATTTTGATAGTGAAAGGAATTACTCTGCGGATGAGCTGGAGCCTTATGATGCCTTAAGTGATCGTTTTATCCGCACGGTCGAACTGGCGATCAAATTTTTTAGAACTTATGAATACTATATGAGGGCTGAGCAAAGCCAGACCTTAAGAGACGGTCTGCATCAGATGGAAAAGCTGGGTGCGATTTCGTCTTTGGACATTTGGTTGGATATGCGAGATATTCGCAATCGCATCGTACATGATTATGCGCCGGGGAAAATAGCGCAAATGTTTCAGCTAATTCGAAACGATTTTTATCATGAATTAACACGGTTGGATCGTTTTGTTGCACAAGTTTGATGAAAAGAATAACTAACAGGCCGTTGAAAAACGTTTTCGAGGCAGTCGATACAAGGCAAAAACAGGCGAAAAAGCGCAGTTTATGCTTAATAAATGAGCATTTTGAGCCTGTTTTTAACACCGCAGCGGCAACGCAGATAGTTTTTCAACGGCCTGCTAATGATAATGCCAGAAGACTGTAAGTGGAGAATAAAAGACCGAAGAGCATGACTCATGAACCAGTAGGTAATTCTTTGATGATTTTGCAGAAAACCTTAAGTTTGCGTGACGACATAGCCCTTTCATTTCTGTTTGGCAGCAAAGCACGAGGTGATAGCCATGAACAGAGTGACTGGGGTATCGCCATCTTATTCAAAGACAACACCAATGGCTGGGAAAATTTAGGTAAACAGGAAGAGATCAGGCACCTTCTCTCACGGGCCCTGGCAACAAACGACGACAACATTGATCTTGTTGATTTGTATCGTGGCGGACTGAGTATTAATGCCACAGTCGTTGATGAAGGAATCCCCTTGACTGGGCAGAACAGTTTGGCATTGGCAATTTTTTACCAAAGAGTATGGGCCAATTTGGAAGACTATTACTGGAACCTTGATCATGTATCTTGAGCTGTATCAGAAGGAAACAGAAAAGCTTGCGGAAAGAAATGGCAAGCTGCTGAAAGAATTGCGCAACAAGCTTATGCAAAATTCGGATCTCTCCCTGATAGAAGAACAAGCCATGTTTCATGCCCTGCAGATTATTATTGAGAATGCAATTGGTAAGACCAGGCATCTATTAAAAACAAAAAATGAAAAAGTGCGGGCGTGTGCAATTCATGCAATATCCGGGTTAAATATCCCTTTCACAAAATTCTTTTTAAGATAAGCATAGGAAATAGATGATGTCCCCATTGATTTTTATGCAAGGTTTGATCCCAATCCTCTGGATTCAATGAGAATCACTGCCAACCAATTGAGTATCGTGAAGGCCCTTTCCCGCAGTTATTTTGGAGAGGATGCAAAGCTGTGGCTATTCGGCTCCTGCGTTGATGATGAGAAAAAAGGCGGGGATTATGATTTCCTGATTGAAACATCACTTACCAATCCTGACGAAATTATATCGAGCAAAATTGACATGATTACGCAGCTGCAAAGTAGTGGTCCATTTGAGGATGAAAAGATAGACATCATTGTCAAACGCCGACAATCCTCCTTTGACATGCCGATCTATCATATTGCCAGGCAAGAAGGTGTGCAAATATGACGCCGGAACAGTCAATGCTAATATATCTGGCTGAATGTGAAATTCATGCGGAAGTGCTTAATCAGGGCTTAGTGGACATACAGAAACACCTTCCTTTATCCGCCAGGGCCGAAATAGATAAAGATACCCTGCGGATTCTTGATCAAATCGCTTATCGCTTTGCCAAATTGCAGGACTCAATGGGAGACAAGGTTTTGCCTTTGATACTGGTGCTGGCACAGGAACCGATAGCCGCGAATTCTACCTTTGTCGAAAAATTAAATCGGCTTGAACGTATTGGTGCAATTCCATCTACAGAAGAATGGAAAAAACTTTGCGTTGCCCGCAATGCGATTGCGCACGAATACCCGGATGACCCAGAATTGCGAATCAGTGCGATCAACCGATTTATGGAAGGAGCATCACAGATGAGAGCGCTGTATCAAACAGTGCATGACTACATAAATGTGCACTTTCCGCATTTAAAAGACAAAATGAAGCACGAAATCAATGACAACCCATGAAGCAATACAACAAAGTCCACAATTAATCTTGATGGTTGCTACATGTCGCCGTGCGAATCTACAGTCGTGAGTTGTATTCAATTTACTTGTGAATGAGATTACAAGAATGGCAGATGAATTAATACAAAATCTGCCCCCCGTTTCCGTGTTGTTGCCTTATCAGGCACTGTGTGAACCGATGGAATGGACTGCCACCGCCTTGGCGGGTTATAGCCGCGATTTGCTTGGGAAAGACTAACTTGATTAACAGGCCGATTCTGGTATTTTCCAGGTGAATGGAATTCTGAGGTAATGTATTAGTCCAATTATTAATAATTACATTGCAAATTCTCAGTGGGATTTCTATGCGGAATATTAAACTCATGTATGTGGCAATCGCGCTTTTTTCGATACTTGCAGGCCATTCTCTTTGGGCACATAGCCATAGTTACTATAGTATTGGGTTGGGTTATTACGGGCCAGGATTCTATGGCAGATACGGGTATGGGGGTTATGGGTATGGGGGTTATGGGTTTGGTGGATATGGCTGGGGCGGATATGGTTATCCCTTCTACTATCCGCGCGCTTATTATTACCCCCCAACGGTAATCGTGCCGACCACGCCGCCAGTCTATATACAACAACAGGCTCAGCCAGTTCAGCCGCAAACCAGTTATTGGTACTATTGCCAGAACCCGGATGGTTATTATCCCTATGTCAAGAATTGTCCGGGAGGCTGGTTGCAGGTAGCACCGCAACCGCCTGGACAATAACGCAAAGAGGTCAAGCATGTTTATGCAGAACAGATTATTCATGTTATCGATGTCTGGCATACTTGCCGCCTGTGTCAGTATGCCGACAGGCCCAAGTGTTATGACACTGCCGGGTTCCGACAAAAGCTTTGAGCAGTTCCGCGCTGATGATTATGAATGCAGGGAATATGCCTTTCAACAAATTGGCGGCACAACACCGCAGCAATCAATCCAAACCAGTGGTGTCGAAAGCGCGGCGATAGGAACCGGGCTCGGTGCTGCTGCGGGGGCTGCGTTGGGTGGTGGGCAAGGGGCCGCGATTGGTGCAGCTACAGGGCTTTTGGCGGGTAGCGCTGTAGGCTCAAGTACTGCGACAACTTCAGGGTATATTGGCCAGCAGCGTTATGACATCAGTTATATTCAATGCATGTATGCAAAAGGTCATCGTGTTCCTGTTTCGGGAAGATTCACCAGTGATCTCCTGTGAATAGTGGTGCCGGTCCTAAGATTTCTAAACCATCGGAAAATTTTATGCCGCCACCACCTCCGCCGGGCAGTCCACCGCCACCGCCTCCGCGATAATTAGGTGGTGTTTTCGTCAGGAGATTCTGAAATGATTGAGCAAAAGAAAATAATTGAGCCGGAAAAAGTGGCTTGTGAGGTATGTTTCAAAGAAATTCCGCTATCTGAAGCAACGAGCGTTAAGGCAACTGATTACATCGTATACTACTGCGGTCTTGATTGTTACGACAAATGGAAAAAACAGACAGAACAGAGAAAATCTTCAACGGATGATTGAATGATTCAGTTAGGGGGCACTGAAAAAGTTGATTTTTTCATGGTTCGACAAGGTTGCCACAAACAGAATCCACATCTTATTGTTCGTTCTGAGCTTGTCGATGGACTTGCTCAGAAATTAATTAAACTACAATATCTTTAAATCTAGCGGAAGCTCTTCACCTAACCATTTCGCACAAATGGTATGGGCTTCCAATTCATTTTCTTGTACAGGATGAATTAACACCGAAAGACCTTGCCGTTTTTCATCTATTATGCGTGTGGCTTCGTTGATCTCTGATGACGGGATATGGATTTCAAACATGGGCTTGGTATGCGGTCCAATTTGTTTTGGAATCAGCTTGCCGATGTAGGTCAATTGTGGAATAGCTTTCGCAAGATTTTCCCGGACTGTCGCTGCAAGCTCGATTTCGTTTTCTGAAAAATAAATATGGCCATGGTATGTTTGCATGATTAATCCTATTTTTCTCAGTTGAAGTCTCTTAATCGCTCTAGAATCCAATAGATTTAGGTGTTTTGCAAGATTTTTATCATCACCAGCCGGTTGAAATTTTAATAAAAAGTCAAAATCAGCTGAAAGTGTTTCTATACCATGCTTTCAGCTTGTTTAAAGCAACTGAGGAGCAGTTTATATTTTTAGCCGGAAGCCTTTATCTATAGTTAGTTCTAGTCGTTTCTGACATAAACTGCAACTGAGGATTTAGGTTAAATTACATTTTTCCGCCTTGTACTTCATGCGCTTCCAAGCTTGGACTGGTACACTAATAATCACTCCGCGATTACCGGAAATAAGCGCGCTTTAATGGTGTACATTATTACTCCGCTATTTACACAATCGGGTATACTCAAAGACTTTCGTTAATTATGATAGATTAAAAACTATGAGTGAATATCTTTTTACTTCTGAGTCTGTTTCTGAAGGGCACCCTGACAAAGTGGCTGATCAAATTTCTGATGCTGTATTGGATGCGATCCTAAGTCAAGATGCCAACGCGCGGGTTGCTTGTGAAACATTATGCAGTACTGGTTTAATTGTGCTATCGGGTGAGATAACAACACATGCTTCTGTTGATTACAACATTATTGCACGAGAAACAGTTAAGAATATTGGTTATACCAGTTCGAATATCGGTTTTGATTCTACTACATGCGCAGTTCTAACGGCTTTTAACAAACAATCGCCGGATATTGCACAAGGGGTTGACCGTACCAAAGAAGAGGAAATGGAGCAAGGGGCAGGTGACCAGGGGCTTATGTTCGGGTACGCTTGCGATGAAACACCACAATTGATGCCAATGCCAATTTTTTATGCGCATCGTTTAGTTGAACGCCAAGCTGAACTGAGGAAAAAGGGTAAATTAGCTTGGCTGCGTCCCGATGCCAAATCGCAAGTTTCAGTGCGATATTTGAATGGTAGACCACAAGGTATTGAGACTGTTGTGATTTCAACACAACATGATCCTGATATCTCACATCAGGCATTGACCGAAGCCGTTATCGAAGAAATTATTAAGCCAGTATTACCTGCTGAACTCATCAGCGATCACATTAAGTATCTGGTAAATCCAACGGGTCGTTTTGTTGTAGGTGGCCCGATGGGTGACTGTGGTTTAACAGGCCGCAAAATTATTGTCGATAGTTATGGCGGTGCTGCACATCATGGTGGCGGTGCTTTTTCTGGTAAAGACCCCTCTAAAGTCGATCGATCAGCGACCTATGCCGGACGCTACGTTGCAAAGAATATTGTAGCGGCTGGGATTGCCAGCAAATGTGAAGTGCAGGTTGCATATGCTATTGGTGTTGCAAGACCCGTTTCATTGATGGTCAATACGTTCGGTACAGGCAAGATTTCAGATGAAAAAATTGTTCAATTAATTGAAAAGCATTTTGATTTGCGCCCTCGCGGCATTATTCATGCGCTTAATCTGTTACGTCCTATCTACGCAAAAACAGCAGCATATGGACATTTTGGTCGTGAAGATCCTGATTTTACCTGGGAAACTACGGATAAGGCTGCCCAACTTCGTGCTGATGCTAGTATATAAATTTTTAGTAAAAAGTGCCGACAATAGTAGGCGATAATTGATTGTTCCACTGTGTTGAGGAGCGCTGCAACGGTTTCTTCCGTGAGGCTCAACATAGACGGGTTTTGTTACAACGGCGCTCGTTCATATTTTGAGGAGAAGATTATGAACGCTGTGCTTAATCCAAATGGTGGATTTTTTACTGACTATAAAGTTTCTGATATTTCATTGGCTGAATGGGGACGTAAAGAAATAGCTATTGCCGAAACAGAAATGCCGGGTTTAATGGCATTGCGTAAAGAGTATGCAAATCAGAAACCATTGGCTGGTGCACGTATCGCGGGTTCTTTGCATATGACGATACAAACCGCCGTGCTGATTGAAACATTAGTAGCATTGGGTGCTGAAGTACGCTGGGCTTCTTGCAATATTTTTTCTACCCAGGACCATGCAGCTGCAGCCATAGCTGCGAAGAATATACCAGTATTTGCCTATAAAGGAGAATCTCTGGAAGATTACTGGGAATATGCTCACCAGATCTTCGAATGGACTGTCGCTGGACAACCTAGCGGCGCTAATATGATCTTGGATGATGGCGGTGATGCGACTTTACTGCTGATTCTGGGTGCTAAGGCTGAAAAAAATCCCTCAGTTATTGCAAATCCTTCCAACGAAGAAGAGACTGTACTATTTGCTTCGATTAAAGATAAACTGGCTTCACAGCCTAACTGGTATTCGAACAATCTTGCCAGAATACGTGGTGTTACTGAAGAAACCACCACAGGGGTTCATCGTTTATATGAAATGCATAAAAATGGAGAACTTCCGTTTCCAGCATTTAATGTTAATGACTCTGTGACCAAATCAAAGTTTGACAATCTTTACGGCTGCAGAGAATCACTTGTTGACGGTATCAAACGTGCTACTGATGTCATGATTGCTGGAAAAATTGCAGTAGTTTGTGGGTATGGTGATGTTGGTAAGGGTTGTGCTCAGTCATTACGTGGTTTAGGCGCAACGGTCTGGATTACTGAAATTGACCCAATCTGTGCGCTTCAAGCAGCGATGGAAGGGTATCGTGTGGTTACAATGGAGGATGCCTGTGATCAAGCGGATATTTTTGTTACAGCGACTGGTAATCTGCGAGTAATTGCACATGACCATATGCTGAGAATGAAAGACCAAGCGATAGTTTGTAATATTGGTCATTTCGATTCGGAAATCGACATAGCATCTATCCAGAAATATCAATGGGAAAACATCAAGCCACAGGTTGATCACGTCATATTTCCAACAGGACGCCGCATCATTGTTCTGACACAAGGAAGGTTGGTTAATCTGGGTTGTGCCACTGGGCATCCTTCCTTTGTGATGTCCAGTTCATTCACCAATCAAGTATTGGCGCAGATGGAGTTATGGCAGAATGGAGAAAATTATCAGAAAAATGTTTATGTATTACCAAAACAATTGGATGAAAAAGTAGCGCGCCTTCACATTGGGAAGTTAGGGTAAAACTCACCGAATTAACGGATGAGCAGGCAGAATATCTAGGTCTTGATAAGAACGGTCCCTATAAACCAGCGATGTATCGATATTAATCATTTAATCCTTCTGAAACGGGAGAGTCATTCGAATTTATATGAATTTGAATGATTCCCTCATTTAGAAATAGCTTGTTATAAAACAAAGCTGGTCGGTATTAGTGTTAATGTGGATTGAAATAATTCTGAATCTAAAGACTTGTAAAGATGGAATCACAAAAGAAATTTTCCCCAGCCTTCAGCTTTGAACTTTTCCCACCTCAAACCCCCAAGGGGATTGAAAAACTCCGATTAACACGTAAGCAATTAGCTCAATATAATCCTAAATTCTTTTCTGTAACCTTTGGCGCAGGTGGCTCAACTCGTGAACGAACACTGGAAACAGTATTGGAAATTCAGGCAGAAGGGCATATTGTCGCTCCTCACCTTTCTTGCATTGGTTCGACTCAGCAGAATATCCGGGCTATTCTTGATAAATACTCTCAGGTAGGCATTCGGCATATTGTCGCACTACGTGGCGACTTGCCATCGGGTATGGCACAAGCTGGAGAGTTTCGTTATGCCAGTGAACTGGTTGCTTTTATCCGGCAGGAATTCGGATCTTCGTTTCATATTGATGTGGCTGCTTACCCGGAGTATCACCCGCAAGCGCGTTCTGCACAAGCAGATTTCGAGAATTTCAAGCGTAAAATTGAAACGGGAGCCAATTCTGCGATTACTCAGTATTTCTATAATGCTGATGCATATTATCATTTTGTTGAGTCGTGTGATTTAGCGGGTTTGAATATTCCGATTGTCCCTGGCATTATGCCAATTAATAATTTCTCTCAACTAATCCGGTTTTCAGATACTTGTGGTGCTGAAATTCCGCGCTGGATTCGTAAGAAGCTTGAGGGTTATAGTGATGACATTATATCCATTCAAGCTTTTGGATTGGATATTGTCACTGATCTTTGCGAGCGATTATTACAAGCAGGTGCGCCCGGATTACATTTCTACACATTAAATTCAGCCGATTTAACATCAATCATATGGCAGCGACTCAATCCTAAAGGGAATGCTGCTTAATATAGGTTTCCTTGTTTTTATTTGTTATTCTGATCAAATATTAGCAGTATGATTAGCAGGCAATATAATCCTTTTCCTGAATTCTCCAGCGCAGTTAATGCGCAACAATATTCTGATTAAAATGAAAAAGTACGGAGTTTCCAAATGAACGAAGTAACAACTGATCCAGATAAATCTACTGCAGAAGCATTTACTCCAGAGAAAACCACTTCAGATATTTCAATAATGGATGCATGTATTGCGCATGCAAGAGAAGTAATAGCTGTTCAGCTTGAGCGCATCAAAAGTAGAGATTATGATTTTGCTCCAGAATTTAAGGATATGACCATTCAGCTTTATTTGTTTGGAGTTATGTGGAAATTTGCTGAAAGATTGGGAAATGTTAATGAAGCGCGAGATTTAGCCTTTGCAGCTTTGAGTACTATGCTAGTTCAAGATGGATTGCATAAAAAGAAAGTAGCCAAACGAATTGAGTTTCTGAAAAAGATGTCTAAAATTGCTGATGATCACAATGCTTTGGCTGTAGCTATCGGGTATGAATCTGAACCCGGTGATAATAGTTTGGCGGAAGTTTTTGATCATTACATAGATGATACGCAAGTTTCAGGTGCTTTCTGGCGATTGTATGATCGTGGTAGAAAAATTATGCTGTATGGCGGTTTATTTGTCGCCTTTGTCGTAATCTGGTTTGTAACATTGTTTATGCCAGGGAATAGTGCAATTGCGATTCTTGCTGCTGGACTAATTTCGGCTGCACTTTTTGTAATACCAGTATTCTTGATTGGTCTATTTATCTATCGCAATAAAATTAATAAGAGAAAAAAAGCAAGTTAATTGTCGCACGCAGCATGGGTATGTTCGATGCAATTAAGCATATAACAGGAATGAAGATTAACTGATTAAATCGGTTTCTGGCACAAAAATGGGCGCTCATATTATAGATGGCAAGAAATTAGCCGAGTCGGTACGTGCTGAATTGAAATTACGGGTTGAGAAATTAATTCAATCCGGTATCCAACCCGGACTGGCAGTAATTATCGTTGGAGACAGTGCTGCATCTGGTATCTATGTCAGGAATAAAGTTAAAGCTTGCAGTGAAATTGGTATTTACTCGGAAGTTCATAGTTTTCCAGGGAATACGCAGCAGTATGAGGTGTTGGATTGTATTCAATCACTCAATGAGAACCCACATATTCATGGCATTCTGGTCCAATTACCATTACCCCCTCATTTTAAAAATAATCGCGTAATTACGTCTATTGCTGTAGAAAAAGATGTGGATGGTTTTCATCTTTACAATGTCGGTGCGTTGGTAACCGGAAACACAATATTCTCCCCTTGCACGCCTTATGGTGTCATGGTTATGCTGGAAAGAAATCATATTCCGATTGAAGGTCAACATGCAGTAGTGGTCGGACGCAGCAACATTGTGGGTAAACCGATGGCGTTGATGTTGTTGGAGCGGGGAGCGACTGTTACCATTTGTACCTCAAAGACATTTGATTTACGTCAATTTACAAGAAATGCTGATATTCTGGTGGTGGCTACGGGAAGACCTCGCATGATTACTGCAGAAATGGTAAAGCCTGGTGCGGTAGTAATTGATGTAGGTATTAATCGGTTGCCGGATGGAAAACTTTGTGGTGATGTTGATTATGAGTCTGTTAAAGATATTGCAGGTTATATTACTCCGGTTCCTGGAGGGGTAGGGCCGATGACCATTACCATGCTTCTGTGTAATACCATTTTGGCAGCAGAACGCACGCAAGCCGGTGCTAAAATAGATAAGTAAATTAAATTTTGATGAGTATGCTAAAACATGGATTTGCAACCTGATATAGATCCCCAGGAAACACAGGAATGGCTGGATGCTTTGGATTCAGTCATCGTCAATGAGGGTGGAGAGCGTGCGCATTTTCTGCTGGAAAGACTAATTGAGAAAGCGCGCCGCTCTGGTGCTTATCTGCCCTATAGTGCCACTACAGCCTATATCAATACGATTCCAACAGGTAAAGAGGAACGTTCGCCAGGTAATAATGCGATAGAGCATCGCATTCGCTCCTACGTCAGATGGAATGCTATGGCCATGGTGCTTCGTGCCAACAGAAATACCAATGTCGGTGGTCATATTGCCAGTTTTGCTTCCGCTGCAACACTCTATGATGTAGGTTATAACCATTTCTGGCATGCGCCTTGTGAAAGCCACGGCGGGGATTTGGTATATATACAGGGACATTCTTCCCCGGGTGTCTATGCTTATGCTTTTCTATTCGGACAGTTAAGTCAGGAACAACTCGATAATTTTCGTCAAGAAACAGGCGGCAATGGTCTTTCTTCTTATCCGCATCCATGGTTGATGCCGAATTTCTGGAAGTTTCCTACGGTTTCAATGGGATTAGGGCCTCTCATGGCCATTTATCAAGCGCGATTTATGAAGTACCTGGATAGTCGAGGGTTGGCCCATACAGATGGCCGGAAAATCTGGGCTTTTATGGGCGATGGTGAAATGGATGAGCCAGAGTCATTGGGAGCAATTTCATTGGCATCTCGCGAGAACCTGGATAATTTAATTTTCGTTGTTAATTGTAATCTTCAGCGGTTGGATGGCCCGGTACGGGGAAATGGCAAAATTATTCAGGAACTGGAAGGTGCCTTTCGTGGCGCTGGATGGAATGTGATCAAGGTAATCTGGGGCTCTTACTGGGATCCGTTATTGGCTAAAGATACCAAGGGGCTACTGCAGAAACGCATGATGGAATGCGTTGATGGTGAATATCAGAATTTTAAAGCCAGAGATGGGGCATATGTTCGTGAACACTTTTTTGGTAAATATCCTGAGTTACTGGAAATGGTTGCCAATATGTCTGATGATGATATCTGGCGTTTAAACAGGGGCGGGCACGATCCTTATAAAGTTTATGCTGCCTATGCAGCTGCAGTAAAACATACCGGTCAACCGACAGTAATACTGGCCAAAACCATCAAAGGTTATGGTATGGGAGAAGCCGGTGAAGCACAGAATATTACCCATCAGCAAAAAAAAATGGGAACAACTTCATTAAAAGCTTTCCGGAATCGTTTTGGTCTTGAGATACCGGATGAAAAGATCGACGAGGTACCTTATCTTACCTTAGCTGAGGATTCACCTGAATTTGCCTATATGCAAGAGCGGCGTAAAGCTTTAGGCGGCACTTTTCATAGTCGCAAAACCAGTGCTCAGGCATTGCAAATACCGCCCTTGTCAGCTTTTGAGTCTTTGCTAAAAGCCAGCGGGGAGGGGCATGAATCCTCAACAACTATGGCCTTTGTGCGTATTCTTAATATTCTGGTTAAAGATAAGCAAATTGGTCAGCATATTGTCCCGATAGTCGCTGATGAATCGCGTACTTTTGGCATGGAAGGTATGTTCCGTCAGCTCGGTATCTGGTCATCCGTAGGCCAGTTGTATACACCGCAGGATGCTGATCAGCTAATGTATTACAAGGAAGACAAGCACGGACAAATTCTACAGGAAGGTATCAACGAAGCTGGCGCCATGTCATCCTGGATAGCTGCAGCGACGTCCTATAGCACCCATGGTATTCAGATGATTCCATTTTTTATCTTTTATTCGATGTTTGGCTTTCAGCGTATCGGCGATTTAGCCTGGGCCGCTGGGGATATGCGCTGTCGTGGCTTTTTGCTGGGAGGAACGGCCGGACGTACGACATTGAACGGAGAAGGGCTACAGCATGAAGATGGACATAGTCATATCGTTGCTTCAACGATTCCCAATTGTGTATCGTACGATCCGGCATTTGCATATGAATTGGCTGTCATTATTCAGGATGGATTGCGCCGCATGTATCTGGAACAAGAGGATGTCTATTATTACATTACTGTAATGAATGAGAACTACTCGCATCCTGAAATGCCTGATGGTGTTGAAAAAGATATACTGAAAGGTATGTATTTATTTAACGAAGGGAATAAGAGCAATAATGAACTACGTGTGCAGTTGTTGGGTGCTGGGACTATTCTGCGCGAAGTGATCGCAGCAGCAGAAATACTCAAGAGGGAATATAACGTAAATGCTGATATCTGGAGTGTAACCAGTTTTAATGAATTAAGACGCGAAGCTTTAAGTGTAACACGCTGGAATATGCTGCATCCTGACCAGCCGGCAAAGTTATCTCATGTGGAAAACTGCTTAAAAGAACGGGAAGGGCCGGTAGTGGCAGCCACTGATTACATGAAAATTTATGCAGATCAGATTCGCGAATTTGTTCCTGGGAAATATCGTGTTTTGGGAACGGATGGATTCGGGCGTTCGGATACGCGTGAAAAATTGCGTCATTTCTTTGAAGTCGATCGATTTTATATTACGGTTGCAGCACTCAAAGCATTATCAGAAAATGGAAAAATCTCAAACCAACAGATTGTTAATGCTATAGAAAAATATGGCATTGATCCAGAAAGACCAAATCCAGCAATAAGTTAAATCAGAAATTGATTTATTAAAATTAAGAATCGATGACATAAGTAAAATGTCTGCATCATTGTCTTTTCGTATTGAGACAATTTGAGGAAAGCATGTGACTGAATTAAAAAAAATATTAATTCCTGATATCGGCGATTTCAAAGATGTTCCGGTTATTGAAGTGCTGAAAAAAGCTGGCGATGAAGTTAAAGCTGAAGACTCTTTGATCACACTGGAATCAGACAAAGCTACTATAGAAATCCCATCGCCATACGCTGGCCTGATTAAAGAAATATTTGTCAAAGCAGGCGACAAAGTATCTGAAGGTACAGCGGTTTTAACTATTGAAGTTTTAGATAGCGATCATACGATAGCTCCTGATCAAGTTTCTGAAATTGTGGTAATTAAAAAAGATGTTACACCGCAACCTGAAATAGCATTAAACCAAACTGCCGCTCAACAAACACAAAAATTACCGCAGCAAAATGGTTTATCAGTCAGTAATACTTTTTCTAAAGCGCATGCCAGCCCATCAATACGCCGTTTCGCACGGGAATTAGGGGTAAACCTCGATTTGATCATGGGCAGTGGCCCTAAGCATCGAATCCTTAAAGAAGATGTTCAAGCCTATGTAAAAACCGAATTATCAAAAGCCCGTAGCAATGGAGCCGGGTTAGCGCTTAATCTGCTGCCGTGGCCACAGGTGAATTTTGCCAAATTTGGCCCGATTGAGCTAAAACCTTTATCGCGCATTAAGCAAATTTCTGGTGCTAATTTGCATCGGAATTGGGTGATGATTCCGCATGTAACCCAGTTTGACGAGGCTGATATCACTGATTTAGAGGCTTTACGAAAAGAATCCAATGGAAGTGATAAAGAAAATAAAGTGAAACTGACATTATTGGCTTTCCTGATGAAGGCACTAATTGCACCACTGAAAAAATTTCCAGAATTCAATGCCTCTATAGATAATAACGCTGATGGTGAAGCTAATTTGATCATTAAGCATTTTTATCACATTGGATTTGCCGTCGATACGAACAATGGATTGGTTGTTCCGGTCATTAAAGATGTTGACCAGAAGGGAATCATAACTATCGCCGAAGAATTAACGAGGCTATCTTTGCTGGCACGTGAAGGTAAATTAAAACCAATCGATATGCAAGGCGCAAGTTTTACCATTTCCAGCTTGGGTGGAATTGGTGGCACGGCGTTTACACCAATTATCAACGCACCTGAAGTTGCCATTCTCGGTATTTCAAAGGCAAGTATTAAGCCTGTTTATCATGACAACCAATTTGTTCCTCGTTTAATGCTCCCATTGTCACTTTCCTATGATCATCGAGTCATTGATGGCGCAACTGCAGCGCGTTTTACAACTCATTTGACGGAAGTGTTGACGGATATGCGTTTGGCTTTATTATAAGCAGATATGAGTGATATTTTACGAAGAAATAGTTTGATATCAATGGGTTTTTATGCTTGCACAGGTGGTGGCTATCGATAAATTTCCTCTCATTGGCATTTATGGTGGAACATTTGATCCTATCCATTATGGCCATCTCCGTATTGCCGAAGAATTGCTTGATATGATCAGTTTGAAACGTATCATTTTTGTTCCTTCTGGCGCTCCCCGTTTACGTGCTGCTCCTGTTGCGGCAAGAAATCATCGTTCCAATATGGTACATCTGGCCATTCGGGATAACAGTATGTTTTCGCTTGATGAACGAGAAGTCAATCGTCCTGGAATAAGTACAACAATCGAGTCGCTCCGCGAGTATCAATGCGAATTTGGGGATAGCACGGCACTTTGCTTTATCCTCGGGATAGATGCATTTATTAAAATAAATCAGTGGCATAATTGGCATGAGCTGTTCGATCTATGTCATCTGATAGTTGTCGCGCGTCCAGGCTATACATCCATCAATTATTATCAAATTCTGTCGGCAGATATCAAAAAAGAATTTATTTCCCGCCGTGTGCTGGATGCCAATGATATAGGGCTTAAAACTAGCGGTTTTATCTATACAGCTCAAACATCATTGCTGGAAATCTCTGCTTCACATATACGATCATTGATAAATACCGGTAAAAGCATACGGTACTTGCTTCCTGAAAACGTCTCTGATTATATTAAATCCAATTGCTTATATACCGGAAAAATATGAATTCAGAAAAGCTGGTAAAAATCGTAGTCGATGCACTGGAAGATATTAAAGCCCATGAAATTGATGTAATTAATGTTTCAAAATTAACATCAATGTTTGAATATATAATTATTGCGAGTGCAGATTCCTCTCGTCAGACAAAATCGCTGGCAAACAATGTACAAGAAAAAGTCAAAGCTGCTGGAGGAAGAGTTTACAGTATGGAAGGAGAGCAGACAGGAGAATGGTTGCTCGTTGATTTAGGAGATGTGATTGTGCATATCATGCTGCCGGTTGCACGCGAATACTATAATCTGAAAGCATTATGGTCCGAAAAGAATTAAAACTAGCTACCCTGTGCAACAAGATGTGAACCGCAAGTTTTCTGATTTCTCGGGACCATGAAATTTTTTATACTTGCAGTTGGAAACAAAATGCCAGATTGGGTCAGGACTGGTTATTTTGAGTATATCAAACGTTTGTCGCGTGAAATAACGGTTAATTTAATTGAAATCAAGCCTGAGAAGCGTGTCAGTGGAAAACAAACCGGGCAACTGCTGCTTGCAGAATCTCGGCGGATTCTTGCAGTTCTGCCACCCGATTGTCATATTGTGGTTCTTGATGAAGGCGGCCAGCAATGGACAACATTAAAATTTGCAAATGTAATAAAAGAGTGGGCGATAGAGGGTAGCTCTGTTGCATTTGTTATTGGAGGTGCGGATGGGTTGCATGTAGATATCAAGCAGACAGCAGGTGAGATGCTAGCCTTATCGAAGCTTACCTTGCCACATGGCCTTGTACGTGTTTTGCTGGCGGAACAACTGTATCGGGCCATATCGATTATCAAGAATCATCCATATCACAGAGGCTAAGCGAAATCATGAAAAAATGACTAGAATTACATTCCATTTCGTCTTTTAAGAGGCGATGGATAAAACTACATGGATAAAAATTAAGCGTATTCGAATTATAGAGTAAAAATCGCGATGTTTTCAGAGAACCAAATATATCTTGCTTCAAGAAGTCCAAGAAGACGAGAATTGTTGAGACAAATCGGTGTGAGATTTAATCTTTTAATGATGCGGGAAACGCTTGGTCGTGCAGTTGATATTGATGAACAACCGTTTGTTAATGAAACCCCAACTGATTATATCTATCGAATTACTCGATTCAAAGCTGATGAAAGCTGGAGACGGGTGATACAGCGGCGATTGCCGATATTACCCGTATTGGTGGCCGACACAATTGTTACTATTGATGGTTGTATTTTAGGTAAGCCACAAGATAATAAACAAGCAGAAGAGATGCTAAAAACATTGTCAGGACGAGCACACCAAGTTTTAACAGCCATTGGTATTGGGTTCAGGGATAAAATACAAGTGAGATTGTCGACATCGACAGTTAAATTTCGTGAAATCAGTGAACGAGAAATTCGTAACTACGTCGCAAATAATAACATCCTGGATAAAGCGGGTGCTTATGCTATTCAAGGTATTGCTGCCGCATTTATTGTCGAGATATCAGGTAGCTATAGTGGAATCGTGGGGTTGCCTCTATATGAAACTGCACAATTATTAGAAGAAACTGGTATAGAATTCTTCCAATAATTACCAGTCTATTGTAGCTCTAACCTATTGAAACAAAGATGTTGTACAAGTTACTTTAGCAGGTATCATAATTGGTTTTCTCCACCAAAAACAGATTTATACTATGTATAGTTCATATTCAACATGAGCAATGAGATTCTTGTAAATATCACTCCACAAGAAACCAGAGTAGCCATATTAGAACAAGGTGTAACACAAGAGTTACATATTGAACGGACAAGCGGCCGCGGTATTGTAGGTAATATTTATAATGGACGTGTAAGTCGAGTCTTGCCTGGAATGCAATCTGCTTTTGTGGATATAGGCCTTGACCGGGCAGCATTTTTACATGTTGCAGATATCCGGACTCCCAATCAGGAGGAAGATACCACCAAGCCAATTGAAAAACTATTATACGAGGGTAATAGCATCCTGGTGCAAGTGATCAAGGATGCGATTGGTACAAAAGGCGCCAGACTATCCACACAAATCAGCATGGCGGGTCGTCTATTGGTTTTTCTACCCCAGGAATCTCACATCGGTATTTCTCAACGCATTGAAACTGAAAGTGAACGTGAGATGCTACGAGAGAAATTACAACAAATTCTTCCCGCAGATGAAAGGGGAGGCTACATCATCAGAACAATGGCCGAGACCGCAAATGAAAGTAACTTACGTGCCGATCTCGAGTACTTGCATAAGTTGTGGCAGGACATTCAACTGCAATCTATAGCTATTGCAGCGCCCAATCTACTTTATCAAGATCTGGACTTAAGTCACCGCGTATTACGAGATTATGTGAATGAAGATAGTCTCCGGATACTGGTAGACTCGCGTGAGAATTATCAAAAGCTTGTGAAATTTGCGCAAAACTATATGACGTTTATCGCCGAACGTATAATTTTATATACCGGGGATCGTCCATTATTTGATCTGCATGGCGTTGAGGAAGAAATTGAAAAATCTTTGGCCAGGCGCGTTAATCTGAAATCAGGGGGATACCTGATTATTGATCAAACTGAGGCACTTACCACCATGGATGTCAATACAGGTGGGTTTGTCGGCATCAGAAATTTCGACGACACCGTCTTCAAAACAAATCTTGAAGCTGCTCAGGTAATTGCAAGGCAGCTTCGATTGCGTAATCTGGGTGGAATTATCATTATCGATTTTATCGACATGAATTCTGAAGAACATAAAAATGCTGTATTGACTGAATTCAATAAAGCTTTGCTGAAAGATCGTACACGCATCACTGTCAATGGGTTTAGTGCACTTGGCCTGGTTGAGATGACGCGTAAACGGACTCGGGAAAGTCTTGCCCATGTTTTATGTGAATCCTGCCCGACCTGTCAAGGACGAGGAGAAATCAGAACGGCACAAACAATTTGTTATGAGATCCTACGTGAACTGCTAAGAGAATCTAGGCAGTTTGAAGCCAATGAATTCCGTATTCTTGCATCACAGCAAGTAATTGATTTGTTTCTTGATGAAGAATCTCAGAGCTTGGCACAATTGGGTGATTTTATAGCAAAGCCGATAAGCCTACAGGTTGAGGAATCATACTCACAAGAACAATATGATGTGATATTAATGTAAGAGCATCTAAAAAAATTTAAAGTTCTAAATAAAACGAGGCGTGAACAAAAAATGGTGACGCAGCAATTTTCTGATATATAAGGAAACATTTTTTCGAGCAACAAAGTGTTGTGACGAAATTTGGATTTTAAGAGATGCCCATAAGTCATCGTGGAGAGGAGCGTTAATTGTATTGATCCACAGGAGTATTCACTTAATTTTTAAAAAGGTAGCAAAAATCAAGCGAAAACAAAATCTGATCTTTGTTACCGGCAAAAGGCCTGTAAGCTTCTGCGTGATAGGCATCGACTCTATCGTAACGAATATTTGGACGGATATTGAGTTTCTTTAAAAAATCCCATTTAAGCTTTAGTGTTCTAGCTGCTTTCCAATTTAAACCGATCGTCGCTGCATAATAGTCTGCTGGCGTAATAGTGACACTGCTGACATTGCCTGCATAACTGACTGGTATACCGTTAACGTTATTTGTAGCAGCAGCGATCCGGAACGGGGATGGGTTACGAAAGCCTGCTGCATCACGATACCATTCAGCTCTCACACCTGCTGACAGATTATCCGTTAAATCATAGTATAAATGTGCGATGGCACTCATCCATTCTGCGTCCTTTGTAATATATTGGTATATTTGAGATTGTTTAATAAAACTCCACCTGCTTGGCCATAAACATGGTGCAAAACTAATAGGGTTTTAGGATTGATTCTGTGCTGCAACACAATATTATAAAATCCCCAAGGTTCGCTACTTCGCGTGGAAGTCTCGCCGTAAGTGCCGGAGAAATGGAATGAGGTAGCATGATTATCGCTAGTCCAAGTAAAACCAGCAATTCCACTCCAATTTCCCAATTGCTTGTCCCATCCGCCGTCCCAACCACCATTCGCACTGCCAGTAAGAGGACCTGCTAAAACTAACCAGTTTGAGTTGATTTTGTAGTTTGCCAGCATGCCCGTATGTGTAAAAGGTTCACCGACATTCAAGGTATAAGCACGCGTATAAAAAAAGTTATCTGGTGCTGGAACAGTTTCAAAACCCGTTGGGGTATAGAAATGGCCTAACTTGATGTTGAGTCCATTGCCAACCGGCGCATACGTTTCCAGGTAGGCCTGCGGTAGCGCTATGCCGTAGGTGCGGGAGGATGAACAGCATAAATCAAGATCCCAGTTACTTCTTTTTAAAGGTTCTCCAGAATTTACGTCATAAGCTGGAACACCAAAAGCTTGAGTAAATATGGCGTCTGTCCCAAACATAAAATCGAAGCGCCCACCAAAATCCCATGCATTTCCTTCGGAGACCACTGAACGCCGCATAAATAGATTCAATTGATTCAGTTGAAATCGATTAGCCTGATCTGCAAAAATGACCGGGCCATTGAAGCCGTTATTCTGACTGGGATTATAGGTTGCACCGCCATTAATCCAGCCACCGAATTCTAATCTGCTATCGTTAAATAATTTTTTAAGATTGTTGGCACAAAGGTTATTTGAATATATTGAAAAAGTTAGCATGCTGATTGCTATGGCAAATGACAGCCAGCTTGGAAGTTTCAATATGTATTTCATTCTTGAATTATTCTGAAAAGAAGAAAAGCAAATACTATGACTATGTCAGTATTGATTATTGAAGTTTGTTTGAGATTTTAATTTATACTGCAATCAAAATGTTTTATAGAAGAAGCCTATGCAGAAGCGATTATAAACGCTTTGGCAATACAAAAATACATTCCTGTCGACATGTTTTAATCTAAGCGAAGGAATTTCTAGGTTTTTTAATCGCAGCATGTTCACATAGGCAGAAGCAACTGTTAACACTTCACTCAGAATCAATCACCCTTACATCAGCAGTAATTTTCCATTTATTTTGTTCCAGGGTTCACATCAACTGGATTAGTTAAATATTTCTAATACCAATGATTGCACTTACTTTATTAGCCTCATGCGCGTAAATGAGTTCATTTGTTGTTGCGTTGCCGACAGGGATTGACAATAACGACCATGAGGCATGGGTAAGATATTACGAAAATTTAGTCAATGATGCAAAAATCAGACTAGAGGATAACAAAAGAATACTTGAGGAATACGAAGCGCGTCCATATTACTATGGTAGAAGAGGCCAAGATGAACAATCGCATACCTCCGCTAATATTCGCTCACACGAGAAAATCCTGAAAGAAAGCTTAAAATATGTTGATCTTCATAGAAGGATGGCAATGGAACAACAGAATAATCAACCAAATAAAGCAGAGCCAATCTTGAGCGAGATTTTATAGCGGAGAAGTCAGAAGATTCTAGCGAAGAACTCTAAGAGGGAGGCGAATAACTACGACTGGATTCTGTGGTTGTCCGAACTAATTCCATCTGAGTTTTAAAACAGAGGTATCAAAAGGGTAGCAAGAAATCAAGAGAAACAGAATCTGATCTTTGTTGTCGGCAAACGGTCTATAAGCAGCTGCATGATAAGCATCTACCCTGTCATAACGGATGTTCGGGCGGATATTGAGTTTCTTTATAGAATCCCACCTAAGCTTTAATGTTTTGCCGCTTTCCAGTTCATTCCGACAGTTACTGAATAATAGTCTGCAGGGGTAATTGTTACACTGCTGCAGCATTGCCTGCATAACTAACCGGTACACCATTAACAAGATTAGTAGCTGCTGCAATTCGGAAAGGCGATGGATTGCGAAAACCATCTTTGTCGCGAAACCACTCACCTCGCGTACCTACTGACAGATTATCCGTTAAATCATAGTATAAGTGCGTGACAAAACCAAACCATTCAGCATCCTTTACTACATTGTTGTATTTCAGGTTATTCAATAAAACACCATCAGCAAATCCGTGGACATGATGCAAAACGAAAAGGGTTTTAGAATTAATTCTGTGCTGCAACACAATATTATACATTCCCCATGAGTTGCTACTTTGCGTTGAAGTTTCGCCATAAGTACCAGTGACATTAAGTGAAGTTGCTTGATTGTCGCTAGTCCAGGTAACCCCAGTGACACTGCCCCAATTACCTAATTGCTTATCCCAACCGCCATCCCAGCCACCAGTGGCGCTGCCGGTAACAGCACTCCCGAGAACAGACCAATTATTGTTTATTGTATAGTTTGCTTGTAAACCGGTATGCGTAAAGGGTTCTCCTGCATTAAAAGAGTAAGCGCGAGTATAAAAAAAGTTATCCGGCGCTGGGACTGTTTCAAACCCAGTTGGAGAATAAAAGTGTCCAACCTTGAGATTGAGTCCATTTTTACCAATTGGTACATGTGCTTCCAGATAAGCTTGTGGGAGTGCAATGCCATAGGTGCGCGTAGAAGAACAACATATATGGAGATCCCAATTATTTCTACTTCGAGGCTCGCCAGAATTCACATCAAAAGTTGGAACACCAAATGCTTGCGTGAAAATAGCATCGGTCCCAAACAAAAAATCGAAGCGCCCACCAAAATCCCATTTATTTGTCTCAGAGATTACTGAACGTTGCAGGAACAAATTAAATTGATTCAACTGGAAGCGGTTGGCTTGATCAGAAAAAGCAACTGGGCCATTAAATCCGTTAGTTTGACTGGGATTATAGGTTGCGCCACCATTAATCCAGCCGCCGAGTTCTATCCGGCTTTCTTTAGCAAAATTTATTAGATTGTTTGCGTAAGGAGTAATTGAATGCGTAGCGCAAAAAAATATACTGCTCGTTGTGATGACAAATGACAACCATTTTGAGGATTTCATCTTTGGGTGACGATAAAGATTTACTAATAAATAAATACACCTAAAGCACTAATATTCTGTAGAAAAAACAGAATATTAGTGCTTTAGGTGTTTCTGAAACTTCGTTAAGTTATAAACTTAAATATTTTGCATTTTTTCAATATATGGCATGTTGGCTAGAAAAAATAAATCAGTAATTATGTGATTGATAATGTTTACTTATCCAGACTTAATAGATAATCAATTTAAATTATTAGAGATTGAATTTAATCTGGCTTTGATTTTATGATTACCCGCTTGCTCAGATATTTCAGCAGACCCTGCATAATCAGGTTGCAGCAATTCTGCTGCTATTTTCCGATGAAAATTGGCTTGCTGGGCAGCATCCGTTGCAGCTTGTTCGAAATGGCGAGTATTAGCTTGGGTATGAGATTTAAAATCCTGACCTATTCTGCCATAGTAATGACTACGATCCTCGTATTCCTCGAGAAATTCTTTTTTGTCTGCAATTTTTCTAGCATTTCTTTAGCCAATTTATCCTGGTAATCCGCTAAGTCATTATGGTCGTTATATGTTCTGGCATTCTGTGTGATCTTTCCATTATCTGTGTCTTGTGCTTCAAGTTGGCCCAACTGCGCGCAGGCAACCAATAAAGAAATCATAGGCAGCACTGTAAGATATTTTACCAATTTTATATTCATGATCGTGACAATTCCAAGTAGATCAACACAGGCGCGCATCCTGCCGAATCAATACATCAATGTATATAGGAGAGAACCATGGTTTATTCCTAAAGGAAACCATTGGATAATAAGCTGATATTAGGAAAAAATCTAATTTCGAAAGCATCAATGAAGTTTATCAGTGCTCTTCGGAGATCCAGCGTGTGGCGTAACGTATCAAATCGGCGCCATCTTTTAAATTTAATTTGACACGAATATTGAAACGATGTGTTTCAATTGTTTTAATGCTGCGGCAAAGTAACTTGGCGATTTCCTGACTGCTATGTCCTTGCCCAATCAAGTGTAGCACCTCAAATTCACTGGGAGTGAGTGTATTAATTAATTGTTCAGGTTCTGAGCCTCCGGCAATTCTTTTTAATAATTTTTCGTGCATTTGCTTACTTAAATATACGTTCCCCTTTAATACTTCACGAATAGCAGTTAGCAGCACTTCACCAGGTTCTTGTTTCATGACATAGCCACGTGCTCCGCCCGTAGAGCTCGTTCAGCATAAACTGATTCATCATGCATGGAAAAAAAAGTACCGGAAGAGTAGGGATTAGAGCATGCATACTTTTTATTACTTCGAAGCCAGATACTGTTTTAAGGGTAACATCTAACAGAACGATATCGACAGGACCGGTTTTCCTGAGTATTGCCATCGCTTCGTTGCCATCTCCCGCTTCAGCAAACACTTCCATATCTGGTTCCATATTGATGAGCATCGCCATACCATGCCGTAACATGGCGTGATCATCTACCAGCATTACTTTAGCTTTCACAGTTGACATACCTAAGCCATCCGCATTTCTAACCGAACTTCCGTACCACCTTCGTTGCGCGACAGAAATTCTGGCTTTGCACCAATTGTTTGTGCGATATTGCATAATTTTAATACCCATACCCGATTTTTCTTTATGATTGGCATCAATCTCAACAAAACCGCTGCCATCATCGCAAATTGATAGACACAATATCCCCTCATTGGAATTCAATGATATAGCAATATGTTGTGCTTTACCGTGACGTATTGCATTATTGGCAGCCTCTTGCGCAATTCGATATAGATTAAGCGCCAGGTTGTTATCGCTAAAAATGATGCTATTTTTACATGAGAAATTACAAATAATTTTGTAAGTCGTGGCTATTCTCGTTGCTAGCATTTGTAATGCAGGTATCAAGCCATTAGCTTCCAATTAAAAGGCAGCAGTCCTTGAGCGAGCTGCTTGATATGTATAACAGCAATCTGTGCTTGTGAGGCAATGGAAGCTGCTACGGGTGCCATACTTTCATTTCCCGCGGCAAGTATCTGTTTCTCAAGCGCTCTGGCTTGATAGCCAATTGCAGCTATTTGTTGACCAAGATGATCGTGTAATTCGGGTCCAATCGTATTGGCTTGTTCTTCTGCTACAAATACCAGCGTTTGCTCTAAACGCTTACGTTCAAGCCAGCTTTCCAGGTCGCTTGCGACTGCATTAATGAGTTTATGTTCTTCCGGTAATAGGAATGGCTTATCGGCCGGATAAAATACTCGTAATTGACCACAGACACCCCCGTTGACACTAATTTCAGAGCTATAAGTACATGCGGGATCTCGTTCTGAACGCGAATGATCACGAGTCTTTTTGATGATTTTCGTTTTTGATTGCAATTGAGATATAAGATTTTGATTATATTTTCCGGAGGTAAATCGCCAGCCATCCAGTTCGATGACAGCGGTGGCAATTTCCGGAAATTGCATGGCGGGTATTAAATTCTCAAAAGTATTCTGACACCCATTATCTGGTGTAGTGTCCTGCAAGTGCATTTACATTTCCCTGATTTTGCTTATACTTGAAGCACGAACTGTTTGAGGAGCGAATCAGGGCAAAGAGGAAGATTGTACTTGAAGAGGAAGAGAGACGAGCTGAACAGGCGGTTACGCGCCAGCACCGTGTCAGTACGGGATCGGCAACGCGCTCAAATCATTTTGCTGGCGGCTGAGGGGCATACGCGAGCCATCGGTGCGAAAGCTGGGGACACGTGACGGTGAGTCACTGGTCAGCGCTTCGGCAGAACGGTTGGCCGGTCTCACCGACGCACTTGGGCGCCGCAAGCCTTCATTGCCCGATGTGGTGGCAAGAAAGTGCTGGAGACAGTAACGCGTCCGCCCGCCAACCTGGGCGCTGGAGTTGCCGCACTATGGCGCGAGCGGCGGGTATTTCGAAGGCCAGCGCAGCGCTTGGGCTGCAAACGACATCACGCATCTGACCCGAACCTTCAAGCTGTCGAATGACACGCATCGAGGAAAATCTGGGATGTCATCGGTCTGTATCTCAATCCACCGAAAAAGCCTTGGGCTGTGCTGCGACGAGAAATCACAGTGTCAGGCGCTGGAGCGCACCCAGCCGGGATTGCCGCTGGGCATCGGACATATCAAGACCACAACGCACGATTATATTCGCCATGGCACTTTGACCTTGTTTGTTGCGCTAAACTATCTGGAGGGTAAACTGATTACGACTATCGCCGAACAACACCGGCATCAGGAATGGCTGGCGTTCTCAAGAAAATCGAACGGAAACACCAAAAGATTTGGATATTCATCTGATCGCCGACAATTACGCAACCCACAAGCATCCCGAGGTAAAAGCATGGCTGGCCAAGCATTCCAGATTCCACATGCACTTCACGCCAACTCTCCGTCCTCATGGCTTAACCTGGTCGAACGTTTTTTTCCGCGATCTGACTGACCAGATCGTCAGTGGCAGCTTTGCTTCAAGTTAAGGAACTGGCCGATAAAATTCTCACCTATTTGGCTGACCGCAATCAAAACCAAAACGTTACGTCTGGAATGCCAAGGGGGAAGAAATTTGCGAAATCCAGCGTGCCCGTGACGCCATGATGCAGTCACAGGCCGCAGTCCAAATATGCAAACATTTGAGACACTACACTAGCGATGATTCCACTCCGATTCCGCGGCGGATTTCATAGAGACAGGTGATTTCCTTTAAACGCTCGCGCAGTAGCTCATCAACTTGTTTGCGCTCATGCCACTTGGCTAAATCATCCGCAATGGCATCAATGAGCCTTTGTTCCTCCAGCACCAAAATGGTTGGTCTTCAGGATAGAAGACACTCAAATAACCATATACCTTGTCATTCAGGCTTATGGTTGATTGCAGAAAAGATCCAATGGCATCACTTTTTTGATAACACGCATAACATACTTTGTCATCAATGCTTGTTTTTGATTGTAACTTGTCGATTCGATTCTGATCATAGTCGCTGGAGGTAAATCGTTTGCCGTTGAGTTCGATGACAGCGCTAGCAATTCCAGGGAACTGCATGGCGGGTATCAGGTGCTCAAAAATATTCTCACAAACATTATCTATGGATAATTCTAACCCCATACTCCGACGAATTTCATAAAGACAAGTAATTTCTTTCAGACGTATACGTAGTAATTCTTCAACTTGCTTGCGCTCAAGCCACTTTGCCAGATCGCTCGTGATGGCATCAATGAGTCTTTGCTCTGCTATCGTTAAGCAGTGTTTATTGAAGACGCTTAATTGACCACATACCTTACCACTGACACAAATCTTCGATTCCAAACCATGTGCCAGGTTCTGACTCTGATTCATAGAGGCCATTCGTTTTTCATCAATCTCAATTACGACGAAAGTGCTTTCCGGATAATGCATAGCTGGTATCAAATATTTAAAAATATTCTGGCAAACTGCATCCACCGATAATTCCAATCCAGTACTGCGACGAATCTCGTAAAGACAAGTGATTTCTTTCAGGTGCTCGCGCAGCTCAGTTTCCTTATGACTCGTTCTTTAGAAAATTGCTCAGCTGTTTCCTTAGCAGTGCGCGCTTCTCTTTCTGATTTAATCAGCTTGCGGACATGCCAGTTCAATAGCAGTATCTCAGCGATGATCAGTCCGGCAAGATAAAGAAAATATTTTTAATTCTTCAGTGACTGGCTTGAATAATTCTTCTTCGTCCAGTTTCAAAGTCATGCCGAGACCGATGGCACGTAACGGTGCATATGCCTCTATCACTGGTACTTGACGATAGTCTTTGACAGCAATAACGCCACTTTTCCCATCCAATGCAAAACTTATCGGCAGCACCCCCACTTCCGTTACATATTGAAAGTACCTGGAATTTTATGCCATCGATCTGTTTGATCAGACAAGCCATTTCTCTTGCCTTCTTCAGGCGGCGCACACAAAATGAACTCTCCAGTTTTGCCGATTGATCTAATTTCACTGAATCTCCGCGTCAGCTTCGGTAGTATGATTTCTGTTGTGATGCCAATACGGCGCTGTTCTTCATCTAATATATCTTTACTGGTGCGCAGAATGAACTGTCCATCCCATATTATGGATGTGTTACTGTATTTATTCAGTGGTATTGATTGGGTTTGTTTTCAGAGAAACGTCCTGCTTCAGGACAATAGATTACCATTTTGTCATAAACGACCGCTGCTGAAAATCCTATCTTGGTCAATGAGTCGACATTTCTTTTAGGGTCGTGAAGCGCGCTAACGTTGTCTGGTTGTGCGCTGAGTTCCTGCATGGACTGAACGATGAAAGGGCGAAGCGCTAATGCATGAGTATCTGCCAAACCCTTTGGACCAGATTTTCAATTAAAAGTGCTTTGCCTGTAAAGCAACCCCCAATCCTGACCAAGCGCCGACTCAATCTTTTGTTGTCGCACCGCACTATAGACTGCAAACCCTACTGTTACTGTTAATCCCAACAATAGTAAGTCACCAATAATGCTGATCTTTCGGTCATCACGCGTTAAAAACAAGTCACTACTCTCCTTTGAGCTCCGGATTGTGTCATCTAGATTATAAGGATAATGATTCGACAACTCCAAAGATTATGACCAACCGAAGCGTTATCTATGCGGTGTCATGAGTAATTTCTTTCAAGAACTTAATAGAATGAAGGTATCGTTATCCCCATCCAGAGCATCACCAGATAACCGTAGTAAGACCTATCCCAATCGTTCCAATTATTGTGCCGATCAATATGGTTATCGTATCTCTGTTCAGAAGCCCCAGAGACATCATTAATATTCCCGCCTGGTAAAATTAGTTATGGTAGAGGAAGTGTTATTGATAAGGCAAAACAAAGGAAAAATACTGATAATTCTCCTCATGTATGCACACTGATATAGGTCATACGTGGTTGTGCCGTGGTTTTTCAATTTTTCGTCAGGATTTGCTTTTATAACTACTTTTTCAAGACTTGATCAAGTTTAATTGATTTCTTTTCAATCCAGACTGGCAACTAGGGTGCTCGCATACCAAGATCATTTGTACTGAGAAAAATGAACGGGTAACGGGATAGAAAAGAACGTTTGTTAACTCGGTGGATGGGTATTGGAAGACATATTGGCAGAGCAGCGATGGCCATTAAGAGTAGCCAAACCCTGCCCTATGAAGCCATTTTTAATTTCACTTTACAGTCATCGCTTCTTTGTATTTCTACTACGACAATTGCCAGAAACTGTGAAGAAGTGGGGCTCTCTTTGATTGTCATGAGTTACCCTCTTCAACATTGAATGCGAGCTAGTTCACAAAATTTAAAAAAGCTTTTCGGTATCGAAGCGCATCAACTGGTCTGCTTGAAGCAGCCTCCTGGCAGGATAAAAGCCAAAAGAAAGTGCCAAATGCGGAAGAGAATAGAAAAGCCAAACCAATCATGCCGAGTGTAACGAAATGATCATATCGGCAACTTGACTGACTTTATCCAAGCACCACCAATACCCCAATAACACAAACTAATCAAACCACCCATGACAGATCTTTCTAGCCTCTAAAGAAACTGCGTAAGAATTGGTACGCTGATTGGCACCAATTGCCAACGGAATACCTATTTCCCGCGTGCTGGTTACCGAGTTACTAGCATAATATTCATAATGCCAATCCTGCCAACCAATAAATTCGATAATGGCGCCTAACACAATCGACATAACTTTGGCGGCGCCCTCCGCAACACCTCAGCAATTGCAGTCAAATTACGCACCGTAAAATCATTCTCTTTGTCTTTTCGCACGTGATGGCGTTGGCGTAATAGTTGGGGACCTCAATCTCAGCTATATCCATATCATTCTCTGCTGATTTTCCTGCACTAACATATAACGGCACCGAACGTGAAATTGATTGCCGGTAATTCGCCTTTCACTGGTAGTAATTTGGTATGAAAACATTGGTCATCCTTGTTTCGTCCCGTCAGGCTTTGTCCCTTAGCCATCAAAACACCGGTAACCAGAAAGGTGCGGTTTGTGCCGCGTATGGTTTTTCCGTAATCGGACTTCACCATTGAATAGATTCCCTTGCTGTGATGGAGCCAAATACAACTACACGGGCGGTTGCTGAACGCAGATTTGATTCTGTAAACGTTGTGCCTGATTCCATTTTCCAGCTGCCCACCGCAAAATAATCCGGTGTGGTGCCTGTGACAAGGGCATCATAGTTCCTGGCGGCGCAATTGAGCTTGTACCGTACCGGTTGTGACAGGTGAAGCAGTTAATGGATGGTATCCCGGCACCTTCCATGCGTCATTAATCAGGTTAATGTTCTGATGCCAGCGCCCCAAAACTGAACCCACCGGAAGAGCGGGCACCCGGAACCAGCAATAAAAGATTACTGCCCATAGCAGCGATGGTTTGATTGATTTTGTTTGAGCACCTTGACCAATGGATAACATTAAAACATACAGCCACGCCAATAATCATACTCCGTTATCGTTGTTCTTGTACGCAAGCGATTCTGCCGCAAGGCAGCGTAATGCTTCACCGATAATTAAAAATGAAGTTCATTG
>JADKHF010000025.1 GCA_016721865.1 Nitrosomonas sp. | reverse complement strand
CTGAATCAGCCTCAAGATGGTGAGCCATTTCATGCCACAAGACAGTTTTATTGAGGCCATGCTTCCTGGGCGAATAACGCTATCCTCGAAGCGACCTATGCCGCTCGCATTGGCGCGCTTGCTTCCATTTGTCTCTAACCTAACTTGCCTGAGTTTGCCGCCAGTAACTCGGTAGAATTCGAAGAAACATAAAAGCATAATAAACGACTGGGTATCCCATCTTCTTTAGCTGGGTGATAGCCGAATTTTCGGTGGATTGACTGTTCGCCCACGAATCGGCTCTGCTCTTGGGTTACTTTTGAGCTATTCAGCAGGGCATCTGATTTTTGACCGACAGATTGTAATACTGTCCTTTAATTCAGCGATACGCTTTTTATGATCGTCATATTTCTTCCGCCCAATCCTCTGATCTGCCCCAGACTTCGTTTCTTTTGCCCTAGTTGCTTCGTATTCGTCAGCGTTGCTTGTCTATCGCTTCCTTGTCCCATCCATTGTACATTTATGGTCAACAACTTTGATAAGGCATCTTGTAGTCTGTCGTATTCCTCATCAGCCACTTTTCTTTGTGCGGCAATTTCCGAAATATCTTCAGGCGCGGTATTGGTGAGTGCGATCGCCGACTCTAAAACCGAAATAATCGCCTGAGAATCAATATCAAACACACGTTACCCAGCCGATTTGTAGTGATCCCGGGCTGCGGCAATCATAGAACTATTAGGGTTGCTTGTAATTCTTGATACAGCTTGAAACCGCTTCTCTTCTAGCATCTTGATACTCATCGCCCCGTTCGGATAGCGTAGAGTTAATTATCTTCAATACAGTATCGGCCTCGGCACCTGGCAAATGCTTCGGGAACCGCAGAAAGACCATTTGTAGTAATTGGTCAACGATTTGATTGATTCAATCAGGGTTGACGGATCCAATTGACGGGCTTGCAGCGGTCCCAATGCTTGGAAACAGACAGCAAATGCCGTTATCTCGCACGACGCTTTCGGCCAGGAAGTAGTTAGTTTACCCCGGCGCTACTTCTGGCAGTTTTTACGGATAACCCCAAGTTCACGCAGGGGTTTGGATTTTCAACTCCACCAACTATCATCAAGAATCTGCATAAGCGTTATCCGTTCGCTTGCTTGTCTGATTCAGCCCATTTCTCCCGCAGCTTTCCGCCAATCAGCGCATCAAATTCCTCACCCTTACCGGCTTCAATAAGCGCATTGAACGGCGGCACTGATCTTATCAACCAAGGCCATTTAGATCATCCTTGTCTTGTCGCCATCCCAGACCGATTTAAGGAATTCTCTGGCGGCTTTCATGTTTTCTGACTCGACTGATTTCTGAAGCCGGTGGGACTTCGATTTCGAAGCGACGGGTTTAATTCCATCAAATTCGATGGAATTGGAACGTTAGGATCCTGAAAATCCCAATATCCGTTTGTTCTGTGGTTTGTGAGCTCATCTTCTTTAAAGGTAACGAGGGGGGGATCTTTTGATTCTTCACTCACTGTTTGGTTATCTGTATCGCAGTTGATTGATCCGGCAGCGAGTGGCCTCGCGCAGCAATCCCAAAATATGCCGCTAAGGAAACGAGCGAGAATATGTCATCAGTTACTCCAAATTCTTGATGTCAATGGACACTAACCGCATTTATTTAAGCCATTTTGTTGCAGTTAATCAGGCTGGATATGCCAAAGTCATCAAGACCCGGCAACTTGCTAAGATGAGCGATGCTATGTCGAACGTTGAAATCGGTTTCCGAAAGAGTTGGTTTGTGTCAGCAGGAGATTGAATGAATACCAAGGAGCTCATCGCCTTAATCGAAAATGTCCGGGTTTTGCCGTCATATCTGCCGGTATGTCCTGCACTTTGTCAGTATGTTTGAAATATCCTTGCGGCTGTTTCGTCAATTCCAAATTTACGCATGAATAAGCATCGAATCGCCCTTTGTGGTGTTCTACTCCAGTTCTAGCGACGCTCTTTTTCGCCATTCCGGCATGGCGGCAACTTTCGCGGATTTTACGCCCTTTCACCAAAGCCCGCAACCCCGGTCTGATCTGAATATTCTTCGCTTGTGCCGGACTTGGTATTGCCTTTATCCTCAGCAGCAGAAACCTTGGCAGTTTCCAATTCATTCTGCGCAGTTTTCAACAGTTCACCCTCCAGAACAACAATTTCATCCTTCAAGTTAAGATGGATTTTTGCATACGATCTACACATTTGCATTTTGCGCAAGTACAGGGCTGTTCTTTTAAACTAGAAGTTCATGATGTGACGGGCAACTTTCACGGATATTCCAGATCCTGGCCGCGCTCGGGTGCCACAACAATCGTGATGTCTTTTGTTTTAAAATCCATTTGTAAGAAATGACATCATCAGTTGGTGCCATCTTGTTTGGCGTCACATCGGATTGTGAAATAGATAGACACTGTTTGTCCGTCAGAAAGCTCACAAACACCGCCACATTTCGCCACGCCAAGCTGCTTGAATGCCTCTGTTATTTGCATAGCAACAGGTTTAATTCCCTGACCATGCACGCTCCATAACGCCCTGCAACAATTCCATTTTTCGCTGCAGCTTGAGGTAAGGCGTAACCAATGCATCAAAAGCCATCGCACCATCAGAATCAGCAATAATTTCATCCATGCTCACGCGCATCCAGTAGCGGGTTTTCACCTGAATCTGATTTAGCCGTATCTCATACAGAACCTGATCGATGGTGGCGTTATATGGCTGCGCGTTTTCATCCCAATGCACTTTTCTTGTCATGGCTTCTAATCCTTCCGGTGGTAAATTTTCTAATTTGATAGGCTGGCTCTTATTGCCGTGCTTGAGCCACCATTTGAGTTGATTAATTGATAGTGGAATTATGTTTTTAAGACCCTTCCAGCCGCGCTCATAGCTATGCAGGTAAGCATTTCTTGCGGTTTCCTCATCTGGGAAAGCCAGCATGACATTGCTCATCAAGCGACCAGTCTATGCTGATTGATAACGTAGCAGTTTCAGACTGCGGGTATGGACCAACAAAACAATCAACACCGTCCCCATCCGCTCCTTTGGTACCGCTGATATAGCCATAGTGCGCCGCCATGCGGAAGTCCAGCGTTTGCCGGTTTTTGAATCAATCCCGGTTCGATAGGTGCCGCGGGCTGCTCTATGGCAATTGATAGACCCTGGGAAAGAGAAGCGCCCCATTTTGTAGTTGCCCGCTTTGCACTGCGCTTCTGTGGGTTCTTGAATAGAGTTTTTACCAAAGCGCCGCCGTTGGCAGCATTTTCATGTTAAAAATCGGTATCAGTTGAATGTGTCATAAGCAGCATGTTAAGCCGCTGATGACGCTGTTTTTGTGGGTTTTCCGTGAAGCGATGGAGAAAAAACAAAGCCCGGCATAACCGGGCTTTTTATTATTATCTGGCTGAATTAACCAGATATTCAGACTGGTGTTATCAGCACACCACCGGGCACTACCGCCGCTTTCCACCGCGCTATCTGCGCGCCAATCCTTGCTTGACCATTTCATCACCGACATTAACGCCATCAGCTAAAACATGAGCGCTTATCCTGAAATACTTATCCCTGGTAGGAGCGTGTAACGCAATATCCTGGGAATTCATTACCTGACCAGTAAGATAATTTTTGGCGGCAATCGCACCGGCAATCTCTTGAGGGCATTTCCCCTTCATTTCCGGGGCATCGATTCCGCTTATTCGCACCGGCAAGCTCTTGCAAAAAACATCTGGACAACCGGCAATATTGACGGTAAAGTATCACCATCATGCACCTTAACCACGGAATCCGGTTTAATCACAGGTACCGGCATATACCGGATCTGCAACCGGACATAATTAATGTCGTGATGCAAAAAGTAATATTGAAAACCCGCTACAAAAAAACTCTTCATGATGTTAACGCTCCTGTGTATGTTGCGATTTCTGCTCTGACTTCGGCAATCGCCGCTTTCAAAGCATCCCTTTTACCAATCAATACCTGCTCCATCTTCGGTGCCGCCGTGCGTATTCCTGCGGGCGGCCTAACCTTTGCTGCAGCAAGTAATTTCTGGAACTTTGAACGCCCAGAATCCATCGCCTTCACAATCTCAGTGATTGCGGCAACATGGTCATCCTGGCTTTTAATTGGTAGTAACTTGTTATTTAGCAATACCTGAAAAATATCGCCGGTTTGCTTTATTCTGATGAGCACTCTCTGAGAATCAGCAAATGTAAGTGTCAGTTCTCGATAGCTTACCCCGGAATTCCTTTTAACAGCGCTTGATGCGTCCTGCTGAACAACATTAGCCCCTGCGCGAGAAAAATATTTGACAGCTTCTTTTGCCGCTTTGTCTTTTGTTGAAAAGTCATCAAAGTTGAATAGTAAAGATTTCATTTTTATCTCTCGTTTTTAGATAATTAATTAAGACCCAGAATACACCTGAAAACACGCAAATAATGGCGCTTTTACACATCTAAACCGGCGGACCAGAAACACTTGGTCCTGATTGAACGCCGGTGTGCTCATGATCGTCACCAATATTCTTGCTGTTATGCTTCAATGAGCTGCCGTTTATGGTTGTGTTGGTGCCATTGATGGTCACGGTGGGCGCGTTGATTTCAACGGTTGTCGCATTCAGTTTTAATACGCCGTTGGCCGTCATTTCGATGTTTGCGTGATGAAAGCGCCGCCAATCGATTGAGCGCGGATCTCCACCAATGAAGGATATCCATACCGTATCGCCTGGCAGCATTTCAATTTCAGTGGCGTGGCTACCGGATTTTGATTTGTCGCCTATTGGGTACAAAATATCCGCTTCTGGCAGCACATCAGCGCCGTCCGTCAAGCCTGGTATCTCAATTCGGCATGTCCTGCGGTTTTTATCGTAAGACTTTACGACAGCAGGGTAGCGTCCGTGCATGGTTCCGTACTCATTCATGGTGGGAAGCAACTTTTGCTTTTTCAAAAGAGCAATCAAGCTCGTTTCATTCCATTCATCATCCTCTCTTAATAACTCCTGTTATTCCTCTAAGATCCAAGCCATAAGCGTGTGTATTGATTATTTCCACTTCCATCGGTTCCGCTAAAAAGACGTGGGCAGCGGTAATAACAACGAGCGGATCGCGCCCAACATAATTAATCAAATCACCGGCAACTATGACGGGGGATAAATTGATCTTTGATGTCTTGCGCTGCACCAGGCAACGCGACATATTTCGCAAGCGTTGCGAATTCATGAAGGGAAAACCGCACGCTCCTTGGCTTCTTTGATCGCCCAAGACAAAGCCACCGGCATCATCAAGAGAATAGAACCACGGGATTTCATGCCGTTCCAGGAACCCACTATCAACATAATCAGATGCGTTTTCTGGCAACTCCATGATAGGCTTTGTCTGAATAGATCAGGAAGCGAAAGAATTTTAACCGCCCATCCTTCCACCGAACGATACCGCCCTCTTCCTGCAACGCTCTGGCAATATGAAAGCTTGGGGTATCACCAATCGGGCAATAAAAGCGCAGTACCGGGAAATCAGCATCCACGGCCTTTACTGTTGCACCGGCTGCCCGGTAGATTGCAGACAAAGCACCCTTCTCTTTAATGATCGCACGGCTACGCACGAAAGCAATATCATGACAGGCATCAAGAATGGCCGTTATCTGAATCGAATCCATTTCACGTTTGCCTTGCACCAATCTGTTTTTAACCCGAGTTGATTTGATGATGCGCAGTGCATCGCCAGATGATGCAGAGCGGCCACCCGCAGTTAAGATTTCGCCTTCTGCCAATTTCTTAACTATCGCTTCATCAGCCCGGATTTCAGCTTCGAGCGTGACAGGAATGGGCGACATATCGGATCGCAGCATGGCTGATTTAATTATGTCACCGCGTATTTGTTCTCCGTTATTGAGGTAAAGAATCACGGTGCAATGTCACACCGTTATGATTGCTTGGCAGAATGCGTTCTTTGCGGCATTTCCATTTGGATATTGGGCGATATCTTGCCTGATTTCACTTGATGATCTGCCAAAAACGTCAACACCCAGGCCGCGCGAAGCTTCAGTTGAATGGCTCTTTCAAGCTCGAAGTAGAGCATGAACAATGGCTTGATTAAAGCCCATTCTGAATCACTGATCTCAGTATCCGCGTCTATTGCAGGTAATGGCGGATCAACATCATCATTGACCTCAAGATTGGCATATCCTGCATAGTATCTGGTTGCAGCTACCGCCTGGGCAAGCACGGTTGCTGAATCCAGCGCTACGCTATCAGGACGCTCATTCGGTCAGAAAATTATCAACAAGCGCGTCTATAGTAGTCATTTGTCAGTCTTATGCGTCTGGTTCAACGATCAGGTAGGCAACAACACTGGTGTCAGCGCCGTTGCTTGATAGAATCGTGAAAGCTGGTACCCGCTGTACGGGCAGATACTTGCAGCCAGCCCGGTGTGCCACCCGGCGCTTGGTCATCAAAAAGATGCGGCTGTTTGCGGTAACTCGGTCGTTTGCAACAACCTTCGTGCCGCCAACAAGCGTTACAACACCCATTGCCGCGTCATCGCCTTCAACGATTGCTGGTGATGCTTTGCTCATAAAGTATTTGTCAACATCTGCCGCGCTGATTAGTTCCGCTCCGATCCTGGTTTTGCTTGAATGCTTGCGCCAAGAAATGATGGTGATCTTGGCATGTTAATAACTCCTATTATGATTAATGAAATAAACTAGCTGTAATTTCCAGAATTACCAGGAATTACCTCTCCAAAGTAGTGAAAAACATCGTTCCGTTAAACACCAATATCTGTGATCTGTTTTCCCAATCTCTGTCCGGGTTATCAATCTGCAAAAAACAATCGACAATGCGTTTTGCTCTCAAGGAATTTTTTGGGGTGTTCCCTCGTAAATTCTGGCGTTAAAAATTCCGCCGCGCGAAAGGATATTGATCAGCATGTTGTCAATACTGCCAGCGACGGTCTCTTCAAAGGCAACTTGCCCTTGTTGTGCAATCTTGGCTTGTTGCGGTTGCCACATGGTAGCGCCAAGCGGCATAGGAACCTCAACTTCGCCGCCAACAGAAACTTCCGGCCACGGCGCTTGTTTGCAAAGCAAATAGTTTTGCTCAAAACCTTCAATCTCCAGCGTAAAATCGCTTGGATAACCTTAGCGCCTAGCGCCTTGGAAACAATCGTAGAAACCCTTTAGATATGCTGTATTAGAAACTGTCATGATCGGCTGTCCTATAGTTCATTAAATGAATCTGATGAACTGAACTTTGCCTTAGTGAAAAGTGCTGAACCGGCTGTTTTTCCGGTTTAATACCCCCGGATTCGGGGGAATTGGATTTGCGCTGATATATTAAGGCGCTGAATATTCCTTTCTGCACACGATAGCTGAAGATACTCCGCCAACCCGCAGGCCATCATAGAAATACTGCGCTCTGAATACTAAAACTTTCCCCAGCAGCTTCTTGAAGAGAGGATATTTCTCAAACTTATCGCACACAATTTGCCCATCCAGCAGCATCAAATCAGCCAGTAATTTGTCAAATTCGTGCCTGATTTGCTCATGACGTGCGTTTTTTGATTACCTTCTCGTCATCCGGGTGCTGTAAATCAATCCTTCACCTATCCGGTATACTGGCTGCGATATCCACCGGCACGCCCATCATTTCATTGCGCAGCAATTCATAACCAGGATCATGCGCGCCTGTAGCACCCGGCATGATGTCATTGGTATCGATTGTTGGACCGCTCGGACCGTCAGATGAATACCCGGCTTCGATAAACAAAAGACCTTCTCTGGTGAGGTGAATTCTATTTAACTGGATTGCTCTCTTTGGCCTAAAGTTGGTCATCAACCAGTATGGCTCGATAGTCCTGTATTTGAACCCGGTAATCCATCTTAAAGCGCCCGCCCTAGTATCTGATCAATTGTTTTGAGCCAGATAGCGACATCAGCCGCACCTCGATTGCCTGGTTTTTCAGTTTTCTGCTCAACATGTTTTTTGCGGCACCAGGAACCCGATACCGCACCGGCCCCCCCCCCCCGCAACAAAATATTAAACCCGGTTAATGTATCCAGATAATCAAGCCCACCCGCACCAACACACAGAACACCAGAGTAGTCAGCGCCTTAACCATGGCTTTTTGTCGCCAAACAAATACATTCCAAGAGTTACCGAATAATCTTTGCTATTCGACCATTTGTTGATATAGGCATACAGCATGCCCAGTAGCGCAGCAAACCCGAACATAAAGACTTTTATCGCTTCCGCACTGTCTATGTAATCAGCTATGTTCATAATGCCGCGCTCCAGGCCAAACATTATTCGACCGAAAGATGGCCGTCCAAGAATCACCGATGCACGATTTTCGGCCTGATATATCTCTTTACTGCATCATTAATTTTCTTGCCTGCTGCTTGATAATGCTTAATCAGTTGACTTGGTTTCGAATAAATATTTATCCAGATGTTTCTTAACAATCGTATCCACAGCATGTACTGACCAATCAGTTCACTGTAATCAACCAGGAACTGATCTATTGGAGCTGTGGCTTCAATATCAGCAGATTTCTCCACTTCTCAGACAAATTGCAGGTATTGATTGGTGGCGTGGCTAATAATCAGTAATTCTGATTTTGTTCAGAGCAAACCTCTTATCTCAATGACCTGCCTTGTCTTCGCATTTCGTTTGCAATGGCGATATTGGTCAAGTCTCAACAATCGGAGTTAAAACAGTCTGCACCCGCCAATAAGAGAAGAAGCCAGCAAGCACAATGCTAAGATGCTTTTTTTAATAATCAGAATAAGATGCTTCATAATATCTCCATTAAATTAAGCGATTAATCCTTCGCTCTTACGATTCCCATTAATAGTTAACAACTGCATCCTGTTTTTGCCGCTGATAATTGAGCAATGCACCCATCCAGAACCCGGATCTCCTGATTTGTAATTTTCAAGGATGAGTTGGTCGTAAATTAGATTGGTTGACATCCACATTGCCAAGTCGTAATTCGCTACCCCCGGCACCTCAAAATCTACCGCTTGCCCTAGCATGTGCTGCGATGTTTTGCTTCCACGTAACGCCTGGTTCAGCTCAGGGCACCGATACCCACTATTGACCGAAAATGGTCTTTGAAAATGACCACGTACAGGCTCAAGAATGCGGCAGCACACAATAATCAGCGAATTAATCACATCATCAGGTGGCGTATTATCAATGCCAAGCGCGATAGCCTTGCCAGATCGAACCAGCTCTCTAAGCGTGAAGTGCGGCGATAATTTAATATTCGGCTCCATGCCTATACCCTTAAAAGTTTTAAAACTGACTCTATGGCACCTGTAAACTTACCGGCCAGCAATAGAGCAATAATGATGACTGAGTAACCAATAAGCGTTGCTGTCATATGCATCCCTTTAATGAATCCGGACTGCTTTGCTTTGTCCTCCATGAGCTTCAGAGCATTATTTTCTGCCATCAAAGTCACGCGGCTGATCTTGCTCTCAAGAGAACTTTCAAGATCCTCCATTCCTGTCTCAAGCGCAGTTATTCGTGCTTCGTGCGACCCCATTCGCATTGTGTGCGGGCAATCAGTCTTTCCATGCCTATCTATCCCGCTAATATCTTTGCAAGCACACCAATCGCGCGTATCACTGAATTTAATCGACTGACAATTGCAGATTGTGTTTTAGCTTCTGCTTCACGGCCTTTCTTCCAATCTCCAAATGGCTTGCTGTCAAAGAATTTTTTTGCCACATTTACAGGAAGATTCAATGCGTCAAGCAAAGAGGTGTGGGAATAAAGGCTGATATTAGATGCCAGATTCATTAGAGACTCCGACCAGGTTAAGCACAACTCCCGTGAGGCAGGAACTAACCGGAAATCGGGCGGGTGGCAAATTGCTTGCCTCCCCTCCTTTTGGTAGCGAGACGATTCCGTTCTCAGAAAACTCTATATGAAACAGGTGTTGTAGTTTTCCGCGCCCGGTAAAATACAACCCAAGTAATGAGTTAAAGTCACTTTCAGGATAACCGGCGATGACTTTGATCCGGCTTACAAGGAATTCGTCAAATTTACCTTCGCCATCTTCCGGGCTTGGGCGTGTCTCACCCTCTATTGTCATCTGAGCCGCCATTCCACCTAACAGCCAATGAAGTTTCCGGTTATCCCTGCCACCTCACCAGAGAGGCGTTCAATTGATTCGGCCATAGCGCCGGTAAATTGCCTTATGTGCCAGATATCGCCACCAACCTCACCGACCATGATGGAATCTTCCGTTACTGCGGTATCGTTTCCACCGTCCAGATAATCTGAGTAATGCCCTTCTCCTATCAGGAAATCCGGCTCTCCATCGTTCGTTGATGCCAAATAATGGCATACCGCCATAATGCGTTCCTGAACTGTCCAGTGCTGCGGATCTTCGATAATGCTATTACCCTTGACACTTTCGACCGAGAACCGTAGAAGTGCCGTAATTGATGCCTCTTCCAAATGCACCGGCATAGATGCAATCTTTATTGATTCACCGATTGTTAGCTCACGCAACTGCACCGTAAAACGCCGCATTCTGAGAGCGGGAAAATGGATCACCAGAAAACTCCTCTATGGTCATTAACTACATGACCATGATTGTGCTAAATTACACGATGGAATTTGCTGGATTTTCCGCTATTGCTCCCCCCGGCTTCCCTCCACCCCCCCCTCCGGCCGACCCCAAAACCCCTCCTCCTCCTCCCTCCTAAAAATCCTATATAAAACGGTCCTGCCCCGGGCCGCCCTTTTCTCGACCTATTACAAACTGCCATATTTAATCATCCCGGTCAATCGCCGTCAGTGTTGCCAGAGTCATTTGCACGGCCTTTTCAACATACCTTCCATTGGAATCAATTGGCGAGCTATTGGGTCAGTGATCGATTCGATGACAAGAGGGAATAGATGCGGCTCTTTGTACTTCATGGCCACTATTGTTGGGGCAATTGATGGCACCAGAGCATCAATGTAACCAGTATTTCCTTTTACCGCCTGCGTGGATCTTGCCAATACCGAACCATCTGGCGAAAGTTTAACTGGCAGCGCCCATTCCATCAGTTTATTGAATGGCGCTTCTACTTCAGCATACGGGTCACTCCATGCCCGGAATAATGCCGTAACCTGAAATTTGACAGGCGGCATACCGTTAAAAACCTGAGTGGAATTCAGTTTTGTGATACCCGTTCTGCCCTCGAATTGACGAATAAAATCATTTGATCTTTGCTGCGCTTCGGTGGCGAATCCGGAATCACCTTTCCGCTGAATACCGCGTCAATTAAAGGCATGAACGCACCGGCCTGAAGCATAGCAAGAAACATTGGTGCGCGTGATTCCGGTCCAGCATGCTCAAACGGGCTTTGCCAGCTTAAAGATATTTCCATGCTGGCCTCGGATAATGGAGCAAGAACCTCAACAGGATCAGCACCAGTCCTTGACCACGCGCCATTTTCACTTTTTTTAAGCTCAAAGAAGCTGGCTATTAAATGTGGCGACAGGCCATCCCATTGCGACGATAGTGAATTTGCCTCTTAAGCTTGGTGGCTGCATTGTTGTTGCCTTATTTATAATGAAACAGGGCGCTTCCGAACGTTTTTAATCGCTACGGTAGCGCCCAGCAGTGCTGCAACGGTTGATATTATTACTTCAACCCTGTTTTTCTGCGGATTCTCATTGATTTCGCTCTACGCATTCGGGCTGTAGCAGAGTGGCTTTTCATGCGCGCTTTGCGAAGCCCTACCTTCTGGGCTGCGCTCAATCTGACGGTGCCGGAAACACGCTTTCTGATGCGCATTTTCTTGCCCTTGCGGATTGCCATTTTCATCTTGTATGCCGCATCCAAAGCAGGCTCTTGATCATTCTCACCGAAGGCGAAATTATCAATATCTGAAGCGGATTCATCTTCACCTTCCGGCAAAACAGATGCCACCAGATCACGCACGCGGTCAGCAACATCACCATCCCAGTCATTCAGAAGCGCATCAACATCTTCACCTGAAACGCCTTTGGCCTCCAGATAGTCCCATGCCGCATTGAGCGCCATATCCAGAACGCCTTGCTCATCATCGGTAATTTCTCCGTCATGATTTTCATCAGCGATTCCAATCATCAAAGCCAGCAGGCGATCAGCCGATGATTCACCTTCTGACAAATCATCAGATTCAACCCATTGCTGTATAGCTGCCGCTACAGACAATCTAATATCCTTCAGCGTAAAATCATCAGCACCAACCAAATTAACGCCTGCGTCTTCAGCCTCATCAAACACCGGCTTATGCTTTTAGCTTCGGTCATTGTTTGCCGTAATACTTGGCTCATTCCAATATCTTTTTTCATCATCCAATCCTTATTTAATAAAAATCCAAATCCCCAAGCTTTTACCAGTCACCAAACAAACACCCTATCGCGTCAAGGTTTGGGTCACAAAAATCGCCCTTGTAGCGCCGTCATAACGTAACCAGTAGGAGCAATCTATCCACTCGAACGGATGCGTTGCATTAGGCACAACCTCGAATTTCCAAGCCCTTCCTTCCATCGCGGGATCTTCTGCTGGAACAAGCCATCCTGATGCCTGAGCCGCCTCGAAATGCACTGTCAAGAAATCATTTAGCCGTTTCAACGCAACTTGCATGGGCAATTGCAATACATCCTTGCCATAGCGAGCTACCGAAATATCAATACTGGAACTCATATCAGCAACGGAAATCTGTTTCTTTATGCTGTTTTCTACTGGTGCGCAAGTTAGCTGGTCTTTGAACACATAACTTCCACCACCTGAGAAAACATCCCATAACACCGGGTTGATTTTTGCCTTGGCTAATGCGTTAAGTTCCTGATCACTCGGGGTATAGACCTGAGTCATTCCGGTTCTTCTGACAGGCCATGCTTTGCTGGCTATCGGGAAGTTCTTTGGCGCAAAACCTCTCGCATTTACCTGTGCATTTCTAGCGCAAGCATAAGCAATATTGAGTGTTGCAACGCCAAAATACCCTTTAGGATTGATGCCTGTGGGGTCGTTTGACTTAATCGGACTCCAAAATGCGTGCAGCAGGTGCGGGCTGTTACTTGCACCAAAATTCAGTTGCTCCAAGAACGCAATGGCCGCACTGATGTCCAGGTTGCCTGGGATATCGAACCGCAACTGCCGGTTGGTATCATGTGACAACTGCGCAAGTTGAGCGAGCATTGCTGCTGATTGTGAGCCACCGGAAGATATGTAGGCGTAATCATGAACAGTGTTCTGCAAATTCACTCTTGCAGCCGTGTAGTCATCTGTTGAGTAGGTTGTGCTGCCCTCAATGAAGCACGTCAAAACGCTTGATTCAGCCCACTTCTCTTTGCCGCTTGAGTCGTAACCATAGGCATCTGACGTAGGTTCAACATCAGCGGATGCCCCAGTGACACCAACGGCAATGACTACAGAATCAGTCATGGCAGCAGCGATATCTGGAAGATAGGCGGAGCCGCCAAAATCATCTTTTGCCAGCGGATCTAATGAGCCGGTGAATTCGTGCAGCAACAAACCGTCTTTATCGCGTATGCGCAAGGTAATACGGTCATTTGCAACGGCCACGCCACCAGTTTTCTTTTCATCCGCACGATACTCAACCTTGATACCATCATTGAAACAATCAAGATGCTTAACAGCAACAACGAATGTACCAACTGGCTCTTCTGATGTTGGCAAACAAGTTAATTCCGGTGCCGTGGTATAACCGGTTCCAGATTCGTAACCGTTACTGAAGTAATAACGCCATCCGTGAATACCGGCGTAAGAACAGCAACCGTTCCCGGTCCGCCCACAGTGATTGTTTCTGTTTCATCATAATCCTTGCCGCCACTCACTACAGTGACAGCAGTTACCGCACCGGCGACAACCGTTGCCGTTAGAACTGCTGGTGTATGTGAGGTGGCAAATACCGGCGTATCGGTTGGCGACGTTACTACAGCCCACTTGATCACCGCAGCACTGGTCACCAGGCGCTGGATATCAGCCTCATACGCGCCACTATTCAGTGCCTCTACCACATGCACCCAGGCTTCGTTTAATGCGGAAATCCGTATTTGCTCGCCCTTACCCTAGCTTTCTTGTCACGTTTCCACGATCAACCTTGAAAGGTTTGTCGATTCGACCGCGTGTAGCACGCATCATGGCGGCAAATACTTGATCTCCATTTCCTGATGTTGGGATCTCTGAATTGTCGCGCAGCGGGTTAAGCTGCACGCCAGATTCAGCACCTAATTGCCGGACAAAATTAGAGGACATGGTTTATTTACCTCCATTTTTTTTGTGGGAATTAGGCGCTTTTTTTGTTGCTGCAGCCTTGAGCGCCGCTTCTGCATCCGCCGCTTCCTTCTCAGCATCAGCCTTAGCCTTTTCAGCAGCCGCATCAAGTTCAGCCTGAACCCTTGCGGCCTCGGCTTCGGCTTCTCTGCTTTGGCTTTGGATTCTGCTTCCTCACCACCGGTAGATTCAGGATCTTTGTCAGCATCCGTCTCACCGTCTGTTTCTGGATCATCATCACCGTCTCGATCGGTTTCTTGACCGCCGCCGTCTCGATCGGTTTCTTGATCAGGCTCATCAACCAGCTCTTCAACCGTTAATGCAGCAAAATCATACCCATTCAGAAAAGCAATCTGACTGATGTTAGATTCCAAGCGCAACAACTGTTCAAACCACTAATCACAGTAATGCGCTTATCTTCATCATTCGGAGTTGCCCACGTGCTTCAGGAACAAGCCAAGTTCAGGCAAAGTGATATCCCTTGGCATGTGGTTTAAGATTACAGCACGAATTGGGTATTCAGCATCGCCAAATACCTCCTTCACGCACTTACTGAGGACAGCCTTCACGAATGAAGGCGATCCCAGTTGTATTTTACGTCCCATATCTAACTCCTTATTAACGTTACTTTAAATATTCTTAAAAGCTATTAAGCCTTTTAGATCATGTTTGTAACGTTGATAACAGCACAACCAAGCGCAGCTTGTTTGAACGGGTTAACGGCAGTGAAGTTACGGGCATAGAAAGCAGCGCCGCGCTTCATATCAGCATTGAATGCCAGCGGCATTACTGTAGGAGCAACCGCATCACCAAGAACGAATGGGTTCAGTGAAACGTTTGTTGCCTTACCAATGCCCAGGATTTGCCCTGCTGCTGCGGTATCAGTCAAACCTTTTGGTGTGTAATACACATCAATGCGACCGAACAAGCGACCGATACGATATATTCCCGGTCTTTCAGCGATTCCAGAAGGCTCGAATATCTCGCGCGGCAATGACATCCATTGAGAAGCAATGTATTTACCCACATACGCATGAGTAATGCCGTGATCCATGGTATCAATAGCCATTTGCTGCGATGCCGCTCCTAGAGGTGTCGCAAAATCCTGCCAAATCTGCGCACGGTTTTTCTGCCCTTTTGGTTAGGCCAATCAAAGTCGTAATCGACTGAGTTGTTTACAGCCAAACGGCGAGCCTTGGCCAGAACCTCGTAATGACGTTCATTGGCAAATTGGTTTTGGATAGCCAGAACACTTTCACCATAAGAATCAAGACCCAATTCATTGGCCATCTGAGTGCTTGAATCAATGGTTTGTTGCGTGATCACGCGCCATGGTTTAACAAACAGTTCGAATGTGTTCACGGCGGTAATGATCGATGGCGTAAACTCAGGAGCACGCTCGTAATCAATAAAGCCCTCGATAGTCACTGGAACTGTGGTTCCCAATGCTGGCGTGGTGGTCAAAGCGAAAACACCGGTATCGGTGTTAATCGTGCCGCCAATCACATAATCAACTCCACTGACGGTAGCGCTTCCGCTAATGGTAGAGTTGCCAGAACCACTTTGATCAACTTCTCGTGCGCAAGGCACGCCATTAACGTAAACAATGGTACGTCCACGCAACAGCTTGATCTGATCTGCATCTGAATCGCACGTAACATCATCTTCCTGCACCGCAGTCAATGCACCGGTAACGTTAGCAGTAGTAACAGCCGGGGTGGTTTTGTGAACACGCGAAGATGTGATAAATGGATTGCCGGAATTAGCACCATCCATTGATCCGCCTTCAGCATACTGACCATAGGTATTCCCGGCTTGATGCGACAGGATAGCCAGAACACTTTTGTTTGAACCCAAATCAGCAGGCAAATAATGTGCGAATGGTATGGCCTCGCCCATGGCAGACAGTATTGCGATGACCGCGCGGTTTGCTTGCAATCCAAGGTTGTCTTGATGATCAGAGTTAGCGGAATCAAGTTTCAGACCAGCCAGTCTTTTAGCTCCATCCGTTGTGGAGTATGCGTTGTGAAGCGCTTGCTCAATCACGTCAGCCGGTGCAGAAACGCCATGCTGTGATTCGTAGATGCTGATACCATCAAGAACTGCGCGTGTAATTCTGCTTCGCTCTGCCTCGCCTTTCTCGCCTGACGAAGTGTCGTCCATAACAGCTTGAAGTGTTTTTGGAACTTCAACACCGGTGTTTTGGTTGATTGCGGTTACCATAAAATCACTGGCAGCGGCGGAATCAAAAGTTCCTTCTTTGGAAGTTGCGTTATCCTTCAGAGCCTCAGCAAAGGCCGCTACTTGCGCGGTTGAGATTTTAAGATATTCCTGGTGTACTCGCTTGGTGGTCATAATTCTTCTGTCCTATGGTTAACATTACTCACCCGGACGAATGACCGGGCACCCCCAATGTCTTTAAGAACATTGGTAAGTGCCTATTTTGGAATCTTGAATTTTGCTAAAACGGGGTTTTCCGGTTTATTTTGGTTTGGGGATATTTGTGACAAAGGCATAGACCGGCGCGAAGGGTATGACCCCGCAGGGGGCATGCTGCCCGATCCTAACACGGATTACCTAGATTCTGACTTCTCCATATTACTGAACGGTTTTGGTGATGCAGTTGTATACTACTATGTCATTATTTGCCCAAGCGATCAACAATGGAAGATTTTATACAACGCTTAAGAACTAGAGCAATAGTTCAAAAATGTTTTGCATTTATTGCGTATTTGGCGCAATGGTTATTGTAATAATTGAGTGCGGAATACTTCATATATGAGTCTCCGAAAATAGCTGCCCAAGATATTGAGCAACAAAGAAAGATTGCCTCTCCGGGTGATGCCATTTCTCGATTAGCAAATCTTAATATGAGCATTTATAACACTGATGAAGAATTGAATACTGCATCATCCGATTTAATTACAATTGAGGGAGTATTGGAATCTGATGGGAAATATGGCGTTGGGTTTGATGCCTCGAATTATCCTAATCATTATTATTATTATGATTTATTAAAAAGTAACGATGATTCTTATTATTCTCGTATATATATTAATTCGTACAAACAGGATTTTTATTTAAAGAAAATGAAGTTAAATGAAATAGATGCTCTTTTAGATGCTATTAAAAAAGCAACCATTTATATTGAAAGTGGAGAGGCGGAATCCATATATATTAGCGAGTCCAAGACCAGACAGGAGAGATTAAGAGAAAGTATTCAAGTACAAATATCTGAGAAGGATAAGCTTGAGAAAGAACTCGATTACATGCAAAGTGAAAGCGAAAAATTAGGCGAATTCACAGCGCTTTATTCTAAAAAGAATGAGATTATCCTCAAAGAAAATGATATTCGAGCTTGGAAACAAAATATCCAAGAATTCGATGAGAAGATGGCGGCTAGTGGCTTGTTAAAGGATGCTGAAGTATTTGTGAATGAAGCGTTGCAAGCTAATAAAAAAATTATTGAACAAATTGAAGAATATAGACTTAAAGTTGTAAATAATCTAAAACATTACAAAGAAAAACTCCCTGAACAAAAAGAATTAGTGAACAGACTTCGTGCTCAGGAATTTAATTTAGATGCGGAAAAACTGTTGCTTCACGCTTAAGTGATGCGAGTCCGTAAATGATAATAAGATGGCATTTTATATCTCTACGAACATTGCTCGTCTTGGAATAATGAGGTAACTATCTTTTTAGCTCAAGTATTTATTTCCATATATAGATATTTAACTAAATTATCAGCTTTTACCATGCGAGAGCGGATGCTCTTGAAATATTGACGCAAACGGAAGCACTTAGAAAATGCGGATTTATCCACTTTAATTGCCGTTTTTCTAATATATTCACCAGAAAAGTCGATTTTGGAGCATTACCTCAAGCGCCCACGAATGAAATAATTAAAAGGCACTCAATCTTTTTTTCAAAATCTTAGATCGATTTGTGCTAAATCCTCTGATTCGACGTGAGTAGCAAAAGAAATCTTAAAATTTTATTATAATTTATTGTTTTTACTTCTTTAGTTTAAACTAAATCACTTCCAAGGATCGCGCCACCGACCGGCGCGAAGGGTATGACCCCGCAGGGGGCATGCTGCCCGATCCCTAATACGGATTATCTTTATCCTGACTTCCTTTTATTGCCAAACAGAATTTAATAGTTCTTGCCATCAATGGCTCACCAAATCGGATAAATCTGGACACTGATTCATTATAATTTTAGTTTGAGATCTAAATGCGTTGTAGTTGCTGCTCAACGTTTGTGTTCAGGGTCGACCAGAACGTGTAATTGGATTGAATATCTCACCTAGAATGCATTATTAGTTGTTAGCTCATACCTTAGACGTTTGGAAACTTTCTGGGTCGCATCAATACAATAATACTCTTAGCGCCTTCCTGCTGAATGCTTTTCAGGATCCGTCCAATCTTAGCTATTTCAGCTTTCGTGTAAGAATGCCAAAAATGACCTTGATGTCGGATATGGATTTGGCGGCCTTCTTGTATATTTCCCGTTTGGTTGAGCAATTTGTCTTTAGAAATCCGAACTCCGGCTTAAATTACGATTGTGGAGTTCTGCTCCTGCAGGATACCTGCAATCCGCTGGCCCACGTCCATTATTGACTCTGGCATTAACGTCCATGGAGACGCGAAATCAAGTCAATCTAAATATTCGTTGTATGGTGCTCCCTTCAACACGTATTTCCACTTTTAGGAGAAAATCCTATAGCCATCATTATCTTCGATAACCTCTTTCAAATAGTATGCTCGCTTCAATGCTTCCTGATAACTATTCGGAGGGACGCTGTAAAATTTACTATTACTGACTAAGTGCTCACAGAACTCAACAAGGGTTTCGAGCAGCTCCGTTCTTAACTTGTTGACTTTCTCTGATGATAATACTCCCGCCTTGTCTCGATTGTTCTCTTTGTTCCGTATGTAGTAGTCAAGAATTTCTGGATACTGCTGGACTGTTAAATCTATGGCACGTTCAATATCTTCCTTCTTCGGGTTTCTAGGAAGCTTTTTCTGAAAATATAGATTAATTGCATCCCGCAATGATGCGTTTTCCAATGCATTTGTTATTTGTCTAAAGTTGCTTAAAGTCACCATGGCAATGAATGCACTACTTTAGAGGATGTCTATGGGAGTAAGAAGTATGAAATCTTCTTCTCTATCACCCTTGTAGAAGTATGGGAGTTCAAAATGCTTCGGCTTCCAAACCATTAAATCAGCATCGAATGCACAGCGAACAGAAAAAATTTTGCGCTGCTTTGCATCAAGATATGATCTAGCAAAATCCTGCGTGTAGTTCAGCAGGAACTCCAGCATCAAGTTTGTCGTGAAATCGCTGATAAAGTCTCGCCCGATGCCTGAACCAACAAGCGTAAGCTTCTCTATATGTGATGAAGAAGTGACTGATTCATCGCCGAAATTTGAATAGAATCCATTGAATGCTTTGAGTAGATTCTTGGCAAATTTCTGGCCTAGGCCCATACCATTGTTGCCCCATTTGCACACCCCCAACCAGTTCTGCCTGACTTCGGAAAACTGAAATAAGTGTAGACCTGAGTCTGGGTGGAATACCGCATGTTTTTTTAGTTTAATAAGATGATCGACGATTTGATCATGCAAAGATTGATATTCAGACTTGTCGGAAGCAAAGAGCAGGAATGGATTAAATGAACAGGGGAAGATCAGCCCAGGCAGATGTTAATGGCACCGTAGCGATCAAGAACGGCCTGATCTTATGCCAAAAATAGTCCGCGAACAATAACCGGCTATTCATAATATATGCCCCATGAGCTAACGTATGAATTCAGTGGGTGGGAAAAAGCGCAGCTTTTGATGGTCCGCTGGAATGATTTGTTAGGGTTCATATCGGTCAAGCGGGCGAGGCCATTGTTAGGGCGATATCCAAGTATGGCGCTTCGATTGGTATACCATGAAGAAAACTCTTCGTCGTGTGCTGCTTTGTTTCTCGCTAAGGCCAGTTCGTTGAGTTGTTTGTAGGAGTGCTCATCTAGCACTTTGCCCCGCAAAAGCTTAAGAAGCTGAATAGGGAAATGTCGCCTTCTTTTCTCAACCTGGGTACGCCTTGCTAATGCGGGGTCCGCCGGTTTCTACCGTGCGTAGTTTCCCGCTGATGGCAAGATCGCGCAAATATCAGAGAGGCGCATCAACATGTTGTAATCAGTTGGGAAAGGCTTTCCCGGCGCTGGTGGTTGTAGAAGCCACCAGAAGCAGCTAGATCTCTGGCAAGCCTTCTGACTCGCTCGGCAAATTCAAACTCTGTGTCTTTTTGTGCTTGAGCCTCTTCAAACGTGGAAGGAGTTTTGTGACTTCCACCCTTGAAATAGAAAACAGCTAGAAGTAACTGCCACTGGCC
>JADKHF010000024.1 GCA_016721865.1 Nitrosomonas sp. | reverse complement strand
TTGTTGCAGGCAGTCAGAAAGAAGGCCATTTCCATGTGGTGAATGGTAACAGCGATGGTTTGGCAGCATTGACAGCACTGAATAACGCCAAAACCATCATCATCGCTGAAGGTTATTCCACTGCCGATACCGTATCGCAGGCCATGAACTGTCCGGTTGCGGTGGCATTCGATTCGGGTAATCTCATACCGGTAGCACAACAGTTGCATGACAAGTATCCCAACAAATCTATTGTTATTGCTGGTGATGACGATCAGCATCTGGTGGTACTGAACGGTAGAAACACCGGCAGGGAAAAAAGCGCAAGCGGCGCAACAAGTCAATGGTGTTGCCGTGTTCGGTTTTTGCGCTCAATGAACAGGCATCGCAGAAACTCAGTGATTTTAACGATCTGGCCAATAAAAGTGCATTGGGCATGCAAGCTGTCAAGCGGCAGGTGGGTGCTGCAATCGAGAAAGCCATTCAACAAACCACGATTCAAAAACACCAATCACAACTACAACACGCCAAGATCCAAAGCCAGCCTCAAACCGAAATAAAAGCAAAAGCACAAAAACGGGCTTTGGTTTAATACTGACAGGAGGATTAATCATGCGTGCCAATCAACAAGCCATTCCGGTAAATTCATCCAGACCTCAATACAGGTGATCTCTATGACAACATTGAAACCCGTCCCGATACCAGCGAAGCACAAAGAAAACCGGTAGGAACGCTTATATCGAACTGCTCCGAATCTCGGGCTCCATGGGCGGGTGGCGCGATATTGGGTTGTAATTTCCCCAAAGACTTTAAAGAACAAGGCGGAACAACACTTCTGAACCGGCAAATAAAATCTGCGCATGAACTGGCCGTGATGGCACGATTCTTCGCGATCCGCGCTTTGAAACATTGCGCATATTTTATACACGCAGAAACCGCATTATCCATCATACTGCCATCAGTTCCCGGTTACCGGGATCGGTGTATCTGGAAAAGATCAATGGCACCGATCATCATCTGGGTGATTGGGTGAACAATACACGATTTAAAAGTACAGGCCGAAGGTTATTGGCTGCTGCATAATCACCCCTCGGGCGGGGCCGCCGCGTCCCGGCAGGATGAACGATTGACCGCGCAACTGGCTTCTCTGGTGCCGGGGTTTAAAGGTCATATTATTATGATTTACCAGTAGCGTTATCGACCGGAAACTGGAAGTCAGCTTCTTTGACTGGATGGGCAGCCAAGCCGGAGCTATCAGAATGACGCTTACAAGCAACGCGAGTTACCTACTGGAAAACATTGCCATGCCGGATGATCTGGCGAATCGGCATGGCATTGAACCACAACGATCAATACTTCAGCCTGATTGGCACCAATGCCACTGGTGCTGTTCAGTCGATCAGCGAACTGCCAGTATCAATCTTGAAACGATCACCAAGAATACTATTGGCAAGGCTGCAGAAATTTACACGCAATTCCGGTGTGAGCTCGGTTTTTGTAATCACCTCTGACAAACACTTCAATCATCCGTTATTGTTGAAAGCCTGCGAAATGGGAATTTTACGTGATGTTATTGGCATCAGCGCCAACCATGAAAATAGCGATTACCGTTCCCTCAGGGAAATAATCGTTATTGCAACCGGTATCAGTGATGAAATCAGTGCACTGTACAGAAAAGACAGGGCGTTGATTACAGAAGATAACAATCTGCATGATCTTAAAATCAGAACTAGTAAAGCAAACATGATAATTCAAAAAAGTTGTCGGATACGCAGCCGATAGAAAGGAGAAAATATAAAAACCAATTTATCGAATACTGCTACTATCCAAGGAATATAAAAAATTGATTGCATCTATATCAGCAACTGGCATGCCAACCAAAGGATAGTTCATTCACCTAGATCAAGAATCTGTATATATACTACTGCCGAAATGATGTCTTTTCCACCGAATACCAGGAATATAATACCAATTTGGGTGTTTATAGCGTTCATCTTGAAGTTGATTGTCTGTTGATATGCCGATCATAGCCATAGTATTTACCCATAAGAGTTTGTACAAATCGTGTTTCAGCCGGACTACGAATGGCTGGATTATTGATGATACTGGTTAATGTGGGTATAATATATAGGATACAATTTATTGGGCACATTTTGGTATGAATTGTCGATATCAACATAACGATGCTAAAACCCTTCTGCGTTTTTGTCAGGAGGAAATACTGGATAGAATATACGAGAAATTACTCCATCTATTAACAGAAGTGCGCAACGCTTGTAAAAGCTTTTTCCATTCACCTCGAAGATCGGTAGTCTCAGTTGATCCTGCAATGTAAAATTTGGGTCGCTTAGGAGGAGAAATGGAAGATCAATTCGACCTGTTAGTTCTTGCTGCTCTCTGGTATGTTGTGAGCTGATACCGATTATATCTACATTTACAGCTTTAAAATCAGAGTAATGATTTTTGAATCCTAGGGATTGCACAGTACAACCAGGCGCTCCAGGGATATTATCCCATCCTGGAACAGGATCCTTTCAGGAATTCCCGTTGCAGGGTAAAATAAATAACGACTTTTTGCGTTTTATTAACTGCAATATGCTCAATCATTTCCGTCGCTTCCATGTAGTATTGAATCTGAAATTGACATCCCTATCAAATGATCTGCGGCTCCATCGTCTATAGGAATGGGAAGCTTTGACGGGAGTTCATATGGATTTTCACTTGAGCATACCTTATTTTGGTTTGTCATAGGGATCACTGAAAAATTCATAACGCTAGCGTAGGCTTCTAGGTTTGTTTTGTAGTCACGGCTTCGAACATATTATGCTACTGAGATTGCTCGTTCTATCGGATCACGTAATAAAAGCTCCGGGGTAGTCAGTAAAATCTCTGCATGTTTAGCACATTGACGCATAACTTCAGTGATCTCATCTACGTCAAAACTCAAAAGACGAAACAAATAACCGCCATTATTTGTCTTTTCAATAGGAAATGAACCCTAATTCTCTTAGTACACAAAAAGAAGATATGGGGTTAGACCATGCGGAGCTATTCTTAAAGTCGTTATCCCTTCAAAATGCACACCAAACCGAAGCGCTATATTATAGATTAGTATTTTTGCGGCTTCACGTGGAGGTAATAAAATTGTTCCAAAGCCAAATGCATGTAAGTCTGCTCTTAGTTCTTCGGCATAGATTAGAAGCCAGGCTGTATTACCAGTAGGTGAAAAATATCCATCAGAATATTTTGTTATAACGTCATACCCTAAGAAGTGGCCAGCTTCGTGAAGATAGTACTCATTGGCAATAACAACTTCCGGATGATCCATTAAATCAAATATTTGTGAATAAGTATCTTCAGTAAAAATGCGTTTTATGTATTTGGATCTAGTGATCCATTTGGCACGAGATTTAAGTACATCAACAATATTAACGCTCATTGGCGATGTTCCTGGATCAGGTATGAAAAAATCTTGCTTGTAAAGAATGTCCGGTTCGCTTTCAAATTTTCCCAAACGTACAGTCACCAGTGCCGGACACATCTCTACAAATACTCCTCCTAACCACTGAGGGTGAATTCGTAATTCATGATTGATAGAGTCACTGTCAAGGAGGAAAGGTTTATCGTACAACCACTTTCCCTCCAGCAAAGATGCTGCTTCATGGCGCCGAACTTTGAACCCGATAACTACCTGTATACAAAAATTCAGTCATTGGTTTCCGGTGCTCTGTTCTTGGTTTTAACTGTTCGCGATCTCGGAAGGGATAGTGATAGAACTAGATAACCAGCGTGTGAGCAACTCGTCGAACTGCAAGAGCATCGTCAACCATTGATCGCTTATCGGTGGTGAAATTTTTATATCATGCCGTAACCGGGAACACAGATTAGGTTCATTATTTTGGTCAGTTAAGTTGGAAGCAATTTCGCCAAAACTATTTGTGCGAGATAGCAGCAAATCCAAGAACATTGTCCAACCTGCCGGATAAGTTGCTGCTTCATAAAGATAGTTTGTTATGGCAACATCCCAAAGCATAACTGGGGAAAAATTTCGATTATTGTCTAGTGAAGAAAACGAACGTGCGATATAACCACAAGCAATAATTTCGTCATGATTACGAGAGAAACTTAGGGCGCGAAATGCACTACGAGCGATTTCCTGTCTTAGGTAAGGAAAACTACTAGCTGTTAAGCTAGTTTTCTGCTCATGCTTTAATACTGGACTTGAGGATACACTTGTATACCATCTAAACATATCTTCCAAATTGAAGAAACTGTGAGTTCCATCATCGATACTTGTTAGGTTTTGAGATTTAAAAGACAGCGCTGTTTGTCTAACTCTACCATTTCGTATGGGCAATCGAAGGCAAATTTCGTCTTTGTTTCGTTGTTCTTCACGTATTTCCTCTAGGCTACTATTGAGAAATGCAAATGCAAGCCAAGCATTCTTGATTGATCGAGTAAATGTTGAAGAATCGACCAAATCATCTGATACTAAAAGTGCTGCCAAGCCATCTGCATGGTGGTGTTCAATGTCAATTTGGATATGCTGTTTCCAAGATTCAAAAAACTCGGAATGTTATATACCTCTTCGACCTGTTGATGAACTCATCACTATCTTGTTTGAAGGCTATACTCGACTCTTGAAAATATGCAATTAAAATGTGACCAAGAGGGTCTGTTTCAGATACCTGAAGAGCGTGCTGCTCAAATGCTAAGGATGATGGTAAAGGTATATACAACTTTGCATCATCAGGATTTATTTTTAGATTTGGGGCGTCAACAAAATAGTATGCGTCACAGTGCCAGTATTCCTCTAAGACATCTTGTTCGAAGAACTTACTCAAACTACCTTTTCTGTTCATAGCTACTAGCCGAGCGCCAATGACACCTGCAGAGGCGGGATATATGGTAATTGTGTAACATCCAAGCGATAAGCTCATTCCGGCTAGCCGCACCATCACGAATACGTGACCAAGTTGGATGGGAATAGTAGGTCGCGTACCATACCGACTTTAATGGGTCGAAGCGAGCACGAACTTCCCGTAACGTGTATGAGTCTTTCATTTCTGGAATGAAACACCCTTGTGCATCAAGTAATCTTAGGAGTGGTTGAACCTCAGGATCTAAGGCGGCTTCAATATTTGTGCATTTTCGCTCAAGTAGATTCTGAACTATTGGTTTGGATTGGACCCAGGATTTGGGAAGTTCTATTGTCCATAAAGCAAATGCAATCCGCACTGTATCATCGGAGTATGTAACATTAACTCCTTTTCTCAATTGCCCTTGCACTGCTATCGTCCATCGCGAAAAGTTAACATTTGACCGCCCTTGTCGTGCTTTAGTCAGCGAACAATGACTGAGGCTGCCTTGGTTGTGACAGTAACTTCAGTCCCCTTGGGTAGTTCTAACAAATCAAGGAGTTGGTGAATTTTTTCGGGGTTGTTGTGTAATCCAGCCAAATTACCTTTCATGAGGATGGTTTCATGACAGTCAGATGGCCTTATATTTCAAGCTCTGATTCTTGAGTTGTCTTAATATTACTCATTTTCGATCTCCTAATGTTTAGTAGAAGTTTGCTTGGGATTAGAACATAATCTTCCCAGCACTAGAATAAGTTATATTTTTACATGTTACAACATATATGATACACATATGGATACCCAAAACCCAGAATGTGCAACTATTTAAATGGTGCTGTCCAGAAGTGAAGGAAAGCCAAATAAAAATACTTTATCTGATTAACGCAATCAAACTCCAGAAAACGATACTTTAGGCTTCTGTTTGTCTCTTGGTAATTTGACTTCTGAAAAAATTACTTTTAATGGTTCATGTGATCAACTTATGTAACTTAGAATTAACCCTAGAATTATTTTTCACCAAATTACTCTTCTAGCCAATCCGCCCATTTAGCAGCCTTGCCAATCAAATCTGCACGATACCGCGCATTATATTGTGGTGTTCTTGAATGATAATTCGCTGCCTTTGTCCAGATATCATCTTTGTCATTTTTGATGTGCAGGCGAATTCGCCAGGCGGCCAGATCATAAGCATAACATCCGGTCTGTGCGGCATAATCAGCGGTGATACCGTATTGGGATAAATCTTCAAGGTACGCAGTATTGAACTGCATAACACCAACATCATACGTGCCGTTTTTGTTTTGCACCCACTGATCGGGTTTGCCACCTTCCTTCTCTGCAATAGCCAACAAAATGTTGGCCGGAATTTCATATTTCACCGCAGCAATGATGGAACAAACGACACGTTCCTGCATATCTGGCGGTAAATCCATCATAAGCTGATATGTGTATTGCTGGGAATAATTGTCTGTGGCGTCATTTATCTTCCAGCGGTTTGGATCGAAGCGGGAGCAGCCGTACTCTGGTACGGTTTGTGTCAATGGTTAGCAATGCACCATCAGCCAAATCCGTAGACATTTGCTGTAACGCACCGATTACTTGTTTGCGGATAACGTCAGGGTTGACATCATCAGCACGGATTTGCACGACACTGGGTTTCTCACCGTGCGTAACAGCCAGGATGGCACTGAAATCCAGATCGTGAGTCAGAACGATATAATCATTCGCTTTGGCGTAAGCCATGATTTCACTGTCCGGCGCATTGGATGCGCCAACCGCTGACCAGTGAGCTGCTTCTATACCCGCATTAACCAGTACATCAACCCAGCGTGGCGACAAATTCGTGTTGATGAGCGGCTTCATTGGAAGCCAATATGACTTCACGCTCCTCCGAACTATGCTGCATACCTAAGCCCTGCATAATGTCTTCACGTTCAAGATATGGATAGTCGGTAAGAATTTCATCGGCCACTGCGTCCTATCCAATTTGTCCACGATCATGCCGACTGTAACACGTATTCCCCGGATACATGCCTTACCACCCTAAATGCCGGGTTGCTGGGGATGCGATCGATGTTTCATCTTTATCCTTTTCGTTCCAACGATCTGTCGGTTAATGATACCTGATTGGCGGACAGTTAACCGGTTGTTGCGGGTATTGTTGTCTTGGGTATTGTGGATACTGTTAGTTGCGGATACTGCTGCGAAGTCTGCTGTTGTGGATATTGCTGTTGCGGCATTTGTAGCTGCGGTGTCTGTGCCAGTTCAAACGTGTAGATCTCGACGCGCGGGTTACGCGTAAAACCTTGAGCCGTATCGTTCGATGCAATTAGCTCGTACTCGCCTCGCCCATCGATGTGAATGCGGTTCGCAGCAATGCCCTGGCTTACCAGGTAATTTCGGGTACTGGCTGCACGATTGACCGACAGCGGATTATTGATCGCATCGGTACCGGTACTGTCGGTATGACCGATGATTCTGGCCTGAGCTGCAGGATTACTCATCATTCCCGCGACCAGGCTATTCAATACTGACGCATTTCCGGTTTGATGTTTGGCCCGCCCTGTATCAAACGAAGAGTCTCCGGCACGTTCATCCTGAGTTCATTGCCGTGGTGTTTGAGTGACTTCGATACCGGTTCCTTCAGTCACCTGTTCCATTTGCTGGCGCTGTTTTTCCATATGCGATGACCAGACATAACCGCCCAGTGCGCCAACACCAGCGCCAATACCCGCACCCAGTGCAGGATCACCGGCAATTGCACCGATGATGGCGCCAGCGGCTGCACCGATACCGGTACCCGCCGCCGTGCCCTGTGCAGTCCTTCTTTGTGAATCTGTCATGCTGGCGCAACCAGCCAACAGCACTGCTATTAGAACAATTAAAACCGATTTCTTCAAGAACATGTTAAACCCAGTTGTCTGCCATATTGATTGTTGATCATCTGCGGCCAGTTTCCCTGCCGTCGTACACTTGTTCAAAACTGGCTGCGTGCGCTAAAAGTCTTGTTCAGGCTGATGCCGCCATGACTGTTGAACTTGATGATATCGAAGTAATCCTGAACAAAACCTTTACAACCGGAAACAACACTGGAGCCTTGCAGCATTCCGGCCATGCACAGCACGGTACTGCAGGAATCTTTAGCCTTTACAGGTGCGGCAAACAAAAACATCAACATAAAAAAAGCGAAAATCTTTTTCATTTATTGGCCTCCTCTGGAAATGTAATTGCCGCTATTCTCGGCATTTTGGCCCGCTTTAACTGCATTCATCAGTGGCTCGATTCCCTTGATAGGGCTGTTTCTGCGTAATGCGGATACACCGTAAGCGGTTATTGCCGCAGTCGTACCCGCTGCCGCAACTAAACCACCAGCGCTGTAACTACCTATACCGGCAGTGGAACCGATACTGCTGCCGGTCACGATTCCTGAAATCAGCGGTGGTAACTTGGAAATTAGCACCCATAGTGCGATGGTAAAAACCAGCATGACGGCTAGTTCTTCGTAATTCAGTACGTTTTTACCCATTTTGGAATAAAAACTGGATAATAGATCGCTGCCTATACCCACTATAAGTAACATGACTAGTAACTGGATACCGACACCGAGAACTGTTTTAAAGTAGTTGATGGCAATATCTGTCGTCCAACGTGCACCGCCAAAGCCTAATAAAAAAATACCGGCATATAACAATACCCATGCAGAAATCAATAAAAGCAGCATATTGACAGCAATTACTGCAATAATGACAAGAATTGCCAGCGAAACGATAAGTGCTATCAAACTATCGATTGGTTGCAAAACAGTTAGATTACTGGTTGCCTGGTTCCAAATTAATATACCGATATTCATAACGCTAGTGTGACTAGTGTTTCCCGGTAACCCTGCAGCACTGTTTCCTAATTGCTGCATTGAACTGATGATGGTTCCTGCAATGTTATGCCCCTGATACCGCATTGGTCAGCAACCAGAAAAAGAATCCGGTAAAAATGATAAACCGTGTGAATTCCGCAAAAAACTCACCGATATCGGCTCTGCGTAACAGCATCATACCGAATGTCCACACCATCGAAATCAAAACCAGTGTCCAAAATAAGCGCTCGGCTGCACCCTGAATGACGTTTTGCCAGGTTTTAACTTTGCCGTGAAACTTTTCGACAACCTGATCAAGCACACTCTGATTGGTCACCGGATCGATATAGGCCAATTCCGCAAACGCCGCAGAAGAAAACCCTAACAACACAAAAGCAATTACTAGAACCACGCCTGGATTTTTTGACATTACACTATCTCTTTATAATGTTTATAACTGTTACTCGGTGTTATCTTCATGGTTAAGAAACAAATTCGGATCAGATAACCAATCTTTGCCTTGAGGCATCCCACTCAATTCTTTCTTCGGTTCCTTCAACTCCAAGCTTGCCCGTCTCCATCCTTTGAGCATCCGAAAACACCGCTAAAAGAGTAAAGAACTACCACAGTAATCAGTTGAATTTTTTCATGGAACTCTCCTTTTAAGAAATTAAATGCATCACGAACTGACCATGTTCTTCCAGTCGGTAATGTTTGCGGACTCAACTGCCGAGTCGCTGCCTCACGCGCAGCTTGCCACATGGGTTCCTGATCAACTTTGGCCTGGTTTTGGGCGTTGGTGGCATTGTGTTGCGCAATCAGTAAATGGCGGATTTGCAATAACTGGTTGGCTTGGTGAGCAGCGAGCTGATTTGCATATTGCAATGCTTCCATTTGTCCTTCTGCGGTTTGGGTACGCTGTTGCAGGATTTGCAGTTGTGCAGCATCGAGCGGAATCTGTTGCGAGTGATGATCGAGGCCGCGCAGTACAGCATCATTGGCACTCTTTTGTGCATCGGTACTGGCTTCCTGTCCCTGCTTTAATATGCTCCACGACGATTCGGTGCAATTGCCATCCAGATTGAAACAGGGCGAATTGCGGTAGTAATTGACATTACGGAATCGTTGCAAGTAGCCGTCCAGTCCGCCGTATTGCTGGCCGTAATAGCGGATGGTATCAGTCATATGCATAAGTTTGTTCATCGTGTATTGCGCCTGCGCCCAGACATATGCTGGTGGTGCCAGGGTATTACGGATCATGTTTTCGTATTGCTGCAGTTGTGTCTGATATTGTTGTATCTGTTTCAAGGTCTGTGACACATTTTCAATTGCGGCGATTGTGGTTTGCTGGACGTTGACTGCATCGATAACGGGAAGCCGCTCGCATTAGTGTTAGCGCCAAACATGGCAATGAGAATTGCAACGATTCCTGTTGTTTTCTTCCAGTGCGTAAATGGATTGAAATGCCATCTGATGTTTGTCATGGGTGATTACTCCTTGCATAGTCAAATGATTGGTAAGGTTTGTTGAACACCATGTCCTTGGTCACGATGATGTTGAACCGGTATCCGGGTCTGATTTCAAGGGTCGGTGAAATATTCATGTTTTGCGGATCAGATTGGCGGTAACCAATCCCAGTTGCTGGCCGAGCGACTGACTCATGATGCTGCCTGCATTTTGCCGACCGAATGCACCACCTGCATCACGCTGACTCTAGGCTGTTCCGGCAACAATCTCGGACATGATCAACGCTGAACCAAAGATGCGCAGGTAATGGTTGTTCACCTGATCCTTGAATCCGGCATAACCGACACCATCAGCGCCGGGCATCGCACCAATATCCATCGTCTTGCCATCCGGAAAGATTATGCGCTGCCAGGCTACAAGTACGCGGGCTTGACCGAACTCGACTTCACTCGAATACGTGCCGACCAAGCGAGAACCTTGCGGAATCAAACGGTATTTACCAACTGGCGAGTCATAAATATTCTGACTGGACCTGCGCCATGATTTGTCCCGGCAGGCTGAATTGATTCCGGATATCAGCGTTGCCGGAATTACAAAACCGGTTTGCAGGATGTAAGGTGATTGCGGTTTTTTAACGTCGCTGTCGAGTTTCAGCGCTCATCACCTTGTGCTGTATCAAAACGCGAGTAATCATTCACATTGCCGGTTACCGGGTCGTTTAACAGCATCGGCGCTGTATCGTCATATGGATCAGCAATACCAGCACCCAGACCGCTTTGTCCTTGCCGTAGATGCGCAAGCCGCGCATGATAGGCAGCGGTTGGGTCTTCGCGCAGATTGGCATCGATCTGCTGGCGTACTCTGGCCATTTCGTAGTGCTTCCGCGTGACGGTGTGCGCCTGAATTTGTGTGCTGCGGTGAGGATGCCGCACTTCTGGGCGCAATTACATTGACGTTGGTTTTGGCTTGATTGCTTCTTCCAACTGCTGACGCTTGAGCAGACGGATATGTTCAAGTTCGGCATCGCGTGAAGCATTGGAATGATCCAATGACGGTGGCACTGGCGGCAAATCCAGATCGGCAGGCCGTTCAATAATAATTGCCTCGCGCCAGTCTTTGATAAACCGGTCATCCGGTATCTCCGCCGTTTCCGGTTGCACTTTGGGGTTCGATCATGCCGCCGATATAATCCTTGGCAATCAGGCTTGCAAAATTGCTGCCCGATTGGGCATCATGATTACTGTCGAAATCATAGGCAGTGTTACGGTCGGTTGCGCGGTTCATCGCCACAATGCCCATGAGCAACATAAAAATCAGCATGATGTCACCAAAGATATACAGCGGCAGATTGTTGACACGGCGCACGCCGACGCTTTTGGAAACCACATCGGGCGATGATTCGGGTGACAGTAGTTTGGAATGACTTGTCATGATAGCGATTTCTCGTTTCCTTTTGCCTTATCCTGGCCTTTTCCTGCTTCTGTTTATTCCTTCCGCACCCACAATCCCGCCGGTTGAATCTGTCCGGACTGGGCAATAAATGCGCGAGTCAGTTGCTGATCTTCAATCATGATGCTGACATGATACAAATCACTCGATTGGTCGATGATGTAACCGAGTGCCAAACCGTTATGCTGGAGCTTCCCACTGATCGGTATTGCTGGCATTCCCGGTGTCTTCTGGTGCATGAATCGCGGCTAAAAGAATTTGCCGGGCTGGTATTTTCCAGAACGGCAAATCCATCACTGCGTAGCTTGTCAATCAGCGCCTGGCCAAACGGATCGTTGGCGTTGTGACGTAAATCAAACTGTGTGGTTGCTGCCGGATAAAGCCGTCCGATCTGATCGGCCACATCATCAGCCATGACTTTGCTGTGCTGATCGAATGCCGGTGGCGGATTCTGGATAAAACTGCCGTATGGCTGTGTCATTGCACAACCGCTTAACACCAGCACAGCAGAAATACAAACCAAAGCTGCTTTGAGAATTGATGAGTTTTCTACAGCTTTAACAACCTGTAATCTGAATGCCTGAAGTTTCAGAAGATGGAATCGTAACAACATAATCAATTCCCCGTGTAATGGTGATACGGTTTTGATTGTTGCCGACACCGGCAACCAGAATCGCCTTGTCAAATACCGCATCGACGATGTAGCGGTCGCCTTGCAATCGATAATTCACTATGACGGTATCGTCTTGCCTGAACAGACCGCCTTCCTTATTAAGCAATAAAAGTGTAGGCGCTTCAGTCTGCGCCATGACTTTCGGCATCTGGATAATGGTTTTCTGACCATCGTTATACACGCGTACCGGTTTCCAGACGGCATTACCGGATACCGAATATGCAAAGTCGAGATTGCCGAGGTATTCGCCGGTTTCCGGTATTACACGTGATTGCCGGATTTCCAACGCACGGTTTTCCTGTGCCTTGATTGCATCCCATTTAGCCAATGCATCTTCCGGATAAATAAAGCCGACGCGCGGCATGAATTCACGCCGGTGTGAACGAAGGCGTATGTGGTAGGTTCTGCGGTTGGTGGTAACCACAAGTGATGTTTCCAAACCCACATCCATCGGCTTGACAATCAAATGCTGCACTTCATTGACTCCTTGCCCGGTAATGGCAGGTTCTATCAGCCATCTGGCCTGATCACCCAAATGGATGGAGTTGACCTGTTCACCGGGTTGCAATTCAATATCGCAAACCTGTAATACTGCACAGACAATACTCGGTTGTTGTGTACCGAACAGGAAACGAATTGAACCATCAGAACCGGCAACCGGTTTGATGCCCTGAGCACTGTTTGCCTGCCATTTCTTTGCCATCGCGATGGCTTCACGCTCCTGCTGCGTTAACTGCGGATTCTTGCCGCTGAAATAGGCTTCAGTCAGGTTGCTGGCGAAAACGGAAGCAACACCTGTAATGAGTAAAAAAATGGTGGCTAAAGTGATTATGTGTTTCATGATGGAACCTCACTACGATTGCCGTGACCAGGAGAAGTCCTGGATGTCGCTCTGAAAATGGCTTTGCGTTGCAAGGCGATATCAGGGGTCACCATTCTGACATCGTTAATAAACGATGCGAGTGAAGCATGCACCACACGCTGATCGGCGACTGTAGCCACATCGGCACGCGATACCGCAATCGCTTCGCCAAGTTTATTGACCTGCACAACATATGGAATAAACTTCGATTGACTGCCAATGTAGATCATGCCACCAACACCCGCTAACGCGATCATCAGGCACAGAATCGCCAGCATCTGCCACATATTGCGTGATGACCGAACGGATCGCATATGATCGTTCCAGGTGCGGCGGGCGGAGAGATAGGGATTCTCCGATTCACCGGCACGGCGACCGCCTTCTATAAAGGTTGATGAATCAATATCATCATCCTTGCGGGTGTCGACTTTCCTGTGAGACCGAAACGGCGATTTTGATTTTTTTCGGTTAAATCACTGATGGTACTCATGCGGCCACTCCATAATCCGATAGTTTGAGTCCTTTCATTGCCAGCCACTGATTCACCCAGCCATCACCGTATTTGGCGCAAAGGTTTCTAATCGTGCAATCGATTCCTTGTCGGTCGAGCTGACAAACGCGAGCGCCAGTGGACCTAGGCGAGTTCATACAACCGTCTGCCGTTCTCCGATACGGTGTAGTAGTGTTGTTTGGGTATGGCGGCAGCGAATTTCAATCTGGCGCGTATTCAAACCCATGCGCCGGTACAGTGCTGCAGCTTCTTCTGGTCGCGTGCGAATACGTCGGGTAGGAAGATTTTAGTGGCGGTCGATTCGACAAGCACATCCAGAATGCCGCTGTTGGCGGCATCCGATAAACTTCGTGTTGCCATCAATACCAGGCAATTGTTCTTGCGCATGACTTTGAGCCATTCACGAATCTTGGCGCGAAATACCGGGTGACCCAGCATGAGCCATGCTTCATCAAGCAGGATAGCGGCAGGCTGGCCCTGCAAGCTGCGCTCGATCCTGCGAAACAGATACAGCAGTGTTGGCAACGCATACTTCTCACCGAGATTCATCAGTTCTTCGATCTCAAATGTCGTGAAACTGGATAAATACAGCCCGTCTTCCTCGGCATCGAGCAAATGTCCCATCATGCCATCAATCGTGTATTGTTGAGCGCTTCGCGTATGGCTTCATCCTGGATCGTCACCAGAAAATCGGACAATGTGCGAGCCGCTTTGATGCATATTGGTAATCGCGAGACTGATTTCGTTACGCTGTTGTGGTGAGACAGTGATACCGTTCAGTTCCACCATGGTGCAAATCCATTCCAATGCCCAGGCGCGGTCTCCTTTGGATTCGAGAAACTGCAATGGACAAAACGCCAACGCTTCATCATCACCGGCGACAGTAAAATGCTGCCCGCCAACGGCTTTGGTCAATGGATACATCGACAGTCCCTTGTCAAAGCAGTAAACCGACGTGTTTTGTAGCGGCGAAGCTGTGCAGCGATCAGTGCCAGGTGCGGGATTGCCTGCACCGGTCGGGCCGAACATGAAGGTGGCCGAGATCGCGCACATGCAGGTTCAGCCGGATGGGTTGCGCCCTGTGTGACGCAATGCATGAGTGGTGGCGAATTCGACGGATACATCGGGCAGGGGCGCTGCGCTTTGCCGGTCCAGATGGTATTGACCGGCAACAAGTCGGCGAGATTCATGGTGTTGATCAACGGGCGCACGTTCTCAACACCATGTCCCGGCAGCTGCCCAAATACGCTTCCATGGTGTTGATGGTTTCAATCCTTGCAAAGCCCAGATGGTTGATGGCTTTTTTCCACTTTGCGAGCCGCATCTTCCAATGCTGCACGGTCTTCCATCATTAAAACAACCACGCTGGTATAGCAGCCTTGGGCAACAAACCTGCTATTGGTTTCCGCGATGGCCGATTGCGCATCTTCAGTCATATTCAGTGCATCTTCATCCACATGATTGCTTTGCAGGTTGAATACCTGATCGAAGAAACCGCGTATCTTTTGTTTCCATTTTTTACGGTATTGATCCGTGTGCCACGGCTTCGCCGGGTATCCATGAAGATGTAGCGTGACGACCAGCGGTAGATGCCGGGCAGTTCCGATAGGATATTTAGCATGCCGGGGTTGACTCCAGCGGAAAGCCTTCAATCGATACCGTTTGTATGAAGTTGCGACCGACTTTAGGAACAACACCGCCCCACATTTCCTGACCACCGAGAATGGTGTCGAGATACATCGGATTGGAGGGCAGTACCATTGGCTGATCGTTACCGGTAATGCACAGTTGCAGCCAGGACAGGAAATCATCGAGAGTGGTTGTGCTGCCGTCTTCATTGACTTGGCTTTTGCTTTTTAATCGCGTCAATTCAAACGTGGATGACAACCGTGATTCAAAGTTGGCGCATTCGCGCCCGAAGTACTGTAACAGGCTGTTGGTGCGTGATTTGAAGTCTGGGTTATCCGTGTCGTCATCGAACATGAGTTCGACAAACTTGCGCTGTGCGAGCATCGGCGGCAGGAAAGTTAACGTGACGACAAAACAGCTCTCGTACAATTCACCGATACGCTCGAACAGTTCGCGACGCTCCTGGTCAATCGCTGCCGTTACCGGATCGGGATAATTCGACAAGCCCTTATGTGAATACCCCTGTGCGGGTTTGCGAATAGCGTCCACATGAATCATCCAGCCGTTACCCAAACGCGATAATGCCTGGTTGATGTGCAGTGACACCTGTTCGCGTTCTACATCCGTGCTGCTGGCCGTATCGGCGCCACAGAACTGCCAGGCCGCCATCAATGCGCCGTTCTTGCCGACAATGACACCGTCTTTGACAACAGCGGCATACACCAGCAAATCGGCAAAGCCGATATCCTTGGATCGGTATTTGTCGAGTTTGAATGCCTGTTCCGTTTCACGGAGTCGCATGAACAACATGAGCAGCAGTAACGCACCCAGCACAGCAATGAGGATTGTTATCGCGGTAATCATTGGAACTGCTTTTCCATGTGTGGCGGGTTGATGGTAAACGGCGTGCTTCTGGCCGGATAATATTTTTGTATCGCAGCTGGCGCAAATAGACATGACGCAATTGCGGATCGTGTTTGGCCATCAAGCGCAGTGCAAACAATGCGAAGATCCACAATGCAATACCAAACAACGTGGTCTTGATTTCCATTGCTGCAAAAATGGATGTGGCTGCAATCAGGATTGAGAACATCACCAGTTCCCGGTCACCGCCCATGAAGAGATTCGGACGGTTGCCCGATTGTCTGATCGGTATGGTTCGTAACGCCATGTCATACCTCCTGCATACAGGAATTCATCACTGCCTGATAATGTTCAGGCGACTTGTTTTGCTAAACTTACAAGCTGTTTTGCTACTTTGTTTCTGACGCCGATTCCGTTTCGTTGGTCGTGTCCATTTCTGGCATAACATCCACTGGAATCACCGCGCCCTGGAACAGATTGGTCATGATGTTGTTCGCACCAACCAGTAACGCCATCACCAGCACGATAAAAATCAGGGTGCGGAAAAACGCATTCAATTCACCGCCAAAGATTATAGATCCGGCCAATAAATAGTTTGAATTTTTGGTGATTTTGCATGTCATAGAAGGATGGAAAAATAGATGCAAGGACCTTAAAAGATGAAGCGCTGCATGAACGTCGTCGGCAAGTGATTCGTCTTCACAAGCGAGGCGGCAAACCTGGGCAAATAGCGCAAAGTTACGGAGCTGAGCGGCACGGCTGTGAAGAAGATTATTCGACTTTATGAAGAAGGTGGTGCAGCTGGGCTAAAGCCTGGTAGACGCGGACGACGTACGGGTGACAAACGCAGCTTAAGCGAAGAGCAGGAGTTGAGATTGCAACGGCTTATTTGTGATAAACGTCCTGAGCAACTGAAGATGGATTTTGCGTTGTGGAATCGTGGAGCGATAAGACAGTTAATCGAGCAGGAATGTGGCATATCCATGCCGATACGCACGGTGGGACACTACCTCAAGCGTTGGGGATTTACCCCGCAGAAGCCGATCCGACGTGCTTATGAACAACGCCCGGAGGCGGTAAAGCAATGGCTCAATGAGCAATATCCGGATATTGCCAAGCGCGCTAGAACTGAAGGCGGGGAGATTCACTGGGGTGATGAGACAGGATTAGTCAATACGGATGTGCGAGGACGTGGCTTTGCACCCAAGGAAAAACACCCGTGACCTACGCTCCTGGCACGCGGCAACGGCTGTCAATGATTGCCACTGTAACCAACAAAGGCTGTGCACGCTGGCAGATTATTGATGGAAATTTCAATTCAGATAGACTCATTGAATTTCTCGAACTACTGATCAAGGATGCGGGAAGAAAGTGTTCTTGATCCTGGATAATTTGAGAGTGCACCACAGCAAAACCAGTGAAGGCTTGGCTGGAAGAAAATAAGGAAAAGATCGAATGCTTTTTATTTACCCAGCTACAGTCCGGAATTAAATCCAGAAAGAAAGATTGAACTCAGATTTGAAGCAGGCTATCGGTTCGAAAGTTCCGGTGCGTACCAAGGAGAAATTACATGCCGCTGTCGATGATCATATGTTGATGCTGCAGAATAATCCAGAGCGCGTTGCTTCTTACTTCCAAGATCCGTATGTAAAATATGCCGCTTAAAACTATTTAATGGCCGGATCAATAAAATGCCACCGGCCACTACAATACCGACGATAGATAAAGTGAATGCAACGGGGCCAGTTACGGAATTACGCAGATTTACCAGCCAGGATTCATACGGCAGTGCACCACCGGCAATAGCTGCCAGGGTGTTGTTGGCGAACGAAGCAAACCCAGAAACATGGCAATCAACAGTGCGTAAAACAAAAAGGTGTTATGGTTGTTCTGATTCAGCTTCATGATTAACTCCTCAAACAGTATTACAATCGCCGGGTCTGGTAATTACCCCTTTTAAAACCGTAGACTTCGAGTATTTCGTGCACCTGTCTGCCATGCTTTGTGCGAGCGATATGGATTACTATATCCACCGCTTCTGCAATCAGTGGTTTGATTTCAGTCGGTGCATGGTTGTTTCTTGAAATGAGCGATTCCAGTCGTGTGAGGCCGGATAACGCATCATTCGCATGCAAAGTGGCAGCACCACCTTCATGACCGGTATTCCAGGCATCTAGCAGGTCGAGTGCTTCGCGCCTCGGACTTCGCCAACAAGTATTCGGTCAGGGCGCATGCGCAATGTGGTTTTGAGTAACTGTGTCATATCGACATCGAGTGTAGTGTGATACTGCACAAAATTCTGTGCGGCGCATTGAATTTCACCGGTATCTTCCAGGATAAAAATACGCTCGTCGGATCGTTGAGCACCATCTCGAAGATAATGGCATTGATCAGTGTAGTCTTGCCGGGCCATGTACCGCCGATCACCAGGATATTGCGGTGCTCGCGCATCGGCATTCCTGATCACGTTGCTATGTTTGGGGAGACAGCACAACGTTTTCAACATATTGATCAAGCGTAAAAATGGCAACCGCTTTTTTACGAATGGCGAAAGTAGGGGAGGTGACTACCGGTGGCAGTTGTCCGGCAAAGCGGGAATTGTCGAGTGGGAATTCGCCTTCGATGATTGGATTGAACCGGGTGACTTCCTTGCCGTGATATCCGGCAACGGTTTTGATAACCGCTTCAGCCTGTGCAGCCTGTAGGTTACCGATACAGATAATCTTTTGACCGAGCTTCTCCTGCCAGATACGCCCGTCGGCATTGACCATGATTTCTACCGTATCCGGGTCTTGCAGCGCAGATACGATTTCACGGGCATCGCGTTCCAGCTTGCGTTTGGCGCGTTCCTTGACCGACATCGCTGACATGGCCGATGTGGGTGCAACTTGAGAGTCTGGTAACGGTGATACTGATGTGTTTTGCATTGTCATATTCACACCATACGGTACAGATTGAATATAACAATATAACGAAATTAAAATTAGCGCAACTACTTTTAAATATTTTTTGTTATTTCCCGATTTTTATTTTGCGCTTTGCTCTTTATTCTGGTTGTTGCTTTGATTTTACTCTGGTCTTTTGGCTTCTTTGGTCGGAAACGCGCGATTTTTTATCCCATTGATCTACCTGATAGCTTCGTATTCACTCAATACCCCACCTTTCCAGACAAAGCCTTTGGGCAGTTTGCCAGGTTTGCGTTTGGCGAGCACCTCAAGATCGGCAAGTTCCAAATCGGAACTGTCGAGCAGCATCGGCAGTGGCGTTTCAGTGCTTCAGCAATCGCCTCGATGATTCTGGCGACGGGTTGGCTTTATCGTTGGTGAGGTCGGTAAAGAAGGCTATCGACACCCCTGCTTTCTTGGCCAGTTCTGACTTGGTCATACCTTTTTCATCGAGAATACGTAAAATATTTGTGATCAGGGTAAAGTTATACATATAATAACCCGCTTATTTTGTGGTTTAAGCCGCTTAAGTGACATTTATCATTGTTTTACGGCTTTAATGCTGTTATTTTAAACCAGTAAACACCAAAACAGAACAATAAAAAACCAACCGGAAAATAAGAAGAAAAAAGTTAAGCAGTAATATGGAATTTTTAAACAATGCTATCAGGGGAAATGGCAATGTTTTACGATATAATTTCGCTATACAAGAAAATAATTCAATAGCGATTAACCAATACCTATTCAGTTGCACATGGTTCCAACGGCACTTACTGCATCACCAAAGGGATTAAATGTGCGTCAAAAGCGTTCACAGCACACTAAAATCAGAACTAAGAATAAAAGCATACATTCTATGGCAGACAAAATGAGAGGATCCGCTAAAAAAACCACACTAACAGCAGACCCAAAAAAACCAGCAACACCAATAACACCAACGGGAGCAACCGAAATCGATCTTGACCTGATTATTGAAGACATTCATCAACCGAGAAAGGAGTTTAATCAGGATACACTGCGAGAACTGACGGAAACCGTAAAATTACGCGGTGTGAAATCACCGATATCGGTGCGCCCCAATCCGGACAAACCAGGAGCCTATATCATCAATCATGGCGCCAGGCGTTATCGTGCCAGCATTAATGCCGGATTAAAAACCATTCCTGCTTTTATCGATACTGATTACAGCGAAGCCGATCAGGTGATCGAAAACCTGCAGCGCGATAATCTGACATCAAGAGAGATTGCCGATTTTATCGGGCGGCAACTCGCTGCCGGTAAAACCAAGTCTTATATTGCCAGACAACTTGGCAAAACCAATCCGTATATCACTACACATGCGGCATTACTTGATTTGCCCGACCCAATCGATGAAGTCTACCGCTCAGGTCGCTGTACCGATGTGACAGCCATTTACGACTTAACCCGGCTCTATAAAACCAACAAAGAGGAAGTCGTCAACTGGCTCAACTTGAGTGCGCCGGAAGAAATATCACGGCTGGATGTGAAACATTTCAGCAAGTTCCTGGAGCTGAAAAAAAAAGCAAGGCGCCATTGATTCGGATGAGCAAACCAAACAAACTGAAGATAAATCAAACTCTGCAGCGGATCAACATGCAAAAAAACAGGACGCCCCTGTTTCGCTGCTTGATTCGATTTATCATTTGATCAAGAAAGACAACCGCAAACCGCAAGATTTAATTCGTGAATTATCCAGAGATGATAAAAAACTACTGACAACCAAGGTCAAGGATTATTTTGAAGAAGGCAGAAACTGCCCAAATATGATTCAGTACACCATCAATGCACTGCAGGACGGGCGCTTCTCAGCCAAAGGCAGCGGTGCTTTGCAATTGATTGCATTTTTATATGGTGCAGAAAGATCGGCAAGTTTTGATCTGTTCAAAATCCTTGATGAACTTGCCAATCAGGAAGCAGGTTGAAAACTGATTCATGCACTCAAGAATCCAAAATCAAACAAAGAACAGAAATAAAAATGACAACTCGAAAACTTCGCATGATTGTAATGAACGGCCAAAGAATCATTCAGGCACTGGTCAATAATGAATGGGAAACGACAGGCACCATCAAAAAAGCGGAAGAAGGTATCAAGCCCGGAATTTACAATATTTATCTGGCCCAGAAACCCGAAGAAAAAAAAACAGTACGAGGGCAAGATTTTATACATCGATAAGGAAAACGAAGTTTTTATCAGCAGACGGGCAAAGATTTTATTGTGCATCAATTAAGTGCGATGAGTAGCAAGCCTACTGCCGGGAAGGATATGGCTATAGAGTATGATGGAGAGAAAGCGCATTTGAACCAGACTGATACTTTAAAGAAGAGAAAAGTATTGAAAATTTGATCGTGTATAAGCCAGTGATTTGTCCTTGTTTTCTTATGTGCACAGCATAGCCAATGACAGTTTCAAACAATACTGGAAAATTTGTTCATTTATCTCGATACTTGCACATAGAAGCATTTCATTCACTCAACGCATCCGAGGTCGAAGTTTTAGAAAATGCGGAAAAATTAGCGCAAGTCAGCAGAGGTGAAGATTATAACGTAGCTCGAATTTCGGAAAACAAGGAATCAATTTCTTTCCTTTATTACCCAGGCTTTTTTCATCAACCATTTCCTCAATTAAACACCAGCTGGCGTGTTGAACTTTCTGGGACACAACAAGTTCGCAAACGCTCTTATGCAGACTCACTTAACCCCTATTTTACATCGCAAGGAATTACTACTCCCATCGGATCATAAAGAAATTCCCAAATTCCAAGAATTGACAAGCACCGCTGAAGCATTAGGATTGTTTGATGATCCTTCTCGTATCGGGTTTCAAAAGCAGTGGGAAAAGCTAATCAATGAAAAGGCTATCAACTGATTGATTATGAGTTCATTCCGATTGGCAATGATCTTTCAGAACCTGAAGATGTAAGTGAATTTTATTCAGTAGATGAAGTCCAGCGGCATTTAACTGCTTTGGTACGTTATGGATTCTCGGCACCAGTTCAAATACTTGCAAAATTCGGATTTCTGGATGGCTCGCGAAGTGTATTTGATTATGGATGCGGACGGGGTGATGATTTGCGCGGTCTGCAAGAAAACGGCATTCAAGCGTTGGGTTGGGATCCACATTATGCACCTGACAAAGAAAAACAAATATCCAATATTGTTAATCTTGGTTTTGTCATCAATGTTATTGAAAACATCAATGAGCGAATCGAAGCGCGCTTCAAGGGGCCTATTCATTGCTTTAGGAATTACTTGTTGTATCGGTAATGCTGGCTAACCAGAATACCACAAAGGGAAACCTTTTAATGATGGTGTTTTGACATCCCGTGGACTTTCAAAATTTTACACTCCCAATGAACTCAAAATATTCATTGAACAAAATCTGCACGAAGATTCTATTCCTGTAGCACCTGGTATTTTTTTGTTTTTAAGGATAAAGATGCTGAACAACGCTTTTTAATCGGTAGAAGTCGCTCTCGCTCAAATTTATTACGTGCTTCTAGTCACGTGCACAGCATACCAAAACCTAGCAAAGCTGAGAAAGACGCCGCACGCTATGCAGAGCATAAAATACTTCTCGATGCTCTGTGGCAACAATGGCTGGAAACTGGAAGAGAACCCGACAAACGCGAAGTTAAAAACTTGCCGCAAATACTTGAAGTATTCGGTAGTCTACCTAAAGCTTTGCGTTTTCTGCGCAGCCAAAAAGACGATGCTATTCTGGAGACAGCAAGCAAACTACGACAAGATGATCTTTTGGTTTACTTTGCACTCGGACTGTTTGAAAAACGTAAAGCATATCGACATCTTGAGCCGTCACTAAAACGCGACATTAAAGCATTTTTTGCAGATTATGGCATTGTCCAACGGGCCGCGACAGAACTATTGTTCCAAATAGCTCAACCGGAACAAATCGAAAAAGCTTGTAGTGATGCTGCATCTAGGGGGTTAGGTTGGTATATCGATAACGAATCTTTACAATTACATACCAGCCTAGTTGAACAACTCCCCCCCATTTTGCGTATATATATCGGCTGTGGCGCAGCACTCTATGGCGACATTACATCAGCTGACCTTGTCAAAATTCACATTCGTTCTGGAAAGTTGACTTTGATGCGATTTGACGATTTTTTGGGTAAGCCACTTCCAAAAATGATTCATCGTGTGAAAATTTTTATTCCATCAACAAGACTTTCAGCTATTTGAATATGGCGATGAATTTGAGCCACCTTACCTTTTCTAAATCTCGATTCATGAATGAGGAAATGGATGGCTAGAGCGAGCAAGCTTCATTTGATAATCAATTAGAAAACCTAAGTCTTTTTGATTTTTCTGAATATGGCCCTAATCCTAGAGAATTTGAAACAGAATTAAAACTGGCTCGATGGGAAGTTGATGGAATGAGATTAATTCGGAGCCGAATTATTCCTGATCTTGATGCACCGTGTGGGCGATACTTTCCCTAGCGGGATCTAATTGAATGTGGCGAGACACAGGCACGAACAGGAATACCTAACGTACCTAAAGACGCTGATTCATACACCGCGCTGTATGCGCCTGCCACAAACACCCTGGATCCTGTTATCGATTACTTTGGCATGATAAAGCTAACATATGGTTTTTGCTCAGCAGTACTTGCAAAAGAGATACCCGGAAGAATCTCGCCAAAACTGGATCAGCATGCTGCACATGAAAAGAAACGTAATGAGAAATTTATATGTGAAAGACTAGGCGCTGCTTGTGATTTTATTATTGACGATGAGGATATGTGGGAAGTTGTACTGTGGATCAGTAGGAATATTGAATTTGACAGGATATATTTTTATAGAAACAGTAGTCCAATTCATATAAGCTGGGGAAAAAAATCAAATAGAGAAATCACTCGTATAAGTTTCTCTTCAAGTGGGCGATTAATTCCTCAAACTAAGAAGCTGAAGTTTTAATTAAAAACCAAAATGCTAAAAATTTTCTAAAATTTATCTTTTCCTGGCGAAATAAAAATATAAAAGATACGTTATCTTCCCCTCAAACAAGGAAAATTGAGGAACAAGCAATACACCAAATCTCACAAGCATCAATAAATAACTCAAGTAAGATAAATTCTGTAAATTTAAAACCAGCTATTACCAATGAATTAAAATTGCGAGATTTACTCCCTATTTGCATGGGCACATGGACAGTCATTTGGCTAATAGACTTTCCAACGCTTTAATTCAAGAAAAAGACCATTGCAATGTAGGCTGTATAGCACTCTGACTACCTTAATAATAAAAATTCAATTAGTTTATTACTAGCAAATCCGAATATCGGAGAAACAACTTCTAGAGCTTTCGACTCATTTGTTAAAGATTTAGTAAATAATAAAATTAACGGCCTAACAATTGATGACATAAATGACAATTGTGAGTCCTTAGAAAAAATATAATGAATTCAGTGATCTCACACATAGTATATGGGATTCTTTCTCTAAAATTTTAGATGAAAAGGAAAGATTTATTCTAATTAATCGATCAAAAAGAGATACAACATTGGAGGATTTGGAAATAAGCTTCAGGTTACACGTGAGCGGATCCGACAAATTGGAAGTAAAAGCCATAAAAAAATTAATTTTACGATATAAAAATGCGTTACAAACGTTTGCCGCAAAATTGGATGACCTACTTGATGATTCATTCGGACAAATATCAATTGAGGATTGTAAAATGCATTAAATATTAATAAATTTGATTTGTATCTGTTGACTTTGTTTCTGAACAATTTCTGAAAGAAAAAAATATTTGTAACAGAAGATGTTGTCTGTAGACGGGTAAGTAAGGAAAACTTTACAGAATGGAATACAGAAATTGATGATAGTCTATTTTCAATGAAATGGCCTCCCGATATTCTATTACTTCGATCACAATTAAATGAAATTCCTTATTCTTATTTAGAACACTATCTAAATACTAAACGAAAAGCGCAAATAAAGAACAACAAAATCATTCATATAGGAAAATTACCCAGAGCATCGTTAGTGTCATATGCTTTGAGAGATGAAAATAGGCCTATGACACCAAACGAAGTGGCCATAAAAATAAAAGAAATGTTTGGCGCTGAAATATCTGGACATAGCACCAGTGCAGTTATGGGGCGTATGGATAATGTTTTAATCGTAGCAAGAGGTTTATATGCTTTATATGAATCCTTAAAAGTACCTCAAGAAATTATCGACGAAATAAGGGAAGAGTCATATGACTTCCTTTATCAAATACAATCATTTGTTAGCAGCAAAGTACTATATGAGGATTTGTTTAAAGAAAAATATTTTAAATTTTGCATGATAAATGATTATGTTATCTTGGGAATCTTGCAGGATGATAACAGATTTATAACAAAGCGTGGCTTAATGGTGGGTTTGGCTGATTTTAAACATGAAACAAAACACAAGCCGTTGAAAGATGAGATTTCTGAAATAGTTGAAGAGCAAGGGCCCGTTAAGGTATCAGAAATTCAGCAGAAATTATCACAATCACGACGAATCCTTGCTGTAACAATTACACTAATGCTTGAAAATGATGAAAGATTTATTCGTTGTGAATCTAATACTTATGCTTCTGTTAAGTATGTATTTGAAGAAACTCGCGAGTATGAGCTTTTAAATTAGCCATTCAAATTATCTTAATGAATGAACCGTCTGGCATATATTATTTAAAGAAAAGATTGGAGCGAATAAAAGATTTTCTCGAGTACCAATCAATCAAGCAATATTGCAATCTATCTTAAGGAGAATCGACAATTTAACTAAAAGACATGAGGTTTACAAGCAATACAACAAATAGGAACTTGAAAACTATAATCAGATAATCCTCGAACAAATTAAGAATATTTCAACCATAGGACAAATAAAAGAAAAAGTTCTAAAATTAATGACACCCAAGACGTGATTGACTATTTAGCTATTGATTATCGTTTGCAAAGTGACAACATAGCAAATGATAACCAGCCAAATAAAAAAAGTGGTGAATTAACTTCTATACTTGATGCATTTGGGAATTAACTGTGCCATTTCGTGATCTAGTTATAGATTTAGATATAAATACAAGTGCACGTGACCCTATCAGTACTTTTTTTGTACCGATTCTAAAAGAATCTAAATATTATGATGTTGCAGTTGGTTATTTTTCAACTGCCTGGATTAGGGATGCAGCTGAAGGGATAGTGGGCATAGCTGGAAACGGGGAAGATGTAGATGGGTAATAAGTCCGTAGCATTAACTAAAGAGGTTGGGAGCGATTATCTAACGAGACAATTAATAGCGCTAGAAAAAAATTGCTGATGATTTATTGCTTCGTGATGCCGGTAATTTATTAAGGCAACTACAGCATGACACTAGAAATACAATTGCATGGTTAATCGCAGATGGTTTATTACAGTTCAAAATAGCTATACCAAAAAATGATCTGTCTGGTATGTTTCACGCTAAATTAGGAATCTTCACTGACAAGGATAACGAATCTATAGCCTTTAGTGGGTCATATAATATGACTGGGAGAGCAAAGACTAATTGGGAGTCTATTGATATATATTCTTCGCAACGTGAAGGTGCTATTGCGCGCATTGATAGAAAAAAATGTGATTTTGCCAAAATATGGGAAAAACGAGATCCTAACCTAGAAATGTATGAACCTAGTGATAAGCTTGTTCAAAAGTTCATCAAGATTACTGAATTTACAACACGACCCTATAACTATTTTGAATCTGAAAATTCTTTCATAACGATACTCCACGAATCCCTAATAAATTTTTAAACAAAGATTCAAAATTACGACCTCACCAAGAGCAAGCAATAAAAAATGGTTTAGGAACAATGGGCGCGGCATCTTAAACATGGCAACCGGTTCTGGCAAAACCGTAACCGCGTTGTCCATAGCCACCAAGTTGGTAACAAATATCTTAAAGAATGATATGATAATGATTATTGGTATATGTGTGCCATACAAACATTTAGCGGAGCAGTGGAAAGTAAGCACAAAGTTTTAATTTTAAACCCTTAATGTGTTATAGCAATTATAAAGACTGGCCAAATGAACTTGTCACCACCTTAACCAATTTAGATCAAGAGTTAATCAAATACCAAATGGTAATAACTGTTAATGACACATTTTCTGGTAAGAAGGTTTCAACCGTACCTCCCGCGTATAAATACAAATTTCTTATTAATTGCAGATGAAATGCATAATTTGGGGGCTGAAAAACTGCAGACCGGACTGCCCGAAAATGCACAGTTCCGCTTGGGGCTGTCTGCAACGCCAAAAAGATATATGGATGAAGAAGGGACTCAAATCTTATTCAATTACTTCGGTGATGAAGTAATTGAATATGGTATTAGAGAAGCAATTCATGATAAAACGCTCTCACAGAATATTATTATTACCCAATATTGACAGAATTTTACTGAAGACGAGATGCTCGTCTGCGAAGATTTGTCTGGACGCATAGCTCAGGGTATATGGAAAAGAAGGAGAAAAAGCTGGTGACAACCCGTACCTCAATCAGCTACTGATAGAACCGCGAGATTAAAGCTGGCGCTGAGAATAAATTATTTAAACTCAAGGAATTGCTGCACGAGAATAAAGATACCAGTTTTAATCTCATTTACGTTGGGGATGTAAAAACGCAGGATGAACGTCAGATAGAACGTGTTATGCGCATAGTAGGTAATGAATTAGGGATGAGAGTTAGAAAGTTTACATCTGATGAAGATATAAACATCCGAAAAGAGATACTAGGGCAATTTACTAGCGGAGGGTTACAAGCCATTGTAGCGATACGTTGTTTGGATGAAGGGGTTGATGTGCCCAAAACGCAGAATGCATATATTTTGGCTTCTACTACAAATCCTCGCCAATTTATCCAAAGACGTGGTAGGGTTTTGCGACTTGCGCCAGGTAAGAAATTTGCAAGGATTTACGATTTTGTGACAGTTCCACCATTTGGAAAAAGCGACCAAATGTATTCTGGTACGAAGTTTAAAGTAGAACGTAATTTAGTACGTGTTGAATTAAAAAGAATTAATGAATTTGCTGAGACAGCAATCAATAGTGGTGAAGCGCTAGCTGCTGTTTTAGGGTTCAAAAAGAAACTTAACCTACTAGATATATGAGGATTCTATATGGTATCTCCTAAAGATATTTTGGATTCAACAACGCCCCAAATTAGGGAAATTATTGAAAATATACTGCAAGTTGAAAAAAAATTATGAACATATGCAGAACCTCGAGAAAAATAAAAACTTAGAGAAGCAGATTGCAGATGAAATTTCAAAAATCTTCGATAAGGAAGTTAAATAATGAAGCTGCAAACGTTAACATTAAATAATTTCCGCCAATTCTATGGAGAGCAGATAATACAATTTAGTACTAGTTCTCAACAAAATGTAACTATTATCCATGGTGAAAACGGAGCAGGAAAAACATCTTTGTTGAATGCTTTCAAATGGGCATTTTATGGAGAAACAGATTTTGACACTGGTAGTGAAAACATTGTTAATGAAAGAGCAATTGTGGAAGCAGCTGAAGGCGATGATATTCACTGTTATATTCGAGTTGGCTTTGAACATGAGGGCTGTAATTATTCAGTAACAAGAGTCTTTATTGCAAGAAAGAAACTGGAGTTAGGTGCCAGCCAAAAGGCGGCCCTTAGTTCAATTGAGTTGGACTGACGATGCTGGTGAATATAGAAAATCTAATAATCCAGTAAAACATATTGATCAATCCTTCTAAAATTTACATTCTTATTTTTTCTTTAATGGTGAGCGAATAGAAAAATTGGCCAATATAGATTCGTCTCCAGAAATTCAAAGAGCTATTAAAAGTTTGATGGGACTCGAAGTAGTTGAAAGAGCAAGCCGTCATATAGGTTCATATGTTCTACCTATGTTTAAGAAGGATCTAAAACAACACTCATCACATGAACTTTCTGAAATTATAGAGAAAGAAAATCACATTGAAGAAAAAATCTCTGACTTAATCCAAGAAAAAAAAGATGTAGATAATAATCATAGGCATTTTCAGACTATCCGCAGTGAGATCAATCGTAAATTAAAGGAAATAGGAGAAGCGTCGGGACTGCAGAGAAGACGTGAAGCTGCAGAACAAGAAATTGAAGAATTACAGCTGCGTATGCAAGAATTAGCCAAAGAAAGACTTCAGTTTCTTAGTAAGAACGGATTTCTTGCTTTCACAGAAAATTTATTAAAGAAAACATCAGCGATTTTTGAGGATAAGAGAAAAAAAAGTGAGTTGCCTTCAAAGATCAAAACTCAATTTATTGATGATTTGCTAATCAGTGAACTTTGTATATGCGGAAGACCTCTGGAGGAAGGGTAGTGATTTCGGTTATAAAGTAGAAAGTTGTAAAACTTTCAGTTGCTAGGGGGCGTTAACAATTAAGCCAGCCATATCATCGAGCTAGCCAAATATAGCATGGCTTGATAGTTTCGTTTAATCGTTCATGCCCGTGTTGCAATTCGGCGAAATTGCTGCTTCTGAAATAGGCGTTCGACCAGGTTTCGTTCTTTATAAATTTCTCGATCATACTCCCGCTGAACGATACGGTTTTGTCGAGGAGGAATTACCGCTACTGCACCTGACGCTTCAATGTTATTAATAAGCGCGTCACCGTCATAGCCTTTGTCCGCCAAAATATATCGGCTTGAATCTGCTCAATCAGTGCGTTTGCCTGGCCGTACTCGGAGGCTGCCTTCTGTCAGTCGCAGTCTAACAGGATTGCCCAGAGCATCAACTGCTGCATGTATTTTGGTACTCAGACCGCCTCTGATTTTCCAACCGCCTCTCCTGTTGTTTTTTTGGGGAGCACCATGCTGATGCAGTGAACAATCGAACCGTCGATCATTAAATATTCAAAGTCGCTGGCCTCTGATAAGGTCTTGAATATCGCTTCCAACGGCCCTTTTAGACCATCGATTATAACGTGTGTACACGGTGCCAGCTCCCAGAGCTTCTGGCAGATCGCGCCATGGTGCGCCTGTGCGGCAAACCCACAGTACGGCTTCCAGGAACAAGCGGTTATTTCTCCCTGTCCCGCAATCACTGGGTTTGCCGACAACAAGGGTTCTATTCGTTTCCACTGCTCATCAATCAACACATTCCTGATCATCATTAATTTACCTTCATATTCAATCTATTGGTAAATTATTGCAGAAATTACGTTAATTGTTAACACCCCCTAGTGATATAGAGGATGCATTTATAAAAACTTCCGGTTCTATATCTCATATGGAGAATGGACGACAAAATTTAATCGAAAGTGCAAAAAAGTTTCTAGAAAGAGAAAAAGAAATTAAGAATGACAAAAGAGGCTACATGAAGAGATTGATGAAATAGATAGAAAATTTGGTAATTCAAAAAATAGAAGATATCGTTAATCTTGAAAAAAAACGTGAAGAAACAAATCAAAAGATTCATGATTTGGCCCAGAAAATAGGTGAGCTTTAATAATAAACTAGAGGAAGCCCAATAGCCCTAGATGATATCCAAAAAAACGAAAGGAATTAGCTGCAAAGGATGAAGCTGCAGTGTCGATTAGGAAAAGCTTGAACTAGCTGAAGAAGTAAAAGGATAATTGATACCTTGCATAATTCGTTGTCAGATAATGTTAGAACAGAACTGTCAAAAAAAGTAGATGAAACCTTTCGTTCAATATTAGTAAAAAACTATTGGGCTGGAAATATCAGAGGATTATACATTACAGATCTATAAAAAAATTGGTGAGCATAAACATCTGGTGAGTGATAAATCAACCGGTGAATCTCAAGTCAGCAGTTTGTCATTTATTGGTAGTATCGTATCTCTTGCAAAAGAAAGGTACGGCCAAAATGCTGGCTATTACAAGGGGGGCTTTTTTCCTATTGTGATGGATTCCCCATACGGTAATCTTGATCCCGAATATAGAGAAAAAATCGCAAAATATATACCTGAACTTGCCGAGCAAGTAATTTTGATGGCGACAAATAGCCAATGGCGAGGAGAAGTTGAAGATACCGTTAAAACACGTGTAGGTAAAGAGTATTCATTGATTTACCATACTCCTAGTAAAAAAAGCAATGTAAAACCAGCATGATTATTGAAGATACAAAATACGAATACACTGGAAATTAAGGCAGGTTATTATGACTGATGTTCTGTAGGCTTTCAACAGTATGAACAAATATTCACGGATTTGTGTACAAGCAAAGCTGGGAAACAAGAGTATTTTTGAGCTAAAAGATATGCTTATCTTTGCTGCTTGTCTAGGTTACTCACAAGGAAAGATGAAACAATTTGAGTCGTCATCTGAACCGGTTGGTACGTATATTTTAAAGGAGAATTTGATGAGGCGGTTTTAATTGTAATGGTCTAGCGGCAACCGGAAGATCCTTCTATTATGGGTGCAAAAGAAAAGAGCGAGTTAGGATTTTTGAAGAATATGCATGGCGGATTAGAAATAATAAATCTTAGAATCCATGAAAGTCCAACCGATTGGGAAAATGCATTGATTGCGTTAGTTATAGAGCAGTATGGATCAAAAAAGCCGATATTGATGATATAACTAATTTGGTCCTGAGTATTAGAAAAAAAAAGAATTTGAAATAGGCGTGCCTTAGTAATGACTGCGTTCGATTTGTGAGTAAGAACGTAGCAATTTCTTGTGATTCTAAGGCTATGTCGTAGTTAATTGTTGAACTGTCGTGTTTTTCCAAGGGGATAATTGGAAACAAAGGGTTGGTGTGATACTTTGGCCAAGACGGTCAATCATTCTGTGCCAATCGAGATAGTTTCCCAGATAACGTGTTGCCACCCCATGAAACTTCTTCATCCATTGCTTGAGTCGGCTGTCATAAGCATTGACGTTCTGAATATGATAGATGTTGTTTACAATACGCTGCCCGGCAGCAATATTAACTGGGCGGTGAACGATATTAGCTTGCCGGGCAATCTGTTTGTATGTTGGCATCCCGTTGGTTACGGCTCATGCGTTCTATTGATTTCATCCAGACTTTGAATTCCGTCGATTTCATTGTACACACCCCTATTTCTGCATATCAATGAACATTGGACAAACCAATTCAACAATTAATTACAACA
>JADKHF010000023.1 GCA_016721865.1 Nitrosomonas sp. | reverse complement strand
GGTAGCATTCTGGAGAAGACGGCATTGAGCGGACACGATTTTCCATGGCATACTCTGATTGACACCTGTCTTTCAAAAGAGCGTCAAGCCAGCCGCTTTCCCCTGATTCTGCGATCATTCTGCTCCTTTGCCCGCCAGCCACTAACGAAATGGACTGTGTTGGGTGCCAATCCGAGCAATTGGGCGCTAAGGGCAAAGGTTCGTATCTAGTTGTGCTAGCGCATGGAGCAACAATACGCCCCGCACCTTGGTTCTGCCACGTACTCTCAGCCGGGTTAGTCCGCGTTCCCGGCTAGTGCATTGACACATTCGGCGGTTGCGGCTCGCCTCGTATACTTTCCTGGCTTCGTTCCGTTCCTACGCGCTGGCACCAATCTCTTACCGCTTGACTGTCCCCGCGCCTGCCGATAGGGGTCACTGGCATCGTCTCTCGATTTTGGTATGGGCGCAAACGCAGGTCTTCGTTTCTGCTTGATCCAGTTGATTATGGGCCGGATAGCCACCATCGACCAGCCACTGCTGCGGGTTTGCTAGAGCGTTCATTAACTTGATCGATCATTGGCACCAGTTGCCCCATGTCACTACCCGCCGTGCTCACCTCGACTTACCGATGACTTGAGTTTCGGTATCGGTAGCATATTGCGCGTTGTAAGCTGGGCGAAACCCGCCATCACCCATACATGGACCCCCACATTTTTGCAAAGCCTTCAATCTATGATCTCAAGAAGGTAAAGATTGCAGCCATACATCCGACTTTGGTAGCGCATTGCCTCTGTCCCCGATGGAATTTGCTGAGTAGCACCTTATCATCTTCACGTGCTCTATGCACTTGGGCTAAGTCAGGTTTAGCTACTCACGGTCTGACCAGTCTCGCTATCATGTCATGATTGCCTGTGCAATCGGTGGTAACTTTCTCCTTAAACTCGTTTTAATGCAACATACCCATACGCTTCTAATCAACCCTCACGATCAATGAGCCGCAGCAGTATGTTGCCATAGTGTGATCGGGGTGAAATGTCGCTTTCTGCGAGCAATGCCCAGATGATGCGAGCGTTCTTGTTTGCCAGGGCAACAGCAGCAACGTTCTTATTGCGCCGTGTTATCAGCTTGCGAAGCCAGCTTGCCTTGGCTTTCTTCTCGGCAAAGCGGATGACTGTTTTGCTCCATGGATCAGCAGGGTGCGAAGATAAGTATCCCCGCGTTTGCTGATACCAAGCAATAACCGTTTGCCACCGCTTGAATGCTGCTTGGGCACTAACCCTAGCCATGCGGCCAATTGTCTACTGCTCTGAACTCTGTAGCATTCCCACAGTTGCCGGCAATGGCGCTCGCTGTAATCGGGCCAACACCCGGAATGGCTTCCAGTCTTTTGGCTGGCTTCGCTCTCCTTGTGCCAAAGCTTGATTTGGTAACTCTAACTTTTCACCTGCCGATCCAGCTCCTTCAGGTGGTCATTCAGTCTTTCCAGTAATCGGCGCATTGTTCCTGGCAAACCATTTTCAGCATCTTCCAGAATGTCAGGCATGCGTTTGCCAATCGATTGATCCCCTGAGGGATGACGATACCAAACTCAGAGAGTAGACCGCGTATCTGATTTGCTCAGAAGTTTCGCCTTGACAAATCCTCGTCTGGCTCGGTGCACTGATAGAATGGCCTGTTGCTCAACAGTCTTGATCGGTACAAAGCGCATATTGGGTCGAGTAACTGCTTCGCAGATCGCTTCTGCATCGGCCATATCATGCTTGTTAGTCTTGACATAGGGCTTGACGAACTGGGGCGACATGAGCTTGACAGTATGCCCAAATTCACCCAACTTTCTCGCCCAGTGGTGTGAGCTACCGCAGGCTTCTAAGCCAATCAGGCAAGGCCCCAGATTGGCAAAGAACTCCGCCATCTGTCCGCGGCGTAATTGCTTACGCAGCACAGCCTTGCCATACTCATCTACACCGTGGATCTGAAACACCTCTTTTGCCAAATCAATGCCTATTGTTGTAATCTTCATGTCGGACGCTCCTCTCTGTTTTAGTGGTCATTGCATCACTACGGCACTTTGATGCCGTTTGGGTAGTGGGCGTCCATTCCATTATCTTCATGACCGTGGCCTCGCATCGGTGGTCGATACCCGCGCGTCTTCCGTTTTCTTGCCTTGCTTTCCTTGAGCTTTTCCACCCGGCGTGCGCTGCAGCGCTTGTTCGATCCGTTCTTGTCGCCCTGCTGGAGCACGCTCCCGAGCTGCTTGTTGCCGACGCGGTCATGACTCCAGGATCGTCTTCTCAACTTGCCGCTTTGTTGTTCTCTATCTGCGTGCGCGCTTCTTCCAGGCAGCGCTCCAGCGTCCCCGGCGCCGGAATGATGATGCTCCCGCACTCGCCCTTACCCGCATGCCATCCTGTGCTACCCGCTTGAGCTCGACCGCTTTCACCGCCAACAAGGCCGCCACACTGTCTGTAAGTAAGCCATCAAACTCCGCTTCATGCTCCCCCGAAAATCCGACAGTGTGTGATGGTTGACCTGTACTCCTCCGCAAATCCACCGATAGGCATCATGCGCCCCGGTTAGCTCGCAATCGTCCGTGCGCTGCCTACCCTCAACAGTGGCATACAACCACAACGAAAACAAAATTTCCGGTGCAATCGGTGCTCTGCCACTGCCACCTTCCACTGCCTTGATTCCAGCATAGATTCCGGGCAAGTCAGCCTGCTCTACATACGCCCATACGATCCTGGCCTGATGATCTTCCGGTAACAACGATTCCAGATCGCTCGGTCGTAATTCCACTTGCGACCGATTCGGCATCAGTACCCGCGCTACGACCGCAACCAAGGGTTTGCCAAGGGCCTGGGGATTAATGATCATGTTGAGGTCTTCAGGAAATAAATCAGTGATTGATGACGTTGTCATGGCAGGAACAAATTAAATGGCTCGTTTCCGTTATTTTACCTGCTACTGGTCAGTTGAAGCCAGTGCACAAATGGTTTTTTCACAGCCTCTCAGGACTCGCTTGATCCGGAGAACGGCTGGTCATTCCCAATGCAACTTCAGTAGAGACTTTCCCCTGTTATTCTTGCGGATTACCTCCCCGCTCAATCAGGAATACTTGTCCGACATGCGGGAAGTCGAGATAGGTGTTGATCGCGGCACTGCACCAGATACGCCGGGTCTCGATTCGCCCATGGGCCAGTGGTGAAACAGCGATGAAATCGGGCGCTTTGTGATTCTGAAACAGCAGTGATGTCGGATTGGAGCGTCGCGGGCGGTCTCATGCCCGACTACGCGCATGATGAGTTTTTTTGCCCTAGCCCGTCGATGGCGTTGCACATCGTCTTGCCATCAATTGCAAGACTTTTGATCTTCCTCACCGAAGGCCACATTTCCACTGCTGCAGAGCAAGATCGAGCTTGACCGGATCAACCCGGACCAACACATCCCGAATGATGGATTCACTGGGAACGATGTAACGTTTTTCATGCGGCGGCAACCAAAGCGTTCGCGTGCCTTGGGGCCGAGGTCTTTGCCCATTCGGCAATCGCCTTGTAACCACGCATACCGCACAAGGTTGCACCAGCGGCGATACCGAGCACAACGCAGAGCCGATGTCGTCGACCTTCGGCACGGCGCGGATCAGGATGTCATTAAAAATCGGTAGCGTGCGCATCTGTTGGGCGGTCAGCATGATCCTGGGAGCTCCGGTTCGATAAATGGGTTGAGAATGGGATTGAGATTTGCGCCCGTGCGTCACACTGCAACGGGAGGATAAAAAACAGCTTGGGGATGGCGCGTTCACACTATATCCTCGCGAGTGCGGCGGAATCCCCGCGTCAGACCCAGACAAGTCCAGTTCGCGGCGCGATAGACTCGCCGTGAAACCGTGACCGATCAACGAAGGTTTTCAGAAGAGCAAAGGCTGGCTAAAATGCGTTTGCCAATCTCCGCAATCCGCCAGGTATATGACAATACTTCGGAACCCAGATTGGGGTAGTGCCATTCCGGCAGAATCAGAAAGCGACTGTTGTTGGCGATTAAATTCAGACGATCAAATTGGTGGGCGAAAGTCCTATCCAATCCAGCGGTCACGTACGCCGCACTTCCAGGCTGAGGCAGAAAAGCTCAGCAATGCTGACCACTCTCCGGCATAAGTGGCAACGCAACAGAGCGTGACCGATCTTGGATAGATCGCCCAGGTAGTGATGCTGCGCATCAGTTCTCGGTAACGCAGGCTCTTCGCTCTTGAGCACGGGCGCACGCATAGTGCGTTTAGATTGACTTGCATTCATACTTTATACGCAAAAATGGTGTATGTCCAGATAAACAATTAACCGATTAACTTTTAAGATTATAGGGAAGACAATTACCCTGGGGATCAGCTAGTGTCTAATTGCATAAATAGTTATATTTACAATCTCCTGTTTGTTTAACGTAAGCAGGAGGTACTCGCGACACGGGTAGCAGGAAAGGTAACATGCAGCGATCAGGATCGAAAAGAATTGTGGAGCGACTGGGATCTGCTGTAGTGTTCCCATGTTTATACAATCAAACAGCGGCCTGTGATTGTATCATGGCATTACGGGCACGCTGAATTTTTCGCAAAATTGCTCCGCCCCTGGCATTCTAGACATAACGTTTGGGATTTTGATTGGGGTCAGCCAAATAGGTAAAGATTCTATCTGCCAGTTCCTTAACTGAAGCAAAGCTGCCACCGACGATCTGGTAACTCGGAATGTTTGTGGGTTGCGTAATTGTCGGCAATCAGATGGATATCCAGATCTTTCGGTGTTTCCCGCTCGATTTTCTTGAGGAATGCCAGCCACTCCTGATGCCGGTGTTGTTCGGCGATAGTCGTGATCAGTTTACCCTCCAGATAGTTTAGCGCAGCAAACAAGGTCAGAGTGCCGTGGCGAATATAATCGTGCGTTGTGGTCTTTGATATGCCCGATGCCCAGCGGCAATCCCGGTTGGGTACGCTCCAGCGCCTGACATTGTGATTTTCCGTCGCAGCACAGCACCAGTGCTTTTTCCGGTGGATTGAGATACAGGCCGATGACATCCCAGAATTTTTCCTCGAAATGCGCATCGTTCGACAGCTTAAAGGTTCGGGTCAGGTGTGGCTTGATGTCGTTTGCAGCCCACAAGCGTTGTACGCTGGCCGTTGAAATGCCCGCCGCTCGCGCCATGGTGCGGCAACTCCAGCGCCCCAGGTTGGCGGGCGGGCGCGTTACTGTCTCCAGCACTTTCTTGACCGCCGTATCGGGTAACGAAGGCTTGCGGCCACGTCCAGGCGCATCCGTGAGACCAGCCAACCGTTCCTTGACGAAGCGCTGACACCAGTGACTCACCGTCACACGTGTCACCCCGGCTTTCGCACCGATTGCTATCTGCGTATGCCCCTCAGCCGCCAGCAAAATGATTTGAGCGCGTTGCCGATCCCGTACTGACACGGTGCTGGCACGTAACCGCCTATCCAGCTCTCATTTCTCTTCCTCATCAAGGATAATCTTTGTCTTTACCATGATTCGCTCCTCAAAACAGTTTGTGCTTCGAGTATAAGTAGAATCAGAATAATGTAAATTCATTTACAAGACACTGCACTAGCATTCAGAGGTCAAGCGAATGGAGAATGCAGTAACATTTGCAGTAACTTTATAAAATCAACTAAAAGCCATTGCATATCATTGCGTTCGATTCCGGCCCCGGCTGCGACCGATTGAGGAGCTATGCATCGAATGCGTCAAGCGGCACTTCAGGAACTTTGAGGAAGTATAGTTTAAAGTAATCAGCTTGTTTGCAGAGTTGGTGAGTTGATGGGCATTGTGGCTTGTTTGCAGTGTGCTCAATATCAAGCCGCTACGGTTTTTAGCAGGATAATTGCCGCTCTGCGCTGAGAAGCAGAAAGTTGTTCTCACCACCAATTGAATAACTTTATACGATCATCGAATCGCTCTCCGCGATCATAGGCTCGTGCAACTTCATTGTCGTGAGCATGGTCAAGTGCGAGTTCTACTACATCACGGGCAATTCCATTATCGCGTGCCAAAGTAGAAAATGAACTACGCCAGCCATAAGGGGAATGTTTTCCTTCCAATTCCAACGTAACACGATACATTTTCTCAATAGATTCGTGTCCTATATGCTTGTTTCCAGTGGGGGAGTGGAATACATAACCTTTGCTGCCAAAAACTGATTTGCCATCAACGCAATTCTGAACAACTTCAGAGCGGAGTGGGTCAGTGGTTGATCAGTCTTGATTTGACTTTCATCTTTGTGCGGGGAATGTTCAAGGTGGGTTGAGTTAATTCACTTTATCAGCTACCCATAAAGCTACAGCTTATTTAAGTATTAGCGTAACCATTCTTGAGATGAGATTTCTACAGCCACAACTTCGGAGTTATCAGCAAATTTTATTTTCACAGATTACGCACCGAGAAAATGAAAAAACCTGAATTTATTCAAGTCTTTGTTTTATTTGGCGTCCCCAACGAGATTCGAACTCGTGTTACCGCCGTGAAAGGGCGATGTCCTAGGCCTCTAGACGATGGGGACAAAGTTTTATGTCGCTATAGCGTCGTTCTATCAATGATGAACTGGTGGAGATAAGCGGGATCGAACCGCTGACCTCTTGCATGCCATGCAAGCGCTCTCCCAGCTGAGCTATACCCCCTGATCAAAGGAAGGGTGGATTATACTGATGCCTTGATTCATTGTAAAGAAAAGATCAATCCGCAAAACTGCTCAGACGGCTGTTCATGCGGATGAGTGTTTCTTCACGGCCAAGCAGTTGCAACACTGCATCAATGGAAGGTGTGTGAACTTCACCGGTCACCATGACCCGCAGCGGCATAGCGATTTTAGGCAATTTGACATCATGATTCTTGGCTGCTGTTTTTATTTCATGGTGAATCGATTCGCGTGTCCATTCTATATGGCTAAATTTTTCTATCAGACCGATTACGATGGGTTTTGCCTCTGTTGTCAGATGTTGTGTTTTCAATTCATCGGTAGGCTCTAACGGGCGATAAAAGTAAACAGCCGCATCCGCCAGCTCTTCGATGGTGTTCACTCTTTCCTTCAGCAAATCCACAATCAGCCTTAAATCGGGACCGTCGGTAATATCACATTCGTCTTTTGCCAGGAAAGGAACGATCAATTCAGCGAGACGTGCATTATCGGTTTTTTTGAGATATTGCTGGTTGATCCAATGCAGTTTCTCCGGATTGAATTTGGCCGGTGAGCGGCTGATTGCTGATAAGTCAAACCACTCAACCAATTGCTCACGGCTGAAAATTTCTTCATCGCCATGCGACCATCCGAGTCTTGCCAGATAGTTCAACAGGGCTTCTGGTAAATAACCGTCATCGCGGTATTGAATAACTGAGACTGCGCCATGGCGTTTAGATAAACGCTCGCCATTGGCACCCAATATCATGGGAACATGTGCATATTCTGGCAGCGGTGCATTCAGGGCTTTGAGAATATTGATCTGGCGCGGCGTATTGTTAACATGATCATCACCACGAATGACATGGCTGATGTTCATATCCAGATCGTCAATCACCACGCTGAAATTATAAGTCGGTACGCCATCGCTGCGTAACAACACCAGATCGTCCAGTTCACTATTCGCAACGAAATGCGCCCCTTTAATTTGGTCATTAAATGCGACATGTCCTTGCAATGGATTTTTAAATCGAAGCACTGGTTTTACACCGGCGGGTGGTGTTTTTTTGAATCACGCCAGCGGCCATCGTGCGTGGTTTCAGGCCAGCAGCCAATTGCTGCTCGCGCATTTCATCCAGTTCCTCTTTGGTAGCGTAGCAATGATAGGCCTGGTTGTTCTGTAACAATTGCTCGGCAACTTCATGATAACGTGCTAACCGTTGCATCTGATAGAACGGTCCTTCATCATAATCAAGTCCCAGCCATTCCATGCCATCCAGAATCGCCTGTATCGATTGTTGGGTAGAACGTTCCAGGTCAGTATCTTCAATGCGAAGAATAAATTTACCGCCAAACTTCCGTGCATAGGCCCAGGAAAAAAGAGCGGTGCGTGCGCCACCAATGTGGAGGTATCCGGTCGGACTGGGTGCAAATCGTGTACGTACCATCATGATTATTGTGTCTACTGTTATGCAAAGTATAAGAATTCGATAGTTGACGCGATTCCGCAAAGACGGTGTTTCTTTTGCCGGTTTAAAGCATGTTGATTACAGCCTGTAAGCGAAAGCCGATTATAATGTTAACAATTTAATCCAGTTGATGTTTCTTGCTTGTATGACAATGATGCGTGTAATAAATGGTTGACTTGGTTCATGATCTGATTTTCAGGGCTGCTGCACGCGTGCCTGATGCTGAAGCATTGTTGTATCAAGATCAGGCGATGAGTTATGTCCTTCTGGCCGGAGAAATTAATGCGAAAGCGGGTGGTTTTTGTGCACTGGGTTTAAGCCGAGGTGAACGTGTCGCTGTTTATCTTGAGAAGCGCTTGGAAACAGTGGTGGCATTATTTGCTGCCTCTGTGGCTGGCGGTGTATTTGTTCCGGTGAATCCAGTATTAAAGCCTGAACAGGTGGCTTATATTTTGACCGATTGTGGTGTGCGGGTACTAGTCACTTCACTGGAGCGCTTGAAATTACTGCAAGCAGTTTTGCTGTCTTGTCATGATTTGCATGCAGTAATTGTGGTAGATGCCACGGATGAGCTTCCGGTTATTGCCGGTCTGATGGTTATTAGTTGGGAAGCGCTGCATTTTGTCAAACCGGTTTGTACTGCATTACCCACGATCGACAGTGATATGGCGGCGATTCTCTATACTTCCGGCAGTACCGGTAAACCGAAGGGAGTAGTGTTATCACATCGTAATCTCATGGCAGGAGCAAAAAGTGTTACGCAGTATTTAGGGAATCGATGCGATGATCGGATTCTGACCTTATTGCCGCTGAGTTTCGATTATGGGCTGAGTCAACTCACTACCGCTTTTTATGTGGGTGCGACAAATGTATTGATGAATTATCTGTTGCCACGTGACATTATCAATATTGTTAAGGAACAACAGATCACTGGTCTTGCGGCTGTGCCGCCGCTATGGATCCAATTGGCTCAATTGGATTGGGGAACAGTTACTTCACTGCGCTATATCACCAATTCGGGTGGTGCCATGCCGCGCACGGCGCTGAATCAGCTACGCAACGCATTTCCGGCTGCGCGAATTTTTTGATGTACGGCTTTACTGAAGCCTTTCGTTCGACTTTCCTGGCGCCGGAAGAACTAGAGCGGCGTCCAGATTCAATCGGTAAGGCGATACCGAATGCTGAAGTGCTGGTATTGCGTGAAGATGGATCGCGCTGTGTGCCGGGTGAACCCGGAGAATTGGTGCATCGGGGTGCGTTAGTCGCGATGGGTTATTGGAATGATGTGGAAAAAACAGCGTTATGTTTTAAACCGTTTAAACCGCATCAATCTGGATTGCCGCTTGCGGAAATTGCCGCTTGGTCGGGCGATACTGTGCAGATGGATGAAGAAGGATTTCTCTACTTTATTGAGCGTCGCGATGAGATGATCAAAACCTCGGGTTATCGAATCAGTCCAACCGAAGTGGAAGAGGTCATCTATGCCACGGAATGCGTGGCAGAAGCCATTGCAATCGGCATTCCACACCCGGTTCTGGGACAGGCAATTGTGGTGATTGCGACAGCACGAAAAGATATTCAGTTGCATGCTGACAATTTGTTGGCTGCATGCAAGCAGTCTTTGCCCGCTTATATGCTGCCGAGTCATATTGAAGTGCGCGCAGGGAGTTTGCCGCGTAATCCGAACGGCAAAGTAGACCGTAAATTACTTTCCCAGGAAATGCAGCATCTATTTACGGGAAATGCTAATGAACAATTTACCCCGGAACATGCTCCACTTGTGCAGTTTCCTGTGCAGGATGATTGCCTGCAAATAGGTGGTATTGCACTGACTCGATTAGCGCAACGAGTAGGATCGACACCATTCTATGCGTATGACCGTCAAAAGATCACAGAGCGAATTGCTTTGCTACGTCGAAATTTGCCAGAAGAAATTCTGTTGCATTACGCGATGAAGGCCAATCCTATGCCGGCAGTGGTGCAACATTTTGCGGGATTAGTTGATGGAATGGATGTTGCTTCGGCGGGGGAAATGAAAATTGCACTGGATACGATGCTGCCTCCAAATAAAATCAGTTTCGCTGGACCGGGGAAAAAAGAACATGAGCTGATCAGCGCTATCGCTGCCGGTGTTGTTCTCAATATGGAATCCGAACAAGAGATGGAATTGATTGCTCAATTGGGTGAATATTCAGGCATCGTTCCAAACGTAGCAATTCGAGTGAATCCGGATTTTGAGTTTAAATCTTCCGGAATGAGAATGGGCGGCGGCCCCAAACCATTTGGCGTAGATGCTGAGCGCGTGCCTGATATGCTTATACGGCTGGGTAGACTCGGATTAAATTTTCTTGGTTTTCATATTTTTAGTGGCTCACAGAATCTGAATGCAACAGCGATTCAGGAAATGCACACAAAAACTTGCCAGTTGGGTATCCGCCTTGCAGAACATGCACCATCTCCCGTGCGTTTGTTCAATATTGGTGGTGGTTTTGGTGTTCCTTATTTCCCCGGAGATCAAACATTGAATATTGCTGCCATTGGTGAGAATTTGCAGCACTTGATGCCGGAAGTAAAACGGCAACTGCCCGATGCCCGGATTGTAATTGAATTAGGCCGGTATATGGTGGCGGAAGCGGGAATTTATGTCTGCCGGGTTTTGGAACGGAAGATATCGCGGGGGCAAATCTTTCTCGTCACCGATGGCGGGTTACATCATCATTTGGCAGCTTCAGGTAATTTTGGTCAAGTAATTCGCAAAAAATTATCCTGTCATCATCGGAAATAAAGTTCAGGGAGCTGAAAGGGAAGTTGTTTCGGTCGTGGGACCGCTTTGCACGCCATTGGATCTGTTGGCCGATCAAATGCAAATGACCAAAGCATCTGCTGGGGATCTGGTTGTTATATTGCAGTCGGGGGCCTATGGTTTGACCGCCAGTCCGACAGCCTTTCTTAATCATCCTGCGCCTATCGAAGTATTGGTTTAAGTTAGAAATAAAGCACCCCGCCGCAAGCAGCGAGGTATTAAAAGCGCTCTTCCCGCCGTTGGTTTTTCACCCGCCTTCGCCCCAGGAGCTAGAATTAAACCCGAAAGAGATTAAATTCAGAAACTGATTGATTTGCTTTAGAACCAAGATTAATCATACCCGCTGAATACCGTACCTCAAAATTCGTCTCCGCCCTGTATGTTGTTTATTGTGCACAGACTCGCATCTTTGTTGTAATTCTGCTGCTTAATGATAAAGATCAGTTGAATATTCGCATTAAATATACTTAAATGACTGCTGCAATTAACATATATTACTTATTGAATGAAATAGTATTTGTTTTGTGCAATTGAAAATAGGAATTGCACGGTAGTTCCCGCGCTTATTCATTTATGAATTTGTGTGAGATTTATCTATTTCTACTCATTTAATAGACTAGACTAGACTAGACAAATTTACTACTTCTTACTCATTCTTTGAATGGCTAAGAAGTAGTCTGAGTAAAATTTCTTGATTATGGATATAACCGAATTTTTATAACTCAATTAGGTGATTCTGTGAGTGATTTGTATAATAATTTTCATAAGTATTTTGAAATTGTAGAAGCTGATTCAGAAGAATTGCTTGAGATTGTATATAGAATCCGTTATCGGGTATTGTGCGTAGAGCAACGTATTCCTGATTTTGATGCTTCACTTTACCCGGATAAGCTGGAAAAAGACTATTATGATAGTCATTCTTCTCATGTTCTTTTGCGATTTCGTCCATCAGGAGATTTTATCGCTACAGTTCGCTTGATATTGTTTGATCCGTTGCAGCCTGAAAAACCATTTCCAGTCGAGTTATATACTCAACTTGATCCAATACTTTTTAATATCAGGGAATTGCCACGTCAGCAAATTGGTGAGGTTTCTCGTTTTGTTGTTGTGAGTCAATTTGATCGACGTAAAGGAGAGCGCCGTAGACAAGGGATAAGAAAAGTCGATGAAAAATGCTATTAGTGAGCGAAGAGAAGGAAATTCAAAAGATCGTCGTTCTACACCGAATATAGCTTTGATACTTATGGCGGGTGTTGTGCGAATGTCATTTAAATATAATGTTAGAAATTGGGTGTCATTTATGTCCCCCGCTTTGGGTAGACTGCTTAGTTACGCTCATTTGCATTGTACTCCAATTGGACCGTTAGTTAATTATCATGGTATTCGTCAGCCTTTTTATAAAAAGTAGACGATTTATTAAATAGGATGTACAAGGATCATCGTGATATTTGGGGAATCTTGACGGAGTATGGTAAATATCATCCGATTCAATGTGATGAAAAAACAGTAGTGAATTAGGAAGATAGTTCTTGAGTTTATTCCAATTTTCTTTGCAAATAGAATTTTTCAAGTACTGTTTGTCAAAGATCGGAACATATTTCTTTTATGCTTTATCGGTAAGCCTGTTGTGTGCAGGGATTGAAGTCAAGGCAGATAATCATTTTGAAATTGTAGCTTATCCAGGGTCAGCGAGAAAACGCTCTCAGTAAACTCGTTGCGTTCCATCTTCAGTATGCGTTTAAGAACATGGCCTGATGGTACCAAGATCAGAGTTTTTGTATTGTCGGATGAGGACGATCTGCATCAAACTGTTTCTAAGGAAAGATTAAATGTATTTCCTTATCAATTAAGATCCCAGTGGGATCGGCTAGTATATTCTGGTACTGGCCAAGCGCCCACCAAAGTAAATTCCGTTGAAGAAATGCTTGCTAAGGTTGCTAATACGCCTGGAGCGATAGGTTACTTATGGAGAACAGATATTAATGAAAATGTTAGCATACTCCAAATTAAGTAACTTTTTTTTAAGTGCTTCTCAACAAATAACCAGACGATCTGTCTTGTTATTTTTTGTCGGATGCTTTTCAGCGCATGCCCAAGAACCCAATCAGACACAAAAACAAGCTGAATCTGGAAAGTCGCCCGTTTGGCTGCAAACATCCGAGTTGCCCGCACAAGCTACTGAATCGGACAGCGCGAAGAAAAAACCTGGATTAGTGAATTCTACTGTAAATTGGTTTCGAAGAGCAAATCTTCCTGGCGATATACAGATTCATGGTTTTGCGGGCCAGTCGTATATATTAACCTCAGACAATGATGTCTTTGGGAATAGTGACGCAGGCGGTACCTTTGGTTTTACAGAGGCTGGATTGAATGCTTCGGCGCGGGTATCACCTAAGCTTCAATTGTCGTCACAAATGTTATCACGCCGTGCAGGTCAGGGAACCTCAGCTACGCCGCGCCTTGATTATGCTGTACTTGATTATAGAGCTTACTCTCACGAAATGAACCAATTTGGTATACGTGTCGGTAGACTGAAAAATCCGTTTGGCTTCTATAATGATACGCGTGATGTACCATTTACACGACCCTAGCATCATGTTGCCCCAATCAATTTATTTTGATAGAACACGTAATCTTGGTCTTTCAGGAGATTCCGTGCAAGTATACGGAGAAGCTGCTGTTTTCAATTGGGGTACGGTTTCAACTCAATTTGGAGTATTGTGGCCGTTAGTCCATAACAGGGACACTGAAGTAGCTGTGCTTGGCAGTCCACAACCGGGTCATTTAACGAGAGAGGCTTCTTACATTGGCCGAAGTGTTTTTGAAACAATTGATAAGCGTATTCGCCTGGCTGTTAGCGGAGCATGGTTTAATACTAGCTATGATCCAGCAGGGAAGGATGACCATCTGGGACCTGGTTCATTTCAATTTACACCAGTCTATTTTTCCGCCCAATATAATACTGAGCGTTGGAGTTTAACCTCTGAATATGCGCTACGTCACTCCAAATATGATAACAATTTCGGTGACAGCAGTCGAACCGGCAAGGCTTTAAGTGGCATGAATGTCTATGGGGAAAGCTTTTACTTTCAAGGTGAGTATCGCTTTACCCCAAAATGGGAAGCTATTTTGCGTTACGATGTGCTCTTTACCGATAGAGACGACCGTGATGGGAAACGTTATGCTGCAGCAACTGGTGGTCCAGCATACAGTCGCTTTTCCAAGGATATTACAGTGGGTTTACGTTGGAACATCACACCGGAATTCATGCTGCGTGCTGAATACCATCGAGTAGATGGAACTGGATGGCTATCAAAATTAGATAATCCAGTAAGTAAAGACACATCCGAGCATTGGGATCTTTATGCCATCCAGGCTTCTTATCGCTTCTAAGCAGAACCTCTGATGGAAAATAATTCCGGGAATAAATTGGAAAAAGTGGAACTTACTCCAAACCTTCAGGAGCGAAGATTTCGCAGCCTGAGATGGAAAATTTCATTGAGCAGCAGTTTGATATTGCTATGCGTTGTGATGTTGTTTTGCTTTATCAGTTATCTGGGATTAATGGCTAATTTTGACAATCAACGAGATGTCGAATACAGGCGATATTCCAGAGAAATCAATAGCCTGATCAAGAATACTTCGCAGAATTTATATCAGCTCGCTGAAATGATTCCGTTCTTGGATGGAATGAAAAAAGCATTGCTTGTGAATGATGGTGAAGGTATTAGCAAAGCTTTCGATCAACACTGGGCGTTGCTGCAATTTCATAATGGTGTTGAATTTATCAATTTTTATAACTCTGTCAATCAACTGAATGCAAGTTGGGAGAGTTGGGACTCGAATATTGATGGCAATGATCTGTTGCCGACTTGGGTAAGTGATGTCAATCAGTCTGAACGACCAATCAATCCTTTGCTTTGCAGGGAAAGCTGCACACAATACATCATAGCGCCGCTATTGGTGGAAGGGAAGAAGGCGGGTGTGGTTGTCATGGGAATTTCTTTGGCAGATGTATTTCTGGCCTTCAAACGGATTGCAGGTGCCGATATTGGTTTGTTGATTAAAGCGCAGAATAATCTGTTGCTCCAGAATGATTTCGATTTTCTGCGCTGGAATGTTCATGTCCCTGCGCTTACCAACAAAGAAAGAAATCGTGAAGTTCTCATTAAGGCTTCTCAGATTTATCCGGATTTGTTGTCACTTAATGACGGTGTTCAAATCCGCTGGGTTGATGAATATCAGCAATTAAAATTATTCCCTCTTAATTCTCATGAATCCGATAGAGCCAGTTTGGTTGTCATCACCGATGTGTCGGCTGCAGTGAAAAATATTCATGACTCTATCTGGAAAATCGCATTAATCGGCTTGCTTGGGCTTATCTTCTCTGAGATTTTATTATTTCTTATTTTTACTCGTCTACTTGCAAAACTAAAAGATGTGGTTTTTTTGCTCCCGCTTCTTGCCAGTGGGCAATTTGAGAAATTCCGCCTGTCACTGTCCTCAACGGACCGGGTTCAGCGTTTCAGAGATGAAGTCGATACGTTGTCTGAAGCCGCTGTGTCCCTGTCGTTACAGTTGGAAAAACTTGAACAAGAAGTATCAACCCGGACAACGATGTTGATTGAGCAAAAAAATGCACTCAGTAAAGAAAGGGACTTTGTGGGGAATTTGCTGGATACGGCACAGGCCATAGTTCTCACACAGAATTCGGACGGTGCAATTATTTCATTAAATGCTTATGGCGAGATGTTGACTCGTTATACGGAGAGTGAATTACAGGGTAAGTCTTTTCTCAATATTTTGATTCCGGAGTATGAGTCACAAGATTTACTTTCCCGCTTCAAAGAGATACATGCCGGGAAGAGAATGCAATTTCGGCATGAAGCCACTACCCATTGCAAAGATGGGACAATACGTCATATAGCTTGGTTACATTCACACTTGTCCAGGAAATCCGCGGATGATCCGTCCATTTTGTCGGTAGGCTTGGATGTTACTGAATATAAGCGGGTTGAGGGGCATCTTGCTTGGCTGGCCGATCATGATCCATTGACAAACATGTTTAATCGACGTCGTTTTAGTGAAGAATTGGAACAAGTACTAAGCCGTGCAGAACGCTATCGGCATCCAGGTGCTTTGTTATTCTTTGACCTCGATCGCTTTAAATATATTAATGACACCAGCGGACATCAGGCGGGTGATACGTTGCTTAAAATGGTTGCTGGTATGTTGGCGCAGACCATTCGGACAGATGATATAACAGGCCGTTTGGGGGTGATGAGTTTGCAATTATCTTGCCGGAAATCAATGCCAGCGGCGCGAATAGAAGTTGCCAAGAAAGTATTGGATCAACTGAACTTGGCTCAACTAACCATTAGCAATCGGACCCATAAAATTTCAGCCAGTATCGGTATTGCATTATTTCCTGAACATGGTGCAAATATTCATGATTTGCTGGCTGCCGCAGATCTTGCCATGTATCAGGCGAAGGCAATGGGACGGAATGCCTGGTACCTGTTTTCCGACAAAGACCGTAGCCGTGAACGTATGCATACGTTGGTTTACTGGAAAGAGAAGATTGAATATTCCCATTTACATGATAATTTCGTGCTTTATTTACAACCGATTATGCATGTTAAATCGAAGCAAATCTCACACTATGAGGTATTGTTGCGTATGCAGGAAAAAGATGGTTCAGTGTTGTCGCCAGCCGATTTTATTCCTGCTGCAGAGCATACCGGGCTAATTCATGCGATCGACCACATGGTGTTACGTAAAGCCATTGCCCAGGTCGCCAAAATATATCAAGGCGGCTTCAAGGTTAGTTTCTCGATCAATTTATCCGCCCACGCATTTAATGATCCCGAACTATTGCCAATCCTGAAACAGGAATTGGTAGCACAGGACATGGATCCGGCATGTGTAATGTTTGAAATAACGGAAACCGCTGCGTTGGAAGATTTGCCCGGCGCACGCGTGCTGATGAAAGAAATCAGAGAACTGGGTTGCGGTTTTGTGCTGGATGATTTTGGTGTTGGCTTTTCTTCTTTTTATTATTTAAGAGAATTGCCCGTTGATGTGGTTAAAATTGATGGATCGTTTATACGTAATTTGTCTGAAAGCAGTGATGATCTAATTCTGGTCAATGCCTTATGCAGCGTAGCCAGAGGATTTGGAAAAAAATAACAGCAGAATTTGTCGAAAGTGCAGAAATACTTTCTTTAATAGAAAAAATGGATATTGATTATGCGCAAGGCTACTATATTGGTAAGCCCGCACCCGCAGCGACGTTTTTTATGAAGAAAGAACACTGATTAACCAGGTACGAGCAATTTGCCAATTTGTCCTTGGATCAATGTCTGTAAACGGTTTGCATGTTTAAAGTGCGACAACCGACAAATGTTCCGGTATGCATGCCGCCCAATTAAGTTTCTGTTTAATCGCGGTGACCAGCGTAGAAGAATTATTGTATTCACCATGTACGACAAAAATCTTTTCAGGCATTTTCTGGAAGTGCCGCAACCAGTTGATTAAAGCTGCCTGATCGGCATGCGCTGAGAGTCCGCCGATGGTATAAATGGTTGCCTTGACACGAACATCCTCACCATAAATTCTGACTTTCCGAGCGCCATCAACTAATCGTCTCCCCAAAGTTCCTTCCGCCTGAAACCCGGTAATCAGTATGCTGCATTCGGATCTGTCAAGATTGTATTTGAGGTGATGTTTGATACGTCCGGCATCGCACATGCCACTTGCTGAAATAATGATGATTCCATGTTTCATATGATTAAGCTGCATGGATTCTTCAATATCCTGCACAAAGTGAATCTGTGGCCTTCTCACATTCTTATTCATCCATTGCAATGCATCTGAGGTTTCTTTGTCGAGCAGTTCAATATGTTTAAGCGTGATTTCTGTCGCAGCCCTTGCCATCGGTGAATCAACGTAAATATCCATTTGCTCCAGCTTGCCTTGACGATAGAGATCAACCAGCAGAAACAATAGATCCTGAGTCCGTCCAACGGTGAAAGCCGGTATGATTACATTGCCGCCTTTATGGTTGAGTGTGTGGTCGATCGCATGAACAAATTCATTCATGGTGTCGGGCATAGTTCGATGCAACCGGTTGCCATAGGTTGATTCGATCAAAAGGATATCTGCATGCTGGATGAAAGTGGGGTCACGTACAATCGGATGACCAGGCTGTCCCAGATCGCCCGAAAATACAATTTTTTTGTAAGAAGAATGCATCTTGACCCAAAGCTCGATGATGGATGAACCGAGTATGTGTCCAGCATCCCGGAAGCAGCAGCGTATGGAGGGATTGGGATTGATCTCTGTATCATAATCCACGCGGATTAATTGTTTTAGAAGCGCTTCTGCTTGCGTAACGGTGTATAAAGGCGCAAGTTCTTGTGTTGACCGGCCATGATGACGCGATTTATTGCGCCATTCAATTTCTTTTTCCTGTATATGCGCGCTGTCTTTGAGCATGACCATGAGTAAATCCGCTGTTGCTGCAGTGCAATAAACCGGGCCTCTGAAACCCCATGCACTCAGCCGCGGCAGCAGGCCAGAATGGTCGATATGGGCGTGGGTTAGTAATACAAAATCAATCGTTCTAGGATCGAATTTAAAAGCAGTACGATTTTTTCTGTCCGCTTCGCGCCCGCCTTGAAACATGCCGCAATCGACTAGAAATCGTACTGTTCCGGTTTCGATGAGATAACTGGATCCAGTAACTTCACCGGCAGCACCTAAGAAAGTAAGTTGCATCGTATTAAATACCTATCGTAAATTTATAGCGTATCCAGCACATGCTGTGTACCATTGATCAATAAGTCTATTTCCTGCTCGTTTATAATATAAGGCGGCATGAAATAAATGGTTTTCCCTAAGGGTCGTAGTAGTAATTGTTGTTTCAAACCGGCCTGAAAACAGTTCGCTGCAAAATCGCGATCATCGGTTTCTACTTCAAAAGCCCATATCATTCCACAATTACGGAAATTTCTGACTTTGGGGTGATCCGCGAGCGGTGCTGCAATTCTGTTCAGGTAAGCCGCTTTGATTTTGTTTGTCTCAATAACGTGATCGTGTTCAAAAATATCCAGCGTGGCCAATGCTGCCCGACAGGCTAACGCATTGCCGCTATGCGAATGGGAATGTAAAAAAGTATGCGCCGTTTCATCATCATAAAAAGCCTGAAAAACCGTATCGGAAGTCATGACAACCGACAGGGGTAAGTATCCGCCACTCAGGCCTTTGGATAGGCACAGGAAATCCGGTGCTATGTTTGCCTGATTGCAAGCAAACAGGGTTCCACTCCGACCAAAACCAACCGCAATTTCATCGGCAATCAAATGCACCTGGTACTGAGCGCAGATTTCTCTGGCACGTTGCAGATAAACAGGGTGATACATGCCCATCCCGGTAGCGCCTTGAACCAAGGGCTCGAGAATGAATGCGGCGGTTTGTTCATGATTTTCTGCCAAATACAGCTCCAGCGCAGCAGCAGCACGGAGGGCATAATCTTCCGGGGATTCGCCTGCCTCCGCATAACGCCAGTCGGGTGTGGGAACATATGCGCATTGGCGCAGCAATGGCGCATAAGTTTCTCGGAAAATTGCCACATCGGTTACCGATAAAGCACCCAGTGTTTCACCGTGATAAGCATTTTGCAAACTGACAAAATTTTTTTTCTGCGGTTGATTGCACAAAAGCCAGTAATGAAAGCTCATTTTTAAAGCGATTTCAATTGCCGAGGCCCCATCGCTGGCGTAGAAGCAATGCCCGAGTGCGCCGGGTGCAATTCTTTTGAGTCGCTCCGATAGTAATACAACCGGTTCATGGGTGAAACCTGCCAGCATGACATGTTCTATTTTCTCAAGCTGATCGTGGATTGCCGCGTTGATGTAAGGATTGGAGTGACCAAATAGATTGACCCACCAGGAACTAATCGCATCAAGATAGCGCTTGCCAGCAGCATCATAAAGCCATACCCCTTTGCCGCTCACAATCGGAACGAGCGGATAGGTTTCGTGTTGCTTCATTTGCGTACAAGGATGCCATACAGCTTCAAGACTACGCTGCTGAAGTTGTGAAGATAAAAGTATGTTGCGATTAATATTCGACATGTAATTTTTAAAACGTATAACGAAAATCTCAGAATATCGCTTTCAAACTCGATAGTCTAGAATGGCAATCAGCCATTGTAGACTATCGAGTGGCAGTTTTTTTAGCTATTCCCGCTCATACACAGACACAAGGAAAATAAAGCCATTCAGCGGTCTTTAAAAATAAGTTTTCGTGAACTTTTAACTAAATTACAATATTATGGGAGCATAAATTAAAGTGATAGGTGAGTATTATGCCGAAATATGCCTTTCGCCGGTATTTAAGCGCGCCCGGTTTAATCAAGGAAGTTCGCGCCTGTTTTGAAAGAATAGAAGACAATGGAAACGGCAAAGTATTCTCATTGAGCGATTGTTTGATGTCGGGATTTGCGGTTTTTAGCTTAAAGTATCCTTCATTATTGCAATTTGACCAAGGCAGGGAAGATGATTTGGTTCGGGCTAATTTAAAATCCTTGTATGGCATTGACTGCGCGCCATCGGATACTTATTTACGGGAACGACTGGATAATGTCTCCTCTGAGCTTTTGCGCCGGTCATTTAGGCGCATACTGCACCTGCTTCAGCGTGGCAAAAGTTTGGTGGAGGGATTCGAATACCTGGATGGTTATTATCTTTTATCCATTGATGGAACGGGTTATTTTTCTTCTTCACAAGTGCATTGTGAAGAATGCTGCCAGAAACATCACCGTGACGGTCGTGTGACATACTATCACCAGATGCTCAGTGCCGTGCTGGTTCACCCGGATCAAGCCGAGGTATTCCCGTTGGCGCCGGAGCCGATCATGCAACAAGACGGGTATAGCAAAAACGACTGTGAGCGCACTGCAGCAGTGCGATTGTTAAACGCACTCAGGCGTGAACATCCGCATATGAAACTCATTGTGATCGAAGATGGCGTGGCTTCCAATGCGCCGCATATTCGTCTGCTTCAAAAACTGAACCTGCACTTTATCCTCGGCGCCAAACAAACGGACCATCAATTTCTGTTTGACTGGGTGAATACCGTCCAGGGAGTAAAAACTGATGAATTTATCGACGGCAATGGTATCAGACACAGTTTCCGTTACCTCAATGGCGCTCCTTTAAACGACGCCAACTTTGAACTTGAGGTCAACTTTCTGGAATACCGGGAATATCACCCTTCAGGCGAAACCCAACATTTTTCCTGGGTAACAGACATTACGATCACGCCTGAGAATCTGATGCAACTCATGCGCGCCGGGCGCGCACGCTGGAAAATCGAGAATGAAACTTTTAATACCCTGAAAACACAAGGCTACCACTTCGAACATAACTTCGGCCACGGTTACCGGTATTTATCCACTGTCTTTGCCTGTTTGATGATGCTGGCGTTTTTGGTCGATCAGGTACAGCAGCATTGTTGTCTCTTGCTTCAACGGGCAAAACAAAATGCAAAGCGTAATAAATACTTCTGGGAGAAAGTGCGTGGATTATTCCTCCATTACCTCCTTCCGGACTGGGAGACTTTGTATAAATCCATTGCCTTTGGAATAAAACCAACCGTACCAGTCTTTAATGATTCGTCTTAATACGCCAACCGGGGTAAAGTATGTTCGAAGGGTGTTTCCAGGGAAAAGTAGCCAATTTTAAAAACTGACTTGAGTCAGATGGTTTCGCTTTGCCTCAAAACATAGATTTCGCAAAAAATTCATAAATTTGATTTTGCAGCAAATGTTGTTTGAATTAGCGGGAGGTGCTGATATCAGCTCATGCTCAATGGAAATGTCGAAAAAATCATATACAATACTTAGTACTTGCAGAAATAAATTAGAAACTTTCTTTGAAAGCTCCAGTGAGTTTCTGGTTCTTTTATTACAGTGATAAAAGAACTATAAAATCGAAATAATCTAAATCACATGTGTATCTAATCTGCCAGAAATATACATGTTATCTGGCATACAAGTTATTCTTTTAAAGATAAAATAATTAAGTGCGCCTCTAAAAATTCAAAGTTGCAAATAAAACGAGGCGCGAGCAAAAAATGGTGACGCAGCATATAACTGATATGTAGGGAAACATTTTTTGTGAGCAACAAAGTTGTTGTAACGAAATTTGGATTTTTAGCGTCATAATCGGTTCTCGACCGCAAGATGCTTGAAAGAAACATATTAATGTCATTGGAATATAATATTTTGTATTACATGCAATCAGTTACTTATAATTGTTTCTTGAAAGAGGTGCCCTTAAGATTACGGAATAAAGTAGTTACTCATAATAAGAAAAATCCGTATTCGTATTAATATAACGCTGCTGCCTTTTACTATTGAAGGAACCTATTGAGAATGTTGACACACCTGCAGCGGCTTGAAGCAGAGAGTATTCAAATTATGCGGGAGGTTGTTGCAGAGTGCGAGCACCCGGTAATGCTTTATTCTATCGGTAAGGATAGTGCAGTAATGCTGTATCTTGCAGTAAAGGCATTTTATCCCTCGAAACCGCCTTTTCCGTTATTACATGTGGATACCACATGGAAATTTAAAGAAATGATTGAATTTCGAGATGTGATAGCGCGGAAGCTCGGGCTTGATCTAATCGTTCACGTTAACCCGCATGGGATAGAAAAGGAATTAATCCATTTACACATGGTTCTGCAGTGCATACCGATATATGGAAAACGGAGGGGCTAAAGCAGGCGCTCGATAAATACGGCTTTGATGTTGCATTTGGAGGCGCACGCCGGGACGAGGAAAAGTCGCGTGCCAGGGAGCGCATTTTTTCAATCCGTTCGGCGCAACATCGATGGGATCCCAAGTTACAGCGGCCTGAACTATGGCGGCTGTATAACACGCGTAAAAATAAAGGTGAAAGTATTCGGGTATTTCCGCTTTCAAACTGGACTGAGCTCGATATCTGGCAGTATATCTACTTGAATAATATTCCCATCGTTCCGCTGTATTTTGCTAAGGAGCGTCCGGTTGTAGAGCGTGATGGCACATTGATTATGGTGGATGATGATCGTTTGCCGATGCTTAAAGATGAGGTTCCCATGCTGAAAAAAGTGCGTTTTCGTACGCTGGGCTGCTATCCATTGACCGGAGCGATTGAGAGCGAGGCGAATTCTTTAACGGCGATCATTCAAGAAATGCTGCTTGCAAAAACATCCGAACGGCAAGGGCGTCTTATCGATCATGATTCTGCCGGTTCAATGGAGAAAAAGAAACAGGAGGGTTACTTCTAGTGGCGCATGTGTCTGATTTGATTGCCGAGGATATCGAGCTCTATTTAAGAACTCATGAAAACAAGAGTTTACTTCGTTTTATCACCTGCGGTAGTGTTGATGACGGAAAAAGCACACTGATTGGACGGTTGCTTTATGAGTCAAAAATGTTATTTGAAGACCAACTGGCCCAGTTGGAAGTAGACTCAAAGAAAGTGGGTACACAAGCTGGGGATCTGGATTTTGCGCTTCTGGTGGATGGACTCGCGGCAGAACGAGAGCAAGGCATTACCATTGACGTGGCGTATCGTTTTTTTTCGACGGATAAGCGAAAGTTCATCGTGGCGGATACGCCAGGGCACGAACAGTATACACGCAATATGATTACCGGCGCCTCAACGGCTGATGTCGCGATTATTCTTATCGATGCTCGGAAAGGCGTATTGACACAAACCCGGCGGCATAGCTATCTGGTTTCGCTGATCGGAATTCGTCATGTGGTTCTGGCAATTAATAAACTGGATATGGTGGGGTACTCGGAAGAAATTTATAACCGAATTGATAATGAGTATCGAATTTTTGCAAAAGAAGTCGGTTTGCAAAATATTGTGACCATCCTCATGTCCGCTCTGAAAGGCGACAATATCACTGAACTGAGTACGAATACCCCTTGGTATCACGGGGAAACATTGATGGGGCACCTTGAAAACATACAAGTAGAAGATGTGGCAGAGAAATCCGAAGTTTTTCGAATGCCGGTGCAGTGGGTGAATCGTCCCAATCTGGATTTTCGTGGTTATTCTGGCATCGTTGTGCGTGGCAGTATTAAACCCGGTGACCCTGTTCAAGTCTTGCCGTCCGGCAGAAGGAGCCGTGTAGCACGTATCGTAACCAGTGATGGAGATCTTCAACAGGTTATTTCCGGGCAATCTGTTACTTTGACCCTGACGGATGAAATCGATATCAGCCGGGGGGATATTCTTGCGGCAGTCGACTCGCCACCGAGTGTGGCAGATCGGTTCGAAGCAACCGTTGTCTGGATGTCTGACGAACCAATGTTGTCAGGAAAGTCCTATTTAATGAAGATTGGTGCAAGAACAGTAATGGCTAACATTTTATCGCTGAAATATATAGGTTAACATCAACACGCTCAAGCATGTTGCTGTTACGAAACTGGAACCTAATGAGATGGGAATCTGTAATTTGAGTTCTAATCAGTTGATCGCATTTGATTCGTACAAAGAAGATCGCGATACGGGCGGCTTTATCATGATTGATCGTATGACCAATAATACGGTTGGTGCAGGCATGCTACATTTTGCTTTACGCCGGTCGCAAAATATTCATTGGCAGGCCATCAACATTAATAAACAGGCGCATGCTGCCATTAAAGGGCAGAAGCCATTCATACTCTGGTTTACCGGATTGTCGGGCAGTGGCAAATCAACTATTGCCAATCTGGTTGAGAAAAAGCTCTACTCATTAGGTAAGCATACCTATTTATTGGACGGAGACAATGTTCGCCATGGTCTCAATAAGGATCTTGGTTTTATCGATGCCGACCGGATTGAAAATATTCGCCGTATCGCTGAAGTCGCTAAATTGATGGTTGATGCAGGGCAAATTGTACTGGTGTCGTTTATCTCGCCGTTTCGCTCTGAACGCAGGATGGCACGGGAATTGGTAGAGCAGGACGAGTTCTTTGAGATATTCATCGATACACCACTCCATTTGGCAGAAGCACGAGATCCTAAAGGATTGTATAAAAAAGTGCGACGTGGAGAATTGAGAAACTTTACTGGTATTGATTCGCCATATGAGGTACCAGAAAACGCAGAGATTCACATTGATACCATGAATAAAACTCCAGAGCAGGCTGTAGAGCAGATTCTCAACTATCTGAATAACGAAGGCATAATTTAATCAGCCTTGATATCTACCTGTCCGAATGGGGAAGCAATTTAAATTAAGGCTATGTCATTGTTATTTAGCGGCGGTCATGTAACCTAATGAATTTGAAGAAAAATATTAATTATTGGTTTTTTGGTTAATGACTTGTTTATAAATGATAAATTGTGTTTATTTACAGTGACTAACAATTAACGATGGCATAGCCTAAATTAATCACTATTCGTATGAAAAATCACGCATCATAACAATATGAATCAGTACTATGTGTTTAATGGAGATGCTGATGGATTGTGCGCATTGCATCAGTTAAGGCTGGCTGATCCAACTACTGCAAGTCTGATCACGGGGGTTAAGCGTGATATCAAACTACTGGATCGCGTAGAAGCTAATGCAGGAGACCGAGTAACGGTGCTCGATATTTCTTTGGACAGAAATCGTCAAGGTCTGATGCGTTTGCTGAAAAAGGGGGTAATTGTTGAATATTTCGACCATCACCATGCTGGAGAAATACCGCATCATCCTAACCTGACACCGCATATTGATTTATCTGCCGAGGTATGTACCAGTCTATTGGTTGATCAGTATCTGAAGGGTAAGTTTCACCTTTGGGCAATTACTGCCGCCTTTGGTGATAACCTCATAAAAAAAGCCCATCAGCTTGCGAACTCGGTGGAGCTAACGGAAGCGGAAGCGGAGCAACTCCAACGTTTGGGTGAATATCTGAACTACAATGGTTACGGTGAGAGCCTATCTGAGCTGCACTTTCATCCGGCGGAGCTTTATAAGGAAATAGAGCCGTATAGTAATCCACTGGATTTTATTGCAGAATCGGATGTTTTTACTAAGCTTGCATCAGGATTCAACGATGACATGAGCCGAGTAAAATCATTGCATCCATTAATGAGTGATGATCGTTGTGCAGCTTATTTGCTACCAGACACGCCTTGGGCAAGGCGTGTAAGCGGAAACTTTGCCAACAAACTGGCAAACGAAAATCCAGGATGTGCGCATGCAGTGATTACAATTAATCACTCTGGAGATTATACGGTGAGTGTAAGAGCCTCCCTCGTAAACCCGCAAGGCGCCGACGTGCTATGCCTTCAATTTGGCACAGGGGGAGGGCGAAAAGCTGCGGCAGGCATCAATCATTTGCCTATAGGCATGCTTAATTATTTTGTGACAAGGTTTAAGCAGCATTTTGGTTAGTTTAATAGCGCCCTGAGAAGTATAAGCGAGCGCCAATGCCATTGAAAAATTTATCTATTGTCGAGGTTTATAACCATGATTCTTGTTACCGGCGGCGCCGGATATATTGGGTCGCATACCTGCGTTGAACTGCTAAATGCGGGTCTTGACGTCACGGTCTTTGATAATTTCTGCAACAGCAATCCCGAAGCGCTGGCACGAGTCGAACGAATTACCGGCAGAAAGTTGGGGTTAATCCAAGGCGATTGCCGCGATTATGCTAGCTTGATAGCCGCTCTAAAAAAATGCAAAGCCAATGCTGTTATCCACTTTGCTGGCCTTAAAGCCGTCGGGGAATCGGTTGAGCAACCACTTTCCTATTACGATAATAACGTGGTTGGCACGTTGCGCCTGTTGGAAGCAATGCAGGAGTGCAATGTCAAAACCCTGGTATTCAGCTCTTCTGCAACTGTTTATGGTGATCCGGTCCGGTTGCCATTGACAGAGGATCATCCGCTTGCACCTACCAATCCTTATGGGCGCAGTAAGCTAATGATCGAAGAAATGCTACGCGATCTTTATCATAGCGATAACACTCTTAGGATTGGTATATTGCGTTACTTCAATCCGGTAGGTGCGCACGCCAGCGGATTGATCGGCGAAGATCCACTAGGAATACCGAATAATTTAATGCCTTTTGTTGCGCAAGTTGCTGTGGGGCGAAGAGAAGCTTTGAACGTGTGGGGTAACGATTATTCTACCCCCGATGGAACCGGAGTCCGGGATTACATTCACGTTGTTGATTTAGCACATGGGCATCTCAAGGCATTGGAAGCGCTAAAATCGTCACAAAGCGCGCAGGTTAACAAGTCAGAACGATGCCTGATTGTGAACCTAGGCACTGGTCTGGGGTACAGTGTTCTGGATGTAGTGCAGGCTTTTGAAAAGGCGAGCGGACGATCTATTCCATATCGGATTGCACCCAGACGTCCCGGTGATATTGCCTCCTGCTATGCTGATCCAAAGCGTGCCTTTGAGTTGCTGGGTTGGCAAGCGAAACTCGGTTTGGAAGAAATGTGTGCAAGCAGCTGGCATTGGCAGTGCACCAATCCCAGGGGCTATCAAAACTGATCAGGGTTATCGGAAAATTAATCACAGATCTAACATAACTGCACTGAAAATTAAGGAGAGCTCTAAATGAAAGTGATAAGAAAAGCGGTTTTTCCTGTTGCCGGTTTAGGAACACGTTTCTTGCCCGCAACCAAAGCCAATCCAAAGGAAATGCTGCCGATCGTTGATAAACCGTTGATTCAGTTTGCCGCAGAAGAAGCCGTTGCGGCAGGAATTGATGTGTTAATTTTTATCATCGGACGTAACAAAAGTTCGATACCAGATCATTTCGATAAGGCCTACGAGCTGGAAGCTGAACTAGAAGCGGGCGGGAAGCAAGAAATGTTGCACATTGTGCGCAATATCCTGCCGTCGCGTATTGATTGCGTCTATATCCGGCAGGCTGAAGCACTCGGACTGGGGCACGCAGTTTTGTGCGCGCAATCCGTTGTAGGAGACGAGCCTTTTGCGGTATTACTGGCGGATGATTTGATCAGTACCAATGAAAGAAGTTGTTTGAATCAAATGGTTGATATTTATAGCCAACATCATTGTTCAATACTGGGAATCGAGCAAGTTGCTCACGAGACAGTCAACCGCTATGGCATTATTGACAGTTCACCCATTTCTGATAGTTTATCAAGGGTCAATGCAATTGTTGAAAAGCCAGCCATAGATAGAGCACCTTCCAACTTAGCAGTAGTCGGCCGTTATATTCTGACACCACGCATCTTTAAACTGCTTGAAAAGACAGAGCGCGGAGCCGGTAATGAAATTCAATTGACCGATGCAATCGCGAAGCTGTTAAAAAGAAGAAACAGTATTAGGTTATGAGTTTGATGGCAAGCGTTTTGATTGCGGCAGTAAATCAGGTTACTTGCAGGCAACCGTGGAATTTGCACTACAGCATCCTGAGCTCAAGCAGGAATTTGAGTCATATCTGTATGATTTGGTTAAAAAATAACACTGTGATTATGTAAGGATACCTGACCGATGCGCCCATCGGGTAGCCTGATCTTCCGCCATCCTTTTAATCAGCAGGGCATTCGCAATGGTAATTGCCTTCAGTCTTACGGGGTCCGGTAGATTCCGCATTGCTGCAGGGTAATATTCTGCTGTCCAGGGCATTCACTTTATGTGCCAAAACCTTGCGCAGGCAATAATATGAAGAGCGCAAGTCAATACTTCTGTCTGTTTGCACTTTCCTCTATTTCTTTAAGTTAATCAAATAATTCCCCAGTGCTCAACGTGCAGTCAGAGCGGATCGAAACAGGTCAGCTGTTACTTGTCCGCTCGTTTTGCTTACATAATTTGTTACGATGGGAATAAATAGATCCACCATGTCAGGAGAAAGGTTTAATTGCTTAAATGATGTCGCGAGTGTCGTCACGTTGCCCAACGTATTATTTTTCTCTCCCGTTAAGGCAGATAAATCGCCGGACAAATTGGACATGGCGGGAGCCGCATTCAGCATACTTTTCATTCCGGGAATCGATTTGGATAATATGGCAAATGCTTGTGGATTCATATTCGCTTGGGCCAATTGAAAAATCGCGCCAGCACCGCCCAAAGCTTGTTGGGGCGATACGCTTAACCGGTGAACCAAAATATCAACCAGGCCAATTTGGTTAATACCCGTTGTACTGGCAGTCGCCGTACCTGCACCAAGTATTTGCGTGCCGCTTTGAGTTACACCTTCTGTAGATGACAAGCCGCTGTCTGCCGTGTTCAAGGCATTATTAGTATTGCTGTTTGCTGCACAGCCTATGATTAATATGAGTGTCATTAAAACAATTAACTGATTGTAAATGATTCTTCTCATTAAGTTTGCTCCTTGTAAAGGAAATAGAGAGTAATAAATAGTATTTCAAGTAAATAACATGATGCCACCAATGAACGCTCAGTACTACATAATATGCGCGTTGTCATAAATTCTTCATATTTTAGTCATCAAATCTTCACACTAGCAGATTAAGCTTGCTTATATTATCAATGCGAAGGAGAAAGAAATGTACTGTTTGATTAAAGAATGGCCCAATAAAATGGCAACTCTGATGACCGAAGATGGTGTGGTACTCTGGACATTTAGTGATATAGAAGAAGCCCGTAAAGTTTGGCAGGATTGGTGTTCCATTCAAAATGACCGAGTTGCCGGTCAAATCCAGTATCTCGGGAAATCGAATCTATCCGAACAGAATATTCCCTGATACACTTTTCGGTAACTCAATCACATTTGCAATTTTCTGGTCATTATTGATCAGTTATTTTCTTTTTTTCGCTGGTTTCTTGCAGTATATTCCCCCAACTATAAACAAAGCTCTTAGAATAAGTATCTCGGCCATTCGTTCCAGGTAAGCTTATATGAATTCTATTTCTCCGTCAGGACACCTGCAGCAACAAACAACAAAAACAGTTTTAAGCAGCGCAGCTGATAAATCCGGCCTCCCGGCGGGAACACTGGTACATATTGGCGAGAAACATGAATCGAAATGTAAAATTTCAGTTACACAATACAATGCGGATACTTTGACACGAGATGAAATCACTTCGATTGCAGAACTGCAGCATTTAAAAAACGCGGAACTGATTACTTGGGTAAATGTGGACGGTCTGAGTGATATCCATATCGTGGAAAGTATCGGCCAGGAACTGAATATTCATCCCCTGGTACTGGAAGATATTTTAAGTACCCACCAGCGTCCTAAGCTGGAAGAATACGAAGATTTTCTTTATATGGTTATCAAAGGCATCAGTCTTAACCAGGAAAAAAACTTTAGCCTGCAATACGAGCAAATCAGTATCCTGCTACTAGCCGATTATGTGGTTACCTTTAAAGAAAAGGCTGATGATACATTTGATCCAATATACAATCACCTGCAAAATCATAACGGCCGGTTGCGGCAGTTTGGCAGCGATTATTTAGCATATGTTATCCTTGATACGATAGTTGATGAATATTTTGTTGTAGAAGATAGTTTGGATGATGTCATTGATCCCTTGGAAGATGACATATTGTTCAATTCAAGTAAAGAGATGCTGCAAACCGTCCAACAGATACGCCGTGGCTTGATTTCCATGAAACGCAATATTTCTCCGCTGCGCGAGTTGCTGGCGACAATTCAGCGTATCGATACTCCCTTGTTGCAGGAAAAGACGCTACGTTATTATGGGGATGTTTATGATCATGTGCTGCGCGTTACCGATTCACTTGAATCTTATCGAGAAAGGATTTCTGCCATGCATGATATTTATCTTTCAAGTATCAGCAATAAATTGAATGAAACAATGAAAATATTGACTATTTTTGCATCCATTTTTATACCATTGACTTTTATCGCCGGTATTTATGGAATGAACTTTGAATACATGCCAGAATTGAAATGGCGTTGGGCTTATCCTGCGTTATGGGTGATTTTTATTACGATTAGTTTAGGGTCTGTTGACATTTCACATAGGTAGCCACAGATAACCACAAGCCAAGGCAACCATACTTTCGTAATTTCTCTTCAGTTTGTCATATCTTGTTGCCACTGCGCGATACTGCTTTAATCGCGCAAAAGTGTTTTCCACCAAATGCCGATATTTATACAAGCCCCAATCCATGTCTGCATTACCTTTCAATGAATTGCGCTTTCTTGGTATTACAGGCCTGGCTCCCTTCTTTGTTATCTGCTCCCGTATACAATCACTGTCATAGCCTTTGTCCGCCACAATCGCTTCCGCGTCAGGTAGCCTGGCAATCAAATCGGGTGCTGCAGAACAATCATTGACTTCTCCACCGGTGATCTCAAACTCAACTGGCAAGCCATAACTATCAACCGCCAGATGAATCTTCGTGGTATTCCCTGCACGGCTTTTCCCGATGGCCTGCGGCTTCTTGCCAACCGCTCCCGCACTATGCTGATGCGCTTTAACGTAGCTGCCATCAATAAATTCCCATTCACAATCCGGGTCAATGATCAACGCCTTGAAAATCCTATCCCACTTGCTACTCAATGACCACGCGTTGAACCTTTTGTAGATGGAATTCCAACTGCCAAATGCCTTCGGCAAGTCTCTCCACGGACAACCAACTCGCATTCGATACAGCATTCCTTCTACCGTCATGCGCAAATTGCGCTTGTTATAAATGGCTTCTTGAAGCAGAATCTTCTCCAGCTTCGACCAAAACTCATCACTGAGCATCAAGCAAAAAATGGATATAACATCGTTAATTGTTGGTCACTGTAAATAAAAACAAGTTTTAATTTATGAACAAGTTGTTAACCAAAAAACTTATTATTGATATTTGCCTAAAACTCATTGGGTTTCATGACCACCATTAACTCATGATGACATAGCCATATAAATTAAAGTGGCTGAATAAACACCAATATTCTTTAATCAACCAAGTCTGAATTATCAACTCGGGTTCATCCGGGAAGTGCGTACTTGCAGTTTCAACTGACAAGACCATAATTGGTTTCATGCAGCGCCATGATTTTGAGTTTAAAGAATTCGACATCCCTGAAACCATAGGCCATTTTGTGCAAGGTTTTGATCTTGTTATTGGTACCTTCCAACGGCCTGGTTGATAAACCATTAAAATCAAAATAAGCCATGATGCCTGAGCGGTGAGCCGCTATAGTTTTAGAGAATTGTTTGAGCATGGTGGTATCCGACGCAGCGGCTTTTTTTACCCATTCATCCAGTGCCTTTTGTGCTGAGGTTTTATCCGGTTGATGTCAGATATTGCACAACTCTTCTTTCATGTAATAGGCTGTTGCCAAAGGCTCATTGAGCTTTAATGCTTCCTCCAGACATTGACGTTCATTGTGCTTGTCATCCAGACAGAATAATTAACCAACATTTTGCTACTGCAACCAATGCCACTGGACGTACTGCTTAACTGGGATTGAAGTTGCTGGTGAGAATGGGAATGGCGGGACTCCGTGATGTGTTAGTTGAAGACATATCTAACGTGAAACTATAAGTCATGCGCTTCCTGGATTTAAGTCTGGAAAATAATGCTCCTTATCACTTGGTGCCCTTGCGTTTCAGAATTCGATTGACGGCGGCACTGCATGAGGCGGTTTGTTGAAGCAGATTAAACAACAGATGCTGTTGCGCAACATCGTAGTTGCCAAGGGCTGTTCCATGGAGGCTCATTACGTATAGAGTATAGTCCATGCATACATCTTATGAGATGGTTACTAACCGGGCTATCAGTCACCAGCAGAATTTACAAGCGATATTTTCGCAAATCTGCTTGCTGCTTAAATCGATGAATTCCAACTTTGACAGCACATCTCATCCGTAAACTGCACGACTTAGGCCGAGCATGGTTAACACCTAACTGACCGTCCGAATTTGTGAGGCTACTTCTGATACTCGAGGAAGAGCGATTGAGACGAGCGGCATTAAAACGATTACTTGACCAAGTCACTCTAAGCAAAAATTTTCTTTTTGACCTATTACTTTATTTGATCAAGAACTTTCCTCGCTATCCACAGTTTCTGTGTATAACTTTGTGGATAATGCTTAATTTTGGTACTTAACTAATATAATTCTAAGGATTTTTCTTAGGTTGACCGGTTATTAGAAATATTAATTATATGTTACTTATCAATCTGTTGCAAGATATTTCTTGTATCAATCTATAATTATTTGAATTAGTCCACATAATTCTCTCGTACTGTGGATTCTTTTTAATGTCAAGAAAGAAATTTAGATTTAGTTATAGCAAAATGTGCAAAGAATGTTGATTTAGAAAATTCTAGAAATTGGAATAATTGCATCGGTATATAAAGTGGTGCGCTAATTCGTTGTGGATATATTACCAAGACGTTTACATGAAAAATTATACTGACCTTGCTTTTACAATTTTATTCCTGACTAACTACTGAGGAGCAAAAGAAATGACATCTCTACGAAAGAGCACTATTTTTCAGGTCTTCCTGGTTGCACTGACGATCAATTATATCCATCCGGTATGGGCGAACAAAGTCACTGGGGTTTTCTCCGCGCTACATTCCTGTCCCGCTTATGTTTCAAAAAGTAAATCAACTAACACAGACAATGCTCATATTCTTGCCGGTAAAGATTACGACATCATCGAAGTTAATAAACCAGATCAACCCAGTTGGTACCGCATTGTCGTGCCTGTGGGTAATCCTAAGGAGCGTTGGGTTAGTGCCGATTGCGGTCGAGCTCAGGTGAGCGGGGGAGGCACAGGGGGCAATGGCGATACGAGCTGCAGTACTGCTGGTCAGGCTGATAGTTATGTGCTTGCACTTTCATGGCAGCCCGCTTTCTGTGAAACTAAACCGGACAAACCTGAATGTAAAATTTCCGATCCGCATGTTTACCAAGCAAAGCATTTTACGTTGCACGGTTTGTGGCCTAACAAACGAAAATGTGGCGCCAATTATGCTTTTTGCGGTGAAGTCAAAGGACAGAAGAAGGATTTCTGTGGCTATCCGGAAATTACATTAGATCCTGTTTTGCAAACTTCATTGGCGGAGGTTATGCCCAGTGTCACAGCAGGTTCTTGTCTCGAGCGGCATGAATGGTTTAAACATGGTACTTGCCAGGTAAACTGGTCGATGGAGGAATTTTTTGATTTGTCAGCGGATTTGACGCGTCAGTTTAATGACTCGGGTATGGCCTATTTTATGAACCGCAGGATTGGCCAACAGATTCGTACTGAGGATTTTTTCGACCGGCTAACTGCAGTACTGGGTTCTGCCGCCCGGGAACGAGTAAAGCTCAATTGTGACCGGGGATGTTAGTAAATTCAATTAGGTTTGGTAGCTGAAATCAGCCTTGGCGCTGATCTCGAGAAACTGATTATGAATGCGCCAACTCAGGGATTCTGATTGCGGAGAGACTTTCCGCGTTGACCCCATTGGCCAATAGTCACTGCAAGTGGGGGTTGTATGAGTTGATTATGCTCGTGGTGTGGCAAGGGCGCGCATCACGAACACAATCAACACTCTGCCGTTTGTCCTGAGCTTGTCGTAGGATTTGTTCAGAACTTCCTTGTGGATTTTCTTAATTAACTTATATCAGATCAGTAAGTTATAGAGACATTTGGAAACCCGTTTGATCAAATCTGCGCCAATAAAGATTACAAGGCTTGGAATACCACATCGCTCACTGAGAGTGCTATGGATTGCTGCAGTACCCCGACAAAGGTGATGCTGGCTACATTGCTTACGAAGTGCACCAAGACATCATTACCTGAAGTGTCCATAGCGGTAATATATGGCGAGAGTTGCGCGAAATTATGAATGCCAAGCTGGATATCGAATCCGACCTTGTCGACGCCCGGAATGAAATCCTGAAAAATGTAATGACCCAAATTGGACAAGCCAAAAATATCAGAGCCATCTCCACCTATCAGGGTATCTGTGCCCAGTTGTCCGATCAGCGTGTCATCCCCATTATTGCCGATCAACGTATTGTTGGAGCTGTTTCCAGTCAGCTTGTCGATGTTGGCACCGCCGATTGCATTTTCAATTATCGTATTCAAGCCAAGAGACAAATTGTTTTCTGCGAATTGACCGCTTGATATAAGGCCTACGGAACTGAGCAGCCTGGCGCGGCAACATTCAGATTGAGGAGATTACTGGTGTGCTCATTCTCGATGCATCGAGCGTATCATTACCACCATCATCATAAATCGTTTGAACAACCAGGCCACTTTCCTCGGTCACTGTGTAGATATCATCTCCCGTATGAGTAGGTTTCGCATTATATAGATAGGCTAAAGGCTGCATAATCGTATGGTGCCAGATTAATCCGTTCAAGCCCCTGACTCTGCGGTGTGTAAGACATGATGCTGAACAACTCGGAATCTTCTACATCTGTCAGGTAGGGGCCCTCCGTGGCTCCTGGTTCAGCTTCTGACTCTGAAGCGGCATTGTAATTGCCCGGGTGTTTAAGCCCAAGGGTGTGTCCAATTTCATGAATCAAAGTTGAATAGGCATTGGTTCCATAGACAACATTTGTGATTTGCAGGACTTCTTCTGAATTGTTTATGTAGAGATCTCCCGCGATATCACCCAGTGACTGGTCCGGATAATAAGCATAGCCAACCGTTGTGGTTTGAGCATTATTGCCAAAACGAAGTTGGCCGTAAGATGTCGCGGAATCAGTAATTTCTGTAAAGATAATGTCGAATTGCGAAGATAGCGTGGCCAAAATATCTCGAACCGCGACTCTCTGTTCCTCGGTCATCAAACTGAAACCGCTGCCATCCTGATCTGGATCAGTGTAGACCGGCAGTGCTGACATGAAGCCGTAGGTCAGCATAACGGGTATTCCAGATAATGTTGTATTCAACGAATGTCACTGCCAGCGAGCACGGCATCAATACGATAATCGCCGGTAATATTCGGCATATTTTTCTCCTTGCTAATAATCAGCCAAGCCGGCCATAAAATTTCCTAAGATTCAATTATAGATTTATGAACAACCAATAAATTGGAAAAACATTACAGCTTTTTTGTTCTTATTCCAAACTTTAATCGATAAATAACCGGTAACCGTATTGATTCATCAGTAATCAGTGGCGAATTCAAGTTCGAAGTGCAATTTTCACTGATGGTTTGATATAACTTACAAATCCAGTTGGAATTTGCCAAAACCCAAATCAGCTTATTGATTCTTTAGAAGTGCTGATTATCACTTGACGTAGGTAATTAGTCTGACTACCATTAAAAAGGAAGGCAGTGCAGATTATTGCTGTTTTCCCTGTTTTTCTTTAACCATTTTAAGGGCTTAGTTATGTTACAGTTTAAAAAGACGTTAGTAGGTGGGATTGCGCCAGTATTGTTATCCATTGCACTGGCGAGTTCAGTGATTGCTTCCGATGCACATCACGCACACGGCAAGGACCATAATTTCGGCCATTTCACTAAAGACAATCAGTTGCTTACTCCAAAAGATTATCGCGAATGGATTTTTGTGGGCACCGGTTACACCAAAAGATATGAATGATGGAAAACCTGCATTTCCTGAGTTTCATAATGTGTACATCGATCCAACAAGTTGGAATCATTGGAAGAAAACAGGTGAATTCCGTGATGGAACTGTTATCGTTAAAGAACTGGTTAGCGTAGGTAAAAGAATCGGCCAGTGGACATGGTTATTTCCAAGGTGAATTCAATGGAATCGCTGCGACGGTAAAAGATTCCAAACGCTACCCGGATAGACCTGGTAATTGGGCATACTTCACTTTTGATGGATATGAAGCCAAACAAGGCGCAATACAAGCGGATGAGGCACGCGCAGCCGCCAAAGCAATGCCGCACAAGATATGGTTTTCATACAACATTACCCAGTATTGCGTGCCGCCAAACCGGGCAAAAAATAGTTGAGTAATGGCTTAATTTGCCAATAGTGAGTTTTCTGTAATCGGGCAATTTGAGCGTACTAGTTATCACCCGATGTGTGCGCCAAATTGCCTTTTTCTCGGGAAAGAAAGCATAATTTTCAATTCAAATTACTAGTTCAAACTAACCTAAGATATTTTATCTGGCACTGGCACTGGCACTGGCACTGGCACTGACTCTGACTCTGACTCTAATTCTGATTATTACTTCAAAACAAATCAATTGTAATCCCGAATTTGGGACGTAAATCCAGCTTACTGTCAGGATTGGATAGCTCTAACAGTTGTTAAAAAACGTTTTATGGCAGCCGATACACGGCAGGAACAGTCGAAGAAGCGCAGTTTATGCATGATAATTAAATCTTCAAAGATGGGAGCACAATGAAATTGAGAATTATTTCATATCTAATTGCCTTGGTTTTGTTTGGTTTTTCAATGCAAGCATTGGCAGAACCAATAGCCCCCAAGCTTATTTTTTCTATAAACGGAATTACTGTAACAGCTGCCTGGACCAAAGTTCCCGGCGCAACTGAATATAAACTGAGCTATGCACCCTTTCCATATACAGGGCCAGAATCTATCGGTAGCTTTGATGTCGGAGGACAAACCAGTTTTTCAGCTACGTTATGGGAAGGTGCCGCATTTTATATCGCTGTTCAAGCGGGAAATGAGCAAGGCTTTAGTGAATATTCGAATATTAAAAATTTTACTATAAGCACTATTGCTCCTAAGAAAATAGGCGACCATTACGGTGGTGGAATAGTATTTTATGTGAATAAAAGCGGGCAACATGGATTAATAGCTGCCTTAGAAGATGCATATGATGGTTTTCAATGGAACAACGGCGCAAATAAAGTGAGTGGTGCCACAAGCGATGGAGTGGGTGCAGGTGAAATGAATACTGCAATCATAGTGAGTGCTCAAAGCATCAACAACCCATTTGGTAACTTTGCCGCAAAGGTTGCTTATGATTATAGCGTGCAGGATGATGGTTCAACCCCATGTACTCGCTCTCTAGATGAGATTTGTTATGATGACTGGTACCTGCCATCCAGGGAAGAGTTGAACCTACTATATCAACAGAAAGACGTTTTGGATGGTTTTGCCAACTACGGCTATTGGAGTTCCACGGAGTACGATAGATTCAACGCGTGGGTTCAGGATTTCGTCAGTGGAGATCAGAACTACTACGCTAAGAACACCCCTTTCTATGTGCGTGCTATTCGGGCTTTTTAGCTTGCGATTCCCAAAGTCTTGCGCGTTCGAAGCACAATTTTACTTGAACTCCGAGAGACTAAACTACCATCAACTATAAGTAGGCGTGGAAAAAGAAAATGCCCAAAACCAGAAAGATCAAGGGCGCTTTGGGAGAGAAATGTGAGCTGTTAATCACAGGCGAATATCTTCTCAAGAAACACAATATATCCACATGATTAATCGAATGATTTTTAGTTGATAGAGGAGCGGGAACGAGTCGCATGCCGAGTTTTTCAGCACGCTTGGCGAGGTGATGCATAACACGCTGGCGATAGCGCTCCTCGTAGTAATCCTGTCTCTGGTCTGTATATTCCGCACCCTTGGTTAACATGATGTAGATAAGATGAGCCAGTTTGTGGGCGGTTACGGTAATTGCCCTGGCTCGATCAAGGCGAGCGATAAGCCGTCTGAAGTAGGCCCCAAGCGCCGACTGGCTTTTGTGAAGTGCGGCGGCCGCTAACCGCAAAGACTGAGCAGCGCGGTTGGTTGTGCGTTTGGATGCGCCCGAGAGTATTTTACCCCCGGAAATCTTTGTGCCAGGACACAGCCCCAGCCAGGAGGCAAAATGCTTCGCGCTTTTGAAACGGGACATGTCGGGACCGACTTCGGCAGTCACCTTGAGCGCGGTCGTCGGGTTGGATACCGTTGATCCGGGTCAGATCGACACCGCACAGTCGAAACAGGTAAGTTCGCACATCGAATTGCGGTGCATTCTTGGAGTTCGATGCGCGTCGACCCCGGCCCGGATCGCTATCATTATCGCCAACGAGCGTTGCCAGCATGCTTCCGAGTTTGGTGTCACATTCAGCCAGCAGCGTTCCATAATTATCATAGAGCGCCATCGCCTGCTTGAGTGCGAACAAATGCTCCTCGCGCCAGTTGCCCTGAAGCGATTTGGCGATCTCCTCTTCGCTGGCGCGAATGCGGGCATTCCTCATCTTCGCCAGCACATGACCGTCACGTTCGCCCGCAATAATACCACGTACAATTTTTTGCCCCGTTTCGCCAACGATGTCTGAAATCACGTTGGCCAGTTGCACGTTCATCTGGGCTAACGCTTTTTGCATGTGCTGAATATGCCGTCCTTGAGAAGCCAGCAGCATATCGCGTTGTCGTGATACCGCACGCAGCATGCAAATTTCATCCGCCGGGCGAAAAGCGCCAGACAGCAGACCATAGCTCATCAACTGTTGCAGCCACTGGCAGTCCAGAACATCTGACTTGCGACCGGAGACGTTCTTTACATGCCGTGCATTGACGAGATTCACGGCAAACCCACGCGCTTCGAGAATCTCGTAGAGCGGTATCCAGTACACGCCCGTCGATTCCATTGCCACCGCATTCGGGTGCGCCAATTCCAGTGCCGTTCTCTTGCGATGTGCCATGTCTTCCTCCATCATCTCGTTTGGAATGCCGCAACGGTTCGGGTACGTCGTTATACTCACTCTCTCAAACGGGATGACTGCTTTCGCGGCTTCACCAATGTCGCAGACGTGACCCGTGACCACGCTCATTTACGGGCAGGCACGCTCCAGTGACTATTCGGTCTTCGCCGTTGCGGTATCCCACTTTACCTCATGTCTCGCCGCATCGTGTTTTTTCAAACGCATTGCGACCGATGGCCGATTACTACGCCTCGTTTCATATTGAAGAGCATGGCAAATTTGTTCTCTTTGAACTCAGCAAACATAGTTGAGTTGAATTAAACGTCATCCGTAGATAGTCGAATACCAAACGGGTATTTCTGTTTAACTGTTGCATTTTTGAGCGACGCTGATTTTCCGTCGGAGATGAACTGAATAACGCCGACTGCAAAGCGGCGCAGGCGAGATATTTTCGACCCGGGGGAAGAGAGTTGGGGCCCCAGCCCGAACCCCCCCCGGGGGCCCCGAAGGGAAACCCCAAAAAAAAGGGCGGGCCCCCCCAAAGAACCCCGCACCCCCCCCCGCCCCCCCCCCCCCCCCCGCCCCCCCCCCCCGGGGGGCGGGCCGGGGCCGGCCGTTGCCCGTACGGATACGACTTCGATCTTCATCGAAATTCCAATCGATCACATAGTGGCAGCGATTCTCAATTGTCCAATGGCCGCGATTCAATTCGAGGATACGCTCAGGACTCGCTTGATCCGGAGAACGGCTGGTCATTCCCAATGCAACTCCAGTAGAGACTTTCCCGTTATTCTTGCGGATTACCTCCCGCTCAATCAGGAATACTTGTCCGACATGCGGGAAGTCGAGATAGGTGTTGAGCGCGGCACTGCACCAGATACGCCGGGTCTCGATTCGCCCATGGGCCAGTGGGGAAACAGCGATGAAATCGGGCGCTTTGCGATTCTGAAACAGCAGTGCGATGTCGGATTGGAGCGTCGCTTGGATTGCCTTTAACGGCGAAGTGGTAATGCGCCTCGCGTTGCACCACATAGGTTGCCAGTTTGCGTTGCGTTAGCAGCGCATCGGCGGTGATGTCTTTGCCCTTGATATCGATGCCATCCAGCAGCGGGATGAACATTCCGATTTCATTGGTTTGCTTGGAATCGAAGCTACCCGCTACAGGCAATGTGCCGACTTTTTTTGGGTGATACACAAGGCGGTCTCATGCCCGACTACGCTCATGATGTGAGTTTTTTGCCCTTGCCCGTCGATGGCGTTGCACATCGTCTTGCCATCAATTGCAAGACTTTGATCTTCCTCACCGAAGGCCACATTCCACTGCTGCAGAGCAAGATCGAGCTTGACCGGATCAACCCGGACCAACACATCCCGAATGATGGATTCACTGGGAACGATGTAACGTTTTTCTATGCGGCGGCAACCAAAGCGTTCGCGTGCCTTGGGGCCAAGGTCTTTTGCCCATTCGGCAATCGCCTTGTAACCACGCATACCGCACAAGGTTGCACCAGCGGCGATACCGAGCACAACGCAGAGCCGATGTCGTCGACCTTCGGCACGGCGCGGATCAGGGATGTCATTAAAAAAATCGGGTAGCGTGCGCATCTGTTGGGCGGTCAGCATGATCCTGGGAGCTCCGGTTCGATAAATGGGGTTGAGAATGGGACTGGAGATTTGCGCCCGTGCGTCACACTGCAACGGGAGGATAAAAAACAGCTTGGGGGATGGCGCGTTCACACTATATCCCTCGCGAGTGCGGCGGAATCCCCGCGTCAGACCCAGACAAGTCCAGTTCGCGGCGCGATAGACCGTGCCGTGAAACCGTGACGGATCAACGAAGGTTTCCAGTAAGAGCAAAGGCTGGCCAAAATGCGTTTGCCAATCTCCGGCAATCCGTTGGTGGCATAAGGACAATACTTTGGAACCCAGATTGGGGTAGTGCCATTCCGGCAGAATCAGAAAGCGACTGTTGTTGGCGATTAAATTCAGACGATCAAATTGGTGGCGAAAGTCCCATCCAATCCAGCGGTCACGTACGCCGCACTTCCAGGCTGAGGCAGAAAAGCTCAGCAATGCTGACCACTCTCCGGCATAAGTGGCAACGTACCAGAGCGTGTGACCGATCTTGGATAGATCGCCCAGGTAGTGATGCTGCTGCATCAGTTCTCGGTAACGCGGCTCTTCGCTCTTGAGCACGGGGCGCACGCATAGTGCGTTTAGATTGACTTGCATTCATACTTTATACGCAAAATAAGCGTGTATGTCCAGATAAACAATTAACCGATTAATCCTTTAAGGATTTATAGGGAAGACAAATTCACCCTGGCATGCGCTTGTGCATGTCTATACATCTTCTTCAGGTTCCGGATCTTCTCGCAATGGTGTTTTTGCCGGTATCTGGATGGAGACGCCTTTTGCATTATCTACACTGCCGCGTATCTTCGGTGTTTTGCAATTCACATCAGTGTTTTGCGCACGATGCCGTAGGGCATGATCAATCAATACCAATGCGAGCATGGACTCCACAATCGGTGTGGCGCGAATACCGACACAAGGGTCATGCCTCCCATGGGTTTCAACAATCACAGGAGCACCAGTTTTATCAATTGAATGTCGCTCAAGACGAATACTGGATGTCGGTTTGATGGCGACATTGACTGTAATGTCCTGTCCGGTAGAAATGCCGCCTAATATGCCACCAGCATTGTTACTTAAAAAACCATCCGGTGTCATTTCATCCGAATGTTCCGTGCCTTTTTGGGTAATGCTGGAAAAACCGGCACCAATTTCTATGCCTTTTACTGCGTTAATATTCATCATGGCGTAAGCAATTTCTGCGTCCAGTCGATCATATACCGGTTCTCCCCAACCAACTGGAACACCCTGAGCAATTGCACTAATCTTGGCACCTACGGAATCACCGGACTTACGTAATTGATCCATAAATGTTTCCAGTTGATCGGCGTAGCTATTGTCTGCTACAAAAAAAGGATTGTGATGGACGTCATCCCATTGTTTGAACGGAATTTCTATCGGCCCCAGTTGTGACATGTAGCCACGAATGACAATGCCAAATTTTTCATATAACCATTTCTTCGCAATGGCACCAGCTGCAACGCGGACTGCCGTTTCGCGCGCCGATGCGCGGCCACCGCCACGATAATCGCGAATGCCGTATTTTTGCCAATACGTGTAATCGGCGTGGCCAGGACGGAAGACATCCATGATTTTACTGTAATCTTTGCTGCGCTGATCTTCATTACGAATTAACAATGCAATCGGTGTGCCGGTCGTTTTACCTTCAAATACGCCCGATAGAATTTCTACCGTATCTGATTCGCGCCGTTGTGTTACATGACGCGATGTTCCCGGTTTGCGCCGATCCAGCTCCAGCTGGATATCTTCTGCGGTTATCGCTAATCCGGGCGGGCAACCATCCACAACGCAACCAATCGCGGGGCCATGAGATTCGCCAAAAGAGGTGACACTGAAAAGTTTGCCAAATGTATTTCAGACATTCTGTTTTTCTCTTAAAACTGATTGTATGAGTCTATCATACGTACCATTGGTTTTTTTGAATTGGTATTAAGGAAATGGGTGGTTTGCTTTTTGCAGCCAGTGAAATTCACTCAATCCAATATGAGGGAAGCAACATCAAGTCAGATTGAGGTTATCAATAATGAAATGCTTTCATCATGCTATACCTGCGGTAAAATGCAGTCCGTTGCCTAAAGGCGATTAAAAAAGTATATTTTTTTGAATATTCTTAGATAAACAGGATTATACGAATTTTTGAAATATCCGAATACGCTAACACTTGCATTGAATAAAATTAAATTAAAACCGGGAGCCTGCATGAATACACCACGAGTTAAGGAATTTCTGATCAACTTGCAAGATAGTATCGTCAAAGGGCTTGAGCAGGTGGATGGTAAAACATTCAGACGTGACCAGTGGGACCGACCGGAAGGTGGCGGTGGAATGAGCAGTGTCATTGAAGAAGGCAATATTTTGGAACGTGGTGGTGTTAATTTTTCCCATGTATATGGCGCCGGATTACCTGCATCAGCCACTGCTGCGCGTCCTGAGCTAGCGGGGCGTTCGTTTGAAGCGATGGGCGTGTCGCTTGTTTTACACCCTCGTAACCCTTATGCGCCGACAGTGCATATGAATGTACGTTTCTTTGAAGCGCGCAAGGAAGGTGCTGAGCCGGTCTGGTGGTTTGGCGGTGGTATGGATCTGACGCCTTATTATGGCTATGCAGAAGATGCGATCCATTTTCATCAAACTTGCAAGAATGCATTGCAACCGTTCGGCGATGATTGCTACCCGCGTCTGAAAAAATGGTGTGATGACTATTTTTATTTAAAGCATCGTAAAGAACCGCGTGGCATAGGGGGCGTTTTCTTCGATGATCTGAATCAACCCGATTTTGATAGCTGCTTTAAACTTACCCAGAATGTGGGTGGACATTTTCTGACAGCTTACCGGCCCATTCTGGAAAGACGCAAAGAAGCGCCGTATGGTGAACGCGAACGTGATTTTCAAGCGTATCGGCGCGGGCGCTATGTGGAATTTAATCTGGTGGGTGGATCGTGGTACTTTATTCGGCCAAACGGGAAGGTGACGAACGGAATCCATATTGATGTCTTCACTGCCAATTGTAAAATGGCGTTATGACTGGAAACCGGAAGCGGGTACTGCAGAAGATAAGCTGTATACCGATTTTCTGATTGGCAAGGACTGGGTGTAATCAACTTGATACATTTGTTTGGAGTGCATAGCAGAATGGAATTAAACCAGTGAAAAAAATATCACTGAACACGCAAATTCTGTTAGGGACTCTATTGGGTGTTTCATTGGGTCTCTGGTTTGCCTGGTTAGGGCAGGCATCAAGCATTACACAAAATGGTTTGTATGTTGCCAAACTGGCGGGTACATTGTTCATTGATTTATTGCGAATGGTTTTGATTCCGCTAGTTTTTACATCGATTGTGGTTGGTGTGGCCAATTTACGTTCACATCAGCAAATGAGTCGTGTCTGGCAGGGGACACTGATATTTTTTGTTTTGACGATGGCACTGGCCATTGTGCTGGGATTAACGGTTGCTAACTTATTGCAACCCGGCGGTGGTTTGGAAATAGCAATGTTTCAGGATGTGATGCAAGGTTTTCAGGCAACGCAGATGTCACTATCTGATTTTTTTGCACATTTCTTGCACTCATTGTTTAAGAATCCAATTGCGGCGCTGGCGCAAAGCAATGTATTGGCTGTCGTAATATTTGCATTACTGCTGGGCATTGCTTTGGTGGTGGGCGGTGAGCGTTATCGCAATATCCTGACATTAATGCAGGAATTTCTGGAATTGATATTGATGCTGGTTGGCTGGATCATGCGCCTGGCGCCTTTTGGGATCATGGCATTATTGTTGCAATTAACCGCCACACAAGATACCAACCTGCTGACAACCTTGATCAAGTTTGTAGCTATTGTAATGGGCACCATTTTGTTGCACGGTTTAGTAGTGTTGCCATTAATTCTTTATCTGATTACCGGCATGACGCCCCTCAAATTCTGGCTGGGTGCACGTGAAGCATTAATTACCGCTTTTGCCACCAGTTCCAGTGCAGCGACGTTACCCGTTACATTACGTTGTGCTGAACAGCATCTGCATGTTAAGCGCGATGTGGCAGGTTTCGTTATTCCGCTCGGCGCTACGATGAATATGGATGGCACGGCACTCTATGAAGCGGTTGCGGCATTGTTTATTGCCAATCTGGCTGGTGTCGAACTGAGCTTGTTGCAGCAAATGGTTGTGTTTTTGACGGCCATGTTAGCCGCAATCGGTGCGCCCGGCATTCCCAGTGCCGGTATGGTAACGATGGTGATGGTGTTGCAATCGGTTGGATTGCCGGTTGAGGCGATTGCTATTCTGCTGCCAGTGGATCGAATACTTGATACGGTTCGTACCATGGTGAATGTGGAAGGGGATTTGGTGGGAAGTCTGGTTGTGCAGAAATGGATAAAACAAGATCAATCAAACGAATAAAGCATTCATCATGATCTATTTTTAGATCAGATCATTATCAATAAAACGTTGTTGAATCTCCTGTACCTTCTCAGCATTGTTGATCAAGGCCTCAACACAATCACGATCCAGCTTGGAATTGGACATTTTTCGTAACATGCTGAAAGCATCTTCATTACTCCACGCTGCTTTATATGCTGGATACGCGCTTCAATAGGAATATCTTCGCCTTTCAAACCTTTTGGATAACCGCTCCCATCAACCGCTTCATGGTGATACTCAGCAATATTACGCAAGATATTGGCGTGACCAAAAGTGCCAAGACTAAAATCTTCAAGAACAGAATCAATAATTTCACGACCTTTCGCAGGATGAGTTTTCATTACATCAAATTCTGCCGAATTGAGTTTGCTTGGCTTGCGCAGGATATTATCCGGAATGCCAATCTTGCCAACGTCATGCGCAGGAGAAAAAAGAAAATGTGCTCAATTTGTTCGTCTGTGATGTTATAGCGAAAGCTCGCGTGCACAAGACGGGCATAGTGAGCAGTATTGATCAATATGTGAACCGGGTTTCAAGGTCGCGTTTAATGGAGTCATGTTACGTGCGGCCCGAACCGCAGCAGAGTAAAGTACGGTATGGCAGTTAATTCATTGATCACCATCAGCGCGATTAAATGTCCAGATGTCAATCGGCCGCAGTGTTTTGGGTGCGAATGGATGCTCTTGCAGTGAATTGAAAAACAGAAAACCAATGAAAGTGCCGCTTTGATAGAGTGGCATGGTGTAACTGGATTTATAACCTTTGGCAGCGACACGTTTGGTATGCTCATGGATGCCCTGGGAAAAAATATTTAGATCCTGTACCAGGCGTGGACGACGGTGTTCGATGATGGCATAAAGTGACGGTGCGGAACTGAGCGGTGCTTCGTAAGTAGTTACAGGGCTATCATTTACCTTCCGTACTATAGGTTATAGGTTTCGGCATTTCTGTTTTTCGTCAAACAGGGCAATGGCCAAGCGATCAATAAATGGAAAATCCTGACGAATGACTTGATGTAAGAAGCGCAGCTTTTCTGTCAGCGGTAAATTTTCATGTAAGTTAGCCAGAGTATCCTGGTGTGTAAAAAGATCTTCTTCCTGTTGCATAAAATTCCTTCAAGCAAGTGATTATGGTGGAAATAATCAAGATTACTTCTGACAACACAATGATAGCTCCTAACACTCGAGCATTGATTGTGATCAATAAATTTCCTAATATTTTAAACGATTTACTGAACATGTTGTGCTGGTTTGAAGGTCTGATTTCAGAATTGATGAGGTAAGTTTGCTTGGTTTTGAGGGCATGTTTGTGCACAACAAATTGACCCGCGACAATTTATCACATTCCAAAACAAATCATTCTTTACAATTTGTCAAGGGTTAATTCAGGTTTGAAAGATATCAGATGCCACGACAAAGGTTGAAATTATTTTCATTACAATGCAGGAGTGATGAGAGTGCCACAAGAAATTAGAGTGCGCTTTCATAACGCTTATGAGAATACCCAAAAGACTTGAGCCATTAATTGAAGAAGGTTTAATTGATAGTGTGATGTGCCAGTTGATGAGCGGCAAAGAAGCCATGATCTATTTAGTGGGCTGTGGAGATGCTATTCGTTGCGCCAAAAGTATATAAGGAAAGCAACTAAACGTAATTTCCAGCAGCGTACCAATTATA
>JADKHF010000022.1 GCA_016721865.1 Nitrosomonas sp. | reverse complement strand
TGTTATAGACGATATTTGTTCTTAGGTACTCGGTTCTGAACTCATCAGCCATCACCAGCGTTTCTACATCCGAATCCCCGTGATATACGGCTTTAACTATCGGATCTGATTGATCGCCAAAACTATAACCGCTCGTGTTCAAAATATCCTTGAGCGCGAACCAGTAGGGTCCATAATCTCTGTACCTCCTGCGGTCTTTTGCGAGACGATCACTGATAACCTTGAGTCCAAACCCAAGCAAATCAGAGAATCCCTTGTTCTCGCGCAGGTTCCGCGTGCGGGTCTCGACTTGCCCCTTGATTTTATCAGGATCAAACTTGTATTCTGTAAATGCCATAACTCAATTCCTTTTAAATAGATGCCAAGGTGCCGACAAGCTCAACCTTATCTGACGCGCCCGGATAATTCGCAATAAGATGATCCCAAGTTGGCTGCAAAACGTTCCATACCTTGGTATTTTTATCAAACTTAAATTTCCCGTCACCAGCCGCAACAGCCGCAGCCTTTATGTTCTCTTTCCAAACACTGATATCAGCCCATGAAGTCGAAGATATTTTGATACCCACAATGCTTGATACCGTCCCCGCGTTGCTGTTTACAGCCGTCACAGGCACTGGTGCCGCTGCTTTTATGGCCTCATTAAGAACTTTTGACAGATCATAAGGAAGCAGACGATTGCCAATCGGGTCTATCCTTCGAAATCAAACCACGCCAACTGAATTTAACATAAAGCTTGTGGCCTGGTTGCGGATTTCCTTCTTCAGTAGAGCCGGTGAGGGCAGACTTTAAACATATCGACCGTGATAGTTTTTTGAGTTGCTCTCCTACCCAGTATTCTGAACCCCAAGGTCAGCCATTACCAGCTTTAGATTATTAGCGATGGTGTATCCGTAACGCATCAAACCTATTTAGATCCTCATCTTTTTGTCACCGCACGCTGCCCGGCACAACAAAGTAGTTGCCACGAATAGATTTAATGATCGCGCTTGTGACGCAGCAATATGTTTTCAACCTCTGTTTCAGATTTGGTAATGACAAAAGGGAAATAAGGCTGAGGCAGAACATAGTTGTAGGAAGCGTATTCGGCCAAAACATCAGTCTTGCGGCGTTGTGCGATCATCGGAATGAGACTATTGAACGCATTTTGAACCTTGCCGTTCCGTTAGCGATATCCTCAATTTTAGCCGCCTCATCCAAGCAGGAATCGTAACCGGGATAATCACTTTGAACACGTCATCCAGGCTTACAGACTCGGTTTCGTTTTGTCTGGTGACTGAGTTATATCCAGAGGTCTTTGTAATAGTTGAAGATTTTTCGATACTGTTGCGCAAGCCGGATATGCGGGCATTAACATCCGAGAGCAGCCGCTTGTTTCTTTCTACTGCAGATGCGGTCGCTTTTGGATTGTTAACACGATCATTAAGTGTCCATATTGCTTTCAAGATTCCATAAGCCAAGAATCTTGTCGATTATGAAATTAACCGGGCTTGGATTGGCTCTCAAGAAGGAATTTTGCTTGCGGATGGTATCAATATTGATCATCTGCTTATCGCGGTTTGTCGCAGCCCTGGTTTCCGCTTCTTTAGCAGCGATTGATTCCTGCATGCGCTTCATCGCATCGACATCGCCAACAACCTCAATGAGCGCTTCCATTTGTTCTTTGGATAATCCACCGGTTACAGAAACATTATCACTGCCGTTGACATCCATCACCTGGCCGATCCAATCGGCCTTTTTATTCACCATCGAGCGCTTGCTGGTGTCGAAAGTGCCATCAGCATCGTAATAATATGAGTTTACGCGCTCAGTTTTGTTGCCTTGGCGTACACCGCGCCCGTTACGTTGCTCCAGACTATCCGGTGTCCACCCGATGGTTAAATGGTGATTTGCTTGGGTGCCCCTTTGCAGATTGATACCCACTTCAGCTTTCTCGTTAGCAATCACAACACGGTATTTATTATCTTCACCAAACGCATTAAAGCCATCCTGAACGGCCAATATTTCATCGGGCTTGTTGTTGGTCTTGCCGGTTATTATCGCAATTGCGCCCGATGGTATCCCGGCACGTTTGTTTAATAAGCGCTTGATCTTGTTATGCAGTGGCAGAATGTCACAGAAAATAATCTGTTTAACGACCGGCGACTTGCTTCCGTCATCCATTACACCGCGCGGCGTGGCTTGCTCATTCTGGAAATTTTCAAGCATGGCGGCAAGTTTTGGCGGTACAGAAACATCCAAATCCAGTCCAATCTTTTCAGCAATATCCTCAAATGCACTTTGGGTTTCTGGTGTTATGGTATCAATTGCGATTCGGTTGCCATCGATGATGCTTGCCACGACCTTTATTTTCATAATCGTAACTTCGTCACCATTCTCATCTTTTGTTGTTTTGCGGCTGACAACGGATGATTCTGATGACATAGGCGTGAATCTTGGTCGATCCTCAGTGAAATTTTTGGAATTAAACTGATTCACCGCATCCTTGGCCTTATCCACTTGCGCAGCAATGAAGCTGTAGAGTGTCGCTCTTTGATCAAGTTCTGGTCTGCGATCAGCAGCGTTGTTTTATTGATCAGATTGAATGGATGGCCAATCAGATCCATTTCACCAAATGCGCTGATACAGATCAAACGCCTCTTTCCGCCACGATTTGTTCTTTCCCGGCCAGCGTATCAATTGCAAATCTGAACGCTCTTCCGTATCTATCCAGCCTGTCAACAATATCGCCGGTCAATGTCACTGGAGGATGCCTTCTTCACGATCCGGAACAACGATTTGCTCACCAACATCTTCAGCTGATTTAATGGTGGCTACCTCACCAATGGATTTCCTAAGTATGCTTACGTTATTCAATCCGGACAAATACATCGGTCGTCCCGCAACACCATCAATCGTTACGTCATCCTGATTATCTTTCTGGACAAAAACTTCCATGAAGTTGTCAGCACCCTTAATGCCAAGGCACATATCATTCACGCGCTCATGGCCTACAGACAACGACAACATTGAGTAGATTTCCAGGGGGCTATTGGTTATGGCGGTTGCCGTCAACAGTAAAACGCCGTCGCCAAGCTGTGATTTGCCACGGATAAACCAAGCCTTTGCCTGAGCATCCAAGCCGCGCTGCGATGCCGGTGACAGCGACAGGAATTTCGCGCCTTTGAAGTCGATTGTTTGGGCGGCATTCTTAAAAATATGCGCCTCATCGATCACGATGCTATCAACACCCAGATCCTCAAGATACGGTGCGCTTCCTGTTTTTTAGACAAAATAGAAACCAACCCGGCTTGTTTGCTTTTCGCCCGCTCATCTTCTTTTTGTCCTCGCTCAGCAAACTGGCATCTGCTCTACGCAGGAATTTCTCATACCGGAAATGGTTTCATCACGCAGCCGGATTCGCTCGAATGCTTCCATTGTCATAAAAATCTTACTATGGCGATTCTCCATGATTGCGGTCAAATCAGCATCAAAATTGGTCGAATTAACCAATGCTTTATCGGCTTTGTTAACCCGCAGTCCTACAAACAGCATATCATCTTGATTTGTGTAGGCACGCGCAGCCTCTTTGCGCCAATTCGACAGCACTGAATTGGGTACAACAAAGAATGTTTTTTTCTTAACACCGATGCTTTGCGCGTATTGCACTGCGGCTAAAGCCGTGATCGTCTTGCCCAAACCGACCCCAAACCCATTAATGCCGCCAAATTCACGGCTTTGTCTGCGGATTTCAGCAAACTGGTACCCGTGCGGGGTTATCAAATCGCTCATGCCCTGTATCTTCATAGGCGAACTATCTTCAACTTGCCGGAAACGCAGCTTTGTTGGGTCAGAAGCGATTCCCTCAAGTCTGCGCATGATTACGCTATTGCCGCGCACCCACCCGTTGAATTGCTCATTGGCTGTATTGACCATTCTGCGCAACTCTTGCAAGGCTTTTTGTTTCTCCATGTCGAGTTTCGCGCCACCAAGCGTTATGGTGCCATTTTTCATGTAATCGCCAATACGATTAATCAGTTTTTCGCGATCTGTTAACTTGCTGCCAGGAATATCAATATCTACCCGCTTTTCGCCGGTCTTTTCGTCAAAGACAACCACCGCAGCAGGATGAACAAATCGCCGCATGAATTCGGCCTTCTCTTCATGCGTTACATAAGGCGTGAATAGATTAAACGTCAGTTTTGATACATCAATTCGATCTACCCGGCTATCCGCATCCAATTTTTGCCGCAGCAGCTTATCGCGTACTTTGTCATCGGTAGCAGCTGCAATTTCCGCATCGACACGTTTCAAGAATTCAGCATAATTACCCACATAATAATCATCCGCGCGCGTGACTGATTTACCATCAGGTGAAACGCACCAGGCTTGATCTCCTACTGGGTCAAAATCATCACCATAAATGCCTTTTGCATCATCAAGCGTTACCCATGCCGATCTGGTTTTATAGCGCAATCCTTCAAAGCTGGAATCAGCCGTGATTTCCATTGGGGTAACGTCTTGCTGCACATCGCCACGCCATACTGCAGAAAATCCGGTTTTCTTCTGGTAATGATTGCCAATAGCCAGCAAACCATCTTTGATTCTTCCGCCAATGGATGAAGGGCGGCCTTTTGCTATCGTTGATGCGCGCTGCATTGCATCCGACAACGCGGTGTACTCGTCAACATACTTGACACCTACCTCTTCACTAAGCCGCTCTTCAAGCACCTGAGCTACCGACATACCAACCACGCCAGCATTCCAGTATTTGCCGCGCTCACCCTCATCAGATAATCGCTTGATCTCGTTAATTGCCCCGCGTGCCCACGCTGGTATATCAAGCGCCTGAGAGGTTCCGGTCATGTAATCAAAATACTTGATCGCATCAGCCCAGGTTATTTTGTTCTCGAACGCTTTGTAGGGCGTGACCATATTCCCGGCCATCTTAGCCATATCCACGCTTTCTTCCGTGCGCGCCATCGCTACCCACCGGCCATTCTGCATTTGCAAGGTTTGTCCGGATTGGGTAACCGTATCGCCATCACGATAAATAATGGGCGAAGTCTCGACCAATCCCAGTAATTCCCAGTTAATCCGGGTACCGGGAAAGCGTTTCAGCATGCGGCCTATTTCTGCAACATTGGCAGGATTAATCACGCGGTCAACGTCTCTGAATTTATTTGGGTCTTTGGGCACGAATTCGCCCAGAATAAAGCGCTTCCCTTCACCAATGAAGTATTGGCCTTCAATGAATTCCTGCCATTGAACATTGGCATCAATCAGTGTTTGCGGTGATTGTTCGCGCAATTCTGCTATTTTATCCAGGGTTTCCCGGCTGTATTTTCGGAAGGCGATAACATCGGTCATAGTGTCCGCGCTTGCGGTACCGAATACTGAATTGGGCAGGCGATAGGCTCCAAGAAATTCAGCCATAAAACTGGCTTTAACGCGCAAATCCTCTTCTTTGCCGCCCTTGCCTGATACGCAGCGCGGTGGAGTAATGAAAACAGCCAGACCACCCGGCTTCAACTTTTCCAGTGAACGTAATATGAAGTAATTCTGCAGCGGCTCTTTCTGGTACCGGTTATCCAGTAACTGATTGCCGCCGCGATCAGCAACGCCACCGAAAGGGACATTGGTGACAATCGCATCGTAGGATTCATCCGGGGTATTGGCCGCAACTTTCTCAAATGCTGAAACAGTGGTCGAGTAGCCAGCGCCATCATTCACCAGTCCATTGATGCGCCCGGAAGTCTCGTTTAACTCGATAGCATCGACAGCCGCATTGACTGGCGCAACGGCACCGAAAACACCCACACCAGCGGAAGGATCAAGCACTTTGCCGCCACTGAATCCCAATTCACTCATCAGATCCCAGATACCCTCGGCTATCGGTTTGGTGTGTAATATTCGTAGGCGCTTCAATCTTGCCATCAGCACCAAGCAACGCGCCACCGGTACCGGAATATTTGGCTAGTGGCTTTCTGTTCATCAGTCAGACTATTTGGATCAATTTCACCGGAATCAATGCGGTCAAGCAACGCCATAGCTGCGGTATTGTCTTTCTTGCGTTGCGCTGGCTTGCGGTTTGGGTCGAATTCGTACAGGTGAGCGGTGGATTTGCGCTCTATCGGTTTATCTTCGTCTGGTTGCTCTGTTTCGGTGTTTGGTTCCTGCTGACCGCCACTAACCAGACCAAGCTTAATCATCGCCTCGGCTTTGATCTTTTGAGCCTGCCGTTTATTGGCAAACGATGGATTGCTGGAAAGTATCTTGTTTTGTTCTAATACCGTACTTTGGATGACTCTTTTTTCGGCAAATGAGATCATTGTTAGCGTCCTGATAATGGCAATTTATAACCATCATCATAGAGACGCTATTTCCCTCAATTTGCTTGGTTTTCCGGGCAAAAATAAAGCCCCGATTAAGGGGCTTGTGTGGTATTTCTTTGTAAGCTACGTTTTAACCGCCTTTCTCCGCCGCCGCCAATAATGCGGTTAGCGCATCCGCAGCATCATTCAGCTCTTTATCCAAAGACTCCATTAAACCGGCTTGCTCAATCCGCGCCGCAATTTCATCAAGGCGCTCGTCGAAGCGGTTGATATCGGTTTCAGATTTGAGGTATTCCAGTTCGGCTATGAATCCGGCTTTGATGGTATCCTCTGTCGATATAGCGGCTGGAATTCCGGTGGATTGCTGGATTTCTGTCGATTCGCCACCGGTTTCAGTGCCTTGGTTACCATCCTCACTACTTGCGCCTTTAATCTGACCAATGGTCTTTGGTGTCCAATACAAATCAATCTCAACACCGGCATCAATCAATTCCTGAATACTGATATAGCCAAGTTCGCCACCCTGCCCAAGATTTGCAAGCCCGAACGCCTGCAATTGCTCATCTTCCATATCCTTTTCGGTAATATACCAGTCACTACCACCACTGAAGTAGTGCAAGTAGGCAATCGCCTTGTCACCCATACCGTCTTGCCCGTAAGTTTTTGGCATGGGTTTGGATTATCTTACAATTAACTTATCCTTGAAAAACTGCCCTTCCTCGCCACGAATGACGGAACCGATAGCTGATAGCTGCGCCGCACCAATGAACTGTTTTAGCAGCGGCATGACTTTGTTAACATCGGCTATGGTGGACCTCGTGGTTTTCCTGTTTGGTCTTTGGCGATAAGCTCCTCGAAATAGTCCACCAATTTTTGATGGATTTTGAGCCTCTGGAAAGTCAGCCCTGGTCCATTAAGACTTTTCTGGCATTGCTTTCCGCCTTCTCGTTATAGACCTTGCTAACTGATGCCAGCCGCATACCGTCATCCACAAGTTTCCTTGATACGCTTAACCATCTTCCGTTGCTCCATTCCGGTTAACTGTTTGCTCGGAGGCTGCTACCTTCCGGCCTTTCTGCATTGGATCTACCAGTTATGCTATCGAAGTTCGCTTCCCAATTTTTTCAGCGGCCATCGGCCCCTCGCGGTTCGGCGTTGTGAATTGTATCTCAAACTCATCGCGGTTGATTGTTTTCGAGGTTGACTCTTCTGGAGTTCTATTGGACGCGCCCCCGTTTGCCGTTTAGCTTGGTAGATAATCGCCAATTCCACGCCATCATGCTGGTTCTAATTGAGTCTCATTTCCATTCCTGGCGTGATATCGTCCATCTTCGGCTTACTTCGTTTTAATGCCAATCGCATCACGAATTCCCTTGATGCGCTTAACCAGCTTCATTTCTCTATTCCTGGCCGGTTGAACAGTTATCCAGATTCGCAGGTTGCCACCGGCTTCTTTAAATCCGAGCAATAGTTCTATTCCAGATATGCCATCGAGAACAACATCGCTTCATACTTCTCATCCTACACCCATCAACGATTGCAGAATCATTATCATCCAGGTTTTGCATAGTGTTTCCTTCCTGTGGTTGTTCGTCGTTATCTTCAACTGGATTCGTGGCATCTTCCTGGATGTATGCTAGAAGATCCTCGAATGGCGGCATCACCTCAATTACGCCACCTTGCGGCTGGCAGAATCCGTATAGATCTCTGGGTGTCAGGTTCTGGCTATCCAGCAAGTGTCCATGCTCACCGCTTACCTGATTGATGAATAACCAATCCTTAAAGAAACTGATTGCCAGTTCATCACCGCTGTATTCGATTGGAATATCCTCATCTTCAGCGAAAATTGCATCGAATTGACCGGCAGGCGTAAAAACTTTGTAAGTGCTATTCATCATGATTGCTCACCTGATAATTTATTTGCTTCCCGAATTACCCTGCCTTCATCACCAAAAACATTCCAGCGAACGAAACGAGGGTCATCACCGAACATTTGTGCCAGCTTGATAAAAGCCCTCACCTCCCGCATATCGCCATGCACAGGAACTGCGGAAGGAATTTCTCTTGATGTACTGCCAGGAATCAGGAATGTGCCGGACTGTCTTGAATAAATAACCGCATATCCTTTGCTAACCCGTTTTGTTTTGCCGCGAAACTTCCCAGAGAACACTCGATAATTTTCCCAAGAACCAATGAATTTTGCACTAGGGTCTCCCATCCCCCAACTGCTAAGTAGATTTTCTTGATCAACAGGATCTAGCGCACCAAACCAACCGTCGTCAACAAGCCCGACACCGGCAGATAGCTTATCCAATGCCAGCTCATACTCGCTTTTGAATTGCTCGCGCTTTTCTTGGGCTTTATCTTTCGCGCTATCCTGAATGGTTTGAAGCGCTTTCATGGCCGGGGTTAGGTCGGCCTGAAGATATCCAGCCATCAGCGCTGCCATTTCTGGATCTTTGGCGACCATCATTGCGGCATCCTGCGGGGTTGCAAGATATTGGATTCCCATAGACCATACTTCGGTGGTTTTATCGGGGTATACCTTGCCGATGTAATGATCGATAAAATTATCATCATATGCCCCTTCATTGCTTCGATAGCCGGGGTTACGTGTCAATGATTTGAGTGAATACACTTTCTCGCTCTTTCGTCTTTTCAGCAGGTATCCATTGGATGCAGCTTTGGCCGCTGAATCAGCTTCAAGATGGTGTGCCATCTCATGCCACAGAACGGTTTTATTGAAATTACTTCCAGGGCGTATAACGCTGTCCTCGAAGTGACCTATGCCGCTTGCATTTGCACGCTTGCTTCCATTTGTCTCTAACCTAACTTGCCTGAGTTTGCCGCCAGTAACTCGGTAGAATTCAGCCATGTCGCGGCGTATATCAGCTTCTGGGTATCCCATCTTCTTTAGCCGGGTGATAGCCGATTTTTCGATTATTTGACTATTCGCCCAAGAATCAGCATGCTCCTGGGTTACTTTTGAGCTATTCAGCAGGGCATCTATGATTTTTTGACCGACTGGTGTAATACTGTCCTTTAATTCAGCGATGCGTTTTTTATGATCGTCATATTTCTTTTCACTTAATCCCCTGATCTGCCCCCAGACTTCGTTTTTCTTTGCCCTAGTTGCTTCGTATTCGTCAGCGGCCTTGTCTATCGCTTCCTTGTCGTATCCATTGGCCGCATTTATGGTCAACAACTTTGATAAGGCATCTTGTAGTCTGTCGTATTCCTCATCAGCCGCTTTTCTTTGTGCGGCAATTTCCGGAGTATCTTCAGGCGCGGTATTGGTGAGTGCGTCCACTGACTCTAAAACCGAAATAATCGCCTGAGAATCAATATCAAACACGTTACCAGCCGATTTGTAGTGATCGAATGCGGCAATCATAGAACTATTAGGGTTGCTTGTAATTCTTGATACAGCAGAAACCGCTTCTCTTCTAGCATCTTGATACTCATCGCCACGTTCAGATGGCAACAAGTTAATTATCTTCAATACAGTATCAGCCTCGGCACCTAGCAATGCTTCAGGAACCGCAGAAAGACCATTGCGTAAGTAATTGGTCAGCGATTTGATTGATTCAACCGGGTTTGATGGATCAATCGACAGGCTTGCAGCAGTCTCAATGCTTGAAACAGACAGCAATTGCCGTATCTCTCGCACGCGCTTGACCAGTGTAAGTTTATTTACCCCGGCAACTTCTGGCAGGTTTTTGCGGATAACCCCAAGTTCGCGCACCAGTTTGAGTTTTTCAACTCCACCAACATCATCAAGAATCTGCATGGCGTTACCCGTTCGCTTGCTTGTCTAGTTCAGCCCATTTCTCCGCAGCTCCGCCAATCAGCGCGTCAAATTCCTCACCCTTACCGGCTTCAATAAGCGCATTGGCTGAGGCTTCAATCTTATCCAGCAAGGCCATTAGATCATCCTTGTCTTTGTCGCCATCTACGACCGATTTAAGGAATTCTCTGGCGGCTTTCATATCTTCTGATTCGACTTCGATTTCTGAAGCCGGTGGGACTTCGATTTCCGAAGCGACAGGGTTTAATTCCGTCGAATTCGACGGAATTGGAACGGTAGATCAGTCCCAATATCCGTTTGTTCTGTGGTTTTTTTGAGCGTCATCTTCTTTGGGTAACGGATCTTGCGATTCTTCACTCACTGTTTGGTTATCTGTATCACCAGTTGATTGATCAGCAGCAGTGGCCTCGCGCAGCAATCCCTTGCCATAAGCAGCGAGAATATCTGCATCAGTTACTCCAGAATTCTTGATGTCATGGACACTAACCGCATTTATTTCGCCATTTGTGCGAATAATCAGGCTGGATATGCCAAAGTCATCAAGACCCGGCAACGCTTCGATCAGCGATGCTATGTCAACGTTGAAATCGGTTTCTGGAAGAATTGGTTTTGTGTCAGCAGGAATTAATGAATACCAAGGCTCATCCTTGTAATCATCCGGGTTTGCCGTCATATCTGCCGGTATGTCCTGCGCTGTCAGTATGTTTGAAATATCCCTTGCCGCTGTTTCGTCAATTCCAAATTTACGCATAAGATAAGCATCAAGATCGCCCTTTGTGGTCATTCTACTCAGTTCTAGCGATGCTCTTTTATCGCCTTCCAGCATGGCGGCAACTTTCATGGTTGCCCCTTTCCACAAAGCCGCAACCTTGATCTGATCTGAATATTCTTCGCTTGTGCCGGACTTGGTATTGCCTTTATCTTCAGCAGCAACCTTGGCAATTTCCAATTCATTCTGCGCAGCTTTTCAATTCACCCTCCAGAACAACAATTTCATCCTTCAAAGATTGAATGTTTTGCATACGATCTGCACGCTTTGCATTTGCACGCGCAAAGGCCGGGCTGTTCTTTTCAGCCAGTTTCATGATGCGGCGGGCAACTTCACGGATATTCAGATCCTGGCCGCGCTCAGGTGCCACAACAATCGTGATATCTTTTTTGTTCAAAATCCATTTGTAGGAAATAACATCATCCGTGGGTGCCAGCTTGGTCGGGGTCGCATCAGGATTGTGAAAGAAGATAGATACGGTTTGTCCGTCAGAAAGCTCGAAAACTACCGCTACGTTTGCTACACCAAGCTGCTTGAATGGATCTGTTATCTGCATAGCCACCGGCTTAACTGACTGCCCGGCACGCTCCATGACACCATTCAGCAATTCCATTTTTCGCTGTAGCTTAACGTAAGGCGTAACCAAGGCATCAAAAGCCATCGCGCCATCAGAATCAGCAATAATTTCATCAATGCTCACGGCATCCAATAGCAGGTTTTCACCTGAATCTGATTGCCGTATCTCATACAGAACCTGATCGATAGTAGCGTTATATGGCTGCGCGTTTTCATCCCAATGCACTTTTCTTGTCATGGCTTCTAATCCTTCCGGTGGTAAGTTTTCTAATTTGAGTGGCTGTTTCATGTTGCCGCGCTTGAGCCACCATTTGAGTTGATTAATCGATAGTGGAACCATGCTTTTAAGACCTTTCCAGCCGCGCTCATAGCTGTGCAGGTAAGCATTTCTTGCAGTTTCTTCATCAGGGAAAGCGAGCATTACCTTTGCTTCATCAAAGCGTCCGTCTACATACTGATTGATAACATAGGCTGTTTCAGATTGCGGGTAAGGACCAACAAAACAATCAACGCCATCCCCATCAGCCCCCCTGGTATTCGAAAAATATCCATAATGCGCCGCCATGCGAGAAGTCCAGCGTTTACCGGTTTTTGCATCAGTGCCGACGCGATATGTGCCGCGAGGTTGTTCTATGGCGATTGACAGGCCGTGTAGACTGATGCGCCCCATCTTGTAGTTACCGGCTTTGCACTGCCCTTCTGTGGGTTCTGGAATAGAATTCTTACAAAAGCGCCGACATTGGCGGCGTTTTCGATACTCATAAATTCGGTATAAGTTGAATGTCATAAACAGCATGTTAAGCCGCTTATGACGCTATTTTTGGTGGGTTTTCCGTTATGCAATGGTAAAACAAAGCCCGGAATAACCGGGCTTGTCTTATTCTTACTGGCTGAATTAACCAGATATTCAGACTGAGTTAGTTTGCACTACGGTACCGCCACACCAATCGGCTCGCTTTCCACCGCTATACGCTCGCGCCAATCCTTTGGCTACCATATCTGCACCGACATCAACTCCATTGGCAATAACATGCGCATTTAGCCGGAAATACTTATCCCTGGCTGGATCGTGTAACGCAATATCCTGGGAATTCATTACCTGGCCAGTAAGATAATTCTTGGCGGCAATCGCACCGGCAATTTCTTGAGGACATTTCCCCTTCATTTCCGGCGCATCGATTCCGCTTATTCGCACCGGCATGCTTTTGCATAAAACATCTGGGCACCCGGCGATATTGACAGTAAAAGTATCGCCATCATGCACCTTAACCACGGAATCCGGTTTTATAAAGGTACTGGCATATATCGTATCGCAGCCGGACATAATTAATGTCGTGATGCAAAAAGTAATATTGAAAACCCGCTACAAAAAACTCTTCATGTTGTTAATACTCCTGTGTATATTGCAATTTCTGCTCTGACTTCGGCAATCGCCGCTTTCAAAGCATCCCTTTTCCCAATCAATACTTGCTCCATCTTGGGTGCCGCCGTGCGTATTCCTGCGGGTGGCCGAACCTTTGCTGCAGCAAGTAATTTCTGGAACTTTGAACGCCCGGAGTCCATCGCCTTCACAATCTCAGCGATTGCGGCAACATGGTCATCCTGGTTTTTAATTGGTAGTAGCTTGTTATTCAGCAATACCTGAAAAATATCGCCGGTGGCTTTTATTCTGATTAGAACTCTCTGAGAATCAGCAAATGTAAGCGTCAGTTCTCGATAACTTACCCCGGAATTCCTTTTAACAGCGCTTGATGCGTCCTGCTGAACCACATTAGCACCGGCGCGGGAAAAATATTTAACAGCTTCTTTTGCCGCTTTGTCTTTTGTTGAAAAGTCATCAAAGTTGAATAGTAGTGATTTCATTTTCTTCTCTTTTTAGATAATTAATTAAGACCAGAATACACTCTGATAACACGCGAATAATGACGCTTTTACAATCTAAACCGGTGGACCAGAAACGCTTGGCCCTGATTGAACGCCCACATGGCTTGTGATCGTCACCGATATTTTTGCTGTTATGCTTCAATGAACTGCCATTGATGGTCGTATTGGTGCCATTGATCGTTACGATTGGCGCGTTGATTTCGACGGTTGACGCATTCAGTTTTAATACGCCTTCCGCTGTCATTTCTATGTTTGCGTGGTGAAACCGTCGCCAATCGATTGCATTGCCTGACTTTGGGTTGCGATATCCATCTATCACTGGATAACGCGAGTCTCCACCAATAAAGGATATCCATACCGTATCGCCTGGCAGCATTTCAATTTCAGTGGCGTGGCTACCGGATTTTGATTTGTCGCCTATTGGGTACAAAATATCCGCTTCTGGCAGCACGTCAGCGCCGTCCGTTAAGCCTGGTATCTCAATTCGGCATGTCCTGCGATTTTTGTCGTAAGATTTGACTATCGCTGGGTAGCGTCCTGGCTTGGTTCCGTAATCATTCATGGTTGTGATTTGGTGATTTTTTGGTTGCTTTTAATAGAAGAGCAATCAAATCTCGATTGTCATGTAATTTAATTCCATTCAATCGCAACCATGCTCTTCTTAATAATCTTCTCATGTTATTAATCCTCTAAAGATCCAAGCCATAAGCGGCTGAATTGATTGCTACCACTGCCATCGGTTCCGCTCTGAAAAGCGTGGGCAGCGGTAATAACAACGAGTGGATCGCGCCCAACATAACTAATCAAATCACCGGCAACTATGACGGGGGATAAATTGATCTTTGATGTCTTGCGCTGCACCAGGCACCGAGACATATTGCGCAACCGCTGCGAATTCATGAATGGAGAAAACCGCACGCTACGGGGCTTTCTTTGGTCTCCAAAAACAAAGCCGCCGGTATCATTAAGTGAAAAGAACCATGGTATTTCATGGCGTTCCAGAAACCCGCTATCAACATAATCGGATGCGTTCTCTGGCAACTCCATGATAGGCTTTTGTCTGAATAGATCAGGGAGGCGAAAGAACTTTAACCGCCCGTCCTTCCACCGAACGATACCGCCCTCTTCCTGCAACGCTCTGGCAATATGAAAGCTTGGGGTATCCCCAATCGGGCAATAAAAGCGCGGTACCGGGAAATCGGCATCCACGGCCTTGATTGTTGCACCGGCTGCCCGGTAGATTGCAGATAGCGCACCGTTCTCTTTGATGATCGCACGGCTACGCACGAAAGCAATATCATGACAGGCATCAAGAATGGCCGTGATCTGAATCGCATCCATTTCACGTTTGCCTTGCACCAGTCTGTTTTCAACTCGCGTTGATTTGATGATGCGCAGCGCATCACCAGATGATGCAGAACGGCCACCAACAGTTAATATTTCACCTTCTGATAATTTCTTAACTATGGCTTCATCAGCCCGGATTTCAGCTTCGAGCGTGACAGGAATAGGGGGCATATCGGATCGCAGCACGGCTGATTTAATTATATCGCCGCGTATTTGTTCTCCGTTATTGAGGTATAGAATCACAGCGCAATATCACACCGTTATGATTGCTTGGCTGAATGCGTTCTTGGGGAATTCCATTTGGATCTGATTTATATCCTGCCTGATTTCGCTTGACGATCTGCCAAAAACATCAACACCCATGCCGCGCGAAGCTTCCAGTTGAATGGATGTTTCCAACTCAATATAAAGCGCGAACAGTGGCTTGATTAAAGCCCACTCTGAGTCACTTAGATCAGTATCCTCGTCTATTTCAGGCAATGGCGGGTCAACATCCTCATTGACCACAAGATTGGCATATCCAGCATAGTATCTGGTTGCGGCTACCGCCTGGGCAAGCACGGTAGCTGAATCCAGCACTACACTATCAGGGCGCTCTTCAGTCAGAAAATAATCAACAAGCGCATCTATGGTAGCCATTTGTCAGTCTTATGCGTCTGGCTCAAGGATCAGGTAGGCAACAACACTGGTGTCAGCGGCATTGCTTGATAGAATGGTGAAGCTGGTACCCGCTGTACGGGCAGATACTTGCAGCCAGCCCGGTGTTCCACCCGGCGCTTGAGTCATCAAAAAGATGCGGCTATTTGCGGTCACGCTTTCGTTTGCAACAACCTTCGTTCCAGCAACAAGCGTTACAACGCCCATTGCCGCGTCATCGCCTTCAACGATTGCCGGTGATGCTTTGCCCATAAAGTATTTGGACACATCTGCCGCGCTGATTAGTTCCGCTCCAGATGCACCCGGTTTTGCTTGAATGCCAGCACCAAGAAATGATGGTGATTTTGCCATGTTAAAAACTCCTATTATGATTAATGAAATGAAACTAGCTGTAATTTCCAGAATTACCAGGAATTACCTCTCCAAAGTAGTGAAAAAACATCGTGCCGTTAAACATCAATATCTGCGCTCTGTTTTCCCAATCTCTGTCCGGGTTATCAATCTGAAGGAAACAATCGACAATGCGCTTGGCTCTAAGGAATTTTTGAGGTGTCCCCTCATAAATTCTGGCGTTAAAAATTCCGCCGCGCGAAAGGATATTGATCAACATGTTGTCGATACTCCCAGCCACGGTCTCTTCAAAGGCCACTTGCCCTTGTTGCGCAAACTTGGCTTGCTGTGGTTGCCACATGGTAGCGCCAAGCGGCATAGGAACCTCAACTTCGCCACCAACAGAAACTTCCGGCCAAGGAGCTTGTTTGCAAAGAAGGTAATTTTGCTCAAAACCTTCAATCTCAAGCGTGAAATCACTTGAAATAACCTTAGCGCCAAGCGCCTTGGTAGAATCGTAGAAACCCTTTAGATATGCTGTATTAGAAACTGTCATGATTGGCTGCCCTCTAGTTCATTGAATGTAAATCTGATGAACTGAACTTTGCCTTAGTGAAAAGTGCTGAACCGGCTGTTTTTCGGTTTAATTCCCCCGATTCGAGGGAATTGGATTTCGCTGATATATTAAGGCGCTGAATATTCCTTTCTGCACACGATAGCTGAAGATACTCCGCCAACCCGCAGGCCATCATAGAAATACTGCTCTGAATACTCAAAACTTTCCCCAGCAGTTTCTTGAAGAGAGGATATTTCTCAAACTTATCGCACACAATTTGCCCATCCAGCAGCATCAAATCAGCCAGTAATTTGTCAAATTCGTGCCTGATTTGCTCATGACGTGCGTTTTTGATTACCTTCTCGTCATCCGGAGTGCTATAAATCAATCCTTCACCTATCCGATATACTGGCTGCAGGATATCCACCGGCACACCCATCATTTCATTACGCAGCAATTCATAACCAGGATCGTGCGCACCTGTAGCACCCGGCATAATGTCACTGGTATCGATTGTGGGACCGCTCGGTCCGTCAGATGAATACCCGGCTTCGATAAACAAGAGACCTTCTCTGGTGAGGTGAATTCTGTTTAACTGGATTGCTCTCTTTGGCCTAAAGTTGGTCATCAACCAGTACGGTTCGATAGTCCTGTATTTGAATCCGGTAATCCATCTTAAAGCGCCCGCCCGTAGTATCATAGTCCACCTCCATTGCTGGTTTTGTTTTGCTCAACAGTTTGCGGCACCAGGAACCCGATACCGGCACCCGCAACAAAAATATTAAATCCGGTTAATGTGTCCAGGTAATCAAGCCCACCCGCACCAATGCACAACACACCAAGAGTAGTCAGCGCCTTAACCACGGCTTTTTTGTCGCCAAACAAATACATTCCTAGAGTTACCGAATAATCTTTGCTATTCGACCATTTGTTGACGTAGGCGTACAGCATGCCAAGAAGCGCAGCAAACCCGAACATAAAGACTTTTATCGCTTCTGCAGTGTCTATGTAATCAGCTATGTTCATAATGCCTGCACCAACCCAATCATTATTCGACCGAAAGATAGCGCGTCCAATAACGCCTGATAACGATTCCCCGCTGAAATGAGACTCTCTACTGAATCATTCATTTTTCTTGCTCTGCGCTGATACTCCAGCAAAATCAGTTGATCGCGCTCCGAATAAACATTCAGATGATTCTGAACAATCGATTCGACAGCTTTGTACTGACCAACCAGACCTGAGTAATCGACCATAAACTCACTAAATATTGGAGCTGTAGAGTCAAGATCCGTAATCGATTCTTTCCATCTGGAAACAAACGAAGAGTATTTATTAATGGCATGATTAACCGTCAGTAATTCAGTTTCGTTCAATTCAATTCTCTTTATTGTCTCAGTGACTTGGCCGGTCATTATCATTTCGTTTGCAATGGCGATATTGGTCAAGTCGTCAGATTTGTTTAAAACAGTCTGGCACCCGCTAAAAAGACAAAGAATCAACATGAACAGCGCAAAAATGCTTTTTTTAATAATCAGAATAAGATGCTTCATAATATCTCCATTAAATTAAGCGATTAATCCTTCGCGTTTGTTGCTTCCGTTGATAGTTAATATCTGCATGCGATTATGTCCGCTAACGATAGAGCAATGCACCCATCCAGAACTCGGGTCTCCAGATTTGTAATTTTCAAGGATTAGCTGGTCGTAAATTAGATTGGTTGATATCCACATTGCTAAATCGTAATTCGCCACTCCAGGTACCTCAAAATCAACTGCTTGCCCTAGCATATGCTGTGATGTTTTGCTTCCGCGTAACGCTTGATTCAACTCAGGACACCGATACCCACTATTGACCGAAAATGGCCTTTGAAAATGATCGCGCACAGGCTCAAGAATGCGACAGCACACAATAATCAGCGAATTAATCACATCATCAGGTGGCGTATTATCAATACCAAGCGCGATAGCCTTGCCAGAGCGAACCAGCTCTCTAAGCGTGAAGTGCGGCGATAATTTAATATTCGGTACCATGCCTATACCCTTATAAGTTTTAAAACTGACTCTATGGCACCTGTAAACTTACCAGCCAACAACAGAGCGATAATGATGACTGAGTAACCAATAAGCGTTGCCGTCATGTGCATCCCTTTAATAAATCCAGACTGCTTTGCTTTGTCCTCCATGAGCTTCAGAGCATTATTTTCTGCCAGCACAGTCACGCGGCTGATCTTGCTCTCAAGAGAACTTTCAAGATCCTCCATTCCTTTCTCAAGAGCAGATATTCGCGCTTCATGCGACCCCATTCGCATTGTGTGAGGGCAATCAGTCTTTTCCATGCCTATCTATCCCTCACTAATATCTTGGCAAGCACGCCAATCGCGCGTATCACCGAATTCAAGCGACCGACAATTGCCGATTGTGTTTTTGCTTCTGCTTCGCGGCCTTTCTTCCAATCTCCAAATGGCTTGCTGTCAAAGAATTTTTTTGCCACATTTACAGGAAGATTCAATGCGTCAAGCAAGGAGGTGTGGGAATAAATGCTGATATTAGATGCCAGATTCATTAGAGGCTCCGACCAGGTTAAGCACAACTCTCGTGAGGCAGGCGCTAACCGGAAATCGGGCGGGTGGCAAATTGCTTGCACCCCCTCCTTTTGGTAGCGAGACGATTCCGTTCTCAGAAAACTCTATATGAAACAGGTGTTGCAGTTTTCCGCGCCCGGTAAAATACAGTCCAAGCAATGAATTAAAGTCACTTTCAGGATAACCGGCGATGACTTTCATCCGGCTTACAAGGAATTCATCAAATTTACCTTCGCCATCTTCCGGGCTTGGGCACGACTCGCCCTCTATTGTCATCTGGGCTGCCATTCCACCTAACAGCCAGTGCAGTTTGCCGGTTATCCCGGCTACCTCACCAGATAGGCGTTCAATTGATTCAACCATAGCGCCGGTCAAGTGCCTTATGTGCCAGATATCTCCACCGACATCACCGACCACGATGGAAGTTTCCATCACCGCAGCATCGTTGCCACCATCCAAATAATCTGAGTAATGCCCTTCCCCTATCTGGAAATCCGGCTCTCCGTCGTTCGTTGATGCCAGATAATGGCATACCGCCATAATGCGTACCTGAACTGTCCAGTGCTGCGGATCTTCGATAATGCTATTGCCCTTGACACTTTCGACTGCGAACCGTAGAAGCGCTGTAATTGATGCCTCTTCCAAATGCACCGGCATAGATGCAATCTTTATTGATTCACCGATTGTTAGCTCACGCAATTGCACCGTAAAACGCCGCATTCTGAGAGCGGGGAAATGGATCACCGGAAAACTCCTCTATGGTCATTAACTACATGACCCATGATTGTGCTAAATTACGCCGATGGAATTTGCTGGATTTTCCGCTATTGCTGCTTAGGTGGATTTGTCCTCAAATGATCAGGATTTACAGCATTTCGAGCCAATCTCGGACTCTGAGATAAATGATGCTCAAATTGCGCATAATTTTCTTCTCGATTACATAACCAGAACCTCATCCTGGCTGAACTCAAAATAAGAGCCTCTTCTTCGTTAGATATCGTATTAGTCATTAAAATATCCTATATAAAAAACATGTTCTTATGATATAGCCATGTGCAAGCGCTATTTTTCAAGGTTCCGCAGCCAATAATTACAAACTGCCATATTTAACCCAATCATCCCGATCTATCGCCGTCAGCGTTGCAAGAGTCATTTGCACGGCCTTTTCAACATATCTTCCATTGGAATCAATTGGTGAGGCTATTGGGTCAGTGATCGATTCGATGACAAGAGGGGAATAGATGCGGCCTTTGTACTTCATGGCCACTATTGTTGGGGCAATTGATGGCACCAGAGCATCTATGTACCCGGTATTTCCTTTTACCGCCTGCGTGGATCTTGCTAATACCGAACCATCTGGCGAAAGCTTAACCGGCAGCGCCCATTCCATCAGTTTATTGAATGGCGCTTCTACTTCAGCATACGGGTCACTCCATGCCCGGAATAATGCCGTAACCTGAAATTTGACAGGCGGCATACCGTTAAAAACCTGAGTGGAATTCAGTTTTGTAATTCCCGTTCTGCCCTCGAATTGACGAATAAAATCATTTGATCTTTGCTGCGCTTCGGTGGCAAACCCGGAATCCCCTTTACCGCTAAATACAGCGTCAATTAAAGGCATGAACGCACCAGCTTGAAGCATCGCAAGTAGCGTTGGCGCGCGTGATTCCGGTCCAGCATGTTCAAACGGACTTTGCCAGCTTAATGATATTTCCATGCTGGCCTCGGATAATGGAGCAAGAACCTCCAACAGGATCAGCACCAGTCCTTGACCACGCGCCATTTTCCTTTTTTTAAGCTCAAAGAAGCTGGCTATTAAATGTGGCGACAGGCCGTCCCATTGCGACGATAGTGAATTTGCCTCTAAGCTTGGTGGCTTCATTGTTGTTGCCTTATTTATAATGAAACAGGGCGCTTCCGAACGTTTTTAATCGCTACGGAAGCGCCCTGCAGTGGTTGAAACGGTTGATAGTATTACTTCAAACCTGTTTTTCTGCGGATTCTCATTGATTTCGCTCTACGCATACGGGCTGTAGCAGAATGGCTTTTCATGCGCGCTTTGCGAAGCCCCGCCTTCTGGGCTGCACTCAATCGAACGGTGCCAGAAACACGCTTTCTGATGCGTACTTTCTTGCCCTTCCGGATCGCCATTTTCATCTTGTATGCCGCATCCAAAGCAGGCTCTTGATCATTCTCACCGAAGGCGAAATTATCAATATCAGCGGATTCATCTTCACCTTCCGGCAAAACGGATGCCACCAGATCACGCACGCGGTCAGCAACATCACCATCCCAGTCATTCAGAAGCGCATCCACATCTTCTTCAGACACGCCCTTGCCTTCCAGGTAGTCCCATGCCGCATTGAGCGCCATATCGAGAACGCCATGCTCATCATCCCCGATCTCGCCATCCTGATTTTCATCAGCAATGCCGATCATTAGCGCAAGCAAGCGGTCTGCAGATGATTCACCTTCTGATAAATCATCAGATTCAACCCATTGCTGTATAGCTGCTGCTACAGACAATCTGATGTCCTTCAGCGTAAAATCATCAGCGCCAACCAAATTAACGCCAGTATCTTCAGCCTCATCAAACACCGGCTTTATGCTTTTAGCTTCGGCCATTGTTTGCCGTAATACCTGGCTCATTCCAATATCTTTTTTCATCATCAAATCCTTATTTAATAAAAATCCAAATCTCCAAGCTTTTACCAGTCACACACCCTATCGCGTCAAGGTTTGGGTTACAAAAATTGCCCTTGTAGCGCCGTCATAACGTAACCAGTATGAGCAATCTATCCACTCGAACGGATGTGTTTCGTTAGGCACAACCTCGAATTTCCAAGCCCTTCCTTCCATAGCCGGATCTTCTGCTGGAACAAGCCATCCCGATGCCTGAGCCGCCTCGAAATATACTGTCAAGAAGTCATTTAGCCGTTTCAACGCAACCTGCATAGGCAATTGCAATACATCCTTGCCATAGCGAGCTACCGTAATATCAACACTGGAACTCATATCAGCAACGGAAATCTGTTTCTTCATGCTGTTTTCTACTGGCGCGCAAGTTAGCTGGTCTTTGAACACGTAACTTCCACCACCTGAGAAAACATCCCATAACACCGGGTTGATTTTTGCCTTGGCTAATGCGTTAAGTTCCTGATCACTTGGGGTATAGACCTGAGTCATTCCGGTTCTTCTGATCGGCCATGCTTTGCTGGCTATCGGGAAGTTCTTTGGTGCAAAACCTCTCGCATTCACCTGCGCATTGCGAGCGCAAGCATAAGCAATATTGAGCGTTGCGGCGCCAAAATACCCTTTGGGATTGATGCCTGTGGGGTCATTTGACTTAATCGGACTCCAGAATGCATGAAGCAGGTGCGGACTGTTACTTGCACCAAAATTCAACTGCTCCAAGAACGCAATAGCTGCACTGATATCCAGGTTGCCGGGGATATCGAACCGCAATTGCCGGTTGGTATCGTGTGACAACTGCGCAAGTTGAGCGAGCATTGCTGCCGATTGTGAGCCACCAGAAGATACGTAGGCATAATCATGAACAGTGTTTTGCAAATTCACTCTTGCAGCCGTGTAGTCATCGGTTGAGTAGGTTGTGCTACCTTCAACAAAACACGTCAAAACGCTTGATTCAGCCCACTTCTCATTACCGTTTGAGTCATAGCCATAAGCATCTGAAGTAGGTTCAACGTCAGCGGATGCCCCAGTTACACCCACGGCAATCACAACAGAATCAGTCATGGCAGCGGCGATATCAGGAAGATAGGCAGAACCGCCAAAATCATCTTTTGCCAGCGGATCTAATGAACCAGTGAATTCGTGCAGCAATAGACCGTCCTTATCGCGGATGCGCAAGGTAATACGATCATTTGCAACGGCCACGCCACCCGTTTTTTTCTCATCCGCACGATATTCGACCTTGATTCCATCATTGAAACAATCAAGATGCTTAACAGCAACAACGAATGTACCAACAGGCTCTTCTGATGTTGGCAAACAAGTCAATGCCGGTGCCGTGGTATAGCCGGTTCCAGGAGTTGTTACCGTTACTGATGTAATAACGCCATCCGTGAATACCGGCGTAAGAACAGCAGCCGTTCCCGGTCCACCAACAGTAATTGTCTCTGTTTCATCATAATCCTTGCCACCACTCACTACAGTAACAGCAGTTACCGCACCGGCGACAACCGTTGCCGTTAGAACTGCTGGCGTATGCGAAGTAGCGAATACAGGAGTATCAGTTGGTGACGTTACTACAGCCCACTTGATCACCGCAGCACTGGTTACAAGACGCTGGATAACAGCCTCATACGCGCCATTATTCAGTGCCTCAACCACATGCACCCAGGCTTCATTCAATGCGGAAATCCGTATTTGTTCGCCCTTACCTAGCTTTCTTGTCACGTTTCCACGATCAACCTTGAAAGGCTTGTCGATTCGACCGCGCGTAGAACGCATCATGGCGGCAAATACTTGATCTCCATTTCCTGATGTTGGGATCTCTGAATTGTCGCGCAGCGGGTTAAGCTGCACGCCAGATTCAGCACCTAATTGCCGAACAAAATTAGAGGACATGGTTTATTTACCTCCCTTTTTTTTGTGGGAATTAGACGCTTTTTTTTGTTGCTGCAGCCTTGAGCGCCGCTTCTGCATCCGCCGCTTCCTTCTCAGCATCAGCCTTAGCCTTTTCAGCAGCCGAATCAAGTTCAGCCTGAACCCTTGCGGCCTCCGCTTCTGCTTCTGCTTCTGCTTTGGCTTCTGCTTCTGCTTCCTCATCACCGGCAGATTCAGGATCTTTGTCAGCATCCGTCTCACCGTCTGTTTCTGGGTAATTATCGGAACCCTGATCGCCATCATCACCGTTTTGATCAGTTTCTTGACCACCGCCGTCTTGACCACCATCCTGCTCAGGCTCATCAACCAGTTCTTCAACCGTTAATGCAGCAAAATCATACCCATTCAGAAAAGCAATCTGACTGATATTTGATTCCAAGCGCAACAGCCGCTCTAAATCACCAATCACAGCAATGCGCTTATCCTCATCATTCGAGTTGCCCACATGCTTCAGGAACAAACCAAGTTCAGGCAAAGTGATATCCCTTGGCATGTGGTTTAAGATTACAGCCCGAATTGGGTATTCAGCACCGCCAAATACCTCCTTCACGCACTTACTGAGACCAGCCTTCACGAATGAAGGCGATCCCAGTTGTATTTTACGTCCCATATCCAACTCCTTATTAACGTTACTTTAAATGTTCTTAAAAGCTATTCTGCTGCTTCTTAGATCATGTTTGTGACGTTGATAACAGCGCAACCAAGCGCAGCTTGTTTGAACGGGTTAACGGCGGTGAAGTTACGGGCATAGAAAGCAGCGCCGCGCTTCATGTCAGCATTGAATGCCAGTGGCATTACTGTAGGAGCAACCGCGTCACCAAGAACAAATGGGTTTAGTGAAACATTCGTTGCCTTACCAACGCACAGGATTTGCCCTGCTGCTGCGGTATCGGTCAGACCTTTGGGTGTGTAATACACTTCAATACGACCGAATAAACGGCCAATACGGAAGATTCCAGGTCTTTCAGAGATTCCAGAAGGCTCGAAAATTTCGCGCGGCAACGACATCCATTGAGAGGCAATGTATTTACCAACATACGCATGAGTAATGCCGTGATCCATGGTATCAATAGCCATTTGCTGCGATGCCGCGCCTAGAGGTGTCGCAAAATCCTGCCAAATCTGAGCGCGAGATTTTTGACCTTTCTGATTAGGCCAGTCAAAGTCGTAATCAACTGAGTTGTTTACAGCCAAACGGCGAGCCTTGGCCAGAACCTCGTAATGCCGTTCATTGGCAAATTGGTTTTGGATAGCCAGAACACTTTCACCATAAGAATTTAGTCCCAATTCATTAGCCATCTGGGTGCTTGAATCAATGGTTTGTTGCGTGATCACGCGCCATGGTTTAACAAACAGTTCGTATGTGTTCACGGCGGTAATGATTGATGGCGTAAACTCAGGCGCACGCTCATAATCAATAAAGCCCTCTACGGTCACTGGAACTGTGGTTCCCAATGCCGGTGTGGTGGTCAAAGCAAAAACACCGGTATCGGTGTTGATCGTGCCGCCAATCACATAATCAACTCCACTGACAGTAGCGCTTCCGCTAATGGTAGAGTTGCCAGAACCACTTTGATCAACTTCTAGTGCGCAAGGCACACCATTGACGTAAACAATGGTACGTCCACGCAACAGTTTGATCTGATCTGCATCTGAATCGCACGTTACATCATCTTCCTGCACCGCAGTCAATGCACCTGTAACGTTGCCGGTAGTAACAGCCGGGGTGGTTTTGTGAACGCGTGAAGATGTGATAAATGGATTGCCGGAATTAGCGCCATCCATTGATCCGCCTTCAGCATACTGACCATAGGTATTTCCGGCTTGATGCGACAGGATAGCCAGAACACTTTTGTTTGAACCCAAATCAGCAGGCAAATAATGCGCGAATGGTATGGCTTCGCCCATGGCAGACAGTATTGAGATGACCGCGCGGTTTGCTTGCAAGCCAAGGTTGTCTTGATGATCGGAAGTGGCAGAATCAAGTTTTAGACCAGCCAGTCTCTTGGCTACATCTGTTGTAGAGTATGCGTTGTGAAGCGCTTGCTCAATCACGTCAGCCGGTGCAGAAACGCCGTGCTGTGATTCATAGATGCTGATGCCATCGAGAACTGCGCGCGTAATTCTGCTGCGCCTGCTTCGCCTTTCTCGCCTGACGACGTATTGTCCATAACAATTTGAAGTGTTTCTGAACTTCAACGCCGGTGTTTTGGTTGGTTGCAGTTGCCATGAAATCGCTGGCTAGCGGCGGAATCAAAAGTTCCTTCTTTGGATGTTGCGTTATCCTTCAGTGCTTCTGCAAATGCCGCGACTTGTGCGGTTGAGGTTTTAAGATATTCCTGATGTACTCGTTTGGTGGTCATAATTCTTCTGTCCTATGGTTAACATTTCTCACCCGGACGGATGACCGGGCACCTCCAATGTTTTAAAACATTGGTAAGTGCCTATTCTGGAATCTGGAATTTTGCTAAAACGGGGGTTTTTCCGCTTTTATTTTGGATTGAGCATATTTGTGACGAAGGCATAGACCGGCGCGAAGGGTAGGCACTAGAACCAGAAAGCGCGAATCCGCTATGTCCAATAGCATTTCGAAAAGAGGACAGCTTTGATGAGACTTTAAGAGCATTCATAGCCCATTTGTGACGCTCGTGATTTTTACGTGAGAATCTTTTTCTTATGAAGCCAATGCGGGCCAATAAATCATAGTTGAAGATAGAAGCGGAATCACTTGTCTCGATTTAATGGATGATTATTCGATTGGCTGTTTAAATTGCACCCATGTTGAGCAGGAAGCTGCCAACCATTATTGCCCAATGATCATCTTTTGCTTCGGAGCAAGGTTTTATTATTGGCGGTTAACGTAAAGGTACGTGTTCACTCTTTGAAGCCTTCAAGTTCTTTAGCGCGAGATGCTGTGGTGGACATAAAACAGTCATTTGAACTCACAGTTGCCATCGTTCCTCCATCAGGGTCAGCATAGAAATTGCAGTTTGCATCCTGATACTTTATCCAAGCATGCTGAGCGTCCTGCAACTGCTTCTTGCGTGCCTGAGATAATTGGGGCATAGCTTCCTTGTAGGCTTTGTTGAGGCGGGCATCTTGCCGATTTGTTTCTGCGTCAATGCAGTCAAGCATGTCGACCGTCACGCCGCCCGACTTGTCCATGCAGGCCGAAAACTGTTTGGTTAATCCAATATCGTCGGCAGATGCTATCTGAGACAGACAACACAACGTCAAGCCCGCTACTAAAGATTTCTTTGAAACCACAAAATGCTCTCCTTTTGTTTGATGGCTGAAAATGGCGTCAAACTAATACGCCGGGACTATGCGCTTTTGCGCAGTCCAGAATGGGTGCAGGGTTAGACGATTTACCCCCTGGAGAGGGCGCCAATGATGTAAAGAATACTCCAGATAATGAGGAATATTTTCGCGCCTTTTGAGTAGGTTTTTAATTGACCTTTGCTTTCATAGTAAACATCCCCGGTGAACAAAACGACCAATAGTCCAGGAGTGAAAATCAAGAAACAGACAATCGCAAACCAATTTTTCCGATACCACGGCACTTGGTCATAGGACGAAAACAATGCCTTTCCTTGGGTGGAAGCGATGCTCTGAGGAGCACCACAATGCGGACACGTTGGTGCCGATTCGTGAATTTCTTTCCCACAACCACGACAAAAAACCATACTCATAACTTTTCCCTTTCTGATATTTAGAGAACATGCCAATAAACGCAAGAGCGCTATTGACGACAAGACAATGCCGGTTATAACTATACCTTTACCGGTTTTTGCTTGTCCAGACTAATGGCACCTAGAACAAGGACTGCCATCGAAAAACTGCCAATTTCGAAAATCGTGTCATTGTCCCACTGCGAATCATCGAAGAAGGAAAGTACACAAATAATTCCAAGAACCAATGATGTAATTGGAACCCAGAACGGGCTATCATTTGCATGATGAGATGGGGCCGACAGTGGTGTGCTGAACTCCCCCACAATGCGGACAAGCTGGGGCCGTCTCGTGAATTTCTTTACCGCAACATCTGCAAAACACCATGCGTTTCCCATTTGACCTTGTGATGCACCGTCTGTCTAACATTTAATTTGGGCATTATTTTTAGAGTTGAAAGACCAATCTGGTCCAATCATCATCTGCGGAAAAGGGACCATGTATGGATTTGAATGCACCTTTTGATGGGACCTGTCTTTGTAACCCAGAGACTGCCCAGTGGATATAAACACGTTTATCTTCTGGGTCAATTTCCTTGACAGTTCCAAGCGCACGAATTTCGATGTTTGTAGCACCTTGCCCAAGCATTCGTTTAATTGCTATGCGGTCACCAATTTTGATTTGATCTCTTAATGCTGCTTGAGATGGTTGATCTTTGTCTTCCCAGCCTAAAAACCAATATCCTCTGCGAATAAATGTTTCTGATTGATCGTCATGACCACCAAACATTGCACCAACAACCCAATATTGCGACATATAATAACCTTCAAAAGTTAAGTTAAGTCGGTAAGCAGAAACTTGATGCCCAACGTTCGACGTAAGGGACCTGCCTTCGGCAGGCCCCCTTGACGGAGGGGTTAGCCCTCTTTCGGCGGTGTGGGCGGTGGCGGGCGCCGCACCAAAACCCGCTCTCTAGGGGACTCCTCTCGATCAAGAAGGGGGGCTAGAAAACGGTCAATCATCTCTGGTATGTGCCGGACAAGGAAGTAGATCTCCTCGTCTTCAGGGCGAAGCATCTCATGGAAGAACGGCCCCCGAGTTGTTGCCTCAAGAATGGACAGAAGGTCCTTTCTCGCGCTCGATATCTGGTCTAGGTCACCGATTCGCAGCGCTTGGTAGAGATCAAGACCCATGTCGTAAAGCCAAGGGATATCATCGCGGAATACGGACATGAAGAGCAACCAAGCGGCAGCTGGGCCGTTCCGGCTCTCTCGAAGTGCCGGGTGAAACAGGAGCTCTTCGAACATCATGGGATGGAACTTGCGCATTCGTTTCATTGCACCACGCTTGCCCACAGAGCGAACCCTGTCCTCAACGCGTTCTGGCAACTCGCGCACCATGATTTTAACCTCTTCGAACAGCTTCGCGACGTTGCTCTCGTCGGATGCAGGCAAGTCGACTTCCTTGGTGGTTAGTAGCTTCTTCGTGCCCTCGAGGAACACGCGAACCTGCATTCGAACCGCTTCCTCGCGGGGTGAAGCATCTGGGTTTCGCTGGAGCAGTTGTATCACCAACTTCGTCAGTGAGTCTTCGTCATCGCCACAGTTCTGAAATTGGCCGAATGGACCTGTGCTGACCTTTTCAAGCGGAACCCCGAGGGCGACGCCAAGCACATTGGTATCTAGTTTCCCTTTGGCGACACCGGCCTCATAGAGAATCCACGGGCGATCCGTGCTGTGGTGTGTCAAGAGAGCCACCACGTCAGTGGCGTCCCCCAACTGAGACATGATTGCCTTGTACCACTCTGTTCCAAACTCGATACCGGAACTGCCATTTTTATCAGATGAGCGAAACGACTTGAGCGTTCCTGCACTGACATCTGACAGAAGGTTGGCAAACGCTCCGGCAAGGTCCGCGTCTCGACTGTCATGGCTAATGAATACGAACGCGCGGTTGCGCTTGGCCACGGGCGATGGTGAATCCGCTTGACTGTCACGAACATCAGGGGCTGGGGGTGCCTTCTTTCGTACGACCATAAATCCTCCGATTCGAGCCGGCTGCGCGGCGTATGTTGTAAGAGGGCTAACGTAATATATCCGACAAATAATGTCTCACAATCTGGAACGGAATGTCATATAACTTGACTAAGTTTTCCTAACTCCTTATTACTTAAGTAACAAAAGAATAGAAAAGCTCTTAATATAAAGTGTAAACGCACCATTTTTCCTCCGTTCAAGTAACACAGGGGGCTACAAATTCATAATAATAGCATGGAGTTTAATACTCTTGTTTTCACCATATTCCTAAGCGTGTTTATATTTCTTGTTGTTTGCCGTTTTTGTATTTTTCTCTGCTATATTGCCTTAAAAATATCTACTTATATGTTTAATTATTAAGTAGTTGAGATATGCAAAACAACTTCATAATATTAATATATTTTCTAAACTGAATAATCTTTATTAGCACGTTCGATACACTCGTAACAAATCAGTTAAACGCAAATATTACAGGTATGTTTTACAGTAAAAAAACGCCTGATCAAGTCAGGCATAAATTACCAAAAGTATCAAAGTTATTTTGTCTTTATTCATTATCATTGACTCGTCACATACCAATCAAATATCCAAATCACCCCGGCGATTGGTTACATAACGCATTGCAAATGGCGCGATATTCATAACAGTCTCAATATCAACCACTTCATAAGCCAGCCTGACATCATCAGATATGACGATATACATAACATCACCTTTACGTGGCGTGAAGTTACCTTCAGCACCAGTTGGCTGTTCAGGCTCAATCAAGAAACGCAGTTCATTAGAGAAGCCGTTATTGGCATCCTGCCGCTCAAACATCGATGACGGCGAGAATGGCTCGGCCTGCAATGCGTAACCGTTGCCAAGGTGATCGTAAGAAATGTCCTCCTCATCTTCCGCGCTGATGACACCAAGCCCTCCAATAGTTGGCATTCCCATAGCCTCTGATTCATTCGCTCTATTTACAGATTTTCTGTACATCTGGCATTCAAAAGAATTGGGATGATTAATGACGATATTGCGCGCCATGCGATTAACACCTGAAGGTACGTTCGTTAACATGTCTCTTATCCTTTGAGTTTTTCTGCTACCTGTTTGTCAGTAAATCCAATCCTTCGCAACACTTCCAAATCTGAAGCAGATAACTTACCTGACGCAAGCGCCGCTTCTATCCTGCGCGTGGCCGTTGGCTTTCTCTCAATCCTTTTTACCTGCTTGGCTTTCTTATGCAGCGATTCGCGCTCTTTGGCTCTTTTTCTTTCAGCCGCTCGTTGCTCGCTGGTTTTAATTGTATTTACGCGGGAATTCGCTCTCTTTTTGATCTCATCGTCATGCTCTTTCTGTTTTATTCGATGCTTGGCCGTGTTGTCTTGCGAATCACGCAATTTCTCCATGTGCTTTGCCAGGAAATTCAACACTGAAGTTGATGATTCGACCTCAGACATCACGCGCAATACATGCTTGCACGCCACGCCCTTCAGGTTTGGATTGCGTATTTTTGGGAAGCCCATTTCTTTCCGACCGGCGTTAAAGTTTCCGATTGTGCTGATATACCGAAACCAGTACCGATGCCTGCCGCAACTGCAATCAAAGGCCAATTTCTGCTTTCTTAGCCAATTGGCGGTTTGTTTGGGATCTCTTCTCTCTTTGGCAGTGGATGCCATTAACTTATTCGCGGCGACTGAAAACGCATTAAAGCGCACCAGCACATGATGCCGGTTAACTTCCGAATCCGGTCCGGCGTTGGTTATGAACCGAACTTCATTGTTGAATGCAGATACCGGTACCGCCATTGTTATCTGTTTTCTTGCGCGGTCGATGTCTGTATCCGAACCGGTGCCGGGCATGGGTTTGGATGATGCAAGATCAATAACTTGACGCGCGGTAATACCATCGCCGTTAAAGTTCTTCTGCGCCATCCGCATGTTGTGACGGAATTGCGCAAGATCATTGGTCGTGATCGGACGCGGGGCACCGCCTATGGTTGTCACCAATACTCGGCTGGCATCCCACTCCCCTTGCACCTCGCGCTTGGTGAGTATGATCGAATTGGGGTGTTTTTCTGCTGCTTCCCGCTCAAGTTTGTCGGCTTTGGCGCGATTTTTGGCCTCGCTTATATGCCCTTTAAGCTTTCCTAACCATAAATTAACCATGGCTCGGTATTACGCCCAAGTTGGTGAAAAGTTTTCCCTGCTTTCAGCAACAGACTCGAATCCGGCGCTTCTCTTGATTGCATAGAGCTGCGCTTCAGTAGGCAACGTCAAACGTTTTTGCGGCAATGCCTGATCCACCATATCCAAGCCAGCCGCAGCCATGATAGTAAGAAATTCATCACGCCTGCCGTACACGCGCTGAGAAACCAGCGTCAGGTCGTATGCTTCGTCCGGCTTTGTTTCATACGAAATATGGATTTCCCACGACTTTGTTCTTTCCGCAAACTTTCTTATTTCCCTGTAGAAATTTCTAGCTGCAGCGGAGTTTTTATCTATCATCAAAGGATCTCTCAAATAGTAATAATTTCGCCGCGCGACAGTGCGTTAAGCGCATCAAACATATCCAGCGATTGCCCAATCGTTCCGGAGCGTGACGCATACAGGCATGTAGCTAGTGCCGCAATCTGCCCGCAGGTAACGCCTTCGGATATGCGATAGCGCGGACCGGAATGATCCATTCCATCCTTCTCAATCGATTGCTCTGGATTTGATCTGGCCGCCCGTTCAGAAAACACCAATCTTTGGCTTTTGTTGTCATTGGCAAAACCGGTCTTGAACGCAAAGAAAGCAGATATGGCCGATTTGATATCGTCATCAGTAAACAAGCTGTCGTACGGGATATCAGGATTATTGGTTATGACGATACAGCCGCCCTTGCGATCCGGCCTGTATTCAGATTCAACACTGACAACCAAAACATTTGAATCGGGATCGATAGCTGAAAACAGGGTGCAAGCACGCCCGCCATAACCAATGAATGTTGCTTGGATTTTGATCATTTTCGTTTAAATAGATCACCAACCGGCATCAACCAGATATGCCATGAAAATATCCAGCAGATAAGGTTATAAGGCCATCCGATGACCGCAATAAAAATAACTATGCCAAGACTCTCTCTAATAAAATAATAATCATCAACATCACGCATACCATTTCTGAGCACAACAAGTAGCCAAACCAACCCCACCAGCACCCACAAAACCCGATGTTCTTCATCAAATCAAGATTAATATCAATGTAAATTTCCATTACAGAACATCCTCTTCTTCGTTGTTAACCTGAATTACAACCTGATACCCGGATGGATCGTCGGGATCTCCATCGGTACCCTTTCCATCATTGGGATCATCATCACCAGGCGCGTAAAATGTTGGTATTGCAGCCCTCAGAGTAAGGTCGCAAGCCAGTATTGTTAGATTCTTGGAATCCGTTTGAGTGGACACAGAAATAATTTCAGGTGACTCGATCTGCACCGGGAATGCGTGATTTATCCCGGCGAATTTATAGATTGCCTCGAATCTCCTGCTGTTTGTTTTATCCACGTACTTGGTAAACTGCCTGGCAAGTTCTCTGGCAGTAGGCTCGTCATGCGCGCAAAATGCCACTTGAGTCCTTATATCTCCAAGACTCACATCAACTTTGAAGCAACGCTCCTTTTCATCCTCAGGAAATACAACCTCTACCTCATCGGCTATTTGGCGAGCGTAATCACGACCGGTAGGCGTGTAATCCTTTGCCATAGCCACAAGGATAACTGGCATTTTTGCCGGGTGAGTGGCGGTACCGTCCGTGTCATTACGCTGCCACGAAGCAAGCATTTCTTCGGCAAGATCAACCATGCGAGAAGGTGCCCACACAATACTGGTTGCCAGTCCGCGCGTAATGTACTCCTGCATCGATTTGGTTCTTGGAACCAAGGAACTGTAATAAGCGCCCATGTAGCCACCGAAAGCTAACTTGACTTCTTCTGACATAGCTTAGGCTTCCTACCTTTGGAATTTATTTATCAGGCGACCGGCTAACGGGTCAGGCTCTAGCTCGTTTTCCGCAATCGGCACAACATAGCCGGGAAGATTGGCGTTTTTAAAGGCTATGGATTCTTGTTTTATTGAATCCAGGGTTCTGCCTTTTGCCGTGTGCGTGAATGGCATAATGAACGCTGAATCAAGAGCCGTTGACTGATCAATACCTTTATTGGCAAGCATGGATAGCAGCTGCTCATTTTCATGCTGTAGCCGCTCGATCGTTTCGCTGGCCATATTGCGCTCACGATCCAAGCTATCCAGCAACACAATCATTGCTTGTTTTTGTTCGTCTTGTTCAGCCGCATAGATATCGTCGTAGGTAAGCTCCCCGAAATTACCGCCCATGACATCATCCAAGACAACGCCACGGAAGGAATTGCCCAGGTAATTGGGCTGCGCAACGTAATCAAATCCAAAGAACTGGGGTTTAGCCTCATCGATTGCAGAAGAAAACCCGCCAACCTTGCCATTCCACATCTTGGCAGCAATCAAACCGGCTGCGGTGTCAAGAAATTCGGCCTGATGCCGGATGATTCCCTCAGGCGTTGCGCTCAGGTGTGTGGTAACGAATGCGGGATCGACTGGCACATACTTGCCGCCATCCATGCCGCCCTCGGATGGCATCATGCCAAAGCGCACGCGCGGTAGATGGCCGTAATATCCAAGCATTCCACGGGATGAAACCATTTCCTGACAGGCCGGACTATTTATGGCATCGCAAATCAATTTAGTGTTGAAATTGCGCACCTGCCCGGTGTGTTTTCGCCCTCTATCCTTGAGGGAATATTGAATCATTGGCGTAGATATGGGCATATTGACTCCTTGTTTAATCTATTTAGGATCAATAATGCCCTCTGAAAAACCTCTTTAAACCGCAGTTTTCCGGTACCGCTGGATTGTTGCGGAAAATCAAGGCATTTTTGGATATGCAAAGCCATAACATCATGGAATTATCATGAACATGGCGCGTTTAACTATATGCCTCAATCTAAAGACAAAATAAAATCCAATAGCTTTCTTGCCAGTATTGGAATGCCAGCGGGCAAATTTACTAAAAACCATATATCACCAGCAAGCCAAATCAAGGAATCTGACGCATACCTGTATGGATCAGGTCAAACGACAGTTGCCTCACTGCTTGGCAACGACAGACGTGCAGCAAGATCACGTCAGCAGATATACGAAAAATGGTCAATGATGGAATCTGACCCCATTGGCGCTACAGCGCTTGGGTTGTTGGTCACTTGCGCGCTTGGCGGCCATGAAACCAGTGGGGATCTGGTGTTTATCGAGAAAACAGCGAAAGCGAAGGAAAATAAGCGACTGGAAGCAATTACTGACGAGATCGCCGATTCATTAGCCTCGATATTTAATCGCGTTGCACGGTCAGTAGCGTACACCGGGGCAACTTTTGGTGATTCTTATGCGCGAATTTATACAAAACCATCCAGTGGCGTAATCGACCTCTATACGGATGAAATGGTTAGGCCGCCACTGGTTCAGCCATTCGAGCGAGGGAATAGAACAATTGGCTTTGCGGTATACACAGGTGCCCGCAATTTCGAGAGGCTGGATATTTCTCAAATGGCAAGATTTAAAATGCCACGCACGCAGTGGGTACCGCAGTTCGGTGTGGTGGAAAAATCAATGCGGATTGCGATTACCGAGGATGATATCGATAACCTGCCGATTATGCCAAGCATGGTGGGCGGATCGCTGCTCTATAACGCAGAAGGTCCATACGACAATCTGTATTCGTCTCTTGTTGGAATTGTCGGGCAGCGATGGCTGGATTCTATTGACGAACAAATGTTAACAGTCAATATGGATTCCATGACGCTGGAACAACAGAATAGATTCCTGACTTCCTTTAAATCCATGCTTACAGCATCCAAAAACCGCGCGGAAAATGCGGTTAAGAATGGCCTGCCCGTATTGGAGCGGATTCGACACATTATCCCCGTTTTCAATGAAAAGCAGTTGACTACCGTCAGCAATTCTAATGGCGGGCAGTCTGGCAGAGCCAACAATATAACCATAGAAGATATTATGCTGCACGCACGCATGTATTCCGGGGCCATTGGTGTTGATCTGGCCATGCTTGGCTTTGCCGATCAGTTATCTGGCGGACTTGGTGAGGGTGGATTCTTTAGGATATCAGCGCAGGCAGCGGAGAACTCAAGAACAATACGCAACTCACTATCTGAATTCTTTCATCAGGTAATAGACATCCATACGATGACCAAGTACGGAATTGTATTCAATTCCAATGAGCGTCCGTACGAGATCAATTTTTTTGGATCTATCTCAGCGCTGGAAGCTGAAAAACAACGCACAAGAGCAGATTCGATGAACTCAGGAATGATGCTGGTGCAGGCCATGCAGCAGATGAAGGATCTTGGGGCAACGGAAGAAATGATGCATGAATTCTTAACCAAAACAATGATGCTGGATGAGGATCAGGCGAAAATGTACGCTCCTATCGTTAAACAGAAGGATGAAGGCAACCCGGATGATGGATCTGACGGCGGTGGACAGGGATTCGGCCAAGGTAAGATGGATAGCGCGATAGAAACAGACTATCAACCGATCATCCAGAGCCGCAAACAACGACGAAGAAAAGGTAGATAACCATGTCCTTATACAATAACGTATCCGATGCATTATCCAGCCGTGGCGGAATTGGCGCTCCAATTGATGGCGCTACATCAATTGCAAGCAGAATAAGCAAAGGGGCGGCGGATATGATGGGTGGCGGCGAACTGGCTAAAGCGGTTACTAATATTGGTGGCGCTATGGGTGTCAATGTCGTGCGCAATGCCATCAATAAGCATATTCCTATTGAATCACAAAGAGCATTGCATGTTGGCGGCGGTGTTTTGGGTGATTTAATGCGCGGCGATATTAATGCAGCGGGATTGCGCATACTGGATTCCGGTCTACTCAATGAGTATCTGCCCGGCATGAGCGGCATTGCATCGCAGGCCATGTACTGGGGCAGGCCAACGCCATTATTTGTCGGCATTTCGCCATCGGAAGCCAAGCGAATCTATGAAATGATGCGCTACACCAGGCTATCAAAAAAGAATCTGTTCCTGATAGAAGTTTCAAGCAGCCTAATGGGTGACTGGGTTTCGCAATGGTTCAATATGTTTGCAACAGAACTTGATTATGCGCCATTCATCATATCAGGCGATAAGCGTAAGGTTGGTGGCGCTGTCATTGATTCTGTTCAAAGCAGTGAACCGGTCGAAATGCACATAACAACGATGGATGATCAATTTGGCACAATAAAACGCTGGTACGAGCAACATCATGCTGCGACTGTAGCACGGGATGGCACGGTAGGTGTACCAAGTTCTTACGCTATTAAATTCAAAGTAGTGCATTCATTTATTACCAGGGGCAGCACGCCATCCGGGGCATATGAAAGCATTGGATGGTTCAGGCCATCTAACCTTGAAGTAAGCCTATCCAGACGGGATGACGGTATGCAGGAAATTCAAATGTCCTTTTCGCAAATAGACACATTCGTTAAAGTTTAGACACCATGTCAAATATTAAAAGTGATAATCAAGGGTTCTTGATTGGGGAACCCCTCGATATAAACGGGACATTTGCCCTTTGGACCGAAATACGCGATGACATGAAGGCCATCCGAAAAGCGCTGGCCGGTGGTGAGCGGGTATCATCCGTCAGGAATCTATCGCCCAATAATGATGTCAGGGAAAAACAACCTTCCCAGCCGCATATTGCCACACCCAGAAGAAGTGAAGGTAGTCGTGATGCAAGGGTATCATCATCCACTCCATTGATTTCCAGCGCACTGAATAAAGCCATTGAGCGAACAGCGGCCAAGACTATCGCAACACCATCCATTACCAGCGCAGCCGCAAAAGCAGCGCAGAAAGCCATACGCGATACGCAAACCGGGCGATTCACCAAGAAAGGCGGCGGAAGCCCTCTATTGGGCGACGATTCCAGCAATGACAGGTATGTTGATAGCTCGCCATCATCCGATGATAGCGCGGTGCGTGCAGCAGCCGGTAAGATTGCTGATGCCGTCACATCTGCAGGCAGCGGCATGGAAGAGACTGACCCGGCTATCAAGGCATTCAGCGAAGTGGCGCAGCCCATGGCGCGCGGTTATGAGATCCTGACAGCCGGTACCGGGCGCGAACAGAAAGATACTTTCCGGTGGTTTAGAAAGATATTCGGTGAAATAAAGCTATTCCGCAAGGATGAAACTGCTTTCAATAAAGCTGCCAATAAAAGCCTGAAGAATATCGAAGAAACGACACCTGCTGCGGATGCTTCCGGGGGTGATAGCAGCTGGTTAAGACGATACATTTTGCCTATGCTTGCAGTGGCGCTGCCATTTCTCATGTCCGGGACTTCCGGGGTCGGTGGCACAATAAGTAAGGCATGGGACGAAACTATTGCCGATTTTAAATCGGTGGCCGTAAAAATTATCAATTCATGGGATTCAACAACAGACAAATTCAACAATGTTCTCAGCAGCATCGGAAGCAAAATAGAATCATTCTGGAACACCTTCACAGGGTTTGCAAAGGATAAGTTTGGTGTTGATATTCCAAAAGCGATAAAGCCGATCACCAGCAAAGTATCAAACGTTTTCTCCAAGGTAAAACACCAATACGATATTGCAAAGTCTGAAGCTGGATCGGTTTTAGAGAAAACCGTTATGCCAAAAGGATACCGTCATAAAGAATTGTTTGATGGCATCAAGGGTGGCGATGATCTGTCAAAGTACGGGACATATACCGATGCCGAAGCGCAGCGTATTCGCGCCCTCAAAACAAGTGCCGCGAACACCTCAGCCAATATTCCGGGTGGTATGCCGCAAGAAATACGGGACAAGATATCTACCCAGGCCGAGAAACATGGTCTGGATCCTGTAATGATGCAAAAAATAGCAGCCATGGAAAGCGGCGGGAATCCTAATGCCATCAGTAAAACAGGCGCGCTTGGGTTATATCAATTCACCGGGCAAACAGCGTCAGGTGTAGGTATAAAGAATCGTTTCGATGTTGATCAGAACATTGAAGGCGGGATGAAGTTAACCGTTCAGAACATGGCCATGCTTAAAAAGTCTGGATTGCCGGTTACCGCAGAAAACATTTACATGATGCACCAGCTTGGACCAAGTGCCGCTCAGGAAATAATACGTGGGTCAGAGGGTGGAAAATCGAAGGCTGATTTATCATCCAATACTCAACGCTCGATGAACCATAACTACGGCGCAAATAGCAGAACAGCATCCGAGTACATTGATATAAAGTAAGCCTCCAACCCCACCATCTACCCACATTCCTTCAACAATGCTTCAAAGCCCCGAAGGGAGCAGTTCACGATTCGGCTGTTAGGCCAGGGGGAGTTTTTCGAGGGTGTCGGCAGCCATTGTGGGGGTTGAGGCCGTGAGTTTTGCGGTGCGAGCAGGGTTTGGTGGCGGCGGCGTTCGGCGCGCACCGGAACAGCCAGTTTTTCTGCCGAGCGCGAGGGGAATAGTGTTTTGACGGGGTTGTTGTCAATCGGCAGGTGTCCGCCGCCGGCGTAGCGGATCAGGCTTGCCAGCGCTTCAAAGGTAGCGATGGCTTTGGCGGTGCTGCCGCCATCGGCGGTGAAAGGGGTTTGCAGTAACCAGCGGCAACGATCAGGATCGGCAGGCTTTTTCGGCACGCAGTTGTGCCGTGCTTCGGTCGATAAGTGCTTGCTTGGCTTCGACGGCGTAGTTTGTCAATGCGTTGCAATGCTCGAATGCAACGGTGCTGGCGTTGGCCTGATGCAGATCGAAGAATTTGCGGCGCGCGTGCGCCCAACAGCCCAATTCTGTGCAGGGTGATGCTGTTTTGGAGAATAAAGCCTTGTACCCGCCATAGTCGTCGACCAGCAAGTGGCCTTGCCAGCGGAGGAAGTTTTGCACATGTTTGCCACTACGACTGGTTTGGTAGAAATACGATGATACGCGGCTCCAATTGAAGTCGTTGCGGGATACGCCCACAGGAGGCCGCTCGTTTTCCGCGGAGCGCCACCTCGGCGGCAACACGCGACCTGCGGCCAGATCAGCCGCAGCCAGCGTTGCAGGCCCGCCGACCTCCAACCCACCCCCAAGACGATAGCCCCCGATTGCGAGCGATACAGCGGCAGGTGAGGTATTTAGCCGCGACGATCCGCAGCAAACCCGGGCCGCCGCCGCCGCGATCACCCCTCCGGTTCCGCGACCACAGTTCGCGCCCCAGGAATATTGGGACGGATGGCGGGCACAAAGAATCGCGGGTTTGACGCGAGTTGTGGTGACGTCTTCACCGATTCGACCAGATCCCGCCGCACGTTTGCATTGGCAGGATTGCGGTTCATGGCGTGTTCGACGGCAGGGATCCGGCAACGGCTGGCGCCCAGCGCTCCGCTAGGCTCTGGACAGGCAGCGGCAATTGCTCGATTTCCGCCCAACGGCAGAAACATCAGTTTGCCAGCCGAACAAACTCAACGGGACATGCTCTCTTCACACCGAACAATCGCCAAATGCCCCAGTTCCACCTGACTCGCCCCAGCAGTTTGAGTTCGTTTTGTGCTTGCAAGCAGTGATTGAACAGATTGATACCTCGGTTTTAACCGCCCCGAGGTTCAGATGATCCAATTCAATTGACTGTTTTGCGTGCGTTTTCATGGTGTTATTGTACCACAAAACCCGCGAAAAGCGGCACAATACCGCAGCATATTTCGACGCACGACGCAACCCCAAACGAGCAACCACCCGGCAATCAACCACCCCATGCGGCACCAATGCCACCTTCCAATGGCAAACAAACCGCCCCGATGCAACGCCCTCAGCCACACCCACGCCCACAGCAACACGTCCCGCAAAACCAACCCCCCCCCCCAACCCTGCCCACCAACACCGCAAACCCATCCCCCCACTACCACAACCACAACCAGACCCCCGACAACAAGACACTTAACAATCCCCAACCAATAAACCCGTCAGTTCACACGCCCCTGCCCCCAGGACCCAACAGGGACGTTACGAACCAACCGCGACCGAATAACCTGACAGGGAACCCAACAAAGCTTGATTCAAACCATGCGGCATAAGCCGCGGACATACCGCTGGTGCCAGTTGATATGAATTCGCGTATTTGGATGACATCGTTCCCCTTGTAAAGGTTTGAGGATAACGATGATGTACCAGGGTGTTAATGTGGAGGGTTGGAGGTTTACGAGATAAATCGTATTGCACTGGATAAACGTTATGCTGCAACCGTTGGGAATGTACAAACAGTCCACGCACAGGTGCCAGAATCACCCCGGATGCCCGCACCTCAATTGCCAGCGGATGAGCCATCAATTATGGAACCATTGGCAAGCACTGGCAGCAGGAATAAAACGGTTATTGCTTCAGCGCAGCCGGAAGTTGGGCAGGATGTCAAAGACCGGCGTATTGCGCATATTGTTACTGGTGGGTTAAGTAATTGATAACTATGCGGCGTCAACTAACACTTAATGGCATGACCACACAGGAGGCATGCTGCCCGAACCCTAATACGGTTCATCTTTAGACTGACTTCCCATTATTGCCAAACGGTTTTTGATAGCGCAAGAGTGTGAAACTCAATTTGAGATATAAACTTAAGTAGCACCTTAATTTAATACTTAGAGGTTTTTTTTGTAAAGTGGATCTTTTAAATCACAATCACAATCACAATCACAATCACAATCGGAACGGGTAAACTTATGTGACTATATTTATGCCGTGCCATGTGTTCGGTTATTTAATCGTTAGTTCGCGAGGTAAACTCAATGGCATCCGCAGTACTGCTTCGAGTAGTTCTTCAAGTAATGGTGTATCGAGAAAATTTTTTCTTTGTTCGAAGGGAAAGATGGCTCAATTTATATCCATATTAATAGAGAAAGTGGTAAACCATGGATAACTCCATCTATTTCACCGCATGAAATGGGAATGAAGCTTGATTTCAAGAATACAGAAACTCCAGAATTTGAGCCACACAAAATAAGCTTTCATCCATCTGGGTATATTCATATTACAAACAAAAACGGTTGTCGATATCGAGACGGTATGCGTGGCCCAACTTTGAGGAAATGGATAGCCTTTATCTTTTCTGCATAATTGTTCCCTGTAGGCTTGAAGAAATGCCTGTCTTCAAGAAAGATGCGAAATGCATGTTGGTAAATTTGGCGCTTCCAAATAACACCTCTCCTTTTTTTATCACTCTGGCACTGCTAAAAGGAGAGTTAGATCCTTTAGAGTCTGAAGAACCCGATGATTCACGAATCCTACCTAGATTTATAATGCCCCTCGCAAGCGGATACAAACTTACTTTTCAATTGCGTTCTGTTATGCAGAAAGACAACGATACATTAGTAGACTGGCCTCCGTTCCCTTTTTTTCTATTAAGAATTGCAGCTTAACGATTTGTACAAGAGCAACAAGCTGCAGCGCTGATTGTCCATTTACAATTCACTAAATTAACTAGTTTTTAAAGCTACTCAATTTCAATTTTTTTGCTTTCCATTTCATAGCCTGTTACTAAAGATATATTTAAATTAATTTTTAATTCTTCAATATTTTTAAAATTAATTCGTATGCATGATCAGCTGTTTTAGTATGCGTTGGAATATTCATCAAATTTGCTATTGAGATTAAGTTTTGGAAAGCATTAGTTATTTTTATTTTATCTGGCAAATTGAAGATGCTTGATGATATTTTTATAAAATGATACTTAATCGATATGAGCAATTAGCTAGCCGATAAGTTTCTTAAAATATCAATTGTTTCTTTTTTACTTGATTCTCCGATGACGCTGCAATTATGAATTTCAAAGCTATTGCGATGAACCTCTGTTTTTATTTTTTCAATTGTTTTTTTCATTTCTTGTACAGGTTCTATAACCATTTTTACTGTTATCTGACCTACTACAAATATTATGACACCGCTGAATATTGTTAAAAATGTCTGCATAGATTTTAAATATAATTAGTTATCTTAAATTTGATATGCAAGCATAACTACAAATTCAGGTTATGCAAACTTCAATACTCCGAGTTTACTTTTATTCGTGTAACGTTCCCTTGGTCGCGTTGCTGATCGGTGTGCAAAACATGAAGGAACTCAAGTCGAAATGCTGTCTTAAATCCAACCATCAAAGGCGCTTTGCTCCTGTCTACACCATACTGCTAAGCGGGTTTATATTTTACGTTGCCTGCCGCTAAAGTTCAGGGATCTTTGTTTGGAGTTCTTGTCAGATTTTTCAAAACTTAATAATCTTTACTGGCACATTCGATATACGCGCAACAAATCAGTTAAGTGCAAATATTACCGGTATGTTCTGAAGGAAAAAAACGCCTGATTGAATCAGGCGTTGATGCTGAGGAATATGCTGAAATGTAATCCTTTAAAAAAAATTCTCACCGAATTAAATAACGATGTTGATTTTTTTGTCCGCAATTGAGGGCTGAAAAATCAACATTGCTATCTGCAACCGTGCATTAATCGAGTTTTGTCAACCTGCAAACCTTGCAAATTAGCCTATTTGTCAACTTGCACAAATTCGCAAACTGCTTATAAACCTCTACCTACTTAATTCACAAATTTTTTATCGCTAACATTCCCAAAGAATAATCCCGTCGATGATGTTGATTGCAATTCTTTCTGGATTAATGAGCGTAGTCCAGCGACGACTTCAATACCGTTCTCATAACGGATTAAGCCGATTTCAGTGATGCGATCCTGAGTTGGGGTAGCACCCGTTGTTTCCAGATCCAGCAATACATAACACGGCAGCAACGTACTCATTTGAAACGACGGAATGATCCTATCACGACACCAAAAATCTCAAACTGCATATCTGGACGAATGTAAATGGGTTTGTAAGCCCCTGATGAATTGGCTGGCATAAGCCTTGGCATTTTGTTCGCCCCGTAATCAAGGATTTTGATGGTAAATTCACGATCAACCACTGCCAGCACAATGTCGCCGATGCCTGGCGTCTTTGATCTATCTACCACAATTTTATCGCCTGGTAGTAAGCCTACATCAATCATCGAATCTCCCTTAATCGTAACGAAGAATGTCGATGCAGCATGATCGATCAGGAATTCACTGACATCTAGGCTTTTCTCGACATGATCATCCGCCGGACTGGGGAAACCTGCAGCAACTTTGGTAGAAAAAAGCGGTAACAAGGTCGGTTGATCACTAATGACGGGAATAAAGAACTCATCCACGTTGGTTGCTTCATGATCGGAATCTGTTCTTTTACGCTGGTATGCATCCAGAAAGTTTTTGATGGTAGCTCCCTGACTTTGCGGTATGCGTATTGAAACTGTTGGTTCGCCATACTTACCCTGGCCGAGCGGCCTGCCTGCATTTTCTCTTTTCCCGCCACGATTTGACATGTTTGAATGACTCCATATTTGAAATATGAAACAGCATTCAAACACACCGACCGTAGCGATGTCAAATATGTTGAAAGAATCTATATCAGGGTGCTGGATGATGGTTCTGATTCTGGCTCCGACAATCTCCGAAGTCTTGGCCATCGATCATGTATCCAGTGATACTCAGGTGGAGTTTCTTCCGTAACTACATACACCCGCTGTGCTCACATCATCCCTTTCAGCCAGTAGTGCCTGAATAGCCATTCTGGGTGCCAAGGCTTCCATTTAAGCCCCTTACTTGTTCACCTTACATTCATTCCATTCAAACTAAAGTGGTAATCATCAGCTGAAAAAATGATTAGTAAAAACACAAAAGTATCAAAAGGATTACATCATGAAGAAGCTATTATTCCTTGCTATTGTTGCGGTCACTATAGCTTATGCTCCTAAATGGGTTGCTGCTGGACCATTACTTTTTAGTACAGAAGGTTATGTTTCTGGCCAACTAAGTAAAGTAAGTCGTGATAAAAATATTACCAGAGCCTATGTTGGGGAAATATCACTTGGACATGAGAGTGTGACTTTTATCGATTCTGGAAATCAGCCGCCTAATCTGGTTTCTAATCCCTGGAAATTTTGTTTCGAAAAAGACCGTTACGAAGAGATTGAGAATCTTATCGGTAATAATGTTGTGTTGAAATTTACAACGCCGAAAGATAATTCACTGCTCTCTTGTTCTTCCGTAAACGAATTGATGGAAGTTTATCCAATCATTAAGAATCAGCCATTGGAACAAAAACATTTGGTTGGCGACATTCATACTATGGATAGAGAGATTTCCTATGGTATTGAGTTTGGAAGAATAACGAATGTGATTAAAAACAAGGGTACAAGTAGAAGTTATTTTATGACAATGCAAGTTGGTAATGGTGGCAGTAAATTTCGTCATTTCATGATAGACGATCCTGATATATACGATTTTGCGGTCACAGTTTTAAAAAATGCTGCTATGGTAAGAGTGCATTATAGTGATCGGCTTACTTCTTCTAGTGGTTTTTATGGATTCTACTTCAGATCAATGGTCTCAGAAATTGAGATTGTTGAATAGACCGTTACTGCTAGTTAAGGAATAGTTTCATCTCCCCGTACTGCAGTGAGTGCTATTTTTGCCTTAAATTTACTGGAATATTGTGTACGTTTTTCTTGCTCATGATTATGATCCTCTATAGTGTCCATAACAGAGCTTAACAACCTGCCCAGTTTCGTGGTAGCACTTCAGGAATCGATTCGTGCCCATCCGCCGTTGGGAAATTTGCCTGAACCTTCCAACTTACGTCTACCCCAGATAACCCAAGTTATTCCGCCATTTCTTAGATTTACAGGCAATCTAGCCTCGGGCTGTGAAAAGTAGATCTTTTGATCCTGATATTGAATGCCACCACATGAGAAGAGTATATCTGATGTGACGTCTCGTTGATTGTATAAGGTGTAATAGTACAATCGTGTATATTCGTCAGGAAGCTCTGATCAGCTCTCTAAATTAGGTTGAGATTAAAAGTCACCGGCTTCGTTTGCATATTCAGGGCTGTAATCACCAATGCAGTTTCTAAATGACTGGCTGATCACTCAACAGAAAGATAAGCTGATAGCATAGAACTGCTCGCCTGTTGGAAGACGAAAAACAGAGAGAACCTCACTCATGAGTCTGAATAATATTGAATGTAAAAATTGCGGAAACATGTTTCATGGTCATTATTGTAATAATTGTGGGCAGAAGTCTGCGATTCATCGCATAAGCCTTAAAAATTTGCTGCATGATTTTTTTCATGCCACTACGCATTTAGACAGAGGGTACCTTCATACGGCCAAGGAAATGTTTATTCGCCCCGGCCATACCATACGTGAATACCTGCAGGGTAAACGTGTAAGCCATCCTAATCCAATATTGATGATGATCATTACGGGAGGATTATGTTCACTCATGTATTATAATCTGGAATTACAAACCGTAAGTGCATTTAAGATCAATGAATTGGGCGGTGGAACGCACATCATTGAATCTAAATTTTTTGCCATATTGTATATATCTTACAGCTTATTGCTTTCTTTCTTTGATTTTATTTTCTTTAGAAAAAAGGGATACAACTTTACTGAATTTTTTAGTCTGAATGTTTTTATTTCGATAGAAATATTACTCTCGCTGTTAATCTTAGTACCCGTGTGGCTGATAGGTAAAAGTTTAGAAATTAATGTCTACCTACGATTGATCGTTGGATTTGGATTCATTGCCTATTTAGTTTATGTCCGTTACCAGTTTTTCGAGATTAATAAGAATCCCCAAAGTAAGTGGATATTAATAATTGAATCACTATTATTTCTAACACTTTTCCTTCTGATTAGCTATCGTAATATTTTAGAGGTGCTTTCTGCGTAAAGACTGAAATCACTTATTTGAAAATTAATTTGAGTCGATTCTATTTATAACTAAAGTTCCGGAGTTCAAAAACCCCATAAAAGAAACTTAATTATCTGCGCTTCATAAACGCAAATCTGTAATTTTTTTGTTTCTAAATACTATAGAGCCTACACACTCGTATGCTTACAAAGGAACTGAATGGCATTAGCCTGGAATGAAATCAAAGACCGCGCCCTGGCATTTTCCAGAGAATGGTCCAAAGCGGAATCGGAAGATGCTGATGCCAAGCCTTTCTGGATCGAGTTCTTCCATGTCTTTGGCATCACTTCTAAAAAGAGTAGCGGATGAAACAAGTGCTGGCAGCTATTTTGCAACAAAATTTAATACAAGGTTTGTTATGAATAATTGCGTCTCATAATCCCTTGGTCGTTGGTTCGAGTCCAACCAGACCCACCATAAAATCAAGAGGTTAGAGATTTTCTCTAACCTCTTTTTTCTTGGGGTGTGCCAGATTTGTGCCAATAAAGACATTAGAGACGAGTTCGGCATGTTCCAAAAGCTGTGGTTTTGACAGGTGAGCATACCGTCTGACCATTTCTCCGACTCCCAACCGCCGGGTTCTGTAGCATTCATCGGCGCACCCTGCTGGGCTAACCAACTGCCCAGGTATGGCGCAGGTCATGCCATCGGAAATTTTCTATTCCAGCTCGTTTTAGAGCATTTCTCCAGGCGCTGGTATTTGCCCATGAAATTGAGCGCCCTTTGTAAGTAAATACTCTGCTTGGATGTTTGCCAATCTGGCGGTATAAAACAGCCAGCGCTATTGAATTCAGAGGGACATGGATTGCCCTTCTTGCCTTTGCCTGATCAGCGTGAATCCATGCTGCCCTACGCTCAAGATCAACTTGACTCCATTCTAAATTCAAAACATTGGACTGCCTTAATCCGGTTGTCAAAGCAAAAATCACCATATCCTGCTGGTGAGCAGGTAGCTCGTTGAGAAGTACCCTGACCTGCTCTGGCGTAAGCCAGCGCACCCGACGTTTAGGTTCCGGAAATAATCTGATTTTAGGAACCTTGTCGACCCATTCCCAGTCGTAGCATGCTTTGCGAAGAATTGCACGTATTAATGCCAGGTGTCGATTTGCCGTAGAAGGGCTGGTCTCCTTGGCTTTAGTATATGCAATATGATCTATCAGCATGCGGTCTATCTCGTTCAATAGCTTGTTACGTAAAAATTGCTGTAACCACCGCAATTTTTCTTTGTCACGTTCATGTGTAGCTTTGTGTTGAGTTTCCAACAAAAACTTGCACGCCGCTTCATCCCAAGTGCGCTTTTGCTTATTGCCCAATCTTTGAACCAGCCAAAATTCCGCTTTCAGCTTGTCGTGGAATTCCTGCGCCTGGGTTTTGTCTTCTGTTGCAGCAGAGCATCTAATGCGCTCGCCGCTTGGTGCGGTGAATCGAATCCACCACGTTTTACCGCGTTTAAAGAGTGACATAATTTTTTCTCCTCATGTCCCACTTGCAACGCTTGCCGGGTACAAGCATATAACGAGCGGATATGATCGGCAAGGTCATCTTCAATAAATGCCCAGCGTTTTCCTAATTTGGCACCTGGAATAATTCCGGCCTTAGCGCGGTGGCGCACTTCTTCGGGTGCAGTTTCAGAAAATGGGCTGCTTCAGTGAGGTTCAAGGTTTTCATAAGCCGTCCAACCTTTTAGTTAAAGCTATAAGAGCGTGAATGAAACAATGACTGTTGAAACCAATACCAGAACAGCAGCCAGTAAATTCATAATCGCCGCCTGCCTAGAAATTCTGGTCAGCTCATGGATTTCATGATTAAATGTGATTCTGATTTTTTCGTTGATCAGCTGCACACTTTGCTCTATTGGCTGATCGTTGCGTTTGCTTGAAATTATTTTCTTGTGCATTAATCTTAGCGCATTGGCTTTTTTACTGGCAATTGAATACCATTGATTAAAGCTTTCCTGCAGAATCGCTTCATATTTGTTCAGCAATTCAGCCTGTGCTTTTCATTTTGTTCCAGCAGCACTTCATTGAGCGTATGCATCATTAATACCGGATCATCTTTGGTCAGAACGATGCCGTGCTCTGACGCAATCCGTTTGATCAATGCATCCAGCTTGTCGTTGTTCGCGATAAAACTGCAGCCACATTTTCAAGATTGGTAAACAACTGTCTTCTGATGATGGTTAACCGCTGGCGAACCATGACCGGTAGAGCGCTGTTTTTCAGCGCTTCATCGAAGGTAAATTTCGATTGCAGGATTTCACTCAAATCCTTGCCAAAGGTTTCCGGTTTGTAGTGCGGGATTCTAATGATGGCCGATACCCGTGCTTTGTTATCAAGATACGCTTTCATTTCCTCAAACTGCTTGCCGTTCATGGTGATCTCGCCCCAGTAGGGATTAAGCCAGACGACAAACAATGCTTCTTTCGGAAACTGTTTGACGAGATGCACAAAACCATTGAGCGTATCCAGCCATGCCTGGCTGCCTGTAATTACGGTATGAACAACCAGTTCATGTCCCATATCCAGCAACAATGCGGGAATCTGGTTGATCAGATAATGCGACATCGGCACAAAAGTGCTCGCACCGTTATCGATAATGACATCGGTTTCGATGTTAGCAATGAGCCTGATCAAATCATCGAACTTCCTGGGGTCGATTTCAATGTTGTTCATCACATTAATCTGCTTAACATTAAGTTTCTTGAAACCGTAAAAACGTAGCATTAACTGATCGGTATCACGCACAAAGGATTTTACCTTTGGCGATCCTGCGTGTGCCAATGTCGATGAGATGAACGATTTGCCGACGCCACCCTTGCCCTTGAAGTATCATATGTATCTTAGCCATCAGATAAGCTCCTCTTTTTCAGTTGCAGAATTAAAACGAAATCCTTCCTGATCAGTGGCTGTTGACTTTTTTGATGTGGTATTTAATTTTTGTTTTCTGTCATCAGCGATATGGCGGTTAACCAGTGTCCTGAACCATTGATACGAGCATTTGATCTTCCCTCGTCATATAACGTGTCCCATACCTGGTACACCGTCCAACCATCCTGTAAGGCCTGTTCGATATCGGGCTTCAATGCGATAAACACCGGCAAAAAACGGTTTCCCGGTGTTTTTGTGCTTGTCTGTAAATAGCGCGATACGTTCTGATAAGGTTTTGGTCATCACAATGTTCTCCGTATCAAATATTCTTTGGTGAAAGAAACTTTTGGTTTTGCTTTTTGTTTATTTTTTCTTAAAAAACTTCCTGACCATTTTCAAAGTTTCATTCACTCGCAATAGTGTTGCTTTCGTTTCCATTTTGTTTCAATCCGTTTCTTTTGCTTTTTGCTTTCTTTTTGTTTCAAAAACACTTTCTTTACTTTGAAAGAAGCTTTTGAAAGCATTTTAAAGTAGTTGAAATTATAATATAACGAAAATAAACTGTTTGCAAACTTATAATATAGTGGTAGTATATTTTAAAACTGAACAAATAGGGTAAGATATGTGAGATGGCCATCTCCACGCAAACTTTATTCGCAAATATTTTGCTCAACGTTGATCTTGATTTCTACGAGGTAAGCGGAAATGACAGTTTTAGAGCACCAAACAGGTGGTGAAAAACAGAAGACTGTGAATGCAAATAAAGGAACAAAGTGCGCGAAATGCACAAAGCGCACCAAACGTACCAAACGCGAAAAGCGCCTCAGAGTTCCTGTATTGCCGGAAGAAGAAATGATGATCAAAGCAAAAGCTAGTGAATCCGGATTAACGATTGCGGAATATCTGCGCAATCTGGGCTTCTGGGTTATACCGTATCCAGTGTTATCGATAACCGGCAGGTAGACGCTACTTAAAATCAACGCCGATTCGGGAAGGCTTGGGGGTTGATTAAATTGTAGTGACCAATGACAGGCGCACAAACTACATCGGCAAGTCACAGCTCATTTGACGCTGGACACAATCCGCGAAAACACAATGCATGATGATCAATGAAATCATCAAACCCAGAAAAATAATATTCGGAATAACCAAACTACTTAAGCCGCTTAAACACGGCATGATCGCTAAAATCATACCCATCAAATCGATACGCAAAAGCAATTACCTGCTTGGTGGAGTATCTGACCGATCCGGCAAGGAAAGAACGAGCGAATAGGAATGGTATCAGCTACAAACTGCCACACCGATGAACCGGTGCCCGCACTGCTGGAAATCCAAAACACACAGGAAATGAACAAACGCGCCAAGTCCGATAAAAGCTGTCATCTGGGTTGAGTTTCCGAAGATGAACGGTTATCCAATGCTCAACTGAATGAGATAGAAGAACGGTTCTAGAAACACTTGGATTTAGTGAACATCAACGCATTAGTGTGGTGCATGACGATACGGATAACCTGCATATCCATATTGCGATCAACAAGATTCATCCACGAAAATTGACGATTCACAATCCTTATTACGACTACAAGAAAGTCGCGACACTGTGCGAGCAGATCGAACAGGAATACGGACTGACAAAAGTTAATCACGAAACCAGGCCAGATAAATCCTCACGTATCATTCAGGACATCGAAACCAATGCGGGGTATTGAGAGCTTGCTGGGCTGGATTCGGCGTGAATGTCTCGATGACATCAAACAAGCTGACACTTGGCAAGATTTACATCAAGTACTGCACAACTATGGACTGGAAATCAAGGAACGTGGCAACGGCCTGGTGTTTGCCTCAAGTAACGGTGTGGCTGTAAAAGCCAGTTCCGTTGACCGGTCTTTATCAACACCCAATCTGATCAAACGGCTGGGTGATTTTGAACCGGCATTAAATACAGCACAAACCAATACTCAAAGTGCCAAAACACCAAAATCAAAAGCCAAACACTATCAACCCAGACCGCTACAAAACAATGTTGATACTTCCGGACTGTATGAACGTTACCAGCAGCAACAAGCCAATGCATCTTCTTGGCGAAAAGAACAATGGCTCAAATTACGGGAACAGCGTGACCTGTTGATTGAACGCACCAACAGGAAGCAAGATCCAAACGAGGAATTATCAAACATGTAAGCTGGACCACTTGGCAAGAAGGCTCTCTATGCAACAGTCAGTCTGCAATTCAAACTCACACTGGATGAAATTAAGCGTGACTACCGTGAAGCTTATGCATCACTAAAAGCTAATTCCCGCAGAATGTCATGGCTGGATTGGGTACAGTTGAAGTGAAACGATAATGCCGAAGCGCTTTCAGTATTGCGCGCCAGAAGTAACAGAGTCGATAGAAATGACGGGACTATGGGTGGTCATATTGCAGGCATTGAATATAACAACAATCAGTCCAGTAACGATAACACTGAATCTGTGACCAAAGACGGCACGGTGTTCTACTAAAGCAGGTGTTACAACTGTTCGCGATAACGGCAAACGGTTGTATGTTTCTCCAAATACTTTAATGAATCTCTGTTGACGTGCTACAGGTTGCCATCAACAGAGCGGCAATCACCTGTCGGTGAACGGTTCGATGATTTCAGAAAGTCTGTTGTGCAGGTTGTTGTTCAGAACAAAATTCGCGTCACATCTGATGATCCGGAACTTGAACGGCACCGCAAACAATTATCGAGATAAGTTGTATTTCAGAAACGACCCAAAACTTCAACGCTTAGCAGGAGTTCAGATGAACCAATACAATCCCGGTTTCCAGGAAAACAGAAACGCAAAGAAAGATACTTTGATCGTCCGCTTACTCGCAACGTGTTTGATTGGCGGTTTCCGGGTTGCAACACAGTATTTTGCAACCCCAGTTCAATTATCAGGATCAGCTTGGGTCACATTTTAATCAACTTATGCACCCCTGGTCGATTGTGGTCTGGAGTAATCAATGGTACGACAAACATCCGGGCATCTTTTGATCTGGCTGCCGGTTACGGCATTTTGTTTTCCAGTGTCGGGTTGATTCTGGTATTGATCGTCAAGATGATGCTTGCCAATTCCAGCCGTGCAAATCGCAATCTGTACGGTTCAGCGATGGGCGGAAAAGAAAGATATCGAGGCGGCTGGGCTGTTGTCTTCCAAAAGAATAAAAGCGGCGAAGCGGTTTATGTCTGGTGCGCCTGCGCGACAAATCGGGCAAAACCATTATCTGAAACACAGCGACCTGAACATTATTGTGCTTGCACCAACCTGCCTAGGTAAAAATAAAAAAAAAAAAAAAAAAAAAAAGGCGGAGTCTGGTCATCCCGACTTTGTTGTCGTGGGCACAAAGCGCCGTCATTACCGACCTCAAAGGTGAGCTCTGGGCTTTGACTGCCGGGTGGCGCAAGCACTATGCGAATAACAACGTGCTGCGTTTTGATCCTGCATCTGTTTCTAGTTGCCACTGGAATCCACTCGACGAAATTATCATCGGTAGCAGTACCGAAGTGGCTGATGTACAGAATCTCGTGAACCTGATTGTCGATCCTGACGGTAAAGGACTGGAAACCCACTGGCAAAAGACTGCGCATGCGCTTTTGGTCGGATTGATTCTGCATGTGCTGTACAAATCGGAGTGTGATGGTACACCAGCCACTACCGGCTGTCGATGCGTTATTGTCCGATCCCGACCGTGATATCCGGGAATTGTGGATGGAGATGATTGAGTCGGAATATGGTAACGCTCATCCGGTTATCGCAGCCAGTGCCAAAGACATGTTGGACCCGGCCCGAGGAAGAAGCCGGTTCCGTGCTATCAACCGCCAAATCGTATCTGGCTTTGTATCGCGATCCGGTTGTGGCAAAACAATATCAGTGATTCGGATTTCTGCGTCCGCGATCTCATGCACCAGAATAATCCCGTCAGTCTCTAGATCATTTCACATCCCAATGACAAATCACGCCTGCGACCATTAATCCGTATTCTGATTAATATGATTGTCAGGAAACTGGCCGGTCAGATGGCGTTTCAGAATGGTGAACCGGTTACGCATTACAAGCACCGGTTACTATTGATGCTTGATGAGTTTCCAAGCTTGGGCAAACTGGAAATCTTCCAGGAATCTTTGGCGTTTATCGCCGCTTACGGTATCAAAGCGTATCTGATCTGTCAGGACATCAACCAGCTTAAAAGCCGAATCGGTTATGGCCATGATGAAGCGATTACATCGAACTGCCATATCCAGACAGCATTTGCACCCAACCGCATTGAAACCGCAGAACACTTGTCCAAACTCACCGGACAGACTACCGTGATCAAGGAGCAGATCACCACGAGTGGCCGACGCTCATCAATGATGCACGGCCATGTCACACGCACACTGCAGGAAACACAACGTGCCTTACTGACGCCGGATGAATGACGTGCCTGTCGGGGGCAACCAAAGATGCAAACGGCAGAATTACCAAACCGGGCGACATGATCATCTATGTTGCCGATATCCTCGCGATTTATGGCGTACAACCATTGTACTTCCAGGATGAAACATTTACTGCACGCGCAAAAGTCGATCCACCGTTATCAAGCGACCAGTTGACCGGTTCTTTCAATAGTGTTGATTCTGGCGCTGGTACGGGCACTAGTGCTAACAGTTCAGGATTGTGATCATGAAAAGCTACCAAAATTCTGGCTATTGGTGTGCTGACAATCAGTATCAGTCTGTTTGTACTGAGTATCGTATTGCTTTTTGGCGGGTTTTATATCAATACCACACCAAGTTTGCCGATCGGTTTGTACCGGATTGTCGATGAACCGATCTCAAAAGGGTGGTATCTGTTGCATTCTGTCCGCCGCAACGTGAAGTATTTGAATGGGTTGCTGCCAGAGGTTATATCAATTCAGGAGATTGTCCCGGTGGCACCGGTCAACTGCTCAAACGGGTGCATGCGGTTGCTGGTGATACGGTTTTAATTGATGAAACCGGCATTACGGTTAGGGCCAATGGTTGCAAAACAGTACACCGCTATCCACCGATGCCAATGGCGCCGCTTTGCCGCAATACCGTTTCAATGCAGTGCTCGGTGAATCCGAATATTTGCTGTTATCCGATCTGAATTTTCTATTCATTTGATGCGCGCTACTTATGTCAATATCGACCACGGACAGATTGTGCATGTTGTACGTCCCATTGTTACCCTTCAATCTTCGGTGAGGAGTGATCGCCATGAATAATCCTGCAGACGATGACACGAAACTGATATTCCTGATACCGGTCTGAATGACCGGGAGATGAGACGTCAGTTGATAGCGCAAAAGCTGGTTGATGCACAAACACCGGGATTTCAAGGCCGAGTTCGATCCTTTCGAGGAAGCGTGGCTGCTTGTGCATTTACAGAAGATGCCTTGAATGAAACCGATGCACTGGATAGCAACATCGATCAACCGGAATTCGTTGACGGAGGACAGCATCATGGACAAATCCAGTAAGCCTACCACCCAAAAACGTTATCGGGGCATTAATGCCTTGTATCTGATGAGCAAGGACTATGCCGATCCACGCTGGCTGACTTATAAACAGGCTGCCGGTTTGGGTGCCCAGGTACGAAAAGGTGAAAAAAGCACCTGGATTCAATACTGGAAATTTACCGATGAGCGTATCAAAAAAGACGATAACGGCAGGCCGATACTCAATAGTGACGGAAAGTCCGTCAAAGAAACCGTCAAGCTTGAGCGCCCGCGCGTATTTTATGCCCGTTTTCAACGCCGAGCAGATTCGACAATTTGCCGGAACTGATCATCGATCCACCGGCCTGGAATCCAAATTGAGCGTGCAGAACTGATATTGAAGGTATCCAATGCCGCAATTGAACACGGCGAACTTG
>JADKHF010000021.1 GCA_016721865.1 Nitrosomonas sp. | reverse complement strand
TTACCCGTAGATCAAGGCGTCGAGCATTCAGCAGGGGCTTCATTTGCGCCCAATCCGATGTTCTTTGACCCTAAACACATTGTTGAACTTGCTATTGAGGGTGGTTGTAATGGAGTCGCTTCCACATTGGGCGTGTTGGGTATCGTATCCCGCCAGTATGCGCACAAGATTCCCATGATTCTTAAAATTAATCACAACGAGTTGCTGACTTATCCGAATAAGTTTGACCAAACTCTTTTTCCAGTGTCAATCAGGCCTTCAATATGGGCGCTGCGCAGTAGGTGCAACGTTATTTTTTGGCTCAGATGAATCACGTCGACAGATCCAGGAAATTTCGGCAGCATTCGAACATGCGCATAATTTCGGCATGGTAACCATATTATGGGCTTATACCCGTAACAGCGCTTTTAAAACTGCCGACAAGGATTACCATGTCAGCGTGATCTGACCGGTCAGGCTAATCATCTGGCCGCAACCATTGGCGCGATATCGTCAAACAAAAAATGGCTATCAACAATGGCGGGTATAACGCGATTAAATTTGGCAAGACTCACCCCAAAGTATATAGCGAGCTGACGACGGATCATCCGATTGATCTTGTCCGCTATCAGGTCGCAAATTGTTACATGGGAAGGATCGGGCATGATTAATTCGGGCGGTGAATCAGGTAGTGATGATCTGCACCAAGCAATCCGAACTTCGGTCATCAACAAGCGCGCTGGCGGAATGGGGTTAATTTCCGGACGAAAGGCATTCCAGAAACCATTCACAGAGGGTATCAAACTACTCCATGCAATTCAGGATGTGTACCTATCCAATGAGGTAACTGTTGCCTGAGTTATCTGAGGGGTGCTGAGGATTCCAACATAAGCGCCAGATTATTTGCCTGATGCTTTTATGGCTTCCAGGTTTGCGCGAGCATCTTCATTACCTTGAGCTGCCGCTTTTTCAAACCACTCAACAGCTTTCTTCTCATCTCTTGCCACCCCTTCTCCAGTGAAGTACATAGCCCCTAAATTATTCTGTGCATCCACATGGCCTTGTTCTGCAGCTTTCTTAAATAAATCAGCGGCCTGCGCAATATCCTGCGGAACACCTTCACCATTTGCATACATGAGTCCCAGATTAAACTGCGCATCCGCGTAACCTTGCTCCGCCGCACGAAAGAACCACCCGGCTGCCACTTCAGGGTCATTATCCAACAATTGGCCAGACGGGATTTTTTGAAACTGCCTCACCGGTATAATACATAACACCCAAACCATTCTGAGCAGCAGGGTTTCCTGCTTTAGCATCTTCCATTAAAGCTTTAAATTTTTCTTCGGCCGTTTTAACATCTCCTACCCCCGCAGGCAAAATTTGTTCTTTTAACTCTGCCTTTTCTTCATTGGTCAACCCTTCGCTTATGAACGATGGAATTTCACCCAGCTTGGTTACTTCATTCGTAGGTATTGGTGATGTGCTGATTTCTGATTTATCACTTTTTGATTCTTCACCGCAGCCAGTAAGTAATAAAGCTGTAGCAGCTAGTAATAGAACAGCTAAAAGTTTCATTTATAATTTCCTTTATTTCCTTCGTTTAACAATATCAAGCCGGAGCACTATAACAACTTGATTAGAAGTTGTGTATTAATGTTTGCTATTTGGCACCGGACTTCTTTAACAATTCAATAAGTTCCCGATAGCGATAACGTTCAGCCAGCATTAGCGGAGTCACGCCATTGCTTGCTTTAACATTGAGATTGGCATTTGCCGCTATCAACGAATGAACTGCCCCCAGATGACCATGCTGAACTGCCAGCATTAATGCTGTCGCGCCATTCTCCAACTGATAATTGACTTCGGCATTCGCCTTGACCAAGACTTGAATAGTCTGCTGATGCCCTTCCTGTGCTGCAAGTAAAAGTGCTGTCATGCCATCATTTCTTTTTGCATTGACATTGGCTTTGGCCGCTAACAATAAGGCAATCACTTTTCTTCTGTCTTTTTCAGCCGCCAAAATCAAAGCGGTATCATTTTCTTCCGAAACAGCATTGACATCAGCCCCAGCTGTTAGCAGAACTTCGACAACCTGTTCCGACCATCGCGGGCAGCTTGCATCAATGGTGTATAACTATTATCTGCTCTTAAATTTACATCTACACCTGCTTGTAAAAGCGTTCAACAATCGCAGCATTTCCTTTTAACAGCAACCAGAAAAGCAGCATTCAATTCCTCCTGTTCGATCTTATGGGTATCCAATATCTTCTTTACCAATGTAAAATTACCTTTGCCCGCAGCACCAATCAACTCAGTATCAATATTCTCTGACCAGACATTGGCAGAAGCAAAGATCAGTAAGTATACGATCCATCCTGCCAATTTAATTTCTAAAAATCTTGTCATGCAAATTCCTTCCCATCAACGTATTCCTGGAAAACATAAAAATCATCATTTGTACAACATTGCAAATTAAACTTACTGCATCATCAGTATGCTTCGATTAGAAATAGGATTATACAATGATGCCATTTTTGATCTGCGCATCATTCCAGTCAATCCTGGTTTCTGCATTCCCTGACTATTAGCAGTGTGCTATTCTTGCGCTGTTTATACATTCATGAAATCTGCTTCAAAGAACTGCCAAATGTGATTTGTATCAATCAACTTATTGAATCTATAATCTTATTTGGCTTATGGATTAAATTTTATTTCCCGGTAACAATTCAAAGCATAAATAATATGACCACTGATCATTATGACATCGTTATCATTGGTGGTGGCCCGGTAGGCATGGCTCTGGCACTTGCTCTACGCGATACCGGCGTTTCAAATTTACTACTCGAAGCACGTGGTTTACCAGAAAAAGACGAAGACCCCCGCCCATTGGCTTTATCACATGGAAGTCGTCTTATATTGCATCGCTTAGGAGTATGGGGTGAACTGACACAAAATACTCCCATTACTACTATTCATATTTCCAGTCGTGGCAGTTTCGGTCAAACTGTTTTAACACCGGATGATGCTGACGTCCCTGCATTAGGATTTGTAGTGAATTATCATGATCTTTTTTGCTCCATGCATAAGAGATTGACTGAAAATAAATCTGATTATATTGCTGGGGCAACAGTTACTCAACTCGATACCGATGAAAACTCGGGTTATGTAATTTTCAATCATCAGGGAAAGGAAGCTAAGGTTTCAGCCAAGTTACTTGTTCTCGCCGATGGTGGCCAGTTGGCCAAGCAAATACCTGATATCAATTACCAAACATATGATTATCAGCAATGGGCGATTGTTGCAAATGTTCAAGCAGAAAAAAAGCAAACAGGTATAGCTTACGAACGCTTCACAATTGATGGGCCGGTTGCATTGCTTCCAAACGGTGACGACTTCGCTTTAGTGTGGACTGTAAGCCCCGAAGCAGTTAAAGAAATTACCGCACTGAATGATGCAGGTTTTCTGACTCGATTACATCAGCATTTTGGTGACAGGCTTGGGAAATTTATTAATGCAGGAAAAAGAACTGCATTTCCATTGGCGCTTAAGTACGCAACACCGACCACAACCCAGAGAATTGCATTAATCGGTAATGCAGCACAAACATTACATCCCGTCGCAGGTCAGGGATTCAATTTGGGCTTAAGAGACGCCTATGAATTAACATGCGAGATTATCAATACACAAAGCACCGCACTGGAAATTGGCACCCAGACTATGTTATCAAGCTACCGTCAAAGAAGATTCATTGATAGCAATGCCGGCAGGATATTTACGGACTCTTTGATCAAGCTTTTTTCAAATGAAAATAAAATACTCAAACACGCTTGTGGAGCCGGGTTAAGTACATTGAACTGTATCCCGCCCCTCAAAAGATTTGTTGCCCGTCGTATGATATTTGGAGCCAGAGGATAATTTCAAATCAAACCTCCACTAGCTGTCTGACAAAAGCTATAATTAACTTTCTCGGAATATGAAAATTATGTAATAAATCGCCACTCAACAGCAAACTGAGATCACCTATAAACTACCAGCCCATAGACACTTCCTAAATGCAGATTGGCACACATATTCTAAAAAACAAACTGATTGTCGCTCCGATGGCGGGTGTTACCGATCGCCCATTTCGACAGTTATGCAAAATTATGGGGGCGGGCATGGCTGTCTCTGAAATGGTGTCGAGTAATTCATTACTATGGGGTTCGCCAAAAACACAACGGCGAGCGAATCATGAAGGCGAGGTTTCTCCAATCTCAGTTCAGATTGCCGGCGCTGATCCAAAAATGCTAGCAGCTGCAGCACGTTACAATGTTGAAAATGGCGCCCAGATTATTGATATTAATATGGGTTGCCCGGCAAAAAAAATATGCAATGTAATGGCGGGATCTGCACTACTACAAGATGAAAAATTAGTGGAAAGGATTCTTGAGGCAGTTGTAAAGGCTGTCGAAATACCTGTCACACTTAAAAATTCGCACCGGCTGGGACAAACAACATAAGAATGCATTATCCATAGCACGTATTGCTGAAAACTCAGGCATTCAGGCGCTCGCTATTCACGGCCGCACAAGAGCTTGCGCATATACTGGCAACGCCGAATATGACACGATAGCAGCTGTTAAAGCCGCAGCCAAGATCCCCATTATTGCCAATGGCGATATCACTACTCCTGAAAAAGCTAAATATATTCTTGCTTATACAAAAGCTGATGCAATTATGATAGGCCGTGCTGCACAAGGCAGGCCATGGATATTCCGTGAAATAGATCATTATCTGACAACCGATCTAATTGAAATTGCCATACAACATACCAAAGGAAATCAAACCCAAGCAGCGGAGTTACTTGGAATAAACCGAAATACGCTACGTCAAAAAATGAAGCAATTCCAAATCAAATGACTATTAAGCACGCGCTCATCAGCGTCTCAGATAAAACCGGAATAATCGATTTAGCAAAAAAACTGATTCAGTACGATATAACTATTCTGTCAACAGGCGGTACTGCTAAATTATTATCTGAAGCGGAAATAAGCGTTACTGAAGTCAGCGACTACACTGGTTTTCCGGAAATGCTCGATGGCCGGGTCAAAACACTGCACCCGAAAATTCATGCCGGCATACTCGCGCGTGATGATTTATCCGCTCACCAGGAAGCGCTTGATAAAGCATCTATTCCGAATATCGAACTAGTCATCGTCAATTTGTATCCTTTCAGACAAACGATCGCAAAACAAAATTGTAGCCTGAACGATGCTATTGAAAATATTGATATTGGCGGCCCTACCATGGTACGTGCGGCAGCCAAAAATTACACAAAAGTTGCTGTTGTCACGGATCCACAAGATTATTCATTGCTCTGTGAAGAATTAGCAGCGAATCAAGGATCGATTAGTTTGGCTACCCGTTTTGAGTTAGCAAAAAAAGCATTCACGCATACAGCTGCTTATGACAGCGCCATCAGTAACTATTTAACTGCATTGGATACTGACTATCGTCATAAGGATTTCCCAGATTCCCTTAATCTGAATTTTAATATTGCACAGCATTTACGTTATGGCGAAAATCCGCATCAGAAAGCTGCTTTCTATCGGGATGAAACCATCACTCCAGGTAGCTTAGCGAATTATCAGCAACTGCAAGGTAAAGAATTATCCTATAACAACATCGCTGATACCGATGCAGCCTGGGAATGTGTCAAAACTTTTGACAGCCCGGCCTGTGTGATTGTTAAGCACGCTAATCCTTGTGGCGTAGCCATTGCTGAAACAACGCTTCGCGCCTACCAGCTTGCATTTGCAACCGATCCAACTTCTGCTTTTGGCGGTATCATTGCATTTAATCGAATCATAAATGCAGACACTGTTGAGGCTATTTTAAAGCAATTTGTCGAAGTCATTATTGCACCGGAAATTACGCAGGAAGCCCAACAGCTTTTATTGCAAAAAAATAACATCCGTGTATTGATTCTGCCATTACAAAATGGTCATCATCACTATGATTTAAAACGTATCGGCGGTGGCATTCTTGTACAAACACCTGACATTCTGAATATAACAGTTGCAGATCTTAAAATAGTCACCAAAATAAAACCAACAGCGCAACAATTGGAAGACTTACTTTTTTGCATGGCGAGTTGCAAAATTTGTTAAATCTAACGCCATTGTATTCTGCAGCAATGGTCAGACCATCGGTGTCGGTGCTGGTCAAATGAGTCGTGTTGATAGTGCACGTATCGCCTCTATAAAAGCGCAACAAGCAGGCCTCACGCTTGCGGGATCTGTAGTTGCATCGGATGCGTTTTTCCCCTTCCGGGATGGATTAGACGTTGTGGTGCAAGCAGGCGCAACGGCAATAATTCAACCCGGTGGCAGTATCCGTGATAACGAAGTTATTGCTGCTGCAGATGAGCAAGGCGTTTCCATGGCATTCACTGGCATTCGCCATTTCAGACATTAGAGAGTCTCAATATATCATGAAGTTACTGGTCATTGGCGGAGGCGGCAGAGAACATGCATTGGCGTGGAAACTGAGTTTATCACCGCGAGTACATAAAATATATGTGGCGCCAGGTAATGCGGGTACCGCATTAGAGCGTGGAATTGAAAATATTTCGATCACATCTATTCCTGAATTAATTGAATTCGCAAAGCAAGAACAAATTGCAATAACGGTAGTAGGCCCAGAAACCTCACTGGCTGAGGGTATCGTGGATGCATTCCAAGCTGTTGGCCTGAAAATATTTGGTCCAACCCAGCAAGCGGCTCAGCTTGAAACTTCAAAGACCTTCGCCAAGGAATTCATGCAACGGCACCATATCCCGGCAGCTGACTATGTAAAATTCAAAGATCCTGTGCTGGCACATGAGTATATCGATCAGAAATCTGCTCCGCTGGTAATTAAAGCCGATGGCCTAGCAGCGGGGAAAGGTGTCGTGGTTGCCCAAACCAATGAACAAGGACACTCTGCCGTCAACGACATACTGGTTGAAAAAAATTTTGGCAGCGCAGGTTATGAAATTATTATTGAAGAATTTCTGCACGGCATAGAGGTCAGTTTTATTGTCATGACAGATGGGTGCCATATTCTTCCTTTAGCTACCAGCCAGGATCACAAACGCCTATATGATGGAGATCTGGGTCCCAATACTGGCGGGATGGGCGCATATTCGCCAACACCTTTTGTATCACCCAGCCTGCATGCGCGAATCATGCGCAACATCATCTATCCAGTAATCAACGGATTAAAAGAAGAAGGCATCAACTATACTGGTTTTCTTTATGCGGGATTAATGATTACTGCAGAAGATCAGGCAAAAGTATTGGAATTTAATTGTCGAATGGGGGATCCGGAAACTCAGCCTATCATGCTGCGTTTAAAAAGTGACCTTCTGACATTAATTGAACATGCTGTTCAAGGAACACTGGATAAAGTTGATATCGAATGGGATCGACGCGCCGCTCTGGGTGTTGTAATGGCAGCGCATGGTTATCCGGAGAATCCGAGAAAGAATGACGTAATCCAAGGCTTACAGGATCTTAGCATTGACCAGGAAAACACCGATAATTTTCATATTTTTCATGCTGGAACGCTTACGGGAGGAAAAGATGGAAAGGAAATTATGACGGCCGGAGGACGTGTATTATGCGCAACAGCATTAGGTGAGAACATTAAAATTGCTCAACAGAATGCCTACAAACTCATTGAAAAAATTAACTTTGATGACTATCAGATTCGTCATGATATCGGGTATCAAGGAATAAACTATCAGCGTAAAAAATAGAGTAACGAAAAACTGAGTATCTCTAAATGTAATTAAACAACGATAACCCAGAAATTTTAATATAGGACTGCTGTGCAGCTTGAAGGTATAGCTGTTGTCTTTGAAAGTCCGAAATTGCTTTTGCCATATCCACATCTTGTAATTGTGAAAGCAAATCTTCAAATTGAATATTTTGATCACTACCAACGCTTTCCAACGTATCTATTTCAATCATCTGGCTCCAATAGATGATTGTTTTGTAAGCCATGCTTCAATACTATTACTAATATTCTGTATTGCTGTACTTAAAATTATTGCAAGTCGAGTACCTCCTGGCTGACCACTAGATGGTGTTTCTAATGCAGTAATCAGATCACTCACTGTTTTAAATATACTTTGGTTACTGCTTGGAGATACCGTAAATTTATCCCCATTCTCAGGATTGCCTTTAATATTCAATTGAATTCCATCAAAACCGATCGTACTGCTGCCTGCATATGGATTGGCTGATGAAACTGGCAATCCTGTCGTTGTATTTACAATATCATAGGTTGTCATACCAGCGGCAACGCTAAAGGTTATATCATAATTATCACCTGTAAGACTGGCTGGAGTAATTACTGATCCCTTATCAAGGGTGCCTGTACCAATGTTTAGTGAATCAGCGGCTGTTGTAAAAACACCGTTTCCGTTCTTTATACGTTCAAAGATATCTGTACCTGAGTCACTGATAGCAAGCTGGCGTGCTGGCCCCACTTGGCTCAATCTTTGACCTGATCTCCGAATATTGCACAGTTAATCCAGTTAGAACAAATGGCTTCGTACTTGCTTGGTATCCTGAGAACAGATACTGCCCATTTTCATCGGTAGAATTAGCGAGACCGACAAGTGTTTCTAATTGACTACGTAACTCTGTAGCGACAACCTTTCTATCAGCATCAGTACGTGCTGCATTCCCAGCACTAATTGCCAGATCCTGAGCTCGATCAAGTAAATTCTTCACTTCACTTAATACATTTTCTTCTAATCTCAGCGAAGAGCTTGCACTGGCACGATTAACAGAAAATTGCTTGTTCATTGATGCTGATTGTGTAATATTCAATGCTTGCGCTGCAGCAATAGGATCATCTGAAGGAGCTAGGATGCGTCTACCGGTAGAAAGTTGCTGTTGCGTTTTAACTAACGCTTCCTGCTGTTGCAGCATTAAATTAGTTCCGGTTTCATAAATTGTATTTGTACTAACACGCATAATATTGCCTCTTAACTAATTTTTCTTACCCAATTCTGGAGAATTGAATCAAACAACGTATTGCTTATTTCAATAACCTTACTTGAAGCCTGGAATGCCTGCTGAAACGTATTAGATTGGCAGCTTCTTCGTCCAGATTAACGCCCGATACTGATTGCATGGATTGTTCAGTTTGCGCCAAGCAAATTGGCTTGCGCTTTACTGGTTACTTCTAATTCTCGCGTCTTATTACCAATCTGACTTACAAGCTGTCCATAGGCAGATTGGTATGATGCTGTTCCATTTCCCAAGGTATTTCTGGTTTGCAGAACACCCAACAAAAGCACATTCCGGTTATCAGCAGATCCGCCATTATTGGGGACAATTGTAAAGATATCGCCTGCAGCAGGATTACCATCAATTTGGAACGAAAAACCATTGAAACTGATATCTGCGCCCGCGGCATAACTTTGATTTGTAGCTGGCAAACCAGTGCCAATACCAGTTACATCATATTGCCCATCATATGGCGTATGGAATGTGATAGTTAGTGTTTGCTGAAGATTGGGATCAAGCGGCAAAGGATTTACAGTTCCTGCACTGATCTTACCGGTACCGGTATTCGTTACTGCTGCATTGGTACGATTAGGTCCCGCCGCAGCAACTTTTGTTGTATCAGTAATATTTACCGCTATATCCTTTGCGCCATTAATGGTTGGTTGAATTCGAAATCTCTCATTAGGAAGAATGGTTGCTGCGGTAACAGATATACCATCAAGCGTTAATGGCGAGGCTCCTGATGGCGCAACCGGGGTACTTACCGAAGTATTATCAGATAATCTTGTGAGCGTATAGTTTGTTCCATCGTAAGAAACCTGATAATCGCTCGTTGTTAAAACATTATAATCACTTATGCCTGCTGCAATACTAGATGCAGGATTATTGCTTGATGCTGAAATTATTTTGGGAGATGGCAAAGTAAAAAAGTTTTCTCCCATAACACCATTCAGATCCATGCCTAACTGATGTTGCGCATTGAAGGTTTGAGCTAGCGTAATAGCAATTCTTCCTAATGCATTTTGTGCACTATCTAATGTGACACTGCGGAAAGACAGAACACCCCCTAAGGTACCCCCTGTAATCTGCCTTTCGGGAATCTGAATTGTATTATTTCGACTAACTAAACCGACCGTTAAATTACCCGGATCATTAGGCGAATTGATCGCTTGCAACGAGAGTGCTTGCGCACCAACAACTAAAGCTTCACCATTGCCAACATAAACATTCACACTACCATCACTTTGCCTTACTGTATCAGTATTAATTATTTTACTTAATTGATTAATCAGCTCATCCCGTTGATCCAACATATCATTAGCAGGTTGTCCGGCAACCGAACTTTCCATTACCAGTATCTGATGATTCATTTCTGCTACCTGACTAGCCAAAGAATTTATCTCATCAACACTACTAGCAATTTGCGCATTGACGCCCTCTCTAATTTGCGACATGCGCTGATCCATACTCTGGAAACGAGCCACAAGGGCTTCGGCATTACTCAACATAGCCTGCCGCGACGGAATTACAGACGGATTCTTTGCCACGTCTTGTACAGCACTGAAAAATTCTGCAATGCTGGTGAAAGTCCAGAAGCAGAATCACCCAACATATTATCTAACTGTTTTATATATGCATAATTACTATCCAATGCTTGGCTTTGGGTTTGAATTTGCAATGATTGACTAACAAGAAACTGATTGTATATGCGTTGTACTGTCGATGAGTGAACACCGCGTCCAATAAATCCAGCGCCTGATGATTGGGGTATATTTGAGCTAAGAATAACTTGTTGGCGTTTATAGCCAGGCGTACCTGCATTGCTGATATTATGACTTGTTGTTTGCAACTGGCTCTGTGCAGTTAATAAACCAGAAACTCCAATGTCTAGAATGCTATTTCCCATAGTTTATATCCGATTCTTAGTATTCAAAAACATTTAGTGGCTGTATCGGCAAAACAACAATTTAATTAATAAAACTTCTATTAATTAAATGAGTTCTCTATTTTGCAATGCTTCGCTATTGAGTATTCGAATTAACTTTTCAGCATACATTGGATCAGTAGCATATCCCGCACGTTGCAGGCCATTTGCAAATGTAACAGCATCGTTGGTCTTCAATACTTTTGCATAGCGTGGGTTATCTAATAGCAAATTGGCATAGTCACTGAATCCTTCTGCATAAGAGCTATAAGCACGGAATTTTTCAACCATTTTTTGCGGTGCACCATTAATGTATTCGGTAGTTACTGTTTCAACAACATCCACTTTCCAGTTTGCACCGGCTTTGATCCCGAATAGATTGTAGCTTGGACTATTATCCGCGTAACGAATCTCATGTTTACCCCAGCCACTTTCCAATGCGGCTTGCGCCAGCATGAAATGCGGAGGAATACCGGTTGATTGTGAAACCATTTTTGCATGCGGCAACAGATTATCGATAAAATCCGTCAAGTGATTGGATAATTTTTTTAGTTGCGCCTCCAACGGGATTGGTGCGATAAATGCCTCAGCTGATGGATTCGTTTTTCCTGCTGGTATCAGTGCATTCAAAGAATTCTGAGCACTCGGCCATAACTGTTCAGATTTATCATTGGTATGACCATCTTTTACCCAAGGCGACTGATTACTGGAATTCATCGCTGATATAATATTCATGAACAATGCTTCAAACTGCTGCGCTACTTTTTTTAAAGCTTCATCTGGATTCCGCTTGGCCATTAAATGAAGATCATCAATGCTCTTGGCATCAACTGCGAGCTTACTTGAAATATCCGGCGAAATAACCATATTATTTGTAATCAGCTAGTTAAATAATTTCCAACTCGGCACGCAGCGAGCCTGCCGCTTTTAGCGCCTGTAAAATGGACAGCAAATCCTGTGTTGTCGCACCAATCGCCGTTAATGCTTTGACAACTTCACCAAGATCCGCGCCATTCGGCAATAGCATTAGATTCCCCTCATCAGTACGTATTTCAACCTGCGATCGTTGTGTTACAACTGTTTCACCCCTTTGTGCAAAGGGGCCTGGTTGACTGATTACAGGTTCAGTATTGATAATAATGGATAAATTACCATGCGCAATGGCACTCGTTTCAAGTGTTACTGCTTGATTCATCACTACCGAGCCGGTACGTGAATTAACAATAACTTTTGCTGGTGCTCTTGCAGGTGTTACATCCAGACTTTCAATCTGAGAAATAAACATAATGCGCCTACTATTATCAGTAGGCGCTTTTACTTGCACTACTCGGCCATCAATAGCAGTTGCAGCTGAAGGATGGAGTCCATTAATTGCTTCAACAATACGATTTACCGTCGTAAAATCCGTTGAATTCAATTCAAGGTTAATAAAATCCCCTTGTCCAACTGTAGTCGATATCTCACGCTCTACAATAGCCCCGCCCGCAATGCGCCCGGCACTGAGATGATTAATCTGCACACTACTTCCCGCATTCCCGGCTCCAATACCGCCAACCAGAATGCTCCCTTGCGCCATTGCATAAACCTGATTATCTGCTCCTTTAAGGGGAGTCATTAAGAGCGTTCCTCCGCGCAGACTTTTCGCATTACCCATGGAAGATACTGTGACATCTATTTGCTGACCAGGTTTTGCAAATGCAGGTAACGTCGCTGTCACCATAACAGCAGCAACATTACGTAATTGCAAGTTGATACCTGGCGGCAAGTTAACACCCAACTGACCAAGCATATTAATAATGCTCTGCACTGTAAATGGCGTTTGGGTTGTCATATCACCGCTGCCATCCAAACCCACAACCAATCCATACCCTATCAATTGATTGTTGCGAACCCCCTGAATTGATGCCAGATCCTTGATGCGATCGGCAGTACTAACACCCGGAAGAAATAAGCCCATCGCAAGAAAAGAATAAATAATTATATTGCTTATTTTCATAATCCTATGTATTCATATATCATGGGTAATGATTTTTCATGCATCGCATAATTTAGAAAGGCATAACGGTAAGAAAGAATCGGGATAGCCATCCCATTGTTTGTGCTTCATCCAGATAACCATTGGCTCGATATTCAACACGCGCATCTGCAATTTGCGTTGAAGAGATGGTATTCGCCATGATGTGAATTGGATTCACAACACCAGAGAGTCTTATAAATTCTTGTCCCTGGTTAATACCGATTTGTTTTTCGCCACTGACAACAAGATTTCCATTCGGCAATGCTTCTATGACAGTTACTGTAATTGTTCCTTTAAAATCATTTTTACTTGCACTTTCGCCACTTCCATCAAATTTATTGTTTGATTTAGCTTCAACTGTTGCGTATTCGCTTAGAAAGTTTAAAGGAATTCCGAACAAGCTTGGTACCGAAAGATTCACACTTCCAGAGCGGTCCACATTACTTCCTGAACTCTTGCTGGCATTGGTTCTTTCATTCAAATTAACAATAATGGTATCGCCAACACTTCGCGCCCTTCGATCTTCAAACAAAGGAGTGTAACGAACCCCGCCTGTTGTACTGTGAATAGACTGAAAAATAGCTCCATTGGGTTGAGCAGCTACTACCGCATGTTTCGGAGGATGAAGTGTATTGGGCTGATGGGTAGTTGTTGATGGTGTCAGAGCGCAACCTGATACTAGCAGAACAACAATCATTGTATGCAGATACAAGAATTGATTATTTATTTTCAGATTGTTGTTAACCATCACATTACTCCAGGTAACCCGTTCAATTATAATTGCGATAATCTTTGCAACATTTGATCTGAAGTTTCAATTGACTTGGAATTCATCTCATACGCACGCTGGGTTTGAATCATGCTAACTAATTCTTCCACGACATTCACATTCGATGCTTCAACAAACCCCTGCTCTAGTGTTCCTAAACCATTAGTACCTGGGGCATTCTGATTGGGTGTTCCGCTGGATGCAGTTTCCATGTATAGATTCTCGCCAATCTTTTGTAGTCCTGCCGGATTAATAAAATTAGCCAGTTGGATATTGCCAACTTGGACTGGAGTAGCCGATCCAGCCACTCCCACAGAAACAGTACCATCACGTGCTACGGTTAAACTTGTAGGATTTGGTGGAATTGTAATCGCTGGCTGGATGGCATACCCACTGGAAGTTACAACCTGACCATTCATATCTGATTGGAGCGCGCCATCACGCGTATAAGCGGTCGTGCCAGCTGGCATTAAAACTTGAAAAAAACGCATAGCTTTGATGGCAATATCTCCCCGTATTTTCCGTTTGTTGAAGCGATCCCTGAGTAAATATACTTTCTGTCGAAACCGGTTTAACACCGTGCCTAATTGTAGACCTGAAGGGTAATTGAGTTTGTTGAGAAGGATTGCGCGCCTGGTTGACGCAAAGTTTGATACATTAAGTCTTCAAAACTGCACGAAACGTTTAAATCCATTGGTGCTAACATTCGCCAAATTATTTGCGATGACATCCATTTTGGTTTGTTGAGCATCAAGACCAGTTTTGGCAATCCATAAGGAACGAACCATATTTATTAACCTCTTAAATTTATTGTTTGATTAAACTCTTACAACCATTATTTCACCGGCTTGTTGTGCATTCTGCTGCGCGTTTTCAAGCATTTTCATTTGCATATCAAATTGACGGGCGAGCGCTATCATGCTAACATCTCATGTACAACATTCACATTGCTACCTTCCAACGTGCCATCTACAAGTTTAACTTGCATCGACTTGTGCAACACCCCATCTCTTAAGGCCGGAATAAACCATCACCCCCCTTTACAAGATTTTCTTCCGGCGGATTGACCAGCTTGATTCGACCCACTATAACCACAGTGTTGGGTTGAGGAGTAATCGGTACAGATGATACGGTTCCATCGGCACCGATTGTGATTTGAGTTTCCGGCGGAAGCGCGATCGTACCTCTATCACCTTTGACTTTAAGTCCATTATGCGTTTGCAAAATACCATTGGGACTGACTTGCAAGCTGCCATTGCGAGTATAGGCTTCTTCACCATTATCTAATTGAACTGCAATCCATCCAGAACCTTGAATTGCAACATCCAGATCGCGGCCAGTTGTTTGCAATGCACCAGGTGTAAAATCCGGATGAATTGTTGAATCAACGACAAAAGCACGTGTAGGTAATCCGTCACCAAATACCGGAACAGCACGGAATGCATTGTTCTCAGCACGAAAACCTGTCGTTGCCGCATTGGCGAGATTATGAGCAACCGTAGCTTGTTGATTTAGCGTATGGTTTGCTCCAGTCATCGATGTATAGATAAGTCGATCCATTAGTTCTTACTCAAGTTTGATGAAGAAATTAAAGATTAACCAATGTTTGCAAAACAGCATCCTGAGTTTCAATTGTTTTGGCATTCGCTTGATACATACGTTGTGCCGTAATCATTTTTACTAATTCAGCGGTCAAATCAACATTAGCACTTTCAACGGCAGAGCCTTGAAGTTCGCCAAATGTTCCCGTTGTTGGCGGGCCAATCAAAGGTTGACCTGAAGCGGGAGTTTCTAACCAATGATTATCACCAACAGGATCCAATCCTTGTGGATTAGCAAAATTAGCCAAAACAACTTGTCCGAGGTTCTCGTTTGATCATTACTATAACTTCCTTGAATCAATCCATCAGCACATGTCTTAACCCAGCTAGTCGACCAGCAGTGAATCCATCTTGCGAGAGTGAAAAATCGCTAAAACCTAATCCAAATTGGTGCTTGATGTTAAATCCAGTTTAAAAATCAAGGGAGCTGTCGCGCCTAGTGCCGGATCAATAGTAGTCAGATCAACCGTACTTTAATTGGTGCAACCGGGTTCAGTCAACTCACCATTATCATCAAAAACTGCTGCGCAGCATAGCGTTCAGGTACCAACATAGGTACGCAATCGCTTTTCCATCGACTGCTGCATGAGTATCCCAGGTATTAGCCGCTGATTTCTGGAAATAAATTTGGAATATGTGCGAATTTCCCAGACTATCAAAAATTGTTGCTGATCTTGTACTCTGATACGTATCGCTATTAGTCGCATCAAAAACAGGTACTGGACGGTGCAGGCGCTGGAATCCAGATTGAAACCCCAATCTAATTTGTCGTCGCTTGAGGCGGAAGACCAGCGGTAGGTAATCTCAAATTTGCAGGATTACCTGCCACAATATTTCCGGTTGCGTCTACCAAATTACCCGTCAGATTAGTATTTGTCGCATCCACAAGATAACCATTAGCATCAGGATGGAATTGGCCATTTCGACTATAGCTAATCACCCTCCTCACTCATACGAAAAAACCTTCGCCCTTGAATTGCGATATCGAGTGGATTATGGTCGGTCGAGCTATTTCCTGGTTAAATTCTTGTGCAATTGCTGATACTCTTGCACCGCCACCGATATCAGACGAACCTGACCCATCCAACGAAACTGAAAAACATCAGCAAATTGTGCCTGGGATTGTTTATACCAACGGTATTGACATTGGCAACATTATTTCCAATGACATCCAGATTTGTCAGAAGCAGCACTTAGACCACTTAAACCTTGTTGAAAACTCATACTGATCTCCTTATCAAAATACCTGTTTAACGTTAGATAAACCGACCAATCCCAACTCGCCCATATCAAGAAGTGTGCCCTGTTCCCCGTGTGAAACGCTATTGCAGAACCTAATGAGAGTGTATTGATTTTAATATCCTTACCATCTTGTTTTGCACTCACAGCAAAGGTGTAGTCTCCATTAGCAGCTTGGGTGCCACTGTCTGTCATGCCATCCCACCCAATTGTGCTAATACCTGCCGGTGCGCATCGCGATCAATCTTGCGAATGGCAATTCCACGAGCTATCCGAATATCGTCGTCACTTAGGTTGATCAACCGGTTGAGCCAATTCAATCCCGGCGATGGCTCCATCTCCATCAAGTGATATCGACTTTCCAGGAACAAAAGCACTATGGCCTATCATTTCCGTCGCTGCAATTGATTGGCTATCTTCAAAATCGGAAGTCAAGAGTTGCAGCGTTGTATTCAACTTGTCTATGCCTGTTACCGTACTGATTTGTGCCAATTGACTGGTAACCTCGCATTATCAAGCGGCTTAAGCGGATCTTGATTTTTCATTTGCGTAACCAGAAGTTTCAGAATCGATCCTGGGGATTCTCAGCCTCCTTTTTAGCAGTGATCCCTGTCGTTGTGACCGATGACTGGTTTGTTGGACTGAATTCATCTTGTTCTCCTTTATTGACCAATGGTTAGAGTCTTTTGTAATAGTGATTTGGTGGTATTCATCATATCGACACTATTCTGATACGAACGTGATGCCGACATCATATTGACCATTTCATCGACAACATTGACATTAGGCATCGTCACATAACCGTTCTTATCCGCTAACGGGTGTTTAGGTTCGAACACCTGTTTCATTGGAGAAGGATCATGAATAACGCCAGCAACTTTAACGCCACTTGCACGATTGGCAGCCGCTTGTAATGTACTAAAAACCATGACGCCCGATAAGGTTCGCCAGTTGAGCTGGTTACACTATCAGCATTCGAAAGATTACTGGCCACCACATTCAAACGCTGGGACTGTGCTGACATGGCTGAGCTTGAAATATCGAATACGTTAAATAATGACATGATTATCTCTCCTGCATCGCCAATGTTAAGTTTCTAAATTCATTATTAATAATGTTATGCTCGCATCATACTTGATTGCGTTATCAGCAAACCGGGTCCGTTCCATGTCCATCTACCGTGTTTCCATCTGCACTGGGTTGCAAAGGAATGCGGTGTAATATGTTGTCCCTCAGAGCCCTTGCGCAGCGGAATTAATATGCAACGGATGTCGTATTTAAACCCGTCTTATTCAGGTTTCTAGTTAATGAAAGCTTTTCATAGTACACTGGCGAAATCGATATCCTTCGCTTTAAAATTAGGCGTATCTGCATTGGCTACATTGCTAGAAAGTAACTCTTGCCTGGCAGCTCGTAAGCTTAAGGCCTGATGATGAAAATTTAATTCTTTATCAAGTTTGTTAATCATTTTCTATACACTCTAATTTAAATAGCTTTCTATTCACTTATTAGCACTTAGCATGCCAACTATAATAAATGTTCGAGCTGCTAGACCAACTCACAAAAAAAGCATGAAATAGACGCTATCTTCGAATATGACTTTTATTGCAGTTGATTAAGCTAGCTGTGAGGCGGCAATAATTGCCGAGAAAACGGCAAAAATGAATGGGTAAATAAATCTATGATACGTTGCTTAGTGTTAATTCTCTGTATGCCGATGCTTGCTTCTTTTTCTATTCCTGCATTTGCAACGCAGCACAAAACTATCCCGCAATACCAAGAAATCGCTTTGATTAAAACAGCAATTGAGGATTTTCTATACAAAAATACAGCCACGCTATCTGGGCAGGTTATCGTGAATGTAGGCCAGATTGACACGCATCTCTCTTTGCCTAAGTGTCCCCATTTAGAACCTTTTTTACCAACTGGCGGACGTTTATGGGGAAAAACTTCTATCGGGGTCCGCTGTGACAGCCAAGTTGCAAAATGGGCTATCTATGTGCAGACTGAAATAATTGTAATGGCCGATGTATTACATATCGCACGACCTGTTTCTATTGGGCAGACACTCGCCTATGAGGATATAGCACCACAGAATGTTAATTTGACACAAATGCCGGAAGGCATATTCACTGATGTCGCACAAGTAATCGGCAAAGTGGCCACCACCAACCTTACTGCCGGGCAACCATTACGTCCACAAATGCTGCGAGCACCCTACGTAGTCTTGCGTGGTCAAACAGTGAATCTGGTTGCACAAGGACGTGGATTCAGTATCCGCTCAGAAGGTCAGGCATTAGCAGACGCAGCTGAAGGGCAAGTTGTTCAGGTTCGTAATAAATCAGGGCGAATCATGTCCGGGCTTGCGCGCATCAATTCAACTGTTGAAATACAGCCATAACGTATTAATCCAAAACTTTTCCATTGTTATCAGCTGAGCGCTATTTATTCCTCACTTACGTAAACAAGTGATCTCAACCCACGATCAGACTTATAATTAAAAATCGTTGCAATACTCATAAAAAAACAAATAGCTTTTTACTGTGACTAAAATAGACCATACCATAGAAATAAAAAAGATTTTGAATGATGTATTAGGATTGGGGGATACGGCTCAATGCGATGGAATCGGATACTCCATTACTCGGAAATATTCTGAGCTTGATTCCGTAGCAATCGTTACAATTATCCTGGCTTTAGAAAAAAATTTTTCTATATCGATTAAAGATGACGAGATTAGCGCAAAAACATTTGATACACTGGGTGCTTTAGTTAATTTTGAAGAAAATTAGCTGATAAAAATAAATTGGCCGTTTAAGATCCGCAGGAAGCCCCATCAATCACTCTTTGAACAATGCGGATTGTATTTCATTTTGAAAAATGCATAATTGTTGCATCTAATTCAGAATAATATGGAGCAAAACATTGAAATTACATCCTGCAAATTTTGATCATCAATATATTTTCACTGGCTATGGGGATGGATATATATTGATTAATCAGATTCGTTACGAAAAGAACCTGATAGTTATGCCTGACCGCTTGATTGAAGATTGGTCGGCAATCTCGGTTTCACAGCTGGAAACGCAACATTTTGAAAACCTGATACCCTTTAAACCAGAAATCATCATTCTGGGCACAGGCATCACACACCAGTTTCCCAATCAATCTTTACTAAGCCAGTTAACCAAAATGGGAATCGGAATCGAAGTAATGGATACAAAAGCCTGCTGCCGTACCTATAATATTCTGGTTGAAGAAGGGCGGCGTGTTGCTGCAGCGTTGTTGATCTAGTTTTTCTATAAACATAAGAAGACCAGGATTTGTTTCAACGCGTTGTCTGAACTTGATGGATCGGATGCAACTTATGGAATAATTCGCATCATTAAAGCACATTTTTTAAAAAAGAAATGGCCATGACAATTATGATTGTGATAAATTCATGGTTGGAAAGTCAGGTATAGTAAAATTGATTTCCTTCATAATATTAATATAGGAGTTAAAAATGAACAAATTTCTTATCGCTGCAATCGGTTTAGCCTTTTTATTGGGTTCTTCTGCCACTATGGCCAGTGGCAACAAGGAATCTGAACTGCCTCCAATGGCCGCGCAGGATATTTTGAATCAAATGGGATGCGAAGGTAAAAAAGCCGGCGAAAAAATCAAAGATCGTGTTGACGGTGAAACGGTTACCTCCCAGCTAAGATTAAACAACCTAATTTTGGCAAATAATAATTACAAGCAAGTCGATTGATAGGTCAAGTAAGATAGGTTAGATTATTTTCATCTTCCACTCAAAGTCGGTTTCAATGAATTGAGTGACAGAAGTTAAATATTGGAAGCTATCGGCTTAGCCTATTATTCTTGAGGAAAATATCAAAAAATCCGCTCGATTCTTGCTTAACAAAATTAAAAAACGAATACCAGATCCGATTGGTTTGAATATCCAGTTCTTTGATTCGTTTACTCTTCCAGAATATTACTTAGCTTCATCTTCTTCGCATCAACTACAGCGATTATTTTTCTTAAATTTCAAAGTTACGCTCAGCCTAGTGGAATTTCACTACGTTACAGAGAAATAAATATAAAATCAATTACTTGTATCATTTTACCTAATTTTGTATCTTAGAAATATTCTTTAACTTTTTACAAATAAAGAATTAATTCTGAATTTAAATAAAAATACTCGCAAAGATATAGTAGAATGCTCAACAAATAATGTTCAGCCATACAATCCATTCCTTTTGAATTATTTTTAATTTAATAAATTAAATACCAGCAAGTTGAGATTATTTATCTGAAATACCAAAAATAATCATTCATAGATCAAATACTCTAAACTGGCATTCTCCTCGCTCATAACGAAACTATTTAAATAGATTAAAAATGATTTGCAATTTTGGTCAATTGGAGAGAAGAAAGAATGAAACAGGTATTTTTTTTATTTTGCGTCATATTTTTTTATACCAGTAACACCCTAGCACAGAAAAATAACCTAGATATAAAGTCTCAAGCTGCGCTGGTTTTTAATGCGCAAAATGCGCACGTGTCATTTATGATAAGAATGCAGACAAGGTAATGCCTATTGCTTCTATCACTAAATTAATGACCGCCATGGTCACGCTTGATGCACGTCTGTCCCCGAATGAAAAAATCACGATCACGAATGCTGATGTCGACAAGCTGAAACACTCATCTTCGCGTTTGCCCGTAGGCAGTAGCTATCCTCGTAATGAATTATTACGCTTGGCACTGATGTCCTCCGAGAATCGCGCCGCAGCAGCGCTGGCTCGAACATACCCCGGCGGCACCAAAGCATTCGTTAATGCCATGAATCTAAAGGCTAAGAAAATTGGAATGGCCAACAGTCGTTTTGTCGACTCTACCGGTTTGAATAGCAGCAATGTGGCTACAGCACATGACCTAGCAAAATTAGTCTCCGCTTCAAATAGCTATGCCGCTATCCGTGAATTTTCAACGACATCACAGCATTCCGTATCACCAGGAAATAAGCGTGGTCAATTACAGTATGTCAATTCCAATAGTCTGGTGCGCAACCAAGGATGGGATATCGGTGTTTCTAAAACCGGCTATCTCAGTGACGCGGGCCGCTGTTTAGTGATGCAAGCCAAAATTTCAGGTCAACCCGTTGTGATTGTTCTGCTGAACTCCTGGGGCAAAAATACCCGGATTGGCGATGCCAACCGCGTAAAAAAATGGATAGAGAGTAACCAGGGCCGCAGGCAAGTATAAGAATGCCAGATTCTACGTCAGGTTATAAACTTCGCTGTACTTGCGCTTAAGATAATCAACGAAATAATCCGGATTCAAAGCTTCACCGGTAACGCGCTGAACAAGTTCTTGGGGCGAGTACAGTCTGCCCTGACGGTGGATCTTCTCATTGAGCCAATTTTTAATCGGCGCAAAATTACCTTTAGCAATATTTCGCTCAGTATCGGATTGTTCGCTCAGTAGCGTTTGGTAAAACTGACACGCATACATCGCACCCAGTGTATACGAAGGAAAATACCCAAACGCCCCGCCGCTCCAATGCGAATCCTGCAGTACGCCGAGCGCATCGGTGGACGGCTGAATTCCCAGATACTTCTGCATCAGTTCATCCCAGATGTGCGGCAAATCATCAACCTGCATCGAACCATCAAACAACCCTTTCTCGATTTCATAACGCAAAATAATATGCAACGGATAAGTCACTTCATCCGCCTCTACCCGGATAAAATCCGGCTTGCACGTATTAATCGCACGATAAAACGAATCCACGGTCGCGTGTTGCAAGTTATCCGGGAATGCCGCACGGATCGTCTCGAAATAGTGCTGGCAAAACGGCTGACTCTGCGCGATCATGCGTTCCCAGAATAACGACTGGGATTCATGGATTCCCATCGTCAAGGATTCCGAAGTCGGCAAATCGCCCAGTTCATGCGGGCGGCCTTGTTCGTAGAGTGCATGACCTGTTTCATGAATCACCGCATACAGCGATTCGACAAAATTACTGTCCTTGTAGCGCGTCGTAATGCGCACATCGGTCGGATGACTGCCGCCGCAAAAAGGGTGCACCGACACATCCATACGTCCCTGCTCGAAATTAAAACCAATATCCTGGCTGATTTTACGCGCTAAAGCCTCCTGCTTATCCAGCGCAAACCTGCCCTGCAGAAAAGCAGTATCCGGTTGATAAGAATGTTCCTGAATGGCATGAATCAGCGGTATCAATTCCTGCTTCAGGCGCTCGAATACCGGCGTGATCCTATCCATTGTCGTGCCGCGCTCAAACAGATCAATGTTTGCATCGTAGGGCTTCAAATCCGGCGACACACACTGCGCCCATTCCTGCTTAAGTTCCAGAAAACGTTTCAGCACCGGCGCAAAATCAGAAAATTTATTCTCCTGGCGCGCCATCACCCAAATGCCCTGCCCGCGCGAACTTAACTCCGCCAGCTCCTGCACCAGCCGCTTCGATACTTTGGTTTCGAGTTCATAACTATGCAGCGCTTCACGGATATTGCAGCGCTCCAGCTCACTCAAAGCATCAAAATCCTTTTCCTTTAGCTCGTTCAGGCACTCTCCCAGTGCAGGATCAGTCATGCGTTCATGAATAACGCCAGCCAGTGCCGCAATCTGCCTGGCACGCGCCTCACCGGCGCCCGGCGGCATCATCACTTCCTGATCCCACCCCAGCGTACTCATCACACCGCTTAAATGCGTGATTTCTTCCAATTTCTGGACTAAATTTTGATAATGCTGATTCATAATCATCCCGTTATTTAATCGAAACATAAGCCCTGCTCACGCTCCGCCTGATTCAGGGGATAGCGCTAAAATCACAAGCCCAGTATCATACCAACTTTAACACCAACCATTCACACTGCCATGCTCTGGATAAAATCACTGCACATCATTTTCATGGTCACCTGGTTTGCGGGGCTATTTTATCTGCCGCGTCTGTTTGTCTATCATGCCCAATGCGAGGATCAACCCGGCAAAGAACGCTTCAAAATCATGGAACGCAAGCTCTATTACGGCATCATGACTCCCGGCGCGGTACTAACGGTGGTTTTCGGCGTGTGGCTGTGGCTGGGTTACGGTTTTTCTGGAAGTTGGTTACATGCCAAACTGGCTTTGGTTTTGATACTAATTTACTATCATTATTACTGCGGAAAGTACGTTAAAGCGTTTAAAAACGATACCAACCAGCACGGCCATGTGTTTTATCGCTGGTTTAATGAATTTCCGGTGCTGGTTTTGTTTGCGGTCGTGATATTGGTGGTGGTTAAACCAGACCTAGTGGAATGGATTTCTAGATTAATCAGTAATGGCTAAGAAATTAAAATAAAGAACTACCGTTACGTTAGTACCCGTAAGGATTTCTTGTTTTGCATTGATATTGTGAAATATCCACATTAATATACTATGCGATACATAGTTCTCTGTTTGAACAGTCTTAACGCCAGAAATGCAACTACGACTTATTACATTTTTGCTCTGATATAGCGAGATTCGAATACACTGCGAACGATACTATAATGAGCGAGAATCCAACCAGAACCTCATATACAGTAGTAATCTGAATGACAAAATTGGTTGGCGTAATATCACCATAGCCTAAAGTAGTAATGGTAATTCCACTAAAATATATAGCTTCAAATATCGAGCTAAACTTGTAGCATCCTTTAAAGAACTCACTAGGCGACAAAAAATAGACCATAGCAAATAATAGTATTAATTCGATATAGCTATTAAAAGCTAATTTCAACCTTTCTCCATATTTCAAGCTACTTATAGATGGATCATAATTGAGCTTACACACAGCATCATGTAGAAATGCTTTGAAAATTTCATTGGTACGTGAAAATAGATAGAACCATGAAAAAACAATTACCAATATGCTATAAATATCTTTATAAGAAGGCGAGTTATACCAACCTTTAAAAGGCTGGCACTCCCCGAGTGTAACGACCAGTTGCACCAAGACACAAAGAAATATGGATAAATAGAGATAGCGAATATTTAGCTTCTTTATCAACAAACTAATTTTTTTCTTTTTCTCTTCATCTTTTATATCTTTTTCATCAGTAATTCTTGATTTCTCAAGCTCTGCATATTTATAAGTTGGGCTTAAGACCCACCATATCCAGCTTGATTTCTCTTTATTCACGATGACTATTACCCTAAAAATTATTCCGACTACACAGATATTATAAACCTAATCATCCACAACCACCTGCCCCGGAAACAGCACATCCGTAAACCCAAACAAACGAAAATCCGATCCGCATCGGATACAAAATCCCCTGCAAATGATCGCATTCGTGCTGCACTACGCGCGCATGAAAGCCGCTGACAATGCGATCAATTGCTGTGCCATATTGATCCACGCCTTGGTAGCGCAAGTTCGCATAGCGCGGCACCATGCCGCGCATTCCGGGTACGCTGAGGCAGCCTTCCCAGCCGTCTTCTTGCTCATCGGATAACGGTGTCAATTGCGGGTTAAGCAGAACCGTAAAAGGAACTTCGTCGGCATCGGGATAGCGTTGATTCTTTTCAAACCCGAAAATCACCACCTGCAAGCTCACGCCGATCTGCTGCTCGGCCAAACCTGCGCCATTTAACGATGCCATCGTATCCTGCATATCCTGGATCAGCGCATGCAGCTCGGGGGTGTCGAATTGATCGACGGGTTTGGCCACTTCGAGCAATATGGACTCGCCCATTTTTAGTACCGGTTTAATCGCCATGACAACTCACCACATGTTCCAATATGTTTCTGACGCCCACCATCGCTTGTTCAAGCACCATATATATTTCCTTCAGCGGTATGCCGGTCACATTGGTTCCGCGCCCGGCGGCATAATTGGCCACCACAGCAATGGTGGCGTAATTTAATCCCAATTCCCTTGCCAGTGCAGCCTCCGGCATGCCGGTCATGCCAACCATATCCACTCCATCGCGTTCCAGCCGGTTGATTTCAGCGGCCGTTTCCAATCTGGGTCCCTGTGTCGCTGCATAGACGCCTCCATCAATAATTGCTTCATTGGCATTTTTCGCCGCTTGTAACAACAACGCGCGCGTCTGCTGGCAATACGGCAAAGTGAAATCAATATGCGTTACGTGTTGCTCGGTGTTGTCGAAATAGGTAAATTTACGCCCATGGGTATAATCAATAATCTGATCAGGAATCACCAGCCGGCCCGGCGCCAGATCGGAGCGAATACCACCCACCGAAGCCACGGCGATGACATGCGACGGTTTTAATGAGTGTAATGCCCACAAATTCGCACGATAATTGACCGCATGCGGCGGTATCGTGTGGCCATGCCCGTGCCGCGCCAGAAAAACGATATCCTCATTTTTCATCTTACCAAACGTCAATGGCCCCGAAGGCTCGCCATAGGGTGTGCGTATGATTTGCCGGTGTGATATTTCGAGGCAGGATAATTGTGTCATTCCACTGCCACCAATAATTGCAAACATTGCTCTCCCAATCTCAGGTTTAATCTTTACTGCATAAATCGCCGGCAAATTCCGCCACGCGCCGTGAATATCCATGCCAAAACCGAACACATAACGATCCGGCACCGTCAATCCGACAAAATCGGCTTGAAATGGTTTAGGCTTGCCCGTCTCTTTTTCTGTCAGAACTGCACTATAAAACGCTTTGGCGCCATTTTCCAACACTTTGTCACGGACAGCGGCCAGCGTAATTCCTTCATCCAGAATGTCATCCAGTACTAAAACAACCCGATCTTTCACACTTTCTCTGGGTTCTACCCGCCAGCGAATTTCTCCGCCAGTCAATTCATTGCCATAGCGCGTCAAATGGACATAATCAAAATCCAGCGGAAACCGCAGTTGTGGCAGCAATTGTCCGGCAAATACCACCGCCCCGCCCATCACACATAAAACCAATGGCTGCTGTTGCGATAACACTTTCGTAATATCCGCCGCTAATCGCTGCAATGTTTGCGCGATGGTTTGTGCCGAATAAATTGATTCAGCCGCATCCAGAATCTGCTGTGCTTGTTGGTATGTCAGCATAAAATTTTTAATTTAATATAATTCACAAAAGCTTATATGTCATTCTATAATCAGTGGACACGAAAATACTATCCGACTGAAGATATATTAGAAATTAACTTCAAACTATAAGGGGAAATAAAAAATGCATTTTGCCGGTTTTTTTCTAAAAGTGGCTGCAATCGCCTTGCTATTGATAAACCCCGCTTTCTCGGAGAATTCCACTCCATCTGATTATCCGGTGTACAAAGATGGAAAATTAACCATACCACGTGTGGATACGGATGCACAAACAGGTAACTATCAGAAAGTAGAATTTCAGTTCGATAATTCCACAAATAGCTGGAAATTAATCAATTATATTGAAACCAAAGTCAGCCCGGAATCAACTGCATATCAGGAAAAAGTCGAAGTAATTATTGTCGACTCATCACCTCTCCAGGTTTTCCTTAAAATCAATGGATATCTTGGTAGTTGTAATTTCTTCCAGCAAATCAATCAAAAACTGAAGGGCAGTAAATTTGAAGTCGTCCTACACGTCGGCCCCAATCCATTTCCCCCGGATATAGCATGTACAGCAAACGCAGTGTTTTTTGAAAAAATCATCCCGCTGGAAGTATATGGACTACCTGCCGGAACTTACGAGTACCAAGTCGGAGAACACACGGGTTCCTTTAGTTTAAATAAAGACAATAACTTATAAACACATTCTTATCTGAAACAGGAATTATTACTGTAGTAATGTTAATAACCCCCCTTCATCCAGAATGGTAACCCCTAACCCGACCGCTTTATCGTATTTACTACCCGGATCCGCACCCACAACCACATAATCCGTTTTCTTGGAAACACTGCCAGAGACTTTTCCACCCAGCGCTTCGATTTTTTCCTTGGGTTCCTCGCGGCTCATATTCGGTAACGTCCCCGTCAGCACGAATGTTTTTCCCTGCAATGGTACTGCTGCACCTGATAGTGATGTTTTCCCCTCATGTTTCATCCCAATGCACGCCGCTGGCGCGCAGTTGCTCAATTACCTCACGGTTATGTGGTTCAGCAAAAAAATCCACAATGCTTTGCGCAACTACCGGGCCGATACCCGGAATTTGCTGTAAACGCTCAGTATCCGCTTCAACCAACCGATTCAGACTGCCCAGATAGGCAGCAAAGTCTTTCGCCGTTGCTTCCCCGACATTGCGAATACCTAGCGCATAGATAAATCTCGCCAGTGTGGTGTATTTACTTTTTCGATCGCGCTCAGAATATTATTGGCCGATTTCTCCGCCATACGTTCAAGATTCGCCAGTGCAGTTATCCCCAACTTGTACAGATCTCTTAAGCGTGCGCACGATGGCATTGTCCACCATTTGATCGACCAGTTTATCCCCCAATCCTTCAATATCCATCGCACGGCGCGAGGCAAAATGCAGAATAGCTTGTTTCCGCTGCGCCGGGCAAACAGGCCGCCGGTGCAGCGCGATGCTGCCTCGTCCTGGAGCCGCACAGCTTTTGCACCACACACCGGGCAATGCACCGGCATGTTGAATACTTGCGAATCGACCGGGCGTTTTTCCAAAATCACCGATACGATTTCCGGAATGACATCCCCAGCGCGACGCACAATGACGGTATCGCCAATACGCACATCCTTACGTTCAATTTCGTCGGCATTATGCAAGGTCGCGTTGGTCACAGTCACTCCGCCGACAAACACCGGTTTCAGGCGCGCAACAGGGGTCAACGCACCAGTTCTACCGGACCTGCACATCAATATCGAGCAATTGCGTTACCGCCTCCTGTGCCGGAAACTTGTGCGCTATGGCAAACCGAGGCGCGCGCGATACAAAACCCAATTTCTCCTGCTGCGATAGAGAGTTGACTTTATACACCACACCATCGATCGCATACGGCAGATTCTCGCGCTGCGCACCAATCGCTTGATAATAATCCAGCAATCCCTGTAATCCCGTGACCACCTGGCATTCCTGGCCACCGGAAAGTGCAGACTGGAGAGATAGTTCAACATATTGCTGTGCTTATCATGCGGCATGTGTGCATCTTCATATTGCCCAACCCCATACGCAAAAAATGTTAGGCGCCGAGTCGCGGTTACCGCGGGATCGAGCTGACGCAGCGATCCTGCTGCGGCATTACGTGGATTGGCAAATTCCTTTTCACCTTTGGCCAGTTGCAGTTGATTCAGTGTCAGAAAATCCGCTTTCAACATCAGTACTTCACCCCGTACTTCCAGAAACGGCGGAGGATTCCTGATCGGCAGTGACAACGGAATTGATTTTATCGTCTTCAAGTTCAGCGTAATGTCTTCGCCGGTATTGCCATCACCGCGCGTCGCACCGGTTTTAAGAATGCCGTTCTCATAGCATTAGCTAACTGCCAATCCGTCAAATTTCGGCTCGACTGTATACTCCGTGGCGTCAACGGACAATCCTTCGCAGACACGGCGATTAAATGCTTCGACTTCGGTATCGTCAAACGCGTTACTCAATGACAGCATCGGGATACGATGCGTAATCTGCGAAAAGGCCTTGAGCGGTGCTGCACCGACGCGTTGCGTTGGGGAGTCTGCCGTGATCAGTTGCGGATAATCTTGTTCGACTTGCTGTAATTCATGTAATAACTTATCGTATTCCGAATCGGGAATGATCGGATTATCCAGCACATAATACCGGTAGTTATGTAATTCGATTTCAGCACGCAAATTGTTGGCGTGCTGTTTTATTTTTTCAATTTTGTCATTCATGGCTGACAAGTATAGCGAATACCGGCAAGACGCAGTTTCAGTTATTTCCGTAAAATCCTTTATACTGCGCATTCAATCAGAAAACTAAACTTTCGACATCATCATGTCTTGAGAAACGCGATATGAACAATAATAATTTAAAAATCCGCATTCAAATACAACAACAGCCACCGCAAGCCATCGAAGAGATTTATCCTGATTTGCCGGAACCCGAGGTCACTTATGAAGTGTCGCCAGATTGGAGAAAAATTTCAATCGCTGCATTATTACTGCTGTCCATTCTTGTTTTGATCGGCTATCTCATATTCGCCGATAAAAAAAATGAATATTCTCTGAATAAACCACCTTCAAACGATCCAATTGTTTCAGTCCCTGAAAATACAATTTTCCCGGAAAAAACTGAACCGCTTATCGGCACAATCGATAAGGCATCAGATACTCAGCCGGATGAATTGATAACTCAACAGAATGCCCACGTTGATCCGATTGAATCTAAAAAAACTGTGGCTACAGGCAAGGCAATTGTCACACCCGTCAAAAAACCGGAACTGGCAGCAGTTATTAATCAACCGGTTATAACCGGGGGAAAAGTACCCAAAACTGCAGTGCGGTCGAAACCCCAGAAATCACATGACCATCCAGAGGTTGTCAGAGCACAATTAAGTCATGCAATCGAAGAACGGGAACCTGTTGACTCTATTGATTCCATACAATTACTGCCCGGCGAATCCAAGCCCATTCATTTCTATCTGCATCTAAAGAATCTTGAAGGAAAAAATATCCGCATCAACTGGTATCACAACGACAAACTGGATTCACAATTGACTTTGCAAGTACATAATAACAATTGGCGTACGCATGCCAGCAAACAACTGGATCATCAACGGCTCGGCCCATGGCGCGTTGAATTATTCGATGAAGCTGGAAATCTTCTGGCAGTGCGAAATTTTACCGTCACCCAGCGCTGAAACTCGTTCAAATTATTGATACTGAATTTGAGGATTCACTATGAAATACTGCAGTAATTGCAGTGGCATCGTGGAATTGTTAATCCCCGAAGGCGATTCGTTGCCCCGCTATGTCTGTACCACGTGTAACATTATTCATTATCAGAATCCCAAGATGGTTGTCGGATGCATCCCCGAATGGGAAGATAAAATTTTATTGTGCCGCCGCGCCATCGAACCGCGCCTGGGCTGGTGGACTTTACCGGCTGGCTTCATGGAAAATAACGAAACATTGGAACAAGCAGCCGCGCGTGAAACTTTGGAAGAAGCCAATGCCAGAGTAGAAATCGGTGATTTGTATGCGGTATACAGCCTTCCTCACATTAGCCAGGTTTATCTGTTATTTCGCGCACGGCTGCTGGATCTTGATTTCAAACCCGGCATTGAAAGTCTGGAAGTCAGGTTGTTGTCTGAAAATGAAATTCCCTGGGAAGAAATGGCATTTCGTGTCATCCATGACCCCTTAAATAAATACTTTAAGGAACGCAAGCTCGGGAAATTGGGGTTTCATACGGGTGTAATTGATCTATCTCACGGCAAATCCTGAGCAATATTATTGTTTTTTAAATTAAAAATAGATAGTTTTAGATTCCCTGATGGCAGGATATAATGTTTACTTTTTGCAGACTCCTATGAAGCATCTATTCGTATTATTACTAATGTGCCTCGCTGTCTCGTCAGTATCTGCTCAGCAACAAGACATCTCCATAGCAGCTAAAGCTTATATGCTCTCAGATTTCCAAACGGGACAAGTGTTGGCTGGTCAAAATGTGCATGATCGTATAGAGCCTGCCTCACTGACAAAACTGATGACTGCTTACGTGGTGTTTTCCGCGATCAAGCAGAATCAACTTTCGTTGGACCAAAATATTCCCGTATCAGAAAGCGCCTGGAAAATGATTGGTTCGCGCATGTTTATCGAACCCACTAAACAGGTCACGGTCGATGAATTACTCCGGGGTATGATTGTTCAATCGGGAAATGATGCCTGCATTGCCCTGGCAGAAGCGGTTGCCGGCTCAGAAGCAAACTTCTCGAATCTGATGAATAAAGAAGCTGAACGTTTGGGAATGAAAAACACGCATTTTACAAACTCAACCGGATTGCCTGATCCCAATCTCTATACAACAGCACACGATTTGACTTTATTGGCGGCCGCCATCATCCGTGATTTTCCAGAGTTTTATACGCTTTATTCACAAAAAGAATACACGTATAACAATATTACTCAGCCAAACAGAAATCGCCTTCTGTGGCTAGATCCGCATGTAGACGGCATGAAAACCGGGTGGACCAAAACTGCCGGTTACTGCCTGATTACATCGGCGATAAGGGACAAGCGGCGTCTTATATCGGTGGTAATCGGTGCCCAATCAGCCAATGCACGCAGCATGGAAAGTCAGCGGTTACTCAATTATGGCTTCCAATTCTACGACACCCTGCATTTATACAAAAAGAACGACTCGCTCACCACTATCCATTTATGGAAAGGTACTCAGAATGAACTGAGAGCCGGATTTGATCGGGATGTTTATTTTACGTTGCCCAAAGGGCAGGCTGACAAACTGAAAGCTACCATGGAATATAAGCAGCCCCTGATAGCGCCGGTTCAACTGGGACAGGAAGTCGGCACAGTGAAATTCACCCTGGACGACAAAACTATAGAAACTTACCCATTAGTTGCCTTGGAAAAAGTTGAAGCAACCAATATCTTTGGTCGTGCGTGGGATAGTGTAAAATTACTCCTTAATTAAACCCAGGAGCCTGTCGAACTTAAGCAATCGCAGCGAGCCAAGCGCGGGAGAACGAGTGCAGTTTTTTTCAATCTGGAAGCCCATAACGAAACTATGCAATGAAAGATTGAGGAAATATGAACCGTTTTCCCCATTGGCGCAGTAGATTGCCCTTAAGTCCGACATACTCCTGCTCAACTCTTCAAAAAGGCTCGCATGATATATCTTAATGGTAAGTTTATGCCTATCGAGGAAGCCTGCATTCCTGTTCTGGATCGCGGTTTTATCTTTGGTGACGGCATCTATGAAGTAATTCCCGCTTATTCGCGCAAACCATTCCGCCTCGCTAAGCATCTGAACCGGTTACAATATAGTCTGGATGGAATTCGTTTGAAAAATCCGTTCAGTAATGCAGATTGGGAAAATCTGCTGGAACAAGTCATCGCAAATAATGAAGGGGAAGATCAGTATCTTTATCTGCACATCACGCGGGGTGTAGCCAAAAGGGATCATGCTTTTCCTGCTAATGTTCCTCCTACCATTTTTATCATGAGTAACCCGCTGTTACCACCGCCCGCAGAACTGTTGATCAGTGGCGCATCCGCTATTACTGCCATTGATAACCGCTGGATACGCTGCGATATCAAAGCCATTTCATTGCTGCCCAATGTGCTGCTGCGTCAATTGGCTGTGGATGTACATGCGATTGAAACCATCCTGATCAGAGATGGGTTCCTGACCGAAGGTGCGGCCAGTAATATTTTCGTTGTCAAAGATAAGATTCTGCTGACGCCTCCGAAGAGCCATTTGATGTTACCCGGAATCACTTATGACGTGATTCTAGAGTTAGCCGAAGCGAATAAAATCGCACATGAAATCCGGGAAATTTCAGAAACAGAAATACGTACGGCTGAAGAAATCCTGCTGACATCATCCACGAAAGAAATTATGCCGATCACATTACTGGACAACAATGCAGTGGGAAATGGAAAACCAGGTTCTATGTTTACCCAATTAAATACACTCTATCAGCAGTATAAAGCCACGCACATGCGTAACAATGTCAACGGCACAGCAGGTCTGTAAAAGCACTCCTGAAATATTCAAGCAGCATGCGGTTGCGTAAATGACAGAACAGCCTTCCTTAATCGAATATCCCTGCGATTTTCCCATCAAGATTATGGGCAAAGCGCAGAATGATTTTACGCAAGCAGCATTGGCGATCGTCAAATATCATGCACCTGATTTTGATACTGAAACCATGGCAGTCAGGGCTAGCAAGAACGGCACTTATTTAAGTATCACCTGCACCATTCGCGCCACTTCCCGGTCTCAACTGGATGCGCTTTATCAGGCATTATCAGATCACCCCATGGTAGCCGTGGTATTGTGACTGATCATGCTGCAGCATCATTTTCACCGGTTCTTGAGCGACAGCATATTACGGTCAGGAAAATGGGCCTGTCCGATTATCAGGTTACCTGGCAGGCTATGAAAAATTTCACCGATGCCCGGTCCGTACAAACCTGCGATGAGATCTGGTTATTACAACACCCGGCTGTGTTTACACAAGGTATTGCAGGAAAACCCGGGCATCTGCTGCATGACAATGGCATTGATTTAATCAAAACGGATCGGGGCGGTCAAATCACTTATCATGGGCCGGGACAAATCGTCGCTTATTTACTGCTGGACATACGCCGATTAAAACTTGGTGTGCGTGAATTGGTCAGAAGCATGGAGAACGCCGTGATAGATTTGCTGAAAGACTATCATATCAAAGCGGTATCGCGATTTGATGCACCGGGTGTCTATGTCGATAATGCAAAAATTGCTGCGTTGGGTTTAAAAATAAAAAAAAGTTATTGCTACCACGGTATTGCACTCAATGTGGATATGGACTTAACACCTTTCTCTTACATTAACCCATGCGGTTATCAAGGACTGCAAGTGACACAAACCAAAGACCTCGGTATTACAGATGGCTTGGAAATTTTAAGCAACAAGCTGGCAAACCAATTACAAGAAAAACTTCTCAAAGGAATAAGCATCTACCACCATGACCACTGATACCCGCCAAAAGGGTGCTGACAAAACGGCACGCAATCCGATTAAAGTTGCTCCACAATCCCGCAGTGATCTACTACGCAAACCCGCATGGATCCGTGTCCGCTCGTCTAACAGTGAAAACTTCTACGAAGTCAAACGACTGTTACGCGAACACAAATTGCATACAGTATGTGAAGAAGCTTCTTGCCCAAACATCGGTGAATGCTTTGGTAAAGGCACGGCCACTTTTATGATTCTGGGTGATTTATGTACGCGCCGCTGCCCCTTCTGTGATGTCGCGCACGGCAGACCCAAACCACCAGATACCGACGAACCGCTTCATCTGGCGCAATCCATTGCAGCAATGAAGTTGAAATATGTTGTGATTACCAGCGTGGATCGCGATGATTTGCGTGACGGCGGCGCGCAACATTTTGCCGATTGCATCCGTGAAATACGCACCCATTCACCACATACAAAAATAGAAACGCTGGTGCCAGACTTCCGCGGCCGGCTGGAGATTGCTCTGGAAAAACTCGCGGCTTGTCCGCCGGATGTGCTAAACCATAATCTCGAAACCGTGCCCAGATTGTATAAGCAATGCCGGCCAGGCGCTGATTATGTGAATTCGTTGAAACTCTTGAAAGACTTCAAAGCGGATTTTCCTCATATTCCCACCAAATCAGGCTTGATGCTTGGATTAGGGGAAACGGATGAAGAAATCATGGAAGTACTGCGCGATTTGCGCGAACACAATGTGGAAATGCTGACCATTGGTCAATATCTACAGCCCAGTATCGGTCATCTCCCGGTGATGCGCTATGTCACCCCTGAAGATTTCAAAGTATTCGAGCAAGCGGCGTTTGCAATGGGTTTTAGTCATGCGGCATGCGGACCCATGGTGCGTTCCAGCTACCATGCAGACCAACAAGCGCATGAATCCGGTTTGCTATAATGCTGCGGATTCCTTGGAAAGTACTGCTTTATGAACTGATGATCTCAAAATCATGCGTTATTTTTACCGCCTGTTTTAACATGATGGATGCAGAACAATATTTCTCCGAAGACAGATTGATGGCGCGCTCGACTTGCAGCGGACTCAAATTTTTCCCTGTGATAATGAAATGCAGATGGATATGGATAAATACTTTAGGATCAACGGCGGCACGCTCAGCTTCAATTTCTACCACACAATCGGTAATATCCTGACGACTTTTTTTCAGAATCAACACCACGTCAAATGTGGAGCACCCTCCTAACCCCATCAACAGCATTTCCATTGGACGCGGTCCGAGATTTTGACCGCCCGCTTCGGGTGCGCCATCCATCAATACCGAATGACCACTGCCTGATTCACCCAGGAAACTGACATTTCCTTTCCATTTGATACGCGTTTTCATCGCCCCCCTCCGAATGTTATAAAAAGATTCCCTGCAAATAAAAAGCCGACGTTATTACGCGTCGGCTTTTCTGAAACCCAAATAACTTACTTCAGTGTCAGAATAAAATCTGCTAACACTTTAGCATCTTCTGGTTTAACGGCAGCATTTGGAGGCATTGGAATCGGGCCCCAAACACCATTAGATATCTTTCAAAGCTGGGCCAACTGTCTTTTTATCAACCTGATGGCAATTCAAACAGCCACTCTTAGTTGCAAGTTCTGCGCTTGCTTGTACAACACCAGCTAACAATAAAGCTGATGCAGCAACTGCTCCTATTAACACTTTTTCATATTTTTTCCTTATTAAAATAATAAAAGGGTTTTTATTCTACCCTGAACTTCTCAGACTTGCAGCAAATCCTGTAAGTTTGTTATCTACGGCATTCAACCTGTTGCCGTACATAGCCATGCAACTAGCGAATCAACTGCAACCTCTGATGATACTGCTTTGCTGAGACTTAATGGTAAATTAATTAGTTCCAGCGAAAGCACTAAAATTATCAGCTATGGAGATCGGCGTTGCAATTGCTGCACTACTCCATCAAATCAGATGATTGGCTATAACGGGAAATCACGTGCAAAATCGCATAGCTAATCTGTTATGGCTCCGGCACTGGCGCTGGATACCTGCTTTGCGTATTTGGCCAATACCCCGCGCGAATAACGCGGTTGCGGTGGTTGCCAAGCCGTGCGCCGCTGTGCCAGAACAGTATCCGGAACATGCAATTGTAATAGCCGCTGTTCGGCGTCTATGGTAATCGAATCGCCCTCTTGTACCAGTGCGATAGTACCTCCGACAAAGGCTTCCGGTGCCACATGCCCAACTACCATGCCGTAAGTGCCGCCCGAGAAACGCCCATCGGTAATCAGTCCGACAGAATCTCCCAGGCCCTCGCCAATCAACGCCGAAGTCGGCGACAACATTTCACGCATGCCGGGACCGCCTTTAGGTCCTTCATAGCGAATTACCACAACATCACCGGGCTGGATTTTACGGGCAAGAATCGCTGCCATGCAGGTTTCTTCCGATTCAAACACGCGTGCAGGTCCGGTAATTTTAGGATTTTTGATTCCGGAAATTTTTGCGACACATCCTTCCGTGGACAAATTGCCTTTCAGAATCGCCAGATGCCCCTGGGCATACATCGGGTTGTTCCATTGGCGAATCACATTCTGATCAGCGCGCGGCGCATCCGGAATATCTTTCAATATTTCCACAATGGTTTGTCCGCTGATGGTTATACAGTCTCCATGCAGCAGACCATGTACCAGCAGCATTTTCATCACCTGAGGTATACCACCCGCGCGATGCAGATCGGCCGTAACATAACGTCCGGAAGGCTTCAGGTCACAGAGTACCGGCACTTTGCCGCGCATCCGTTCAAAATCATCAATGTTCCACTCGACTTCAGCCGCATGCGTAATAGCCAGGAAATGCAATATCGCATTGGTAGACCCCCCAACCGCCATGATCACGGCGATGGCATTTTCAACCGATTTACGGGTAATGATGTCGCGTGGCAAAATCTGTTGTTTGATGGCATTGACCAACACCTCGGCGGATTGTCCGGCACTGATTAACTTTTCATCGTCTTCAGCAGACATTGTTGACGAATAGGGCAAACTCATGCCCATTGCTTCAAAAGCGGATGACATGGTATTCGCGGTAAACATACCGCCACAAGAACCAGCGCCGGGACAGGCATGGCGCTCAATCTGCAGTAATTCTGCGTCATCGATCTTATGTGCACTGTGTTGCCCCACCGCTTCAAACGCGCTGACAATGGTCAGGTCCTGGCCTTTATAATGCCCCGGTTTGATCGTACCGCCATACACAAATATCGCTGGTACGTTCATGCGCGCAATGGCAATCATCGCACCCGGCATATTCTTATCACAGCCACCGATGGCAATCACGCCATCCATGCTTTCCGCCTGAACGCAGGTCTCAATAGAGTCAGCAATCACTTCGCGTGAAACCAGAGAATATTTCATGCCTTCCGTACCCATAGAGATCCCATCAGACACCGTGATGGTACCGAACATCTGCGGCATAGCACCCGCCTGTCTCACTGCCGATTCCGCTTTTAATGACAGCTCGTTCAAACCTTTGTTACACGGCGTGATCGTGGAATAACCATTGGCAACCCCCACGATTGGCTTATTGAAATCTCCATCATTAAAACCGACGGCGCGCAACATGGCACGGCTGGGTGCGTGTTGTGCGCCTTGTGTTATGGCCTGGCTACGTTTATTATCTGGCATGCTTGCTCCTGAATGATATAAAAATACAATTTATGACAAGGCGTACGATTATCACAAACGCACTTGGTATAATGACGCGTATTTTACCGTAAATAAGGCCGAAACTATGCTCGTTCATCCTCAAATTGATCCCGTCGCCATATCACTGGGACCACTTTCCGTCCATTGGTATGGATTGATGTATTTGATCGGCTTTGTGCTGTTCATCCTGTTAGGACGTTATCGCATCAAACATAATCCGTACCCCGTCTTTACCAATGAAATGCTCGATGATGCGCTGTTTTACGGGATGCTGGGCGTAATCCTGGGCGGGCGCCTGGGGCATGTGTTGTTCTATCAATTTGGCTATTACCTGGAACACCCGCTGCATATCTTCGCCATCTGGGAAGGTGGCATGTCATTTCATGGCGGGTTTCTCGGTGTTTTCGTCGCCATGATCCTGCTGGCCCGCAAACACAAATTATCATGGCTAGCTGTAACTGATTTCGTCATTCCGCTGATTCCACCAGGATTGGGAGCGGGCCGTATCGGAAACTTCATCAATGCCGAGCTATGGGGACGACCAACCGATGTTCCCTGGGGCATGGTTTTTCCTTATGTCGACGAACTCCCCCGTCACCCTTCTCAGCTATATCAATTCGCACTCGAAGGCGTGGTACTTTTTATATTCATTTGGATTTATTCTTCCAAACCGCGCGCGGTGGGCGCCGTCACCGGCGTGTTTATGATTTGTTATGGTGTTTTACGTTCGTTTGCAGAATTTTATCGCGAACCGGAAGATGGTTTTATGGGGGTACTGACATTAGGAATCACGATGGGACAATGGTTGTCTATTCCTATGATTCTGGCGGGTATAGCCGCGTTGATTTGGTCAAGGCGTCAAATTAATATTCCGCAGAATAATCAAAAGAAACGTAGAAAGCAATAAAGCACCCCACCGCAAGCAGCGGGGTGTCCTCAATCTGCTGGCTTTCAACCAGCCTTCACCCCAAGAAGCGAGGAATTAAACCCGAAAGAGATTAAAAATACTGGGGTGGCATGAACCCGCCGTGCAGCGATCGGCGATATGTCACCGGTAGGATTTGAATAAGACTCAATAAAATGTCAGATTTTATTTGCTCGCAATAGCCGACGCAAGTATAGCCAATCCGTCTAAAAACTCCTTGATCTGCGCCAGGGTCTCCGGCTTTGCTTCTTACATATTGATCACCATGCCCGTAAAAATTCTATTCGGGGAAATTTTTCCGCAACAAAATCAAAAGACAAAAAAAAACCAGCACCCAAAGAGCGCTGGCAAAGGAATATATTCAACCATCCGACTATGCATTGGGGGTCTAATGCACTGATTGACGCGGTTAAATCAAACTTAAAAAGGAGAGTTGATTTATAATTTATCAGAGTTGATTTGGCATTAAATAGTTCCCCTAACAATTTCATCGTATTCAATCTCTATAGCAATTCTGAGATTTGCTTGCCTTGTAAAAACGTCTTACCTGAGGTCACAATTCAAGTTAAAAAACAAAGAAAATGACAGATGAAAAAGCTATTAGACCACATCAGTGCTGGCTGGTTGTATCTGGTGGTGGTTCTTGATATGTACAGTCATCTGGTTGTGAGTTGGAGCATGCAGAACAGTTTGGAGATGGATGCGCTCAAGATGGCCTGGTTCAGACGACAACCAAAGTTGGGATTAATCTTTAACTCAAATCGTGGCAGTCAGTATTGCAGCCACGCATTTCAGAACACACTGGCTGAATACGGCATGCAAAGTTCAATGAGCAGAAAGGGAACTGCCGGGATAACGCTCCCATTGAAAACTTGCGGGAATCTTTGATGGTAGGCAGATTGTATGGAATGCGATTTGAAATACGGGGGCAGGCGATGGATGAAGCGACTGATTGGCTTAACTACTACAATCACAGAAAACTTCACTCTACACTGGATTACATCAGTCCAATGCAGCTCGAGCAAAACCGGCTTGAGACGCAGTTGAAAAAATTCCACAATGGGCGCGTTAAGAAGTACGGATACAGGAGCAAGGACAGAAAGTAATGTTAATTGATCCGATACATTTAAAATTTGGAGAGAAACTGAAAGATAAGTTTTTTGCGCATGTTATAGGAAAACAGAACTACCGCCGATATGGCGATGATGCGTGAGTCGATCGAATAAAGCCATGGTCAGTTTGTCGCGCGTCAACAGTTGATCTCTATCGTGAACTGAAATTCGTACTTTTTACTTCAATGACTGATTGCGTTATTTGCACCAATTACCGATCGGGATCAGGCATCGCTCCATTAAGATTGTTTCCGTCATTAACATGTGATAATAAGCGTGCTGTTTGTGCGTAACGAGTAAGGTTAGATTGTCTGAGCGTAGCGAACGGCAATCTGAACCGTTTGTTGGACAAGCCCGGTCCGTAGCCACGATGCTGACTTTACTATAGAAAATATCTTTTAGGGTTTTGTAGGGTGCGTTAACAGATTGGCGGACGAGAATCGCCAGAACAAACCGAAGGCGATGTTTGAGTAGCCACTTTAGGTGAAAATGGCTGTTTTGAAGTGTTGACTTGCTGTATTTTGCTGATTGCCCCTTATTTTAGCCAAGCTGAACTCTCGGCGTATTTCAGCCGCTTTACGGTTGGCAGTGTCATTACATAATCCGATACCCCGTATAGCTAGCTGGATGGTACCCGTAATCCAACGGTTAAACGTGGAATTCTGGTCTGTACAATCTGCATGATACCACCACAACACGGGCACAGAATTGGAGGTTTCTTGACTAAAGCGATCAACACCTTTACTGGATTTAGTTTAAGAAGTGGCTCAAGCAATCCCCATAGCCGCTTGCTGTTGGCATGCAAAAAACCAAAATTACGGGTACGCCGGAACCCTTTGGGCAAGACATGCTGTAAAATCAGCCACAGGAATTTGGCTCCGGGCAGTGTACGGGTTTGCCATTGTTTGGTCTTGCTATCCTGATAACGAAAGGTTACTTGGCCGTCTTTGCAGCTAATGATATGTTTTTCCTGGATTACCCCCTTATAAAGATAGCGTCCCAGATAAACCAAGGCCTTTTCGCCGCTGCCGACCGACTTACAGTCCACCACCCAGTTTTCAGGATAACGCCCTGGAAGACTCAGACCGGCTTCTTTGATACCCGTCAGCACTTTAGCGCGGAACACTTTCGCCAAGGCCTTATGGCTGAACAGATAAGAGATGTTTTCCCCCTTGCCAGTTTTGGTGTGGTACGCCTCTGTTTCCATGTCGACAGCCGCTGCTGGCATCACTACATGTACATGCGGGTGGAAATCCAGGCGGCGGTTATGGGTGTGCAATACGCTGATGGCACCGGCTTCACCGTGCAACTGGGAATCGTTTTGCGCAAAGGTTTTGAGGGTCTCCCAACTGCATGAGAGCATTAGATCGTAAACAATGCGCTGGTGTTGCCATGCTAACAGACGCAATTCAGAGGGTAAGGTGAAGGTCAGTAAGAAATATTCGGCTGGCAGCTGTTTTTTGAGTTGGCGTTGTAACCACCTTTCGCTTTCATAGTGCTGACAATGAGGGCAACTCCGATTACCGCATGAATGCGGAATAAAACACTGATGATCACAGGACTCACATTCCACTCGCATCACCGGACTGAGAGTGGTGCGACACTTTTTCATGGCCTTCAGTGCGTGAAGCTGGCTAGGCAAACTATTCGGATATGTGGACAGGAATTCAGCCTCAAAGGTTTCGATGATAGAGGAGAGCAACATCATTTGACACTCCGCCAAGTGATGCCAAAGCCATCCATGAGTGCATTAATCCGCACATCGGCTTGAAAATTCGTGGTGTCGGTCAGGTGGGTGTAGCGGGCAGTGGTCAGAATGCTATGATGTCCGAGGATTTTCTGAACTTCCAGCAAATCAACTCCGGCTTCGATCAGGTGGGTAGCGTAGCTGTGGCGTAGACTGTGCGGGGTAATCTTTTTTTTAGGCCGCAGTCTTGAGCAACTTTACGTAGCGTCTCTTGCACCCCGCCACGATCCAAGGGCGTAGTTGCCAGATGAGCTGATTTGAGTCCACCCTGTCGATTGGGAAACAACAAAACGGGGTTTCGGTGAACTTGCCAGAAACGGCGCAGAAGCATTAAAGTTGCCGTCGGTAAAGGCACTAAGCGGTCTTTATTGCCCTTAGCATCGCGGATATGCCGCATCAATATCCCCGATTTGCAAACGCAAGCCTTCACCCAGCCTAAACCCAGGCTTACAGGGTGGGAAAAAAACACGCAACTAAGCGCCCACGTGGTCATGAATATCTGTTGGGCCTGTGGCGGTAATAATATCCGGCAGTGTGTGACTTGGCGGTTTGACCAGATCCGCGCCCGGCCGGGGTTTATTCAATACTTGGGCGTAATAAAACTTCCAGCCTACAGGTCATTGAGCGAACTCCAGGGGGTGAATCTGACGTATGGCAGAATAATCGGTTAACGCCCGGCCAAATCATCAATCCGATAATCAAAATATTCCCCGGCTCGACGTACGCCGTGCAATACAGTGCGATGGTTTTTGGCTGCATCCCGTGCAACTTCAGCCGATTGAGCAGACATTGATAATTCGCCGCAAATTGCGCTGGAAATTCTGTGTCATTGATTCATCCTCGGTAAAGTACAAAAAAATCCTCGGGGTGAGGATGAATTATGTTATTAAAACTGGTTGCTGAGGGGTGTTTCTCCGCGATGGCGCGCCGTTCAATAATCAGGTTAGCGATATGCGCAGCAATTTCATTCCATTTGGGTTATCAGATCCTGATGGAATTCTAAAAAAAGACTAAACAAAATAATCCTGTTTTACTTGGCCTGGTCATTGTCAGAATAGATTATGTGCGCGTGATTCCAATTCGGATGCGCTTTTATTGAGTTTAAAGTATATGATTATCCATATTTATTCACTCTGCTGGAATGAGGAAAGAATGCTTCCTTATTACTTTCGAAACTATGACACTATTGCCGCTCGCTATTTCATTTTTGACGATGCGTCTACAGACGCCTCACTTGATATACTGGCAAAACATCCAAAGGTTGAAATCCATCGATTCGACAAGCAGCCTGATTCATTTGTAGGCAGCGCTCACGTGTTTAACAACAATATCTGGAAGAAAAGTCGAAACATGGCCGACTGGGTGATCATTTGCAATATGGATGAACAACTTTATCACCCCGATCTTCTGGGTTATCTCAAACAATGTCGGGATGAAGGCATAACCGTTATTCCGGCAGAAGGCTATCAGATGATTTCAGATTCCTTCCCGGACTCTGATCAACGATTATGCGATCAGATTACTCGCGGTATGCGCTATAAAAAGATGAACAAATTTTGTATCTTTAACCCTGATGCCATTGAAGAAATCAACTATAAACATGGCCGGCACTACGCAAATCCGGTAGGACGGGTCGTTTATCCTCAAAAAAGGGAACTTAAACTGCTGCACTACAAATACCTTGGGCTTGATTATCTCATCACGCGTTTTGCTGAGCTCAGCTCGGGTCTCCGTCGTATCGACCTCGAAAAAGGATGGGGGTCTCGATACCTGTCGGAACGGAAAAAGATTGAGGAATCTTTTCGCGATGTATGGACGGCCTCTTTTGAATTGCCACTCTCTGCTGTCGGATCCAAAGTCAAGGCAATGGGAAGGATAGAGCATTTCTGTTATCAAACCCTGCGAAAGCTGGCTGAGCAATGGCGCCTGATTAAGAGAGCAGTGGTGGGGAAGAAGAAGTGATTAAGTTGCTGCTCATGTATAGTAGCGAGAATCCTTCTGAAGCTCATATTCATCGGCTTAAAATGCTACGGGAAGATGTAACAGTAGCGGTTGCTGATTCAGAGGAAACTGCCGTTTGCCATGCTGCTGATACGGATATTATCCTGGGACACCGGTATTTGCGTCAGACGCTTCCGCATGTACGACGCCTGAAATGGATTCAAAGCACTGCTGCCGGGCCGCATCATCTGCTGTCTTCTGACTTGTGCAGAATTAATCCGCTATTAACCCGTTGCACAGCCTTCAGATATCGTTGCATGGCATGCCTTTACCTTGCACTGGCCATGGTGCGACGTATTCCCGAGGCAGTTAAAGCCCAGCAACAAGGCGTATGGGCGCACTCCTTTTAATATGCTGTCAATTCCTCAAACCGCTATGGTTTTTGGTGTGGGCTGTATTGGAAGAGAACTGGCTCTGATTTTTCGCAAGAACGGATTAACCGTTCTCGGAGTAACCAGAGTATTCTCCAGAAGCAAATGCTGTCTGCGATGAATTATTCAGCACCAGGGACAACTGGCGCGAACAGTTACACCGTGCTGATCTCTGCTTTATTACGCTGCCATTGACCAAAAACACTCACCACTTTTTTGACGAAACCATCTTGCGGGCACTTCCCCAGCATGCTGTTCTGATCAATGTTGGCCGGGGTGGCGTAGTCGACACCGGCGCACTGATTCGAATACTACAGGAAGAGAAACTGGGAGGTGCCGCACTCGATGTCATTGATCCTCCGACACCTTCTTCCTCGACCGATCCAGTCTGGACTACTCCTCGCCTGCTGATAACGCCCAAGGTGGCGGCATTTTATCCCGAGTACCAAAACAAGCTTGAAGAATTTATCGAAAATCAGGTTTTGCGGTATTTAAAAGGTGAAACACTGCGAGACATGATGACTCTAAATGATTTGGCTGAAGGGGGTTGAGGATGAGCTATGGAAATGATTTTGTATTGACACTTTTTACCAATGATAGTGAGTTGGCCAGACGCGCTGATGAGGCAGGAATCAATCGCATCGGCCTTGATCTTGAGATGCTGGGTAAAGCTGAGCGGCAGCAACATTTGAATACCTGGATCTCTGATCATACGGAAGAGCAGTTGCCATCTTTGCGACAAGCCCTGAAGAAAGCCAAACTTTTGTGCGAACCAACTTCCCCCCCCCGGTTTGCGTGATGAAATTGATCGTTACATTGAGATTGGTGCAGAAGTGCTTATGCTCCCCATGTTTCATGCCGCTGAAGAAGCTGCAGATTTCATTAGCTATGTTAATGGTCGAGCAGAAGTTTCGCTGTTGATCGAAACTGCAGCAGCAGCCGTGCGTATTGATGATATTGTCCGGCTGAAAGGAATTGATGAGATTCATATTGACTGAACGACTTGCATCTTGATCTTGGTTTGAAGAGCCACTTCGAACTCCTACGCCACCAATTTATGAATACCCTTTCAGACATCGTTCATGGCGCAGGCATTCCTTTTGGTTTCGGTGGCATTGGCCGGGTAAAAGATGATCGCCTGCCTATTCCGTCTGATCTTATCTACGCACAGTATCTCCGATTGAGGGCTGACCGGGCACTTGTATCCAGAGTTTTTACCTCCCAGACTATACGCGTCTTGATCTAAACCAAGAAGTAGCGGCCTTCCGCAACCGTATGGACGAATGGCATGAACGTCCGCGGCAGGATCTGATGGAAGCATGGGACAAGCTTTGGGTAGCGGCAAGCAACATTCAAACCAATAAAAAATCAGGCAAAAATTTATAATGCGGGCAAAACTACTCGCCGGGATGTTTCAGGCAGTCGATTGCGCTATTCTCGGACAGCCTCCTCCAGAGGTGGCGGAGCGGGACGTTCCGGAAGTTCGATGCGAATCACGGAGGAAAAGTCAGGGACGTTCTCGATCGCTATGGCGACCGGGGAAATAGCGCTGCGCGCGCGCAGGTCCTCGAACGGCAGGGATGTATTGATAATCCCTCCCTCGTACAAGAGTTCATCTAAATACCCATTCAAGAACACCTTCCAGTGCCATGGAAAGGGCAGGCCTAACTCCCGGATGTGTCGAATAATGCTGGTTGTGCAGCTGTGGGTGAAGGCGTTGTACCATTCCGGCTCTTTGGCCAGACTGTTGACCTTGGCCAG
>JADKHF010000020.1 GCA_016721865.1 Nitrosomonas sp. | reverse complement strand
ATCAACTCATTGAACGCGCCAAACAGGAAGCAAAACTCAAGCGCAATCTCATTAAATGCATCAAAGCTGGGAGATTGGCTAAAAAGTACTGTGGGCGCAACTACATCAGCAGTTCAAAACTACGATAGCAGTCATTAAAAATGATTACCAGAAAGCCTACCAGTACTCTAAAGTCAGTCATTACAGAATGGGGTGGCTGGATTGGTTAGCAAAAGAAGCAAAAAATGGCAATACTGAAGCATTGGCTGTTTTGCGATCCAGAAGAATCGGTCAATTTAAGGCAATCATGTACTTCGCCCAAGCAAAGCTGGCGATGGCCCGGCGCTAATAGTCACTTGCCGGGCCTTTGTTAAAGACGGTTCTGTTGAATCGATCACCAAAATTGGCACAGTCACTTATAAAGCAGGATCAACCACCATCCCAAATGACGGCAAGCGGCTAATCGTCCTGCCGGATACAAATTACAAGATTCATTGGTGGATATTTTACAAGTGGCCATGAAGGTAAGTACGGCAGCCACCTGGCGATCAATGGAACAGAATCGTTTCACGCGAGATGGCGCAGGTTCAGTGATAAAACCAAATGCGCGGACTTCGACGATACGCTTGGAACAATACCGCCAGCAGTTAATGAAAACAGCATCCTAAAAGTAGAGCGCAATCGGTAGATCAAAACGATCCACCAATTTCCATCACCCTGAAGGAGCCTCTGATGAATAACATCAATCTGAGTTCTAAAGACAGCAGAATATCAAAAAAGACAAGATTATCAAAGTTCGCTCAATATCCACTGTCTGTCTTGTTGGCGGATTCTTGCCTACCAGTATTTTGCGCACCAATTCGTCCATCAGCCGCAATTAGCGCACACCTTTTTTATATATACAACCCGGCTATTCTTGTAGTGTGGGTAATAAATGGTATGGCGAGTATTCGGGAATCTTCGATCTGGCGGCAGGTTTCGGTATTTTATTTTCCAGTATCGGCTTGATTCTGGTGCCACTAAAATGGTACTGGCCACGTCATCAAGAACCACAATCAGGGATTGCAGTGGTCTTCAGCCAGAGCGCGGATAAGCAGGACATTGCAGCCGCAGGACTGCTTGCACACAGCCAAGAATCACAAAGTAATCCAGAGCGATGCCGTTTATGTCGGCGGGCCGGCGGGATAATTCCGGCAAACCCACTATCTGAAACACATGGCCCGGAACATGTGTTGTGTTACGCCCCAACTCGTTCAGGCAAGGAAAGCCAGCTTGGTCATACCTACCGCTTTTGGATTCAGAGTGCGGTCATTACCGATCCGGGGCAGCAGTTATGGGCACAACCGGATGGAGGCGCAACATGCCAAAAACAAGGTGCTGCGTTTCTGACCCGCATCAACCAGCGCGCATTGGAATCCGCTGGATGAAATCCCAGATTGGCAGCGGCATGGAAGTGGCTGATGTTCAAAACCTGACCATCTTAATCGTTGATCCGGATGGCAAGGGATTACAAACACACTGGCAGAAACCAGCCAGGCATTGCTGGTGGGTGTCATTTTGCATGTTTTTTGTACAAATCGCATCGAGAAGGAACCCCGCCATATTATCGACTGTCGATTCAATGTTTCCCTGATCCTGATCGCGATATCAGGGAGCTTTTGGATGGAAATGGCCACGTAGGATTATCTGGATGGCAAGAGCTATCCAGTTATTGCAGCCAGTGCGCGATATGCTGGATCGCCCTGAGAAGAAGCCGGTTCCGTGCTATCAACCGAACAAAATCCTATTTATCTTTTGTATCGGGATCCGACCGTGGCCAACAATATCAGTAGATATCGGATTTTCATTCCGCGATCTCAGATGCACCACGGAGAGTCCCGTCAGCTTATACATTGTGTCACACCCCAATGACAAATCGCGGTTGCGTCCTTTAATCCGCATTCTGACTCGGTATGATCATCGAAAGCTGGCTTAACAGAATCACGTTTAAAGACGGTGGCAACCATCGCACATTATAAACACAAGCTTTTGTTGATGTTGGATGAATTCCCAAGTTTAGAAAACTGAAATTTTCGTGATCACTCGCGCTTGTCGTCGGGCTGCATGAAAGTTTATCTGATCTGTTGTGATTTAAATCAGCTTAAAAGTCGCGAGACCGGCTACGGGCACGATGAAGCGATCACTTCCAACTGTCATATCCAGACCGCTTTTGCACCCAACCGAATTGAAACAGCGGAACACTTATCCAAGCTGATCGGGCAAACCACGGTCATCAAAGAACAAATTACCACCAGTGCCGCCGCTCATCGATGATGCATGGACATGTCACCCGTAAGGGCCCTACAGGAGACGCAGCGCGCGTAGTATTAACGCCGGATGAGTGTATACGACTACCCGGCCCCATGAAAGATGCTGAAGGCAAAATCACCAAGCCAGGCGACATGATTATTTATGTGGCTGGTTTCCCTGCTATCTATGGCACGCAGCCTTTGTATTTCCAGGATGAAGCCTTTACGGCACGGGCACAAGTAAATCCTCCGAGCTTCAGCGATAAATTAACCGGATTGTAAGAGATCTCGGTCGCATGAGAATCAACTTCATGAAAAAAACAATCAAAATCCTGGCTGTATTTGTTCTAGCAGTGAGCGCAGCCTCATTATGTTGAGTATTGGCACCAATCCGCGCCGATTTATATCAATACCACACCCAGCTTGCCAGTGGGTTTTTACAAGTTGTTGATGAATCGATTGTAAACGGCGCTTATGTCGCTTTCTGGCCACCGCAAATTGAGGTTTTTGATATGGCTAAGGATAGATCTTACATCAATCAAGGTAATTGCCCTGGTGGCTATGGTTTGTTGCTCAAACGTGTGTTTGCACAATCGGAGATCGAGTTTTGACTGCTCAGGCTGGCATCTATGTGAATGGTGAGCATTTACCAACAGTGCCCAATTGAAAATCGATGCTGAAGGGCATGCATTGCCGCAATACCCACCTGGACTGAGTGGTGTTAGATGGGGGGATTTTTCAATATCTGCTGCTATCCGATGAACCTTAATCCTTTGATGCACGCTATTTCGGATTGATTGCGCGTGATCAGATTAAGCAAGTTGTCCGTCCGATTTTTACTTGGAGTCATTAATTAAAATTTAAAGGAGACAATGTTATGAATAGACCACCGATTGATGTTGAAACCGATAATCCTGACATACAAGAAGTCATCCAGGAAAAGCTACTCGATGCAGAAATACCGGGCTTCCAGGCTGAATTTGATCCCTTGAGGCTGAAAGGCTGGGCGCATTCAAAGAAGACGCCTTGAGTGAACAGGATGCGCTGGATAGCACAATTGATCATACAGCGAGGGACGATGAAAGAGGCTAAGAAGGCTTTTCATGAACAAGTCGCCGAGAATCTGATTGAGCAACTTAAAAGGGTGTTGTGCCCGGGTAAAAGCCGTGGGAACCCGGTGATCTGCTGGGCCGTGTTACCTATGAATCCAACAACGGGGAAGCGCTACCGGGGCATTAATAGTCTGAACCTGATGAGTCGTGCGTATACGGATCCACGTTGGTTGACCTACAAGCAAGCGGTAAACATTGGTGCACAGGTGCGCAAGGGTGAAAAAAGCACGCTCGTGCAATACTGGAAATTCACCGATGAACGCATCAAAAAAGATGACAACAATAATCCTGTACTAAATAGTGAAGGCAATCCTATTAAAGAACAGGTGAGACTAGAGCGCCCCAGGGTGTTTTATGCCGCCGTATTTAATGCACAGCAGATGGATAATCTGCCAGAACTTGACATTAAAACTCTGACTGGGATCCACTGGAGCGTGCCGAACAAATATTACAAACATCCAATGCCGTGATCCGTCATGGCGAGGTTGATCGCGCATTTTACCGGCCATCCACAGACAGTATCCACTTACCCCATAAGCACCAGTTTCCGGCCCCGGATCGCTATTACGCAACCGCACTGCATGAACTGGGCCACTGGACCGGTCATGAATTGCGCTTAAATCGTGATCTCGCGCATCTATTTGGTAGTGAAGGCTACGGCCGTGAAGAACTACGTGCCGGAGATTGCCAGCATGCTACTCAAGGGGTGAACTGGGCATCGGTCATGATCCGGGACAGTATGTCGCTTTTGTGAATTCATGGATCAAAGCGCTACAGGAAGATCCGTCAGAAATATTTCGTGCCGCTGCTGATGCAGAAAAAATCCAGGATTATGTGCTGGCATTGTCACAACAACAGGAAGTTGATGCAGAGGAGACAGTCAAGATGGATCAAATCAAGCAAAACACCGCAGCTTATTTACAGAATCTCTCCCCTGATCTGGCAACTATCGTTACCAGCAATATCCAGCGGTTTAATGATCTCAATAAGCTGAAGCCGTAAAGGATCAGGATGCCATCGTTTTGGTGCCGGAGGCAATCCAATTTTTGAGAAATGGTGGTATTGATAATCTGGAATTTGAAGAAGTATCTCAGACAAACTAGGCTTTAGCATTTCCGCTGATTGGAACGGACGCACCCAAGTGCAGGGTAACGTGATTCAAACCGATGAAAATGGTATTGAGTCTATAGTATCCGCTGATCTACTTAATCGTGAGCCACAATTCTGGGGCGTGACTATGCAGCGTGATGATCAAACTTTCCAATGGGTAAAAGACCAAGAGTCCAAACAGGAAGCGCAAGATTTAACCAATTTGCTTGCACTCATAGATGTCGCTGCCGAAAAGAATGAACATGAGAAGGCCGTCAAGCTTGCCAATATCCATGAAAACCGCATTCGAAATGATCCAATTAGCACTGAAGTATCGATATCAGGAGCCAAGACCGAGCAAGATGATAACAATGCTCGTCAATATTTGATTGTTTCTTATACGGAAAAAGATTTGGCAAAGGCCGCTGGCGCTCGTTGGGACAAAAACGCCCGTGCCTGGTATGTAGGGCCAGAAGCAGATATCCAAACATTACAACGCTGGCTACCGGAGAATGTTTCCAGTCAGCAGGAACCGGCTATCGATCCTGTGAGTGAATTTGCTGACTTGCTGCGCGCTCAAGGTTGCCGGGTTGATGGCAATCATCCGGTGATGGATGGCAGCAAACGCAGAATTAAAGTGGAAGGTGACAAATCCGGTGAGAAATCTGGTTTTTATGTGGCGCATTTGGATGGTCATCCAGCCGGATATTTCAAGAATAACCGAACCGGTATTGAGACGCGTTGGAAGGCCAAGGGGTATTCGTTAACGGATGAGCAAAAGCAGAACTGGTAATGCAGGCTGCTATCAAGCAGAAAACAGAAAGGCCGAACAACAGGCACTGCACATCAAGGTTGCTGATGCACTCAACTTTGCTGGCTATCGCACCTGCTCCGATTCAGAACATCCTTATCTGAAAGAAAAGCATGCCCGGCCAGGCGATTTGAGAATTGTGCCGCAGAATGCTGATGATTTGCCGATCGATTCAATCATCAAAATTGGTCAAAACTGGCAGGAAGTCAAAGCACTACGAGAAGAAAATCCAAACAGTATTGTACTGACAGCCGGTGATTTGTTGCTGGCCGCACAAGATGTTGATGGACAGATCTGGAGTGTACAAACGATACAACCCAATGGGACAAAGCTTTTGCAGCGGGTCAGCAGAAAGGAGAATAACTTTCAAGTGTGGCGGGTACAGCCAGGGATTGGATGCAACTATTAACACAGTACCGTCCATTGTGATTGCTGAAGGCTATGCCACGGCAGACACGCTATCTCAGGCGTTGGGTTATCCTGTCATAGCCGCATTCGATTCGGGCAATCTGCCCAAAGTCGCGCAGGATTTACATCATAAATACCCGCACAAGCCAATCGTCATCGCAGGCGACGATGATCATCACCTAGAATCCACCCTTAGCAAAAATCCTGGCAAGGAAAAAGCGCTGGAAGCTGCGGCATTGGTAAATGGGTCTGCGGTATTTCCGGTTTTTGCGCCAAGTGAGCGGGACTCAAAGAAATTAAATGATTTTAATGATCTTGCCAATAAAAGCGCGTTGGGTATTGAAGCAGTCAAGCGTCAGGTTGACTGGTTATTGAAAAATATCTCAGCAGGCTAAACAGGACAGTTTATTGGAAGTTGGCGTGTCCTTATTGAACCTAAGCAGCAGGAAATCAAGCAAAAACGGGTATTGGCCTGGTAATCTTTTAAGGAGACTACAAGATGCGCGATAATAGGCTGAAGATTCCAGGAACCCCATCCAATTCTGATGAAGGTGATCTTTATGAAAACATTGAAACTCGTCCCGGTACCACCGAAAAGCAAAAGGAAGCAGGAAGAGGTGCTTATACAGAACTGCTCGAAGCTCATGCTCGATGGGCAGGTGGCACCTTATTGGGTTGTGATTTCCCAAAAGACTTCAAAGAAAAAGGAGGAATCACCTTCCTAAATCAGCCCATTAAGTCAGGTCATGATCTGGCAATAATGGCGCAAATATTACGCGATCCGCGCTATGAGACGCTGAGAATTTTTCTATACCCGTATGAATCGCATCGTTCATCATATTTGCTGAGTTCCAGATTACCGGGCGCAGTCTATCTGGAAAAGATTGACATGCCAAACATGATCTGGGTGTTTTGTAGAAAAGACTAAAACGTCAGTTAAAGCAGATGGTTACTGGTTATTGCACAACCATCCATCGGGTAATGCTACGCCATCGAGTCAGGATATCAGGCTCACAGAAATAATCGCATCATTTGTCCCGAGTTTCAAAGGCCATGTCGTTATCAATACCAGTCAATATAGTGTCATTGATAAAGACGGTCATGTCGATTTTGTGGATTGGATGGGTAATCAAGCAGGAGGTTATCAGAATAATCATTATAAAAGTCATGAATTGCTGTTGGAGAAAATAGCCTCACCGGAGGATCTTGCAAAGATAGGTCATGCTTTAAAAAAGCGGGATCAGTTTTTTAACTTGATAGGCATCAGTGCAAATGGTTTTGTATTATCGTTAAGTGAATTACCCTTATCGGTATTGGATCGTCCTCAAAATCTGCTACTGGCGCGACTACAAAATTTTGCACGTAATTCCGGCGTCAATACCGTATTTGCCATCACGAATGCTAATGATTATAGACACCCAGTATTATCTAAAGCCTGTGAAGTTGGCATACTAAAAGATGTGCTAATCGTAGAGGGCTCTGATTATCGTTCATTGCGGGAAGAAGGGTTATTTGCGTCCATGCCCGGTGAAATAAGCGCCATTTTTAGGAAACCCAGAACCTTTGTTAACGAAGATGGCGGATTGGGCAAACGCAGAAGTCGTACACGCTAACAGTCATTCGATATTTATTCTCTATATAGTCCACTATAATTATTTTTCTTCGTCATTGACAATCCAGTTAATTTCCTTCACTTTTGTAGTGGCGGCAATCACATCGACGAGGTAATTATGATTTACTTTAGAATCACTGGCTCCATAAAGGTTGCTGAAACAAGAGTTGGACTGCCAGGTCTATTTGTTAAGGCATACGTCAAAGACACGCTGCTAGGTTCCGCCATAACGGGCGCAGACGGACGATTCGAGATAACAAGTGACTTCTGCGAGTTTCTATACTTGAAGTCTGATATTTACTTGAAGCTATACAATCGCAATGAGGGGCGCCTGATCCATTCTACTGAAAAAGGTATTTTTTGGAATATGGGTCGTATCGATACGTTTGACGTGTTTATCCTTGCGTAGCACTGGTCTCCATGCACCTCCTGAAGAAATTAAATTCATCGGTGACCTCGGAGACCTCCGTACCAGCTTCGATCCTGGCGAATCCATGATTGTCAGCATCCACGGGCTCGAAGCGAATACATTATACGACATTGTACTCGTAGACGAAAAGGTATTCCTATTCTCACCAACAGTTTGCTTAGCAACTTGCAAGGTGAAATAGAACCGGCCATATTTTGGCCGCAACTAGATTATGTGATCTCACCACTGGCGAAAAGTTTACTGTGGCGCAGGCACAGAAGAAATGGATGGGCAGAAAACTGAATCTCCAGGTAAAAACATGAAAAAAAGTAATGGAACAGAGTGTACGGATTGCTGCAAAATTTGCGCGCCCACTGATCATGAATACGGATTCAAAAGGATATATGCTTAACGGTTTTGAAGTAGGACAGCACGATGCATATGTGTCTGCCTACAATCTCCCGTTTGATGGAACAGTGCGCATATTCATGGTACCGCACCAATACACTTGGCTGTTAGGTGACCAATTCCAACCGGTGACACTCGCAAATGGGCGTCCTGCATTTTCTGACGTGGATATCAAGGAAGGACAAAATTCGTTTACGCACCGAATAGTTGATGCCGATGAGCTCATGGCCGGTGCGTACGATTACATTATTCGTCCATTACGCTATGGTTATGAAGATGATGAGTTTCTCATGCTGCGTGATTCCGATCACGTTACACGTTTCCACGCTTCCCTGATTGTACGCCGGCAATTCTCGCAATGGATTAAATGGGTTACCTTGCTAAAAAGTCTTAGGAATACACAGAGCATTAGCGGAAGAATTTCCCAGCCCCCATATTTTCAGTATGCAAATACGTTCCAACTCGGTGAAAATATTTACGGCGCACTCGATCCCACCATACTAAATTCCAGTCAAAAGGGAAAGATGGTTGCGTTGTACATCGTCAAGCGACCCGTGGCGAATTACAGCATGCTCAATCATCTGCCGCAACTGGGCGGCAACATGGCTGTGCAGAAATTCCTAACTCAGACGGATTCCCTAAGTTCCAACAAGCGTTTGCTTTGGAGTAATGCGAACGAAATCGGGGAATACGAGATCATTGCTGATTTCGGAAATAATCCTGTTAATACGATGGCTTTTGGCAGACAATAGTTTTGATTATCCTATTGATTTTATTCCAGGGTGGATTTGTTGCTGGTTTCCGCGTGGTCAACGATCCCGGCACAGTTACAAATCCGTATATTCAGCATGCTGGCTCTTATGAATACAATCAGGCTACACAAGGAACGGTCAACGTAAATGATCCCGGTGGAGATAACGGTTCCCCGGTAACCATAAACCTCATTGCGGAGGTCCGATTTCCCGCCGACAATCCAGGGGTAACCAATCCCGTAGAGATTAGCAATGCGCAAGTCGATTATCCACTACTAATTTGCGTTCACGGTCAAAGGTCACAATTATAAAAATTATACATACCTTCTCGATCACTGGGCAAAAAATGGTTTCATTGCAGCAAGCATCCACCTGAATAGCGGCATGGCTTCAGAAGGTCGTGCTAGCGTCCTTTCACACATCGACATTTTGAAAACACTATTTATTGGTCATGTCAGAAATAAGATCGGGATTATGGGGCACAGCCGCGGGGGTGAAGCTGTAGTTTCAGCGGCTCGTATGAACTATGAGCAGGCACTCGGGCACAGTATAAAGCCATTATTTCGCTCGCACCCACCGACTATTATCACCGTGAAACACTCGGTGGATCTTGGGCCACACCCTATCTCGTGATGCATGGTGCGATGGATGGCGATGTATCCGGCCCAGAGCACACGGGTTTTTCTCTGTATGATCGTACAATAATGAGCAGAAATGCATGCTCTGGCTCTACGACGCAAGTCACAACCACTTTAACATGCTTAATCCCGATTATGACCTTGGTTCGATTAAAATCGATTTGGGTGATCGTGCCAAAATCATGAACCAAGCTTCGCACATGACCACCGCTAAAGCATACATGACAGCTTACTTCCGCTGGCAATTGTATAATGCTCAGGAGTATGCGGGTGTATTCCAGGGCGAGTGGATACCAGCATCTGTGGCGCAAGCAGCCGGTGCTTAACAAGATTTATATACAATATAGTGACAAGGTAACCTATGTTATCGATGATTTTCAACAATCTCCTCACAACTGGCAATTCAGTACGGTCAGAGGATTGGTCTATGATGACGGAACGTTGCCTGCGTGGCCACAAGAAAGCGGCCTCTCCTCTTTGGATACCCATTCTCCCCACGAAACTTGGGGCCTGCTGCTAGAGTGGGACGATATTGGAGACAAACTCGTGTATACACCGAGTGTACCAGTTAACGCAGGGTCGTTCTCTGCGATCAGTTTCCGTGTAGCGCAAAAAGTGGGTAGCAGCAAAAACACCCCTGGGCAGATACAGGATTTTACCTTACACTAACGGATATGAATAATAAGAGCCGATCGATCCGCGTAGGTGCCTTCGGTATTATTCCGTCGCGCAGGAGAGAGCCAAGACGCGGTACTCGTTGACCGCCCTTTCCACGATTCGCGTTCCGCTACATGCGTATCAATCAGAAGAGATCAATATGAATAAGGTGGACATCACGCAGATTAAAAGAATTTCGTTCTAGTTCATAGTAAACATGAAAGGTGAAATAGAAATCGACAATATCGAGTTCACGAATTGAGCCCTGTCGAAGTTCATTCGACAATTGGGGAAAGAGACATGTTTCACAATTTAATAAAATATCCGATCGAAAGCCCGCTGTTGAAATGGAAATCGAAAATTGTCATACGTGACCAGGACCTTGAAACAAGGCTTTACTTGCGCCTACAGTTAACAGGAACAATTTTCCGATTTTAAACTCAATTCCTTTTGTTCAAGTCGGGAAAAGAAAGCCCGCTTCGTGAATATTGCAGATGACGGCCCGTTAGTGAATTCCTATTTTGATACGGCTCTCCCCAACGATAGCCCTATTGAATTTGGCTACGATAATCAAGTACTACTGCGCTTTCCAGATGCCTATTACAGTCAGCATGTAGTTCGCCTCGACAATACACGCTTGCCAAAGCACCTACACTATCAGGATAATTTGTTAGGCTGAGGTACCCTGGTTTTCATGGACTCCAAAGCTTTATAAAGTGGGGAAAATTTAAACAAACGACACCAAAGTCCTATAAGATTTTGAGCGGTTACAAGGCATAAACTTCTTCTGAGTTAACCTGTTTTTCTCCACCTTTTATTGTCCCAGAACGTAGTTCACAACGAGTAAGGTTAGATTGTGTTCGTGAAGCGAGCCACAATCTGAACCGTTTGTTGGACAAGCCCGGTGGGGTTGCCATGAACTTGCTTGTTATGGAAATATCTCTCTGATCGGTGCGGCGCCATCGGGTTCTATTCCGCGTCATACCCAAAATTTCACCGCTAAAAGTTGCTATTGCAGCAACCTATTCTGCTCAACCTGCCATTCTTGATGCGTTTTCACCCGATTTCACCCTTTTGCAGGGCGAGTGCGCCCGTGCCTGCCGAGTCTGGCAGGTTGACGGTGTGTGTTGCGTTACGTGGCCATCTCCCTTTCTGACGCAAGAGTCCGTAATCGGTGGGCGAATATTTTGATACGGGTACGGACAATCTTCATCACCCCGCCACAACATTTGCAGCGTATCACCGGGCGTGGTTGCGGTGGGGGGAGCACGACACGTTTGATCAGGTGCACCAGTGGGATCAGTTTGCTGTTGGGATGCAGAAAGCCGAAGTTGCGGGCGCGGCGGTAACCTTTGGGCAGGATGTGTTGCAGGATCAGGCGCAGGAATGCCACGCCGCTGAGAGTGCGGGTTTCATCTTGCGGGTTTTCGCTGTTCTGGTAGCGGAACGTGACGTTGCCATCGCGGTTTGCAACGATGTTCTTCCCCGGGCAATGCCCCGCGATACAAATACCGTCCCAGATACACCAATGCCTTCTGCCCAGAACCCACCGCTTGCAATCCACCACCCATTTTTCTGGATATTGCCTGGGCAGTTTTAATCCAGCCTGTTTGATGCCCGCCAGCATCTTGGCGCGGAACACTCTCGCCAGTGCCTTGTGGTTGAACAGGTAACCGCCTTCTTTGTTGCGCCACCGCCGCCGTTTGTTGTCGAACGCGGCGGATGGCATCACCAGGTGGCCATGCGGGCATTGATAATTGCACGCAAATTGCGCTGGAAATTCTGATGTCATTACGATTCATCCTCATGGTAAAGTACAAAAAAATCCCTTTCGGGGTGAGGATGAATTATGTTATTAAAGGCTATGTAGTAATTAACTGTTGAAATTGTCTTGTTTTTCCAAGTGACATTAGGAAACAAAGGGTTGGTGTAACGTTCTGACCGAGACGGTCAATCATTCTATGCCACCCCAGATAACTTGCAAGATAGCGTGTTGCTACACCATGGAACTTCGCCATCCATTGTCTGAGCCGGCTGCCATAAGCATTAACATTCTGAATGTGGTAAACATCGTTGATAACTCGTTGACCTGCAGCAATGTTGACTGGACGATGAACAATTTTTGCATTCCTGGTGATCTGTCTGTAGGCGGGCATTCCATCTGTGCAGAGAATGACATCTTTGCTTAACAAAGGGATAAGCACTGTTCCGATTTGCTCTGCGCTTGTGTCATGCAGTATACGATCATCAGTTTCACCATGACGATCGCGTACCACTAGCACAGGTATCTGTTCTTTTGATGTGCCGCGCTTGGCAGCTTTGCCGCCTCGTTTGCGTGCGGCTCTCGGTAAATGATGTTGTCCCTTAAAAGATTCCAGAAAATACATTTCGTCGGCTTCAACAATGCCATTCATTTTGGGAGATTGATGGAGTGCAGGCGTTCGCAAAAAACGGTGACGCCATTTAAAGCTCGTGTTCGTGGTTACTCCGCAGCTGACCGCTGCTTTACGTACACTTACTCCTTGAACCATCGCTTGCTCATAATCAAACCATTTGTCTTTGTGGCGTAATCTGGCCAATGCCGTGCCTGTCAGGGCATTAAATGTGTGATTGCAGTGGCGGCATCGGTAGCGTTGTAACTCACTGGCTTTACCCCACCGATACAGCTTTGTTCCCTGACAATAGGGACAAATTCGTTCATCATTCTGCCCTTGCTCAATCAATTCTATGATCGTATCAGCACCGGCTTTTCTTTCTAATCTTTCTCGAAGCTTGTCTCGCTGACCGCGGCTCATCCGTTCAATCGATTTTATCCAATCTTTGAATTCAGCTGCTTTCATAATGCGCACCTCTTTTTTACATTCCGATGCATATTTGACTAGCAATTCAACAATTAATTGCTACAGAGCCTTATTAAAACTGGCTGCTGAGGGGTGTTTCTCCGCGATAGCGGCTTCGTTCAACTATACACTTTAGTGGCCAATTCTATATTGAAGCTGCTCCATGACGTGGTCTAATAGATCCGGACACTCCAGTTAAGAGAAAATAGTCTTAATTGGAGGAAGAAATGGAAACGAGGAAACAATATACAAAGGAATTCAAACTGGATGCAATCAGTCTGGTTGTGGATCAGGGGCTTACGATAGCAGAAGCTGCCAGAAGCCTGGGAATTAGGGCGAACATGCTTAGGCGATGGATCAAGGAGAACCAGACGGACAATAATGGTCAGGCATTCCGAGGTAATGGGAAGCTGACACCGGAGCAGGAAGAAATCTGACGGCTTAAGATAGAAAACAAACAATTAAAGCTTGAGCGGCAAATATTAAAGGAGGCGGCGGTCTTCTTCGCGAAAGAAACGAAGTGAAGTATTCGTTCATCACCCAAAAGAAGAAGACCTGCCCGGTCGGCGTAATGTGCCGGCTATTGGGTGTCAGTCGTAGTGCTTACTATGACTATGAACAACGCCGACGCAATTGCCCGGATGATCTGCACCACAGGCAACTGCTTGATGCTGTACAGGGTATCGCAAAATCATGCGATTACACCTATGGAAGTCGCCGAATGAAACGAGCGCTAAATGCCTTAGGCTATTCGATTAGCCGCTGGAAGACGAGAAAACCAATGCGTGAGGCTTTCGTCACCGCTCAGGCATCGGAAGAAATACAAGGTGACGACGGACAGCAATCACCCGTTGCCAGTGTTTGAGAACCAATTGAATCGGCAATTTACGGTTGCCAAACCGGATCAAGTCTATGTTTGCGACATTACCTACATCTGGACACAGGAAGGCTGGCTGTATCTGGCAATCGTAATTGATCTGTTTTCCAGAAAAGTGGTCGGTTGGAGCATGAGCTCACGGATGAAAGCAACACTGGTTTGTGATGCATTGCGAATGGCTATCTGGCTGCGTCGACCACCGCCAGGCCTGATTGTGCATTCGGATCGTGGGTCGCAGTATGCCAGCAAAGCATACCGCAATCTGCTGAAAGCATATGGTTTTATTGGCAGCATGAGTCGCCTGGGAAATTGTTGGGATAACGCAGTTGCAGAAAGCTTCTTTGGTAGCCTCAAGCAGGAACGTTGCCAATGGCGGCATTACCAAACCCGCTATGAAGCACAGCAGGACATTTTGCAGTATATCGCCGTGTTTTATAACAGCCAAAGATTGCATTCATTTCTGGATTACAAAAGCCCAAACCAATATGAAACTGAAGCAGCAAAATCGATGAAAGTTGCTTAACTGATGTGTCCGGTTTTATTTGACCAGGTCACCATAATACTTCAAGTACGGATTTATCACTTCATTTTTTCCTTCATTGATTTATGGGAAAGAAATTATTTTCTTCCCAACAATTGTCAACATGCCATTATCCGAAAGGAAAAACACTTGATTCCATTTGGGGATAACTTAGTTGATATACTTTCTGCCAAACTAATGGCTTCGCCCTGTCTGCGAATATCAAACACCATCCAATTCTTCGTACCGGGCGGCATGGCATGAATACGCTGCTCCAACTGCCTTGTGATCCGCCCCCCAGTCTACGGATTGCAACGAGGCGATAAAATCCTTTCTCTTAACCTCTACAGCTGTATTTAATGCTTTGCTGTACCATTCTGGTTCACTGGAAAGAAGCGGGTTCCTCCCTTTAATTTTCTTGACAGGTTGTCCTTGTTGAAATAAAGGGTGCATTTCCCAGTCATTTGATGAGAACTTGTTCGTCACAAATGCACCCGCATCGATCTCACTGAGTTTAGGCGGCGGCAAAAAACTGGTTTTTGTTTATTGACTGCGGAATTGTCTAAAGGCAGATTACAGACTTTTTTGTGAATCGACACCAGGTTCCATCCTTAATATTCCTGCGATATGTATGGTCTCCTATTCTTACTTCCACATCGTAGGCTCCTGCAAAGTCTTTGTGTACTACTTCCAGAACATTGCCGGGCTCGCGCACTTTTTTATTAAAGATTTCCTCTTCTTTGTTGAGTAATTTCTGGAACAGAGGATCTGATTCCTCATTAACTAATTTTTGTAGACTGCCGATTTCCTTTTCAGTCATAGCCACTTTTTTATCTGCACTGGCCAGCTTTTTCATCGATTCTAGTTTCTTAGCTAATCCTTCTAATTCGGGGGTTTCTTTGGCTAATTGCAGTAAGGAAGCACCTTCCGGGATTTCTGATTTTTGGAGAGCGACTACGAGTTTTTCCAATTCATCGTTGCTTAGCTTGGAAAGTAGTGTCATCGCTTCTTCTTCAGAGTTGAGAACTTTAGATTCTTTCATCATGATCACTACCAAACGTTCAAAGCGGCTTACCAGTTCGGCTTCCCTTTCCGCCAGCGCCAGTTTTTCAAATTTGGCGGCTCTTGAAGTACGCGAGTGACGGCCATTACTTTTCGGTCACACCACTAATCTTGACACTTTCAGCGCGGCTTTGATTTCTCCCACACCGATAAACCAGGAAGCTACTTCCAGATAATCGCCCATTTTACTTTTTTTAAAACAATATCTTCAGCTTCCATAATAGCCAGACCGCGTACAGCTGCCACCACTTGCTTACTGATCTGACCAAAAACTTTCTCAACGTATTCAATAGCTGGTGGGTGACCCATCTGCACTAGCTGTAAATTGAGAATGAGATTCATCATTTGCGCCACACCTTCAACAATCTTATCCGGGTGGGTAACAAACATGGCGACGGAATCCCAGATACCTTCTAGAAAATCGATACCTCCTCGAATCGCCTGTTCAATTTGTTTGAGTGCTTCAGGAATAATCTCTGGTTCGCCGTTAGAATTGATGAAGACACCAACGACACTAACATTTCGAATGTATTCCCAAAGTAAAGTTTTGAATTCTGCAAGCGTATACGGTGTATTGCTGAATTTCATGCCGATCGCTACTAACAATGACCAATATTCATGGTTCAGGTCGGCAAACATTTTCTCCCAGATTGCTGTGGATTTTAAGCTCTTCTTGATCGCTTGGAGATCGTCAATACTTTCCACACTCTTGAATATTTCTACAATTGCTTTTTCTTGCGCCTCCCAGGTCCAGACATCGGCAAGCAATTCAAGATATTTTATTTTTTATCTAGAGATAATAGCGTAAAAGCAGCTTCATTCAGTGCTGCCAGTTTATCTGAGGCTTCCTGTTTCTTACCTTCGTCAATTAGCTTATCCACCGATCCGAAAACCTCTTGTGCCAATTCTGGTGAAGCAGTGAATTTTTTTTGATGGCTGATACTAGCTGCTTCTCATTAAGAAAACTGCTTATTTTCTAGATGTGATATCCATATCTTGTAATACAACCGCAATAATTTGCAGATTATGCGCGCCATTCAAGTGATTGAATATAGCAGGGATTCTAGGAGGTTTTCCTGATTCTTTCAATATAAGTAATAAAATCGGTGCTTGAATATCGGGCTTCTCCATTGTATATAACACCTTTGCTAATGAGCGGTGAAACATAGTACTTCTCAACCTTATTTCTTAGAGCTTTCAGATCATAAATGATTACAAAATTGGTATATGCAAACTGAATCCTCCCATTGGTAAACGCTTTACCAATACTGCCTTCGATCAGATAGGGTTTGCCCTTAGCTGCCATTAAGTAGGTTTGATAAGGCAACTTCACAATCAGATTGCCTTCGTAGGGTAACGGATTTGTCACAGCATCTTCTATCTTCTGATGCTCAACTGGTACCATTTCCGGTTCGTTAGGTTCATTATCTGGTTCCTTGTTGGAATCAGGTGTTGAGTGTCCTTTCGGTAAATTAACTAGCAGTTTTGCCTTTGGTAAGGGTAATTTAGCGACCGGTAGGGATATTAGTGGGTTGTAATCAACTGCAATATCCGTATCCTCAGGTTTTTGTAGATACGACATAAATTGCCATCCTTTTTGATATAACTCCCGTGCATGTGCGGCTTTTTCTTTTTCCTTTAAAAAATCTAGTAGCCTAGCGAACTCCATACCATACTTATAAGCATCTACATCGTTTTGTTCAAAATGCAACATCAGATCCCTCTACTAACGCTAGTGCTTTGTCGTTTTTCAAGCGCATATGAAGCATCCAAATTAGGATCGCTACTAGCAAGATCATAATAAGCTGGCATTTCGACAAACATGCTGCGCATCATTACATCGGTATACCAAACGAAATTTTCCCACTTTGTCTCAAAACTATTCGTCTGTAGCAGTTCTTCTGTTGCTTGATCTGTATTTTCTTCATTCTTTATGTCTCGTTGAATTTGGTTGTCAATTTCTGTCTGCTGCACAACATGTGTCAATTCATGCGCAATAAGGTGTCTGCCAGCTTCGTGCGCAGGCTGGTATTCACCACTTCTAAAAACAATATTGCTTCCGTATGTGTAGGCTCGAGCATTGATGGCACGAGCGGATTGGTTGGCAAATGCATCAGTATGAATACGGACATGATCGAAATCCATATTAAAGCGGGGTTCGAAGAAGCTCCCGCGTGCATCGGCATCCAGAGGATGCCCACCAGAATTCAGAACATTGTTGAACGAAGCTAAGTTGGCCAACGAGTGGTGAATCAGAGCAAAGTAACCTTCTTTTCGTTTAAGCGTTTCAGGCTTCTCTTCTTCACATACACCACATTTTGCATGAAGTTTAACTGGTTCAAACGATTCATTCCGATTTATCTTTATAGATTCATCGGCTGGCATCCGCATAACTTTATCGGCAATCTGATCGGCTTCGATTTCCGCCACATCGCCTGGCTGGCTGACAGTTAATGCTGTTTGTGCCTTGCATCGCGGACAATCACCACCGCACGCGCACGCGGCTTTACGTTGGATAAGTGGGAAAGACATCGGTACAGGCCGAACCGTTGTGTGGCGTACTACGCCGGTATCCTTATTACGGCGTGGAGTTGTAGATTGGCGTACAGACTTGGAAAAATCCATGATTTTAGTTTTCGCTGATCAAACCCGTAGCGTGAGATTAATTTCCTCAACTTTGCCTGCTTCGTAGCGCACTGTATCTTTCGAATCCCCCATGGGATTTCCTTGTTTGTCCGTGACTTTAAGGTAGAGATCTGGCCTACTCTAGAGTAGATCGCGGAAGTCATCGGTGTGATAGACCAGTCGATAATCACCGTTCCTGATCCGTCTTGCCGGTTCCTAGACGATCATCAAACAGCAGATCCTTGTCGTAGATGCTGACAATAAGATCGAAAGTCCTCGACCATTGGCATCACTGATCCTACCATGGACGATCCAGGTATCAGCATCGGTGCTGGATTGTGTTTCGCAAGGCGGTTGTTGAGGTGGAGTGCAAACGACGACATCCTCATCGCCAAGGATGATTTCGCGATAATCAACGTTACCTAACGTTGGCATTATCGATCGCGCATCGGCATAGATAACTTTATTGTCGCGTAGCAGTCGCAAATTGACAGTCCCCTGCACAGACTGAAGATTAGCGGTTTTCATGCCAAAAATCCGTTCGCTTGGGTACAGGCAAAACAAGGCTTTCAAGCCATCGTCCTTGTTTGTCGTAAAACGCAACCGTCAGATTCGGCACATTCTGCTGTTTCTTAAGTTGCGTACCCAGCCGTAAACCGTCCAGGATTTTTCGTTCACATCAGGCACAGGCATAGCCATGCGTTGGCGTTCAAGAACGATTTCGTCAAGCATAGCAGTATTTACGGATTGGCGATTACGTAAAAGCCGCCACACGCGGGTGATTTGCGCCATACTTGATTCCAGCCGAGAAAGTTCGCGTTGATGCAGTTGGTACGAACTGAGCGCACGCGCTGAAACTCACCAAGATGGGCGGCCCGCTGCGTATCGGCACCGGAGATTGAATCATCAAACGACTTATCTAATTCGTTTAAAGTTGGCTTGGATGTCGTTATTTTCATAGCAATTCCCCTGTTATAGCTTATTGTTTACATTCACAACATTAACCTCTGCCAACGGCAAAATTGCTCTGTAAGCGGCCTACCTCATCACAAATCGATCTCTTCATGTTGACAATCGAACCGGAAGTGACAAAAGCATCACGCAATACTAAGTTGTATCTATCGAGAAACAGTTGTCCACGTATCATCAGACAGTGGGTTGATTGATTGTCCGTAGTGATATTGAGATAGCCAAAAGTAGCAGCGGAAAGTGCTGCATGATAAAGACTTTCCTTAAAACGGTTGTCATTTGCTCTTACCGATACCCCAAATAGCATTGCCTGAACATTAACGAAATCGTAGAATAAATCACAGTCGCACTGATTGGCGTGAAAGCCCACATCATCTAGCGAAAAGATAAGAATTGAGGACCAAGCAAAACTCTGGCTTGGCTCAATTAAATTGAGCAAACACTGGTTGTTGGCAAAGAGAACATTGCCATTGGCGAGGTAACGGCCCAATTTGAAATCATCTAGACCTTCGTCATTACTTGGACCTTTGATAACGCCCCTTTGCACGCTCTGGAAGCTCAAGGCCTGAAACCAGAGTTCATTGGATAAACCAAGGTTGAATATCTGCACCGTCCCAGCGTAAAACGAAGCTGAGTCGAGCCGCTGCACCACTCCTAGGCTAGTAAATTGGTTAGCCACAACAGATACTGGACCCGAGCAACAAGAAACAATGCTTGTCCAAGTGAGCACACTAACGATGTTGTCATGGATTTTAAGCGCCGGTATGCCGGTGGATAAAGGTACATAAAAACCATGCACACTTAGGGCGTGCGGCGCAATGCCTTCAACTTGTGGCGCAACACCGAACAGTACCACGATACCGCCACGCGCACCCGGTTTGGCCTGTGACGAAGGTTCT
>JADKHF010000019.1 GCA_016721865.1 Nitrosomonas sp. | reverse complement strand
GTAGTGTAACCATACATCCAATAGGATAATCTTGTCTTACCTTAAAAGTTGCTATTGATTTCTTCGCTTTAGTAACTACTGGATGCTGTCCACAAATTTTATTCAGATCAGAAATAGCATGATCAACGATCTTTTTATCTACTGTTGCCTCACCCAATCCGATATTAAGAGTTATTTTGCTGATGCAAGGAACCTCCATAACAGATTCATAACTGAATTGATCGATTAACTGCTTAGAAACAATATCTCGATAATACTCTTGCAAGCGCGCCATAAATTAACTTCCTATACTATGATTTAATTAAATCGCCGGTGGATTTAAATATGCGTACCTTATTATTATCGTTATCATATTTATATCCTACCCTATCCGATTTTTTTGAAATAAAATTGTAGATAGCTACATTTGAAATATGAATTGACATTTCACGCTCAATAATTCCACCGACGTTACCAACTGATGGATTTGGTTTTTGATGCTTCTTCACAGTATTAATACCTTGTACCACGACACGCTCATTACCATCTGTACGAAGCACAGCACCTCTTTTTCCTTTATCTTTGCCTGCAATAATTATAACATCATCGCCTTTTTTTATCTTTTGCATATCTGTTCCTATGTGCTGCTATAATACTTCTGGCGCAAGTGACACGATTTTCATAAAACGCGCATTTCGTAATTCACGGGTTACTGGCCCAAATATACGTGTACCGATTGGCTCTAATTTATTATTTAGTATTACTGCTGCATTTTCATCAAATTTCAATAATGATCCATCTGCACGTCTTACACCTTTTGCGGTACGCACCACAACTGCATTATATACTTCACCTTTTTTTACCCGCCCCCTTGGTGCAGCATCTTTGATGCTAACTTTGATTACATCTCCTATTCCAGCGTATTGTCTTTTCGATCCACCAAGAACTTTAATACACATAAGAGACCGAGCACCTGTATTATCTGCCACTTTTAATATTGATTGCATTTGAATCATTGTTATTCTCTTTTGTATAAAATTAACTAACCTTTCATTTACAAAATAAAGTGAATTTACTGAAAGCTATTTTTTTATATGATTAAAAATTTAATTTCCAGCAATTTACATATTTTAATTTATATTTATACCTAATGTACATCTTGGCGAAAACAATATATGCAGTTAACATAATAATTATTAATGCCCTGATTCATCTAAAGCCAAACTAATTACTTTCCAACTTTTGGTTTTCGAGATAGGCCTACACTCAATAATTTTTACAAAATCCCCTATTGAAAATTGATTTTCATCATCATGAGCATGATATTTTCTTGATCGTGTTATGTATTTCCCATATAAAGGATGTTTTAGCCTTCGCTCCACAAGAACTGTTACTGTTTTATTCATTTTATTGCTGGTAACTTTTCCACTTAAAATACGTTTTAATTTTTCATTTGTCATGATTTGCTAGTTTTTGAGTTATAACAGTTTTCACTCTTGCAATATCTCTTTTAATTATTTTCAATTGTCTCGTATTAGTTAGCTGTGTGTAAATTGCATACGCAAACCAAAATGAGCTCTTAACAAAGAAATTAATTCATTATTTAATTCAGGCAACTTCTTATCTCTTAATTCCCGCGCTTTCATCACTATCCACCAATTTGTCTTATTGTAAACATTGTTCTGATTGGCAGCTTAGCTGCAGCAAGACGGAATGCCTCTTTTGCTGTTTCTTCATTGACTCCATCCATTTCATATAGCATTTTTCCAGGCTGAATCTCAGCTACATAATATTCAGGATTTCCTTTTCCTTTACCCATTCTAACCTCAGCAGGTTTATGCGAGATGGGTTTGTCTGGAAATATACGTATCCAAATACGTCCGCCTCTTTTGATATGCCTAGTCATTGCCCGACGAGCCGCTTCTATTTGACGTGCTGTCAATCTTCCCCTTCCAATAGCCTTAAGCCCGAATTCACCAAAACTTACTTTTGCTCCACGTGTTGCAACTCCAGTATTTCTACCTTTTTGTTGTTTTCGATACTTTGTTCTAGCTGGCTGAAGCATTTTCTCTCCAGAATTAGACTTATCTTCTGTGTTTGCAGAATTATCTGTCTCAGATATTACACTCATTGCATCTACTTTAGAATACGTTCCACTATCTTTCAAACCAATAGAAGTGTCTTGTTTTATGAATGTAACAGAAGATTTCTTCGAAGATTTTTTCTTTTCAGAATCCAAATTATAGTTTGGTGTGGTAAGATTTGCTTGATCACTTTTCCCTAGGACTTCACCTTTAAATATCCATACCTTTATACCTATAATTCCATAAGTAGTTTTAGCTTCTGATGTTGCATAATCAAGATCAGCTCTTAACGTATGAAGAGGAACTCTTCCTTCACGATACCACTCCGTACGCGCAATTTCTATTCCATTCAATCTACCAGAACTCATTATTTTAATCCCTTGAGCACCGAGACGCATGGTATTTTGCATCGCACGTTTCATTGCTCTTCGAAACATTATTCTTTTTTCCAATTGCTGTGCAATATTATCTGCGATTAACTGCGCATCAAGTTCTGGTTTTCTTATCTCTTCTATATTTACATGAACAGGAACTCCCATTCTCTTTTGAAGCTCCGTACGTAGAACTTCAATATCTTCACCCTTTTTTCCGATAACTACACCTGGGCGGGAACTGAAAATTGTAATTCTTGCATTTTTTGAAGGTCTTTCAATTAGAATTCTACCAACCGAAGCATTCTTTAATCTATCATGAAGAAATTCACGCACTTTAATGTCTTCATTTAGCATAGTGGCAAAATTATTACTATTTGCATACCATTTCGATAGCCAATTTCTTTGAACTGATAGACGAAATCCTGTTGGATGTATTTTTGACCCATATCAATTAAAGCCTTTATTTTTTTGATCATTTCTATCGCCAAGTGTAAGCGATATATGGCAAGTTGGTTTTACTATTCTATTACCACGACCTTTTGCGCGAGCACTTGTGCGTTTCATTGATGTACCGCGATCAATAAAAATTGTTGTGACCTTAAGGTCATCAATGTCAGCTCCATCATTGTGCTCTGCATTAGCTATTGCGGACTCCAATAGCTTACGTATTATTTCTGCCCCTTTTTTTGGACTATAATTCAATATATTCAATGCGTTGTCTACAGAAAGGCCTCTAATTTGATCAGCCACAAGTCGTCCCTTTTGAGCTGACAAGCGAACCCCACGTAATATAGCAGTTGTTTCCATTTTTATATCCTATCGCTTTGCAACAGCTTTTTTATCACCAGCATGTCCTTTAAAAGTACGTGTTAGTGAAAACTCACCAAATTTATGTCCGACCATATTTTCAGTCACAAAAATCGGTATATGTACCTTTCCATTATGAACAGCAACGGTCAATCCAATAAAATCGGGCAGTATTGTTGATCTTCTCGACCATGTTTTAATCGGCCTTTTATCATTTGTATCACGTGCTTTTTCGATTTTTGCTAATAAATGCGTATCAACGAATGGGCCTTTTTTTACTGAACGTGCCATTTAACTATTACCCTTTTTTTGAATAACGATGACGTACTATCATCACATCTGTTCTCTTATTATTTCGAGTCCTGTAACCTTTCGCTGGAGTTCCCCACGGGCTTACTGGATGTCGTCCAGCAGAAGTTCTTCCTTCACCGCCTCCGTGCGGATGATATATTGGATTCATGGCAACTCCTCTAACAGTCGGTCTTATTCCGCGCCAACGTACAGCACCTGCTTTACCTAACGATCTCAAGTTATGCTCGGCATTACCTACTTCACCAATTGTTGCACGACAATCGATATGCACCTTGCGCATTTCGCCGGAACGAAGTTTAATTTGAGCATAATTTCCTTCACGTGCTTGCAATTGAACGGAAGTTCCTGCAGAACGTGCCATATTGAGCGCCTTTTCCTGGCAATAATTCAACACAGTGAATTATTGTTCCCATTGGTATATTTCTTAATGGTAAAGTATCACCAGCCTTAATCTGAGCATTACTACCACTGCTAATTCGCGCACCAACTGCTAAACCTTTAGGTGCAATTATGTATCTTCTTTCACCATCTGCATAACAAATTAATGCTATATTTGCTGTGCGATTTGGATCGTATTCAATACGTTCTACAAATGCAACGATGTTATCTTTATCGCGCTTAAAATCTATCAACCTATAATGCTGTTTATGACCACCACCGCGATGCCTTGTGGTAATCCGCCCATGATGATTGCGACCCGAAGTTTTCGATTGTTTTTCAATCAGTCTTTTATGTGGCTCGCCTTTATGCAGATCCTTATTTATCAGCCTAACTACAGATCTTCGCCCTGGCGATGTTGGTTTTAATTTTACTAGTGCCATTACTTAGCCTCTGCATTTGAAAAATTAGTAAAACTTAACTCTTGCCCTTCCTTGATACGAACAACTGCTTTTTTCCAATCACTTCTGCTTCCCATAAAGCGGCCAAATCTCTTTTGTTTTCCTTTTACATTAATAGTCCGAACATTTCTAACCTCTATTTTTTGTTCCTTCCACATTAATGCGACTGCAGCTTTTATCTCCCCTTTTAGTCGCATCTGTTGCCACACGGAATACTGTTTGATTATTTTTTTTTCCCAGAAATGTGGCTTTTTCTGAAATATGTGGTGCTAATAGTATTTTTAATAAGCGCTCTTCGCTGATATTTATATTTTTCATGAAAGAAGTTCCTCAAATTTCTTCAGCCCTTCAGTTGTAATCAGAACTTTCTCAAATCTCAGAAGACTGACTGGATCAATATTTTTCACTTCTACAACTGTAACATGCGGGATATTACGTGATGACAAATACAATTTCTCATCTAAGTCATGAGTTATTACCATCACTTCATCTAGCCCAAGCGCTTCTAATTTTTCTGCCAGCGCTTTGGTCTTGTGTGTATCAACATGAAATTTATCAATGACTAACAACCGTTTGTCGCGTATTAACTGGGATACGATCACACTAACACCAGCACGGTACATTTTTTTGTTTAATTTTTTTCTAAAGTTTTCATCAGGACTACTTGGGAAAATTTTGCCTCCACCACGCCAAATAGGACTGGACGCCATACCGACACGCGCACGTCCTGTACCTTTTTGTTTCCATGGCTTACGTGTTGATTTAGCCACATCTGATCGTCCTTTTTGTGCTCGTGTAGCACCACGAGCATTCGATAAATATGATGTTATGACTTGATGAACAAGCGTTTTATTGTAATCTCTATTAAAAAGCTCATCAGAAACAATAATACTATCTGTTTTCTGATCCTTTTTACCGATAAGCTTTAGTTCCATTACCTGTTCACCTTATTACTGTTTGTTTTAGCCATTAATTTACTTTTTTTCTTTTATACTTGGGCGCACAATAACATTTCCATTTTTTGGTCCTGGAATTGCACCTTTTACCAACAATAGATTTCTTTCATTGTCAATTCTTAATATTTCAAGGTTTTGCGGGTTCTTTTAACATTTCCCAAATGACCAGACATACGCTTGCCAGGAAAAATACGTCCAGGATCTTGCGCCATGCCAATTGAGCCAGGTTTATTGTGCGCTTTTGAATTGCCGTGACTCGCCCTATTGGATGAAAAGTGATGCCGTTTAATAACACCGGCATATCCTTTTCCTATAGTTATTCCTGATATATCAACTTTTTGCCCAACTTTAAAAATATCATTTTTAATCACCATTCCATTTTGGAGTTGATTAAGATCTTCATCTTTAATTACTCGAAACTCTTTTAAAATGCTCCCTGCTTCAACACCCGCTTTAGAAAAATGTCCGGCTCTAGACTTGTTTACTCTACTTGCTCTTTTTGTACCAAATAAAAGCTGAACAGCTGAATAGCCATCTTTTTCAGTTTTCTTTATCTGAGTTACACGATTATTAGAGACATCAATGACAGTCACTGGCAAACTATCACCATTTTCTGTGAATATTCGTGTCATACCGATCTTCCGACCGACTAGTCCTAAACTCATTTTTTATCCTCTTTTAAGGAGTTTATTTAATTCAGCCTAACTAATTACTTTTTAAAGTAAAAGGTTTTTTACCATTGATAATGCTGATTATTTACAATTTTATTTCAACATCCACACCTGCTGGCAAATCCAATTTCATGAGTGCATCCACTGTTTTTTCCGTTGGGTCAATAATGTCCATTAATCTCAAATGCGTTCTAATTTCAAATTGATCGCGTGAAGTTTTATTGACGTGAGGCGATCGCAACACATCAAAACGTTCAATTCTAGTTGGGAGTGGCACTGGACCTTTAACAACAGCCCCTGTTCTTTTTGCTGTTTCAACAATTTCAAGCGCTGATTTATCTATTAACCGATAGTCGAAGGCTTTAAGGCGAATTCTAATTTTCTGGTTTTGCATTTATTCGATCCTAAGTTTATAAATTCAATATTAATTATTTATTGAAATTTTTTTTTATAACCTTCAAAAATCACTCAATAATTTTAGCAACAACTCCGGCACCAACAGTTCTTCCGCCTTCGCGTATCGCAAAACGCAATCCATCTTCCATCGCTATGGGTGCTATTAAATTCACTGTCACTGACACATTGTCCCCAGGCATAACCATCTCTCCGTTCCAGCCGGCAATTCAATTGCCCCTGTAACGTCTGTTGTCCTGAAGTAAAATTGTGGGCGATATCCGGGGAAAAACGGTGTATGTCTTCCACCTTCTTCTTTACTCAACACATATATCTCTGCTGTGAATTTGGTATGTGGCGATATACTACCAGGCTTTGCCAATACTTGACCTCGCTCCACTTCTTCACGTTTCGTACCACGCAACAGTATTCCAACATTATCGCCTGCCTGACCTTGGTCCAGCAGTTTACGGAACATTTCTACACCTGTACATACTGTTTTCAGTGTGGGTTTGAGACCAACTATCTCGATTTCCTCTCCCACTTTCACGATACCTCTCTCCACACGACCAGTCACAACCGTCCCACGACCTGAGATCGAGAAAACGTCTTCAACCGGCATAAGAAAGGCACCATCAACAGCACGCTCCGGTTGTGGAATATAGCTGTCTAACGCATCTGCCAGTTTCAGGATGGATGCTTCTCCAATATCACTCTGATCGCCTTCGAGTGCTTTTAGCGCTGATCCAACTATGATTGGCGTGTCATCCCCAGGAAAGTCATACTTCGATAACAATTCCCGTATTTCCATTTCCACCAGCTCAATTAATTCCGCATCATCTACCATGTCAGCTTTATTCATGTAGACAATGATGTAAGGGACACCAACCTGGCGCGCTAACAGTATATGCTCACGCGTCTGTGGCATAGGGCCATCGGCTGCTGATACTACCAGAATCGCTCCGTCCATTTGCGCTGCGCCGGTAATCATGTTCTTCACATAATCCGCATGTCCAGGACAGTCTACATGGGCATAATGACGATTGGCTGTTTCATACTCCACATGCGCCGTATTAATTGTAATTCCGCGCGCACGTTCCTCTGGCGCTGAGTCAATCTGCGCGTAACTCTTCGCTTCACCGCCAAATTTCTTCGTCAATATCGTCGTAATCGCCGCCGTCAGCGTCGTCTTTCCATGATCGACATGTCCTATCGTACCTACATTTACGTGTGGCTTCGACCGCTCAAATTTACTTTTTGCCATGACTCGTTCCTTTACACTCTATACAATTCAATTATTTCTTATTTATTATTGCTTCTGCCACACTCTTAGGAGCCTCTGAATAATGCTTAAACTCCATTGAATAGGTTGCCCTGCCTTGCGTAGCTGAGCGCAATGCCGTAGAATATCCAAACATCTCTGCTAATGGTACTTCAGCTCTAATTACCTTGAATCCTGGAACATCTTCCATTCCTTGGATCATTCCGCGTCTTGATGATAAATCTCCGACTACATTTCCCATAAAATCTTCTGGTGATTCCACCTCAACTGCCATCATAGGCTCTAGCAACACTGGATTGGCCTTCCGCATGCCGTCCTTAAATGCTATTGAAGCAGCCATTTTGAATGCATTCTCATTGGAATCGACATCATGATATGAACCATCAAAGAGTGTAACCTTCACATCCACTACTGGATATCCAGCTAAAACACCGCTTGGCAGTGTTTCCAATAATCCCTTTTCGACTGCTGGAATGTATTCTCGTGGCACTGAACCGCCTTTTATTTCATCTATAAACTCAAAACCTTTGCCAGTTTCATTGGGTTCCATTCTTAACCACACATGGCCATACTGTCCTCGCCCACCCGATTGCTTCACAAATTTACCTTCTATTTCAACCTGTTTTCTTATCGCTTCTCGATAAGCTACCTGAGGTGCTCCCACATTAGCTTCTACGCCAAATTCTCTTTTCATGCGATCTACGATAATCTAAAAGTTGCAACTCACCCATTCCAGATATAATTGTTTGGCCTGATTCTTCATCCGTTCGTATTCTAAAAGAAGGATCTTCCTGCGCTAATCTATTTAGCGCAATTCCCATTTTCTCCTGATCCATTTTTGTCTTTGGTTCAACTGCCACATGAATGACTGGCTCTGGAAAATCCATTCTCTCTAGTGTGATTATTTTTTGTGGATCACACAGAGTGTCTCCCGTGACGACATCTTTAAGACCAACAGCTGCTGCTATATCTCCAGCCCGCACTTCTTTTATCTCTTCACGCTGATTCGCGTGCATTTGCAGTATTCTACCAATTCTTTCTTTTCTTCCCTTCACCGGGTTATAGATAGTATCACCTGATACAACTACACCAGAATAAACTCTGAAGAATATGAGCTGACCTACATATGGATCTGTCGCAATCTTAAATGCCAATGCTGAAAAAGGCTCATTATCATCAGCCATTCTTTTATCAGGCTCACCACGCTCGGTCTCACCTTGTATCGCCAATACATCTGTGGGTGAAGGCATATAATCTATTACCGCATCCAACATCGCTTGTACGCCTTTATTCTTAAAGGCAGTTCCACACATCATTGGCACTATTTCATTATTTATGGTACGCGTCCGTAAGCCACTTTTAAGATCCGAAGTCTCTAAATCTCCATTCTCTAGATATTTGTTCATTAATTCTTCATTTGCTTCCGCTGCTGTCTCAAGCATTTTTTCTCGCCATTCCTGCGCATCCGATTTCAAATCTGATGGAATTTCACGTTCCTCATATTTTGTTCCTCGACTTTGCTCATCCCAGTAAATGGCTTTCATTTTGACCAAATCGATAACACCTTCAAATTTATCTTCCGCACCTATCGGTAACTGTATCGGTACTGGTGCCGCCTTAAGCCGGGTTTTAATCTGTTCATACACACGCATGAAATTCGCACCCGACCGATCCATCTTAGGAACTTTATACTTGTTTGCCTGCCGCCAGACTGTTTCTGTTTGAGGTTGCACACCACCAACAGCACAAAATACCGTGCATGCACCATCAAGAACACGCAATGAACGCTCAACCTCAATGGTAAAATCTACGTGGCCTGGAGTATCTATAATATTGATTCGATGTTCCGGGTAATTTTCACCCATTCCTTTCCAAAAACATGTTGTTGCAGCTGAGGTGATTGTTATACCTCTTTCTTGTTCTTGCTCCATCCAATCCATGGTAGCCGCACCATCATGAACTTCTCCTAATTTATGCGACACACCAGTATAAAAGAGGATTCGCTCAGTAGTAGTTGTCTTACCAGCGTCAATATGCGCCATAATACCGATGTTTCTATAGCGCTCAATGGGTGTTTTTCTTGCCACAGTCAGATGCCTTAATTAGTTCAATTTGCGAATAATTTTAATATGTAGATTTTGTCAATTAAAATCTAAAATGAGAGAATGCTTTATTTGACTCTGCCATTCTATGCACTTCCTCTCTTTTCTTTACCGCTCCTCCACGCCCTTCAGCTGCCTCAGTTAATTCTCCAGCCAATCTTGCATCCATTGATTTTTCGCTTCTTTTTCTGGCTGCGTCCCTAAGCCATCTCATAGCCAAAGCATTACGACGCACTGACCTGACTTCAACCGGCACCTGATAGTTTGCACCACCAACCCGACGACTCTTAACCTCTACTATTGGGCGCACATTAGTCAATGCCTGTGTAAAAACTTCCAATGGATCATTACCAGTCTTCTTTTCTATATTTTCTAACGCACCGTAGATAATCCTCTCCGCTACTGATTTTTTTCCTCGAGTCATTAGAACATTAACAAATTTTGCTAATTCTACATTGTGATATTTTGGATCTGGCAATATCTCACGCTTTGGAACTTCTCTACGTCTTGGCATTATGAAACTCCATTACCTTTGACAACATGTTTTTTTTCTAAATATAAAACTTGATTCTTGCTTCTAAGCAGTTTTTGGCTTTTTAGAACCATATTTCGATCGACCTTGCTTGCGATCTTTTACGCCCGCTGTATCCAGACTTCCTCTAACCGTATGATAGCGAACACCTGGCAAATCTTTTACACGACCACCACGTATCAGCACAACCGAATGCTCTTGTAGGTTATGCCCTTCACCACCAATATAACTTGACACCTCAAATCCGTTAGTTAATCGAACCCTTGCAACTTTACGCAAAGCTGAATTTGGTTTTTTGGGTGTTGTCGTGTACACCCTTGTACATACCCCTCTTTTTTGCGGGCTGTTCTCTAATGCAGGAACACTACTTTTAATCCGCTTAGCTGTGCGTGGGTTTCGAACTAACTGACTGATTGTCGGCATTTCTATATCCTAAAAAAACTGTGACGGCCTTTCGCCGTCCATTTACTTATCTGCTGATTTAATTTATTTCTTTACTGGCTTTATCTATTAGCATTTTGCATTCTCATATTTCAACCTAGATGCAACAAAAAAGAGAGCGGATTCTATTTTGTTTATTGTTTCATGTCAAGATAATCATGGATAATCACCCGACGGTTCCCGCCACTCAAGTATTTTAATTGAAACATAAAGATAACCATAAATTCTGAAAAAAACTCAGTCATTGACGGTAAAACGAAGTTTTTTAAATCAGTGGTTGAGAGACAGATTGTCCTATTCATGACTCCAGGTAGCGCCAGCGCTGAAGTGTTCTGCACGAGATGAGTGGATTGGGTGGAGTTATCGCCATCAGTATGATCGACTCAATCTGGTAGCGAATAACTCACGTTTTCTTATTCTTCCAGAACATCATCACAAAAATCTTGCCTCACAGGTTTTGTCGCACTGTAAACGCCGAATTCAACATGACTGGCTGGAGCGTTTTGGTTACCCCCTTCTGTTACTGGAAACCAAAAGTGTCCGGAGATTTAATTGAATAGATTCAGTTGGTTATTATTTTTCGACATGGTTATTTGCACATCGGTATTTTAACCAATTGATCGATAGGCGTTTTCTCGAAAAGAGTCAGGCTTAAAATCTGTAGGATTGTGTAAAGCGAGGCTTCGGTATTGAGCCGCTTTTTCACGATGGCAACCAAGACATAAACCGATATGGCAATCCATATCTGCGTTTTGACTGCGTTCTCAGTAGTTCCGTAGAAACGCTTGATACGAAGATGCTGTTTGATCCATTTGAAGAATAGTTCGACCTGCCAGCGACAACGATAAAGCTGAGCGATGGTCAGCGCAGGTAAGTCGAAGTTGTTGGTTAGAAATACCAGATGCTTGTCGTGTTCTGCATCGTAGAACTTGATACGCCGCAGGTGCTGCGGGTAATCCTTGCTGGCCTTGGGAGCCGTTAGGGCAATGGTTTGGTCACAGCGCAGTCCGGTGGATTTGTCCACGGAGCGAGAGTAAACGCGGCGAAAAAGCAGATTGGATTTAGCGCGCGTTACAAAAAATGCTTGTGCTTGGTGCATGGTGTACCAGCGAGCAAAATCGGTGAAGCCCCGATCCATGATGTAAAAGCTGCCAGCTTCGGGTATCAGAATGTCGAGCACATTGACCTCGTGCATCTTGCCATCGCTGATATGAATGAAGGTTGGAATATTGCCGCGCAGGTCAAGCAGCGTATGCATCTTAACGGCAGCCTTGGTGGAGCGGAAGCGTGCCCAGGGAAAGACGCTCAAGCACAAGTCGATGGTCGTGGTATCGAGTGCGTAGACCGTTTGTTCCAGCTCGACAGCAAAGCTGTCGCTGGCGTAAAGCTTTCTGGCTGTCTGGATCAGGCTCATCGCGAAATCCATATAGATGCGGCAGTCGCGCTGCTCGTTGGCATCGGCCAGCGTACTCTTGGCGATGTTGCCTCGTATGCCCAAATGGTAAAGCTTGGCTTGGTGGGCGCGCAGACTCTCGCGGTAAGCCAGTTGTGCGAAAGCCATGCACAGAAACGGATCGAGATGCGAGAACTTGAGTGTTGGATATCGACCTGAATATCTGGCTACGCACTGATGAAACGTACGCAAAGGCAGGTGCTCCATTAATTGGGCAAACACCAATTTCCCTGCGTGCATATGCAATCTCCTGACAAAAGTCAGTTTGGCGCAGTTGAAATCGAATACAGAAAAATATGTCATTTAGTAATGGTCGTTCAACGAGTTATCATGCGACAATTCTCGAATCTCCGGACACTACTGACCAGGTAAGGTTAATCCTGAGCAGTTGAATCAGGCACTGAATGCCTGGAATGCACAATATGGTCACCTAGATGAAAGTCTGGCCATTGATGGAAAAACCATGTGCAACGCGATTGATGACAAGGGCCAACAAACCCACATCATGAGCGTCATTGGTCATGAAAGCGGCCACTGTTACACCCAAAAAAAGTAGGGGCACTCCCTATAAAATGTCGTGATCCAGATCGCCGGGCGGAAGAAAAGCAGACCAATGAAATCAGGATTGCTGCACAGATGTTCGATGTTATTGAGATTGAAGGCAGAACCATCACTTCACTGTGAAGCAGAACCAATCAAATCTGCTCGAAGATCTTGCTTTCTATTTCCAAAACACACCCAAAGCTGCCGACTTTACCCACACAGGCAACGGTGAGCATGGACGAATTGAAACGCGAAAGATCTGGGTCACAACAAAATTGAATCACTATCTCAACTTCCCCTGTGTGCGCCAGACCTTTATGATCGAGAGAGAATCCATCCGTAAAAAGACCGGGGAGATCTGTCGAGAAGTTGTTTATGGTATCACTGGCACATCGGCGGGTCATGCAACCCCAGAGCAGGTTCTTCGAGATAACCGGGGCCGCTGGAGCATAGAAAGTTGCCACTACATAATCGACTGGAATTACGACGAGGATCGCAGTCAAATTCGAACGGGCTTCGGACCAGAAAATATCACACGGTTGCGACGATTTGCAATCGGTTTACTCAAAGATAAGAAGAGCAATGAAACAATCCCTGAAATGATGAAGAAACTGATGCTGAATACCCGAGCAGTCTTTGACTATCTTAAAATGACTCGAAACTCTAACACCGGTCCAATAGGATGGGTGTTAGCGTAGATTGCCGTGTTGATAATCATAACTTATTTTCCCACTCGCATTAGTAATCATAAACTCATACACAAGTTTTTATGATTTCCATATCATTTATTCTGTCCTATTAGTCTCTAAAATTCTGGAATTGCAGCGGAAAATCATCAATTGATTTTTTTATTAATTGTATCGCTTCCTGCAGCACATCTTTTTTTATACCTGTTATGCGCACCACATCCCCTTGAATACTAGCTTGTACTTTAAGCTTACTGTCCTTAATATACTTAATAATTTTCTTAGCTAGCTCTGTTTCAACCCCTGTTTTAACTATCACAACCTGCTTCACTTTATTTCCGCTGATTTTCTCAACCTGCGCCTTGTCCAGACATCGCACATCTACATTCCGTTTCGTCAATTTAGTCATCAATATGTCTGATACCTGCTCCAACTTAAATTCATCATCAGCAAATATAGTCAGTTTATAATCAGTTAGCTCAACCTCGTATCAGAACCTTTAAAGTCAAATCGAGTGCTCACCTCTTTATTGACTTGGTCTACTGCATTCCTGACTTCTTGCTTATCAACTTCTGAAACAATATCAAATGTTGGCATTATATCTTTCTTAACTGAGACAATTGATCCGGATCTTTCACTGCGACACCTGAATGACTTTAATTTTTACTTTTATTCTTTTCTATTCCGGCTGCAATTCGTAGCCTTAATGCATTTAGTTTAATGAATCCTGCTGCATCGCCTTGATTATAAGCACCTGCATCATCCTCAAAAGTTGCAATATTTGGATCAAATAATGAATCAGTACGGGAATCTCTACCTACTACAATGACATTCCCTTTATACAATTTCAATCTCACCCATCCATTTACTTTTCCCTGACTGTCATCAATCATAGTCTGTAACATTTTACGTTCCGGACTCCACCAATAGCCATTATAAATCAGGGTCGCATAGCGCGGCATCAAATCATCCTTTAGATGCGCGACTTCCCGATCCAAAGTTATCGATTCTATAGCACGATGTGCGCGTAATAAAATTGTTCCACCGGGTGTTTCATAACATCCTCGAGATTTCATACCTATATAACGATTCTCAACTAAATCCAACCTTCCTATCCCGTGTTTTCCACCCAACTGGTTAAGCTTCTCTAATATACTAGCCGGTGATAGTTTATTGCCATTCAGTGCAACAGCATCTCCACGCTTAAACTCCACATCCAGGTATTCAGGCTTATCAGGCGCTTTCTCGGGCGAAACGCTCCAGCGCCACATTGATTCCTCAGGCTCTATCGCAGGATCTTCAAGAATCCTGCCTTCGTAGGAAATATGCAAGAGATTTGCATCCATGCTATAAGGTGATCCAGCTTTCTTTTTCATTTCAACCGGAATGCCATGTTGCTCAGCATACTGAAGCAGCTTTTCTCTTGAAGTTAAATCCCATTCGCGCCACGGTGCGATCACATGAATATCTGGCTGCAGAGCATAATACCCCAGTTCAAACCGTACCTGATCGTTCCCTTTACCCGTTGCGCCATGAGAAACAGCATCTGCCCCTGTCTCATTGGCAATTTCAATTTGCCTTTTTGCAATCAATGGACGCGCTATGCTCGTACCCAGCAAATATTCCCCTTCATAAATAGTATTCGCCCGAAACATGGGGAATACAAATTCACTGACAAACTCCTCGCGCAAATCATCAATATAAATTTCTTTGACACCGAATTGTTTTGCCTTTGCACGTGCCGGCTCAACTTCTTCTCCTGCCCGATATCCGCAGTAAATGTAACAACTTCACATTGATAGGTATCTTGTAACCATTTCAAGATTACAGAAGTATCCAGACCTCCCGAGAATGCCAAAACCACTTTATTAATTTTTTTCATTATTTTTTATCTAGTACATCTTATGGCCCAACGCCTCAACCATCGATTTTAAATTACAAACTTAACTTCCAGTATCTAATTTACCCAACAGCAAATATTCCATCAGTGCTTTTTGCGTATGCAGCCGATTTTCAGCTTCATCCCATACCACTGATTGCGGCCCATCCAAGACTTCGGCACTAACCTCTTCACCACGATGCGCTGGCAAACAGTGCATAAATAATGCATCCTTTTTAGCCAACGACATCATTTCTGTGTTAACACAAAACGCAGCAAAGTCATTTTTCCTTTGCTCTGCTTCGGCTTCAAATCCCATGCTAGTCCAAACATCTGTCGTAACAAGATCCGCATCGATCACAGCCTTACGAGGATCAGCAAACTCTTCATAGTGTGTTGTGCTATTCAATCCAATTCGCTCTGGATTAATATCATAGCCAGGAGGCGTTGACACATGCACTTTAAAATTAAAAATTTCAGCTGCCTGCAGCCAGGTATTACACATGTTATTGGAATCACCGATCCATGCGACTGTCTTGCCTTCTATACTGCCTCGGTATTCAGTGTAAGTAAATATATCACTCATGATTTGACATGGATGATATTCATCAGTCAAGCCATTGATTATCGGCACTCTTGAATTCTCCGCGAAGCGCTTGATAATATCATGCTCATAGGTACGAATCATTATCAGATCGACCATGCGCGAAATCACTCGCGCCGCGTCCTCTACCGGCTCCCTCGTCCCAGTTGCGTATCCCGTGTTGAAAGATAGATTGCTGCACCGCCTAATTGATGCATACCTGCTTCAAATGACAAGCGCGTGCGTGTCGAATTTTTGTCAAAAATCATGGCCAGCGTGCGATCACTCAATGGCCAATATTGCCGGTATTGCTTGAACTCCTGCTTTATCCAGCGAGTGCGCTCAAATAAATACTCATATTCTTCACGGCAAAAATCATTGAATTGCAGAAAATGCTTAGATTGCATAACGAGATAAATAACTAATCAGAGATACATTACCTTAGGTAATCGGTTTTAGTTACTCAAAAACTCCTTTATTAATAAGCAGGTCGTATCAACAACTTGCTCAGCTTCACCTTGCTGCATCACAAATGCAGGCAACAGACGTATCACTTTGTCGGATGTAACATTGATTAATAATTTCTTCTCTAAAGCTCTCTTTACCAATTCGCCACAAGGTACTGAAAGCTCGATACCGATAATCAAACCCTGGCCTCTGACTTGCACTACTCCCGCAACATCTGCCAATTGTCTTTTCAGTTTATCCCGCATGAAGTTACCCAAGCTTGTCACATGATCGAGAAGATTTTCATCGTCAATCACGCTCAGTGTTTCTATCGCAGCAGCGCAAGCCAGCGGATTACCACCAAAAGTGGAAGCATGATTACCCGGTTTGAAGACTTCAGCAGCCGTACCTCTTGCTAAACAGGCACCAATTGCCACCCCGCCTCCCAGACCCTTAGCTAGGGTTATAACATCCGGCATAATATTACCATGTTGAAACGCAAACCATTTTCCACTCCGCCCGACCCCGGATTGCACTTCATCCAGCATCAGAAGCCAGCCATATTGATTACACAGACTCCGTAACTCCTGTAGATAATGCGCTTCAGGAATATTAACACCGCCTTCACCCTGAAAAGGTTCTACCAGTACCGCAACGACATCTTTATTATTCACAGCAACCTGTGTAATCGCTTCCATATTATTATAGGGAACACGCACAAAACCAGACAGCAAAGGTTCAAACCCAGCCTGTACTTTACGATTCCCGCTTGCCGTCAGGGTTGCCATAGTGCGGCCATGAAATGACCGTTCCATCACAATAATAGTGGGAATTGAAATCCCTTTATTATGTCCATGCAGTCGGGCCAGTTTTATGGCTGCTTCGTTAGCTTCTGCACCGGAATTACAGAAAAATGCATTATCCATTCCTGATAATTCAATCAAGCGATCCGCCAAGCGTTCCTGCTTTTCGATATGATAAAGATTAGAAGTATGAATCAGTGTTTTGGCCTGTTCACATATTGCTTGAGTTAATCTTGGATGGCAATGCCCCAGCCCGCACACTGCAACACCGGCCAATGCATCCAGATACCGCTCACCGTGATCATCCCACAACCAGACCCCTTCGCCTTTGACAAAGGTAACAGGCAGCCGTGAGTAGGTATTCATTAAATTAGGCACAACATTACACTCGCATTTCAGATGGAAAATTCAATTAAGCGCCCTACCTACCAGCTGGGAAAAATTAGAAAAGCTATTATGTTTACCTATTTATTCTGCTTTTTCAAGCTTTTTTTCTTTCTTTTTTCTTTCAAGATCTACTTATTAACGCAATTTTTATACGTCAAAGTTGACCGAGAAACTATGACGGCATGTTAGAATGAAAAGGATTATAGATTTCTTATACTTAATTTTAAGAAAACACACTTCTGCATCATAACCCTTTGTTTCTCAGAAAAATCATAAGATATGAATCAATTTGCCAAGGAAACTTTGCCCATCAGTCTGGAAGAAGAGATGCGGCGTTCCTACCTTGATTACGCTATGAGTGTCATTGTCGGCCGTGCCCTGCCGGACGTTCGTGATGGTTTGAAGCCGGTACATCGGCGCGTATTATTTGCCATGCATGAGCTCTCTAACGACTGGAACAGACCTTATAAAAAATCTGCGCGTATCGTGGGTGATGTAATCGGTAAATATCACCCCCATGGCGATACAGCTGTCTATGACACCATTGTTCGTATGGCACAAGACTTTTCCTTACGTTACATGTTAATTGACGGACAAGGTAACTTCGGTTCGGTGGATGGCGATAATGCCGCAGCGATGCGCTACACTGAAATCCGCATGTCGCGTATTGCCCATGAGTTGCTTATTGATCTTGACAAAGAAACGGTGGATTTTGGTCCCAATTATGACGATTCTGAGAAAGAACCGCTCATTCTTCCCGCCAAAATTCCCAATCTGCTGATCAACGGTTCATCAGGTATTGCCGTAGGTATGGCGACCAACATTCCGCCGCACAATCTGAATGAAGTTATAGAAGCCTGTCTCGCCTTACTCAAAACTCCCGATATCAGCATTGATGAACTCATTGAATACATCCCGGCTCCGGATTTTCCAACGGCCGGTATTATTTATGGTGTTTCTGGAGTAAGGGATGGTTATCGCACAGGCCGCGGCCGTGTTGTCATGCGTGCCCGCACTCATTTTGAAGACATGGAAAAAGGCAGCCGACAATCCATCATCGTCGATGAACTGCCCTATCAGGTAAATAAAGCTAATCTATTAATCCGCATTGGAGAATTGGTTCGCGACAAAAAAATTGAAGGCATTTCTGACTTACGCGATGAATCGGATAAATCAGGCATGCGTGTCGTGATTGAACTGAAACGTGGCGAGGTACCTGAAGTCATACTGAATAACTTGTATAAAGAAACACAGATGCAAGACACCTTCGGCATGAATATGGTGGCACTCCTGGATGGTCAGCCTCGCCTGTTGAATTTAAAGCAGATATTGGACGCCTTCCTGCGTCATCGCCGTGAAGTTGTCACGCGACGCACAGTTTTCGAACTGAAGAAAGCGCGTGAGCGCGGTCATTTATTGGAAGGTCTGGCAGTTGCTTTATCCAATGTCGATGAAATCATCGCTTTAATAAAAGCAGCGCCGACACCGTCTGTCGCCAAAGAAGCAATCATGGCAAAAGTTTGGCGTTCTCAATTGGTTGAGGAAATGCTGTCGCGCGCCATGGCAGATTCCAATGCGCTACGACCGGATGGATTAGGTGAAGAATTTGGATTAAAAGCTCAAGGTTACCGTTTATCGGACGCACAAGCGCAGGCGATTCTGGAATTACGCTTGCAACGCCTAACCGGCTTGGAACAAGAGAAAATCGTTGAAGAATACAAGGATGTCATAGAAAAAATTATTGATTATCTCGATATTCTGGCCAATCCAGAACGTATTACCAGCATAATTACCGAAGAACTTGATGCCATCAAACAGCAATTTGGTGATAACCGCCGCAGCGAAATTATTGTCGATACTCAAGATTTGAGTATGGAAGATTTGATTACACCAGCAGATGTCGTTGTCACCCTGTCGCACAGCGGCTATATTAAATCTCAGTTACTTGATGAATATCGCGCACAAAAACGTGGCGGACGAGGCAAGCTGGCGACAAGTACCAAAGAAGATGATTTCATAGACAAGCTGTTCATCGCTAACACCCATGACTATATTCTGTGCTTCTCAAGCCTGGGCCGTGTGTACTGGATCAAGGTCTATGAAGTGCCGCAAGGTGGCCGGCTATCCCGCGGCAAACCAATCATTAATTTGGTGCAACTGGAAGAAGGTGAAAAAATTAACGCGATTCTTCCCGTTAAAGCTTTCGATGAAACCCGCTATATATTTATGGCAACTTCTTATGGAACTGTTAAGAAAACACCCCTGTCAGAATTTTCCCGTCCGCGGAACAATGGCATTATCGCCATCGGTTTGGATGAGGGCGATTATCTAATCGGCGTTGAACTTACTGAAGGAAAACATGATGTCATGCTGTTCTCAGACAACGGCAAGGCCATGCGTTTCAGTGAAAATGATGTACGTCCGGTGGGACGAACTGCCCGTGGCGTGCGTGGCATGAAACTCGGTTCCGGACAAAAAGTAATTTCATTGCTGGTCGCTGAAAATGAAGAGCTCGCGGTATTAACGGCGACTGAGAATGGCTATGGAAAACGTACGCCTATCAGCGAATACACACGTCATAACCGCGGCACGCAAGGTATGATTGCAATAAAAACCAGTGCACGCAATGGCAAAGTTGTCACAGCAAAACTGGTAAAACCGGATGATGAAATCATGCTGATCACTTCCGGCGGTGTACTCATCCGTACCCGTGTCAAAGAAGTGCGGGAAATGAGTCGTGCCACACAAGGCGTTACCTTAATTAACTTGGATGCGGGCGAGAAGCTCGCTGGTCTGGAAAGAGTGATAGAGAGCGAAGACAGTGATAGTAATGATGATTAAAGTCAAACGAGTTGTCTGATTCCTGGATATAAAAGAATAATTACCGAAAAAATTCTATGGATACAATCTATAATTTCAGTGCAGGACCCGCAGTTCTACCCAGAGAAGTTCTGCAGCAAGCACGTGATGAGATGCTGGATTGGCACGGCAGCGGCATGTCCGTCATGGAAATGAGCCATCGCGGCAAGGAATTTATGGCCATTGCTGAGAAAACTGAAAGCGATTTACGCGAACTGGTTGGAATACCGCAAAACTATAAAGTCTTATTTCTGCAAGGCGGAGCTTCCAGCCAGTTTTCCATGGTGCCGATGAATCTGCTCCGCGGCAAAAAGAAAGCTGACTATATAAACACCGGTCAATGGTCGACAAAAGCAATTGAGGAGGCCAACAGATATTGCACTGTTAATGTAGCTGCCTCATCCGCAGACGCCAATTTCACCTATGTCCCCACACAAGACAAATGGCACCTGGACCCAGAGGCAGCCTATGTTCATTACACCAGCAATGAAACTATCGGTGGCGTCGAGTTTAACTGGATACCGGAAAGCAATATTCCATTGGTAGCCGATATGTCATCCAACATCTTGTCACGGCCTTTGGATGTTACGCGTTTTGGACTGATCTATGCGGGTGCGCAAAAAAACCTGGGACCGGCCGGACTGACACTGGTCATTGTACGCGAGGACTTACTGGGCATACCAATAGCTGGCACGCCAACACTTTACGATTACCAGATTCATGCTAAAAATGATTCGATGTACAACACCCCGCCGACCTATGCCATGTACATTACCGGATTAGTATTCGCGTGGCTGAAAAAACAAGGCGGGTTGGCAGCGATGGAAAAAATCAACATTACCAAAGCCAATCTGTTGTATGACTTGTTGGACAACACCGATTTTTATCATTGCCCGGTGACTAAATCCGATCGTTCACGTATGAACGTACCCTTCACGCTAAAAAACCCAGAATTGGATGATGAGTTCCTCAAGCATGCCGAAAAAAAAGGTCTGGTCCAACTGAAGGGGCACCGTTCAGTTGGCGGGATGCGTGCCTCAATATATAATGCCATGCCCATAGAAGGCGTGGCAAAATTAGCAGCGTTTATGAAGGAGTTTGCCAGCCAGCATGACTGAACATCCAGACCAAATCTTCAAGATTCTTACCATTAATCAGATTTCTCCCCTCGGCCTGAGTCGCTTTCCCGCAAATTATTATCAGGTAGGAAATGATATTGCTGAACCGGATGCCATTCTGGTACGTTCGCAAAATATGTTGAACTGGAAAATTCCCAGCAGTGTCAAGGCCATCGGACGAGCAGGCGCCGGTACAAACAACATTCCTGTGCCGGATATGAACGCCCGTGGTATCCCAGTTTTCAACACACCGGGTGCTAATGCCAATGCAGTCAAGGAACTGGTTCTGGCTGGCTTGTTTTTAGCCGCACGTAATTTGGTTCCTGCATTGCAGTTCGTAGAAAAACTGCAAGGTGATGATGCGGCACTCAATCAGCAGGCGGAGAGTGAAAAGAAACGCTTTTCCGGCATCGAATTATCGGGCCGTTCGTTAGGAATTATTGGCTTGGGTGAAATTGGCCGGTTGGTTGCTAATGCAGCAATCAAACTGGGAATGAAAGTCATCGGATATGATCCCAAAATTACAGTCGATTCGGCCTGGAGTCTATCCGCAGAAGTAAAAAAGGCACACAGCATGGGAGACTTGCTCCGTCATAGCGAATTTATCACCGTGCATATTCCGTTGCTGGATTCTACTCGTCACCTGATTGATGAGAAACATGTAAAAATGATGAATCAGAACGTTATTCTGCTGAATTTCTCGCGTAGCGCCATCGTCGATGAAGAAGCAATTTTGGCGGGTATAGCCACCAACAAAATCAAATACTATGTCTGTGATTTTCCCAGTCAAAAACTTCAGCACCAAAAAGCAGTAATTACCATGCCGCATCTGGGTGCTTCGACACTGGAAGCGGAAGAAAATTGTGCTGTTATGGTGGTCAATCAGCTCATAGATCATCTGCAAAACGGCAGCATCACGAACACGGTCAATTTTCCTGATATCTACATGGAACGGGAATCCCCTTACCGGGTCGCGGTGGCCAATGCAAATGTACCTAACATTCTGGGGCAGATTTCCACCAGTATGGCCAAGGCCGGATTGAATATCCATAACATGATCAATAAATCACGTGGCGAAATGGCTTATACGCTGGTCGATGTGGACAGCCCTGTACAACGGCATGTACTGGATGAGATTGCCGGAATCGCGGGTGTATTAATGGCACGCTATCTGCCACTTCCCAGATAAAATCTGAACTCTGATGAATTATCATTAAGCCAAAATTCTCACCGCCCATGTCTGAACAACTCAAACAATTACGCGATCAGATTGACGCCATTGACGACGAATTACTCCAGCTGGTAAGCAAACGCGCTGGACTTGCGCAGCAGATTGGTAAGATAAAAAAAAGCGGTATCGTCTATCGCCCTGAACGCGAAGCGCAAATATTGGCACGTATCCAGAAGCAAAATCCAGGCCCCATCAGCAACACGCACATCAAACAGTTATTTACAGAAATCATGTCACTGTGTCGCGCCCTGGAAAAAACCATGAGTGTGGCCTACCTGGGTCCCAACGGTACTTTTTCTGAAGATGCGGCATTAAAACGTTTTGGCAGCGCCATCACAACGGTAGCCTGTGATTCGATCGACGACGTGTTTCGTAACGTGGAATCTGACACGGCCAATTATGGCGTGGTCCCGGTTGAAAATTCTTCTGAAGGCGCGGTTGGCAGAACCATGGATTTGCTGTTACAAACGCCGTTAAACATCTGCGGAGAAATTCAGTTGCCCGTTCATCAGTTTCTGATGGCGCAGCAGACCGAATTATCACAAATCAACAAAATCTATTCACATCCGCAATCGTTAGCGCAGTGCCACCACTGGTTAAAAACCAACCTACCACATGTCTCTAATTCTGCATTTATCAATACCGCCAGCAATGCGGATGCAGCCCGGCTGGCTGCAACTGACAAGCAAGCAGCAGCGGTTGCAAGCAAAAGAGCGGCGGAGCTATTTGGACTCAGTATCTGCGCAGAAAACATCGAGGATGATCCGCGAAATACCACGCGTTTTCTGGTCATCGGCAAACAAATTGTGGATGCCTCCGGAAAGGATAAGACTTCATTAGTCCTATCGACCAATAACCGTTCCGGGGCTATCTATAAATTACTGGAACCGCTTGCGCAGCATGGCGTCAGCATGAACCGCCTGGAATCACGCCCATCGCGTACCGGCCTCTGGCAATATGTATTTTTTATTGATATTGAAGGGCATCAACAAGATGAAAATGTAGCAGCCGCGCTGACAGAATTACGTAAAAAAGCGGCTTTCCTGAAAATCCTGGGATCTTATCCGGCCACCTAGTTGTTCATTATCTCTGAAAGTCATCCGATCAAACTTATTAAACGCTTTGTATTCTTTTCTCAATCGCTAACAAACTTATTTTTATGAATCTTTGTGACTTTGCTCCGGAATATATCCGCTCCATTCAACCTTATCAACCCGGCAAACCTATCTCTGAGCTGGCACGGGAAATGGGGCTGGATGAATCATACGTCATCAAACTGGCCTCCAATGAAAATCCACTGGGAACTAGCCCGCTAGCACTGGATGCGATGATTAATGCATTGCATGATGTCGCACTCTACCCGGATGGCAGTGGTTATGAATTAAAAGCCGCATTGTCCAAACGTTATGCCGTTGCCCCAGAACAAATCATTTTAGGGAATGGCTCCAATGATATTCTGGATCTCGCCGCGCGCGTATTCCTTAAGCCGGGTGCTACTGCGGTGTATTCACAACATGCTTTCGCGGTTTATCCACTGGTGGTACAAATGATCGGCGCCAATGGCATATCGGTACCCGCTCTGGATTATGGTCATGACCTGCCCGCCATGCTCGATGCCATCACACCTGAGACACGTATTGCATTTATTGCCAGTCCCAACAATCCAACCGGCACATTATCCAGCGCCGATGACCTGTTGCGATTCATGGAGCGTGTATCCCGAGATGTACTGGTCGTTATAGATGAAGCGTATTACGAATATTTACCCGAAGCCAACAAACCGGAAAGCGTCAAGTGGCTGAAACAATTTTCCAATTTGCTGATCACACGAACTTTTTCAAAGGTTTATGGGCTCGCCGGTATCCGCGTCGGATATGGACTGACACATCCCGACGTGGCTAACCTGATGAATCGCGTACGCCAGCCGTTCAATGTCAGCAGCATTGGTCTGGTCGGCGCACTGGCCGCGCTACATGATGCTGAATTTGTACAAAAATCGTATGCTCTTAATCGCGCAGGCATGTTACAACTCACCGAAGGTTTCCGGAAATTAGGTATTGGAACTATTCCTTCGTATGGAAATTTCATCAGTTTCCGCGTACAAGGCGATGCAGTCAACACCCCGAAAGTCTATCAAAGCCTTTTACAGCAAGGCATTATTGTGCGCCCTCTGGGAATTTACGAAATGCCGAACCACCTTCGGGTTACAGTTGGATTAGAATCCGAAAATAAACGATTCCTGGAATCACTTGAGTATGCAATGGGAGAATTAGCGTGATTATCGTCATGAATAAAGATGTTACCGAGGAACAAATCGGTGCAGTAGTGCAAAAAATCCAAGACTTGGGTCACGAAGTCAATATTTCACGCGGCACCAACCGCACAATCATCGGCGCCATTGGCGATGAAAGCAAGCTTGATCCGGAATCGTTTGATTCCATGCCGGGCGTTGAATATTCCATGCACATCGTCAAACAATACAAAATTGTTTCGCGCGAATCGCACAAACAGGATTCGATCATCGATGTGCGCGGCATTCCGGTCGGCGGCAAGCAAGTGCAAGTGATCGGCGGTCCCTGTTCGGTTGAAACGCAGGAGCAAATGGATCTGGCTGCTCAACAAGTCGCGGCAGCCGGTTGCCGTCTAATGCGTGGCGGGGCTTTCAAACCCCGCACCAGTCCCTACACTTTCCAAGGCAAAGGCGTCGACGGTCTGAGCATATTCCGTCAGGCAGCTGACAAATATAACCTGCCGATCGTCACCGAGCTGATGGATGTGCGCATGCTCGACACCTTTCTCGAACATGATGTTGATGTCATACAGATCGGTACGCGCAACATGCAGAATTTCGACTTACTGAAAGAAGTGGGGCGAATCAAAAAACCGGTCATCCTGAAGCGCGGTCTATCCGCTACCATTTCAGAATGGCTCATGGCGGCTGAATACATTGCAGCAGGCGGCAATCATAATATTATTTTCTGCGAACGTGGCATCCGCACATTTGAAACCGCCTACCGCAATGTCATGGATGTCACTTGCGTACCGGTTCTTAAACGTGAAACCCATCTGCCGGTTATCATTGATCCTTCGCATGCCGGCGGTAAAGCCTGGATGGTTCCAGCGTTGGCGCGCGCGGCCATTGCAGCAGGTGCCGACGGCTTGCTGGTGGAAATGCACCCGAATCCGTGCGAAGCCTGGTGCGATGCCGATCAAGCTCTGAATCCGCAGGAATTCAAGGATCTGATGGGAACATTAAGAGGCATCGCAGAAGTCATCGGACGCACCCTATAACATCAGACAACGATACACAGATGACAAATACAGCAATACTTAACAAGCTAGTCATCATCGGTGTCGGCCTGATCGGCGGATCATTCGCCTTGGCGTTACGTAAGGCTGGCTTGTTCGAACATATTGTTGGGATTGGCCGCAGCCAGCAAAATATGCAATGCGCAGTAGACCGTGGTGTCATTAATGAAATAGCCACTGACATAACCTCCGCTCTGCACAACGCTGATCTGGTGTTTCTGGCGATGCCGGTTGGTCAGACGGCCCATATCATGGCACAGATCGCTCCGCACCTGCAGGCCAACACCATCATCACCGATGCCGGCAGCACCAAACAGGATGTCATTGCTGCAGCGCGCCACCATCTTCCAATACAAAACCGGCACCACTTCGTGCCCGGCCACCCCATCGCCGGCACGGAACAAAGTGGCGCACAAGCGGCACAAGCGGATTTGTACCGCAACAAACATGTCATCCTGACCCCATTGCCAGAAACCAGCATTGATGCCGTCGAGCGAATCAGCCAATTATGGCAAGCCTGCGGCGCGCAAGTCTCGCTAATGCCAGCCGACGAACACGACCAGGTACTCGCAGCCACCAGTCACCTGCCGCATATCCTGGCATTCACCATGATGAATCACCTTCATCACAGCACCAGCAATCCAGAAAACCTGCTCCGTTTTGCCGGCAGCGGCTTCCGCGACTTCACCCGCATCGCCAGCAGCTCCCCGGAAATGTGGCGGGATATTTGTTTGGCGAATCGTGAGGCATTACTTGAGCAGATTGATGCGTATCAAAACGAGCTTAAATTGTTGCAGGAAATGCTGAAAAATAATGAGGGTGCAGCACTGGAACAGGCTTTTTCTGAAGCGCGGAGTGTCAGGGAAAATTGGTTGAAGAGTAAGGATTGAGGGCACGTAATGCACATTGCAAGACTTGTTCCAAAAGTCTTCATAAAAATAATATCGTATATATTTATGCGAGAAGTCATGAGATGACCGAACAGACCTACATACAAATTGATCTTGCGAAAGAACAACTCGAGGTTGCCTTGTCTCTATTTCTTGATAACGCATGCTATGCGGCTGTAATAACCTTGGCTGGCGCTGCCGAAGAAATATTTGGTAAGACATTAAAGCGCTACGGGAAGGAGGCTGTACTTGACTGGAAGTTTAAAATATTATTTTTTATGGAGTACATTTAAAACAAAGGAATTTGTTGATGAGGAGAATAAGATTAGAAATACGTTAAAACATCTCGTTGAAGACAATGAGTTTATCACAGCAGACCTAGAGGATTCGGCGTGTTGGATGCTAGTGAGAGCAATCGAAAATGCATCAAGACTTGATATTTCTATTGCACGTTCTCATGAATTTAATGATTGGTTTTATTCAAATATTATTGGCATCTAACCAAAATAGAGATTGGCGTACGCTACGGTTGTGTAGCAGATAACGGAATGTATCTATGAAGCTAATTATTCAAATTGTTGTTTGCATTGGATTGAGTGTGATTTTCAAGAATCTATTATCTTATTGGGCTTACAAAGAAGATAAGAATCCAATCCACAAAGAAATCCACAATAGTGATGCCTGGGTGTTCGGTATTTTAAGTGGTGTTTTAATAGGTTTGCTTGTTGTTGACGGCCTTTTTATTAGCGAGTGGATAAGTTCCAGCCTAAAAAAACCCCAAGAAAAGAATATTGGGGGTCAGATTTTACATTTGACATCACTGCAAAAGATGATAAACATCGTGGCCATACAACAAAACAACCCATCAAATCGTTAGTCAATGCTATTAATAAATTATTTCAACCTTAACCTTGGGTGCTGACCGTGAACATACCACGTACCCCAGACTAAAAAATTTTCTATCATCAGTATATAATCAGGGCTTTCATTATTTATTTTATTGAACTCAGATGCAGGGACCTGAACCACCCGTTATAGAACCTTTTACCTTTGTTTTCAGTTGGTGGCGCTTTTTTCTGCATTGCGTAATTTTGGGCGTTTGTGTACTGCTGGGACTGATGACCTGGTATTTTGGCAAACCGCATAGTATCCGGTTTTATGAAACAAAATCGGAAGCACAGCTAGTCACTGCGATAGCACCCGATATCAACATGGCACTGGATAAGCTAAGTTCTGTGGCCGTGAAAGAGAGTCATCCGTTGCAAGTCGAGTTGTTCAAGGGAAATATTTATTTTGACATCAAGAAAAATGCTGCCCACCAACTTGAAGTAAAAGTCGGCAATGCCCTCATTAAGAACACCGGGACCCGCTTCAGTATCCGGATGCAAAAGATGGCAATAACCATATCGCGGTTGCAGACGGACACATCAAAATCCAAGTCGCATCCGGGGTCTATCAGATCAACGCGCATGAGCAAGCTGACTTTAATGACGCCAGCATCAGCAAGCACAGCCTCATTTCTGAGCGCGACATCGCGCCTTGGCACTCCATTCTAACCAGTGATTAACGGAACAGAAGTGAATCCAGCCTTTCTGATCATTAGATCAAAATCATAAATCCGCAGGCTAATCCTATGACCGCACCACCAAGCACCCCATCCCATGCCGGGCGAGATTCTGACAGGCCGTACGTGCCTGGCTTTCCTGTAAGCCAACCAGCCTCGCTCGATACAATTTGCGGTTGCTGATTTCCACCTCGGTTACTTTCACTTCTCCTGGTATCCAACGGGCAGCGGCTAGGGCCTGAGCATGAGCCCGGTCGGGCTCATGATAAGAACCTATCTGCACCGCCCAGCTGTCATTCTCCAGCATCGCAACTTTTTGCGGCCGTGCATTGACTGCCGGTTGAGCAGTCTGTTGCGACACGACGCGAACAGGTATCTTTTTCGCCACGGGAGATGGTTTAGGTACAGCAGTCGAAGCACTTGTCTTCAGGGCGGCAACCGGCACAGTACGGGTATTACTGTTATTGCTGGCCAACTCGCTAGCGCGCCCTCCTGGTTAAAACTGCGATCAAGCAACTGCGCCATATGCTGATCACGCGCGGCCGCGGTTTGCCCGCCCATCACCACTGCGATCACACGACGATCACCGCGCTTGGCGGAGGTAGCCACATTGAATCCAGAAGCGCGGATAAATCCGGTTTTCGTGCCGTCCACACCTGGGTATTCGACACCACCATGCGGTTATGGCTTCTATAAATAGTGCCTTTGTAATTGAATGATCGGGTAGAAAAATAATGATAGTGATTGGAAAAATCCTTCATTAATCGTGCCGACAAGGTCACCAAGTCGCGCGCAGTGGTCTTTTGTTCTCCATTGGGCAAACCGGAAGCATTGCGGAAGGTGGTGGAATGCATACCCAGCTTGCGTGCCTTATCGGTCATCATGCGGCCAAAATTAGCTTCGCTGCTGCCCAGCGCCTCTGCCACCACTGCCGCCACATCGTTGGCAGAACGCACAATCAGTGCCGGAATCGCATCACGTACGCTGATGCTATCCCCTGTGCGTAAACCAATGTTCGTCTGCGGCATTGATGCTGCATGCACCGATACTTGCATTCGCGTATCCAGCGTCATCTTGCGTTGCTCAATCGCTTCGAACAACATATAAAGCGTCATCATCTTGGTCAGAGAGGCTGGATAACGACTGGCATCAGCGTTGGATTCGTGCAGGACTGCACCTGTGTCCGCATCGATTACGATAGAGGAGTAACGGGGATTCGCCTGCGCCTGATTAACCAGAGACAGCGACAACACGACGGCAAGAACAAGAAACCCTTTTCTTACTGCGCGTTTCAAAGCAAACATAAACTTATCCTCTCTGAATATTGGTCAAGATGGAGAAAAACGATATGACCGGTATGATTATCTGGTTCCGGACCAACACGCCTCCCATAGCAGGTGACAATACCAGGCACCCATTACCACCTTCTTCTTTGTTTATTCTTTACACCATTATTATGGCTTTCAAAATATCTTCTACTATTTGCCACTTTTCCATACCGCATTCTAATACCTTAACTCATTGCAGTATTCGATAATAAATAGCATATTTTCCTCCATCTAAAAAGTATTTTCTGCTATCACACGTTTTACCGTCAGGCGAATTCAAGTTTGAAATGCAACTTTCATAAGGTTATAGGAGGCAAGCTGCGTTAGCAACTGTGCTTCTTAAACAATGCTTCTTAAACAACCCAATAAAACCGGATATGAGGCGCCATAAGCACCTCACAGTGGCACAAAGATATCAGATTTACGGGTTACGAAAAGCGGGTTTCAGGCAAATAGAGCATCCTGAGAATTAATGCTATAAAATTCTGCTTTAAACATGAGATATGCAAAATGACGATCAAAGGCATGAACCATTTCACCGTACTGAGTGGCAATTTGGAAAGAAGCAAGACTTTCTATATCAATATTCTTGGACTTACTGAAGGTTACCGCCCACCTTTCGCTTTTCCTGGCGCATGGCTTTATGCCGGAGATCAGGCAATCTTGCATATCATGGCGGGCAGACCATTGCCGGTTAATGCAGCCGGTGTGATTGATCACATGGCTTTTACTGCATCTAATCTACAAACTGCAGTCGATACCTTAAAGCAAAATGGCATTCACTATGAATTGCGCCGTCTGGAAGGGTTAGAAATCTGGCAACTATTCTTTCATGATCCAGACGGCGCAAAAGTGGAGCTGGATTTTCCTGCTGGCGAACCGGAACCCGAAGAATAGCAGGTTATTTCTTACAATCCGGATTCTTTCCTGCCGCATGGGCCTGCTGCATCAACGTCATGGCTTTAGGCAAATGACTCCGCAAATCATCAATGCGCGTCGCATGGGATGGGTGAGTTGACAAGAATTCCACAGGTTGCGGTCCCTGACTGGCCTGAGTCATTTTCTGCCATAACGTGATGCTCTCGGAAGGATTGAATCCAGCTTTTGCCATTAATTCAATACCAATAGCATCCGCTTCACTCTCATGCAAGCGGCTAAATGGCATGATCAACCCGTACTCTGCGCCGACACCGAGCAAACTCAATGCATTCCGCCCCATTGCCGTCTGTGGCGCCGCCACTGCAGCGATCAATGAAATGCCAATTTGCGCTCCCAGTTTCTGAGACATCCGTTCATTACTGTGCCTGGCCAGCACATGGCCGATTTCATGGCCAATCACAGAGGCTAATTGATCCTGATTATCCACCAGCTCAACTAATCCCGTATGCACGCCAATTTTGTTACCCGGCAAAGCAAAAGCATTCAGTGTGCTATCCTCAAAGACCACCACTTCCCAGTTGCCGCCGACTTCACGTGTAATAGCATTTGTAATACAACGTACAAACTGATCTTCCTGTGCATTTTTACTGATTACCTTTTTATTCTTTAAATCTGAGAAAGCTTGCAAACCCATCGCATCCACTTCACTATCGGGCAGAAAAGCCAATTGGCTTCTACCCGTTGGGGTGGTCGCACAGGCAGCAAGAGAGATTACAATCAATAGAGCAAGTAGCATTCTGAGCTTCATAGTAGTATGTAATTTCCTTAAAATGGATCACTGAGTTTTCATCATCATATGGGCGCCTCTAAAAATTCAAAGTTCTGAACAGAACGAGGCGCGAGCAAAAAATGGTGACCTGATATGTAAGGAAACATTTTTTTGAGCAACAAAGTGTTTTGACGAAATTTGGATTTTTAGAGATGCCCACATGATATTTTTCTGAATCAATAAGACAACAGCTACTTTTATTATTATTCCCGTATAAAGGTACTGATGTTTCTGATGGCTTAAAGTATGATATAACGCTTTCTCCAATAATATAAAGAGGAATTCCAAAATGAGCGATCACGTTTATAAGGTTATCGAAATCGTTGGTTCTTCATCCAAAACAATCGAAGATGCCATTCAGCAGGCCATTGCCAAGTCCGGTGAAACGCTGCGGAACCTGGATTGGTTTGAAGTGGTAGAAACTCGCGGGCATATCGTTGATGCCAAGGTTGCACACTATCAGGTAAAACTAAAGATCGGCTTTCGTCTGGATTAACCTATCTAATTTAAAATTAGCTGCGTCGCTGCATACCAATGTATGCGATCGTATGCAATCCTGTAACACTTGGTTACCCAAACGGCCCCAGATTCTGAGGAGAAATTGCGGTAGAATCCTAAGGCATCCACTGATAGTAACTTATTGCCAGACTCCTGATCGAAGTAAAAATAATTACACCAGTACCAGTAAATAAATTACGTCTCTAACGCGCCAATTATCTCCGGCGTACAATACACAAATCTTCCATATTGCGTTCGACATATCATCCATTTCGCCATTGCGGCAAACCCAACGCATCGATCACCCATCAATTCTCAGGAAACCAATAATGGAAAAAGGTAAGAAATACGAATTTCGTGTCAAGCAAGAAAACACCGGTTGGACTGCAGAAATTATCAGAAAAGTAACAGCAAAGAAAAATACTGTTTCCAAGCGCCAGAAAGGATTTCCCTCTGAATCTGAAGCACAAGAATGGGGAGAGAGTGAACTGAAAACAATCTTACAGAGCTTGCATGAACGAAACAGGCAACGCTCCCGGCAACATGAACAAAAATCTGTCGAATAATAGGCACAATCCCCCTGAATACTTCACGGTATAATCAGCGTTTTACAGTATAAAAATCAAATTTCATGCAAGAAAAATATCATCCCCAGGAAATCGAGAAAAACGCACAGCAATACTGGGAACAAACAACTGCATTCAAAGCGGTCGAAATTACCGGCAAGCCAAAATATTACTGCCTGTCGATGTTTCCTTATCCATCGGGCAAACTGCACATGGGGCATGTGCGCAATTACACGATTGGGGATGTCTTATCGCGTTACCGCCGCATGCAGGGTTACAACGTCATGCAACCGATGGGCTGGGATGCGTTTGGCCTGCCTGCCGAGAACGCCGCCATGCAAAACAATGTTTCACCAGCAAAATGGACGTACGACAACATTGCCTACATGCGCAAGCAACTGAAAAGCCTGGGATTGAGTATCGATTGGACGCGTGAAATCGCCACTTGTGATTCCAGTTATTATCATTGGAATCAATGGCTGTTCCTGCGCATGCTGGAAAAGGGATTGGCGTATCAAACTACTGGCACAGTCAATTGGGACCCGGTTGATCAAACGGTGCTGGCGAATGAACAGGTGATCGATGGTTGCGGCTGGCGCACCGGTGCTCCGGTGGAAAAACGCGAAATCCCGATGTATTACATGAAAATAACCCAGTATGCCGATGAGCTGCTGGAAGCACTGGACACGCTTACCGGTTGGCCGGAACGGGTTAAAACCATGCAGGCCAACTGGATCGGCAAAAGCTACGGCGTCGACATTACTTTTCCGGCCGATGCCGAATCCGTTGCACCGCAAGATCTGAAAGTGTTCACCACCCGTGCGGATACGCTGCAAGGTGCAACCTATGTCGCAGTCGCTGCCGAACATCCGATCGCCTTGCATGCCGCCCGAAACAATCCAGTGCTGCAAGCCTTTATCCAGGAATGCAAACTCGGCTCAGCCAAGGAAGCGGATCTGGCCACGCAAGAAAAAAAAGGCATGGATACTGGTTTGTTTGTGACTCATCCATTGAATGGAGGGAAATTACCAGTATGGGTCGCCAATTACGTATTGATGGGTTATGGCGAAGGTGCGGTGATGGCGGTTCCCGCACATGACGAGCGTGATTTTGAATTTGCCACAAAATATGCACTCCCGATCAAAGCGGTCATCAAACCGCTGAGCGGTGATCTGGAAATACCGCTGACACAAGCCTATGTAGAGCATGGTGTAACCTTCGATTCCGGTGAATTTTCCGGGCTGGAATTTCAGAAAGCAGTGGATGCTATTGCAGCGGCACTGGAAAAAAAAGGCCTAGGCAGCAAACGCGTGCACTATCGGCTGCGCGATTGGGGCATTTCACGCCAACGCTACTGGGGCTGTCCGATTCCGCTGATTCATTGCACCGATTGCGGCGTGGTACCAGTACCGGATGATCAATTGCCGGTGGTGCTGCCGCAGGATCTGGTGCCAGACGGTTCGGGCAATCCATTAGCCAAAACGCCGTCCTTTCTACGAATGCGCCTGTCCTAAATGCGGCAAAGCTGCGCGCCGGGAAACCGATACCATGGATACTTTTGTTGATTCCTCCTGGTACTATGCCCGCTATGCCTGCCCCGATCAGAATCTGGCGATGACCGATGAACGCGTCAATTACTGGCTGCCAGCCGATCAATATATCGGCGGTATTGAACACGCCATATTGCATTTACTGTATTCGCGATTCTGGAGCAAAGTCATGCGCGACCTGGGTTTAATGACTCTGGACGAACCGTTTACCAACCTGCTGACGCAGGGCATGGTGCTGAACGAAATTTTTTACCGAAAATCCGACAGCGGACGCATTACCTATTTCAATCCGGCGGAAGTCAACATCCAGTATGACGAACAAGGCAAACGTTGCGGCGCAATCCTGCAAGCCGACAACCAGCCGGTTGAATCGGGCGGCATCGGCACCATGTCGAAGTCCAAAAATAACGGAGTAGATCCGCAGAAACTGGTGGAAGAATACGGCGCCGATACCGCGCGTTTATTCATGATGTTTGCCAGCCCTCCGACGCAGACACTGGAATGGGCTGATGCCGGTGTCGATGGCGCATACCGTTTTCTCAAACGCTTATGGAAACAGGTTTATACTCACCTCCAGCACGGCGTAGTCGAGATCGATCCCGCGCTGCATCAAACATTGCCGCCAGAGCTCAAATCCCTGCGCTGCCAGTTGCACCAGACCATCGCCAAAGTAAGCGACGACCTGGACCGGCGCCACACGTTCAATACTGCCATTGCTGCTGTGATGGAACTGATGAACGGTCTTGCAAAAAGCCAGGGCACTGATCCAGCAAGCCGTAACCTGATGCAGGAAGCGCTGGAAAATATTGTGTTGCTGCTCTCCCCGATCGTTCCGCATATCTGCCATGAACTGTGGCGTGAACTCAAACCGGGCACCGAACTCTTTGATCAGCCTTGGCCACAGGCAGACAATGCTGCCATGGTACAGGATGAAATCAAGCTGATTGTACAGGTCAATGGTAAATTACGTGGAGAAATTAATGTCGCCAAAGATGCCGGACAAGATACCCTCGAGCACGCCGCCTTGACCAATGAACATGTGCAGAAATTTATAGAAGGGCAAGCGGTCAAAAAAATCATTGTCGTGCCCGGCAGATTAGTCAATATTGTTGTATAAAAACAGTGCAAATAAATATGACCCTGAGCAAACAGAACATTCTTTTCCTGGTGATATTATTCCTGCTGGCCGCTTGCGGCTTTCAGTTGCGCGGACAGGTCGCTTCACTGCCGTTCAAGTCTCTGCATATCACCGCGCCCGAAGGACAAACCATCGGTATGGATCTGGAACGCGCAGTTGGCGCTTCATCCACAACCAAAGTGGTCGCCAGTGCGGTGGAAGCTGAAGCAACACTGGAAATCATCAGCGCCGGGATTGAAAGAAAAATTGTATCCCTGTCCGGAGGTGGCCGGGTACGTGACTTTAATTTGATTTACCTGGTTGTGTATCGTCTTGTGGATACGCAAGGCATCGAAATCGTCCCCAATACTGAAATCACTTTAACACGCATCCTCCCTTACCTGGATGCACAAATCCTAGCCAAGGAAGCGGAGGAGCAGTTGCTGAAAAAAGATATGCAGGCCGACGCCATCCAGCAGATCATCTGGCGCTTGTCTGCGATTAAAATATCATCCTAGATCCCCGACTCTGCTCGCCGGCATGCGGATAAAACTCGAACAGCTCCCCCAGCACCTGCAAAAACAAACTGCTTCGCTCTACACATTATTTGGCAATGAACCGCTGCTGATTCTGGAAGCCGCTGATTTAATCCGAACCCATGCGCACCAGCAAGGCTATACCGAACGTGAGCTGTTTACCGTTGATCAGCACTTCGATTGGTCTGCTCTGCTGAATGCTGGCAACAACTTGTCTCTGTTTGGCGATCGCAAAATCATGGAAATCCGCATCCCATCCGGAAAACCCGGCAAGGAAGGCGGCAAAGCCATTGAAACCTATTGCAATGCCCTGCCACCCGACACTCTCACGCTTATCACACTCCCCAGAATAGACAAACAAGGGCAGGCAGCGAAATGGTTCAAAACGCTTGAAACCACCAGCATCCTGATACCGGTCTACGCCATCGAGCGTGACCAGTTACCCGGCTGGATTGGACAACGCCTTACCAGACAGCAACAAAAAGCCGATTCCGCCACGCTGCAATTTCTCGCTGACCAGGTAGAAGGCAACTTGCTTGCAGCGCATCAGGAAATTCAGAAACTTGCACTGCTCTACCCCGATGGCAACTTGTCATTCGACCAAGTAAAAGATGTAGTTCTGAACGTGGCACGCTATGATATTTTTCAACTAACAGACGCTATGATTTCTGCCAACACCGCCCGCTACACCCATATCCTGACCGGGTTGCAAGGTGAAGGTACTGCCCCGCTCCTGATCCTCGCCACCCTTGCCGAACAAATCCGCCAACTGATTACCATCCGCAAAGGTCTCGACAACGGCCAATCGCCCGCACAATTATTGCAAGCCGCCAGAGTCTGGGGAGATCGGCAAAATCAGTGATGGCCGCCGCCAAACGCGTTAATCTGCAATCGCTGATGCAAGGATTAAGAGACGCTGCAAAAATAGACCGGATTATTAAAGGGGTAGCGCAAGGGGATATTTGGGATGAGTTATTGCAACTGGGATTGAGCTTTACCAATCCATGAAGATTACCAATCCTCTCTCGTGTACAAAATACCATCTCTAAGCGGCAACCGAAAAATTAAACAGTCCAAGACAGTGTGGTTTCCAGCAGATATTTTTCAAGAGCGCTACTTTATTTGGTTAGGCTGGCACAACGTTCGCGCATCATACTTCTGACGGTTGACGGAATGAAAAACTGCGACATTGCCACGCAATTTGGAGCGGGGTGAATCCAGGTTGTGCGTTGTCGTCGACGCTATACTGAGTCGCGGCTTACGGGCATTGAGCGCCCCGCTCTGATCTCTACTATTGACGAGTTCATTGCTCATCATAAAATTAGCCAGAAGCCGTTCATTTGAACCAAAAGTGCTCGCGATATCTTGCAGAAGGTCATTCGTGCAAACTCCAAACCAACAAGCACTTAACGATGCTGCCACGGTATGATCAAGATCAAAAGCATGTTCAATTCCGTAGCAGGCACGCACGGAGGAATCCCCCGCAATTAGATGTAGTAATCCTTTAACGGCGGAAAACCGTTGAATTCCACTGAGCTGTATGTCGTCGTATAGGCGCCAGTCGACAGCCAGTACAGTCGATCTCCGGTCGCAAGATTCAACGGTAATCCGTACTTATAGTTCTCGTACATGATATCCGCGCTGTCGCACGTCGGTCCGGCGATGATCACGTTCTCGAGCTCGCCGTTCTTCTCGGTGTAGATCGGATACTTGATCGATTCGTCAAGCGTCTCGATCAACCTGGTGAACTTTCCGACATCGGTGTATACCCATCGATGCAGTGCCGTGCGCGATTTGCGCGAGATCAGCACGACTTCGCTCACAAGTACGCCGGCATTTGAGACCATTGAACGGCCCGGTTCGATGATGATTTCCGGCATTTCATCCATGAAATCTTCGTGCAGGAATCGCGTAATCTCCTCAGCATAGGTCGCGAGTTCGTTCGTGCGTTGCAAATAGTTGGCCGGAAAACCGCCGCCCATGTTGATCATCTTCAGCTTGATGCGGTCCTCTTCCCACAAGCGATTGAAAATCACCTTCACCTTACCGAGCGCCGCGTCCCAAGCGCCGATTTCGCGCTGTTGCGAACCGACGTGGAACGATACGCCGTACGGGTCAAGACCGAGATCACGGGCGAGAATCAACAGATCCATAGCCATGTCGCTCTCGCAGCCGAATTTGCGCGACAGCGGCCAATCGGCGGTCAATGTGCCTTCTGTCAGGATACGGGCATAGACGCGCGCACCGGGTGCAGCCTTAGCAATGTTGCGCAAATCCGCCTCGGAATCGGTTGCGAACATGCGCACACCCTTCTGATAGAAGCTGCGGATATCCTTGGCTTTCTTTATCGTATTGCCGAAGCTGATTCGATCGGGCGTCACGCCGAGTGCAAGCACCTTGTCAAGTTCGTACGTCGACGCGATGTCAAAGCACGAGCCTTTGTCTCTGAGCAGTGTCAGGACTTCCGGTGCCGGATTGGCTTTAACCGCATAGTAGGTACGCGCGTACGGAAAATGCCGCAACATCTCATCGAATTGACGATCGATCGTCGCGAGATCGACAACCAGGAAAGGCGTCTCGTGCGCGTTGGAGAAGGCTTTTATCCGCCCCCAGGTGGTCTCATCGAAATAATCGTAAACTGTAACTGCTGTGTCGGACATTGGCTGCTGGATTCTCCATGTAGGGTGTTCGGGGGGTACCATGAGGTACAACGCGGATGATCCTACAGGGTATCTGGCTGTTATTGCAACTAAAAATTCCGGTGATTTTTAGGTTTATAGACGTAAGTATCTACAAAAGCAGTAGATTTCCATCCACTGCTTTTGTAGCATCGAAGCTTATTGGATTATTTTGCAGCTTCTTTCAAATGTTTTACTGCATCCGTCGCTTCTTTCTTTAGCCGCATCTAAATTTCCATCATTACCTGCTTTAATCGCACCATCTAAACACTTAATTCCTTCATCCAGGTGCTTGGCATCGGTTTTATCGTTTTTTGCGCCTTTCGCATGGGTTTTAGCCTCTTGTGCATGTTTGGCTACAGTTTTGCCATCGGCTGATGTAACAGCAGCCTCGGCGTGCTGAATGGCTTGATCTAAATGATTTTGCCCCGCAGCAACTGCGCCAAATGAAAAAAGTGCCATGATTAGAATGCTTGCATATAAGATAATAGTTTTCTTGTTCATTTCCCACTCCCGTAAGGTTTAATTTAAACGATGATTAGAACAGTAAATAATGTTTCCAATCACCGTTTGTAAGGTATATGCATAAACACGATCAGTCTGTTCGGTAACGCGCATGCAAATTCCAGGTAGCATACCGCCCTTGCGCCAGCCGGTTGCGCGACTCAAGAGAGCTCAAAACACCAAAAAGACCAAAGAAAAAAATAAATCAATACCTTATTTATTTTAACCATTTCAACGCGTGATTGACGTTAGCTTTTGAAACAACGAAAAGCGTGAAGAATTAACCAAGGCTTGATATAGCAGCAAGTTAAGCCTAATTTGATATAGATGAAAAACCAAAGTACTTCTAGCCTGCCGGACTTAAGCAATCATAGCGAGACTATGCAATGAAAAATTGAGAAAATATAAACCATTTTCCCATTGGTGCAGCAGATTGACCTTAAGTCCGGCAAGCTCCCGGCACTCCACATTTGACACATCTTACAAATTTCCAAGAAATTCTGTCGACTGTACAAAAAATTATTAACGGGCATCAACATGCTGGTAAGATTGTGCGTTATAAAAACCTATAAGTAACGTAGCAGATCCAGTGCGCCCACCGATTAGAAACTCTTGTACTATATCTAAATGATAAGTTAGTTTATGTACAAAAGCATTTGCTAATAAAATCAATGAATGCAAGGGTGCGCAATGTCATCAGAAGATAAAATAGAAGCCACTTCTACTGCAGAATCAGCAATGCCTTCAGCTGAATCCCCGCCTAAATCCGTGGCAAGTACCACAGTCATTCGACTAGGAAACACAAAAGTTGAACTAGGCACGATTCTGAATCAAGTTGGCTGCTACATTTACATTAAGGATAGAATGGGATGTTACACGTATGTAAATGAGAACGTTCAGGATCTTCTCGGTACCTCAGTTGATAACATTATCGGCCGGGATGATAGCGACTTCTTTGATTTGGAAGCCTCAAATGATTTAAAGCGCAATGACTGCCGTGTGATCGAATCTGGAGAAACAATTAAGCAAGAGGAAAAAGTTATCCTCAAAGCGACTGGCGAGAGGCGAATTTACCAGTCAGTCAAGCAACCAATACGCGAGGACCACGGAAAAATCATTGGCTTGTGTGGAATTTCCACCGATATCACCAGATTCAGGCAAACAGAAAATACGCTTAACGAGATCATCAAACATCTGACGCTGGCTACAGGTGCTAGCGGTATGGGCACACTATGCGGCGAAAGAATCTCGATACTGAATTTAGTGTTTGCTGGCCAGATGGAACTATCCGCAGCATCCGCATGATGGCCACCATAATCAGCGATGCTCCAGAAAAACCATCTTTACATATGATGGGCACGAACAGAGACATCAGCCACATACAATCCGATGATTTTATGTTGTTAGCCAGCGCGATTTATCTGTCGAGCAGCGAGGCTATCATGGTAACGGATAAAAACAATATTATCAGACACGTTAATCCAGCATTTACCCGCCTGACGGGTTACGAGTTGGTAGATGTAGCGGGCAAGAGTCCCGGGATTTTTAACTCTGGACGCCATGACAGGGTTTTTTACCAGAAAATGTGGCAAGCGATTAAAGAAAACGATCACTGGCAAGGTGAAATATGGGATCGCCACAAAGACGGCTCAATTCATGCCAGGTGGTTAAATATCAGCGTTATTCGCCATCCTGATGGTCATATCTATTGCCATGTCGCACAGTTTTCCGATATTACTGAGAAAAAACAGAAAGATGATTTAATCCTGACGCAAGCGAGTTACGACCAACTGACCGGTTTAGCCAATCGCAATTTATTCAAGGATCGATTGGCTCAGGAAATTAAAAAATCTCACCGCAGTGGATTGTTACTTTCCTTGTTTCTCCTTGATTTGGATCACTTCAAGGAAATCAATGATACTTTTGGTCATGATGTGGGGGATGCGTTGCTTAAAGAGGCTGCAAGTCGTATTAAATCTTGCGTGCGTGAAATTGATACCGTGGCACGTCTAGGAGGGGATGAATTTATTGTTATTTTACCGGAAATCAGTAACAAACTACGCATTGAGATGGTTGCCGAGCATATTATTCATGAACTGAGCAGACCATTTCAATTTAATCAGAATCAGTCTGCTCATCATATCTCCACCAGTATCGGTATTGCCGTTTATCCGGAAGATGGTACGGATATGGAAAGCTTAATGAAACACGCGGATCAGGCAATGTACGCTGCAAAGCAGCAGGGACGCGGACGTTTTTGTTACTTTACGCCCGCCATGCAACAGAAAGCAAACGAGAAAATGACGCTTATCCATGATCTCAGGTATGCACTGATACGCGACGAATTTCATGTCTACTATCAGCCTATTCTGGAGTTAGCTTCTCAACGCATCGTTAAAGCAGAAGCTTTGCTGCGCTGGGAGCATCCGCAACGCGGCATGATCGGTCCTGACATCTTTATTCCACTGGCAGAGGAAAGTGGCCTAATCCATGAGATTGGCGAATGGGTATTTGATCAAGTTATCGCTCATATTCTGCAGTGGCGTAAACAATTTGGCGACACGATTCAAGTAAGTGTGAATAAGTCTCCAGCTCAGTTTAAACATCGCAATGAAAAACTGTGGTCTGAAAAACTGAATCAGCTGAGATTGCCCGGCCGCTGCATTAACGTGGAAATTACAGAAGGTTTGTTGTTAAAAGACACGCCTAATGTTAAAGATTGTTTACTGGAATTTCGCAATTACGGAATGGAAGTTTCTATCGACGATTTTGGCACTGGTTTCTCCTCATTATCTTACCTCAAGGCATTTGATATCGACTATCTCAAGATTGATCGTTCTTTTACAAGTAATTTGGTCAACAGTGCAACGGATCATGCATTGGTTGAAGCAATTATTTTTATGGCGCACAAACTGGATATCAGGACTATTGCCGAAGGAGTAGAAACGCAGGAGCAGCAGGATTTGCTTATTGAGTTTGGTTGTGACTATGTGCAAGGATATTTTTATTCTCCTCCTATCCCTGCAAAAGAATTCGAGAAATTTATGGCTAAGTAGTTAACTGTTTAAATTGTCTTTTTTTCCAAGTTATTTTAGAAAACAAAGGGTTGGTGTAACGTTCTGACCGAGGCGGTCAATCATTCTATGCCACCCGAGATAACTCGCAAGATAGCGCGTTGCTACACCATGGAACTTCGCCATCCATTGTCTGAGCCGGCTGCCATAAGCATTAACATTCTGAATGTGATAAACATCGTTGATAACTCGTTGACCTGCGGCAATGTTGACGGGACGATGAACAATTTTTGCATTCCTGGTGATCTGTCTGTAGGCGGGCATTCCATCTGTGCAAAGAATGACATCTTTGCTTAACAAAGGGATAAGCGCTGTTCCGATTTGCTCTGCGCTTGTGTCATGCAGTATACGATCATCAGTTTCACCATGACGGTCACGTATCACCACCACAGGTATCTGCTCTTTTGATGTGCCTCGTTTGCATGCGGCTCTCGGCAAATGACGTTGCCCCTTAAAAGATTCCAGAAAATACATTTCGTCGCTTCGACAATGCCATTCATTTGGTTAGATTGATGGATTGCAGGCACTCGCAGAAAACGGTGACGCCATTTGAAGCTCGTGTTCTTGGTGATTCCGCAGCTGATCGCTGCTCATCTGATCAATCGATTTCACCAATTTTTGAATTCGGCTGCTTTCATGATGCATACCTCTTCTTTTACATTTCAATGCATATTCGACTATCAATTCAACAATTAATTGCTACATAGCCATTAATTTCATATTGCTATTGCTCAAGAGGCCCACAAGTTTCGCGCATAATCCCTATTCAATGTCAGCCATTGCAACGCAATGATTGCACTGGCCGAATTGATTCGGCCGGTTTGTAATAATGCGATTGCCGCGTCCAGTGTAATGACATGCACTTTGATATCTTCGCCTTCATCACTCGCGCCATGCACGCCTCCGGCATGCGTCGTATCAACCCGGCCGCAGAATAATGCCACACGCTCTGTAGTGCCGCCGGGGCTGACTAAAAAGTCATACAATGGAATCAGATCTGTAATGATGCAGTTGGCTTCTTCGATGCTTTCGCGTTTCACTACGTCTGGCGCGCTTTCATCGACTTCGATCATGCCGGCTACGATTTCCATTAACCATGGTCCGCCGGGTGCGTTAAGGGCGCCAATGCGGAATTGTTCAATCAAAATTACTTCATCACGGATGGGGTCATAAGGCAGGACGGCGGCAGCGTGACCGCGTTCGAATAATTCACGTACCAGCGGGTGACTCCAGTCGCCGTTAAATAATCGATGACGCAAGTGGTAGCGCTCGATACGAAAAAAACCTTCAAAACAAATTGTTTTCTCTAAGATTTCTACGTCTGTATGCACCGTTCTTGTTCCACAGTAATAGATCTTTATTCCACATTTGCTATGCAGCAAGTGCTATTGTGGTTTTTGAGAAACTAACGCAGACCTAACGAATCTAGCGTAATGTCATCTTCGTTGTCATCACCAAAGCCATTTATGACTGTTTTGAATTCGTTATCATCAAAATCATCTTTAACTGTCTCAAATTCATCGATTATTTTTGCAAACTTCCCGGGCGGGATTTTGCTGTCCGTCAGTAGATCATCCTCATCATTCATACGTTCAACAGAATAAATACCGCCGTCATCGTCAAAAGAAAGTTCTTTAATCATTGCTATCACCTCCATCCAAAATTTTCTGGAAACAATGTTATTGATATCACATCACATTCATACAGGGGTCAAAGATAACCAACGGTTTTTAGTGGTAATTCTGAAGTTTGGATAAGAATCATCAAGTAACAAAATATCAACGATCAACCGATGCTACTTATCTGTGCGCATTAGTTTTTTGATACTCATCGCGGATAATAATTCTCTGAAACAAAGGGATCGTTGATACATATATAGTTACCCCTTTATTTATAATTTGCAACATAACCAGACATTTTTAGGTACTATAAAACCGTACCTTAGCGCTGTTTTTTTAGTTATACTAGCTTAATAAATAATAGGTGGCTGAGCATGGACGAAGAAACAAAAGCGTTATTACGTAATATTACTCATCATCTCAAATGGGTTATCATACTACTGCTTGGTATATTGGGGTTGTTAGTTGCCGAAATGGCGAGCGGCATTTGAGCCTAGCTGTCCTATAAAATTATGGAGTTCGAAATCTTCCGCTATTGCCAGCCGGTAACTTCATAACCTTTTTCCTGCAAACAGCGAGATACGAAGTTTGTATAAGCTTGATTGGGTTGTGCGGGTTTTGCCGAATAGAAGATTCCTCGCAGCAATCCTGCAACGGCACCACTGGCTAAGCCAATTAAGGAACCTTGACCAGCCGAGCCGGCTATAGCGCCTCCCACCGCACCACTCGCAGCACCAACACCAGCCCCCATGGCCGTACTTGTCGCAACATTATCAATATTACCTCCGCTTTCCTTGGCGCCGGCCGTTTCGGCCAAGTCTCTACAGGCCTCGATGTCCTGCTCTGCAATATCTTTTCCTACAGATAAAAAATGTGTGTTGGGATATATGATAGGCCCTGTACTGGAACAGGCAGAAAGTACAAGTACAATCAATCCTGCAGTTAACATAATCATTAATTTCATGTGCTTTCCTTGTATTTATTCAGAGACTTCCCTGATTAGATCAGTATAAATGGAATAATTCCAGAGTACTTTGGGGAAAAACAAATTTTTGGATGAAAACAGAATTTCGATTTGATAATGTTGCAGAAAGTGCTACATGGAGATTGGTAGTGATGAGTACAACGTTTGCAACAGCAACTTGCTAAGCCTGTCGGGCTTAAGGTCAATCTGCTGCGTCAATGGAAAAACGGTTCATATCTCCTTAATTTTTCGTTGCATAGATTAACTATGCGCCTCAAAATTAAGAAAATCCGTACTCGTTCTCCCACTTGGCTCGCTACGATTGCTTAAGTCCGACAGGCTAGCTTCTCTAAAACCAAATGTTAAGAATAGATCGAGATGCTTGTTCAGAATATCCGTTATAAACCATCATCATTTGCTGCACCATCCCGGATCAACTAAAAATCCAATATTATTCTTTGCCCTTACTTGCTAAAGAGCCCAGAAATGCTTTTACATCGTTAATAAAGCCTGGGCCAACTTCCCGCCCAATTGATGCTCAGCCATTTCTTCTATCGCTTCATCCAATGTTGCAACTGAGCCGTCATGAAAATACGGCGCAGTTTTTGTAATATTTCTGAGGCTTGGCACCTTAAACACTTTCTTGTCAATTTCAAGCCCGGTTACTTCAAACCGCCCCATATCTTTTGTTTCATAGTGTTTAACAAGGCCGATTTTCTTGTATGCGTTTCCGCCAATTGCTACACCATTGTGGCAATTGGCGCATCCCATGTGGACGAATTTTTGCAGACCTCTTTTCTCACTATCATTCAGAGCGTTTTCATTGCCTTTGAGATAATCATCGAATCGGGAAGGCGTTAAAAGTGTACGTTCAAAAGCACCAATTGCCTTACCTATATTTTTGTATTGGAATGGTTCTTTTTCGTCCTTAAAAGCTTCTGTAAAGAGCCCTTTATATTCCTCTATTTTTTTCAACTTGTTGACAACAGCCGCTTCATTCGGCATGCCCATTTCGATTGGATTCAAAATGGGACCCAGTGCTTGTTCTTCTAAATCTTTTGCCCGCCCGTCCCAGAATTGCGCGATATGCATCGCCGCATTCATCGTGGTTGGCGAATTTCTGCCGCCGCGTTTTCCTTCATGACCCGGTGATGTGGACTGGCTGTCCACACCAAAATTATCTAATCTATGACAAGAGTTACAGGAAATCTGATCATTGATCGAAAGCCGGGGATCCAGATACAGCTTCTTGCCAAGTTTGATCAAAGCTTCATTCTTTTTCTCATCAATAATTGATGCAGGTAACGGCTCAAAGAATTGTTTTAATGTGGTTTTGTCTATTTTGTG
>JADKHF010000018.1 GCA_016721865.1 Nitrosomonas sp. | reverse complement strand
GGACAAGCTCATTTAACAAATGAGCATATCAACAAGCTATACCAGGCATTCGTCGATTTCACAGATATACCGCACTACGTCAAAGTGGCAACCACAGAAGAAATACTGGCTTTAAACGGCAATATGAATATTAACTTCTATGTCAAAAAGGACAATTCCGGCAACAACATCAGCTTTAGCGAAGTATTCAGCAATTGGCAAAAAGCCAGCGATGAATTAAAAAAATCCATGCAGACCTTATTTGAAAAGCTGAATTAACATGGATGACTTTGTAACAGACCAAGTAACCGATCTTCAACTGGATCGAAGCGATTGGCAGTTAGTTAAATTTGGTGACGTAGCTATTCAGCAGAAAGAATCCGTTGATAGGGAAAATACCGATGTGACCCGGTATGTTAAAGGTGAACATATGGGTTCCGAAGACTTGCATCTTAGAGAATGGGGTGAGTTGACCGATGAATATTTAGGTCCGGCATTTATTCGTAAATTTGAACAAGGCGATATTCTTTACGGCTCAAGGAGAACTTATTTAAGAAAAGTTGCGGTAGCCCATTTTGACGGTATTACTTCCAATACAACGTTTGTGATTAAAGCTAATGAAACCAGAATTGATAAGCGGCTTTTGCCTTATGTGATGCTTTCAGAGGGATTTGCTGAACACTCAATCCGTAATTCTAAAGGTTCGGTCAATCCTTACATCAACTGGAAAGATATTGCTGACTATGAATTTCTGCTCCCACCCAAAGACCAGCAAACTCAATTGGCTGAACTGCTTTGGAGTTTGGACGCAGTATTAGAACAAAGTTTGTTTTTACTAAAAAACAACGAGATTTATATTGAGTCTTTAGTCGAAAATAATTTGACATCAACTAGAGTGAAAGGAATCTTGAATGATTATTGCTTCAGCGACGGCATCAGAATAGGCCCTTTTGGTAGTCTTCTTCATGCATCAGACTATCAATCGGAGGGTGTTCCAGTAGTGATGCCAGCCGATGGTAGTGGATGGTGTAATAAATGAAAAGGTATAGCCCGTATTGTAATAAAAAGCGGAAGAATTTAGCTAATTATCGTTTAAAAGAGAATGATATTCTTTTTCCTAGAAGAGGTGATCTAACAAAGCGGGCGATTGTATTAAATCATCAGGAAAATTGGATATGTGGTACGGGAACAATACGGGTCAGAGTGAATGAAAATGTAAATTCGAAAACTGTATTTTATGCAGTTACAAGTAAATCAACAAACAATTGGCTCTGTGGATCATCAGTTGGAACCACCATGCAAAATATAAATGCATCAACGATTAAGAAGATTCCTTTTCATTTGCCAAAAGGAGCTGAAGCACAGAAGACTCTTCGAGATATTGAGTCAGCAATAAATGCTTCTGTATGTATTAAGAATCATATTAGCTCCTCAGAAAATCTAAAAAAATCTTTGATCAACCAAATCTTCTAATCATGACCTTCACTGAACTCAACAGCGTTGAGCACTACATCATCCACCAGATCAGCGGTGAATCTGAATGCGGGCAAGCTGGCTGATCCAAGGGCGGGTTATGGCATGCAGTGGGTGTATCAATCAGCGGATGAGTTAGCACGCGGCGTCAATGAAGTGCTGGTAGAAAGCGAACTCAAAGCAGCGTTGCTGCGCTTGAATCCGGAAATTGAGCTACGCCCGGAACTGGCTGATGAGGTGATTTATAAACTGCGCGCGATTTTGATTTCGGTGAATCAAATCGGTCTGGTCAAAGCCAATGAAGAGTTTTTTAAATGGTTGAGCGGTGAAAAGACCATGCCGTTTGGCGAAAACAATCGCCATGTGCCTGTGCGCTTGCTGGATTTTGATGACTTGACCAATAACCGCTATGTCGCGACCAATCAATTCCGCATTCATCACCGTGAAACCAAAATACCCGATGTGGTGCTGCTGATCAACGGTATTCCGGTGGTGGTCGGTGAAGCGAAAACACCGATACGCCCTTCGGTCAGTTGGTTGGATGGGGCGCATGAAATACATACGGTGTATGAAAACGCAGTGCCGCAGTTATTCGTTCCGAATATTTTGTCGTTTGCCACCGAAGGCAAAGAACTGTTTTATGGCGCAATCCGTAGCCCGCTGGAATTCTGGGCGCCGTGGCGGCTGGAATCGGACAGCGGCGACATCGCCAAAAGCCTCGGTCTGGCGGAAATCGGTAAAGAGTTGACCGATTTACTGAAGCCCAAGCGTTTACTGGATATTCTGCTTAATTTCTCTTTATTTACCACCAACAAAAAGAAACAGCGCAGCAAAGTGATTCCGCGTTTCCAGCAATATGAAGGCGCGAATAAAATCGTGCAGCGGGTGATCGAAGGGCGAATTAAAAAGGCTTGATCTGGCACTTTCAGGGTTCCGGTAAGTCGCTCCTGATGGTGTTTGCCGCGCAAAAACTTCGCCGGGCAGCCGAATTGAAAAGTCCGACGGTGATCGTGCTGGTGGATCGGACCGATTTGGATACGCAAATTAGCGGCACCTTTAATGCAGCAGATGTGCCGAATGTGGAAACCACCGACAGCATTAGCGAATTGCAAACTTTATTGGAACGCGACACCCGCAAGATCATTATTTCGATGATTCATAAATTCCGCGATGCCAAGCCGAATATGAATATGCGGGACAATATCATTGTGTTGGTCGATGAGGCGCATCGTACGCAAGAAGGCGATCTGGGTCGGCAGATGATCAAGGCGGTTATCTGTCGCGCTATACCTTCCATGATTCGATTCGGGATGAAGCCACCTTGCCGCTGCATTTCGAGCCACGCTTGGTGGACGTGCATGTCGATAAGGAATCGATTGATCGAGCTTTTGCCGAGTTTACAGACGGCGCGGCGCTGACCGATGAAGAAGCCGATGCGTTAAATCAGAGATCGGCAAAAATGGCGTCGTTTCTAAAATCGCCCGAACGGGTGGCTAAAATCGTAGCCGATATTGCTGTGCATTTTAAGGAAAAAGTGGATCCACAAGGCTTTAAAGCAATGATTGTGACACCGGATCGTTATGCCTGCGTGCAATACAAAGAAGAACTGGATAAACATTTTCCTGCTGAAACCAGCCGGGTGGTGATTTCCACGTCAGCTAATGATACGTTTGAATTTAAGCAAAAATGGGCGGTGGATAAGTCGGCACAGGAAAAAATTATCGATGAGTTTAATGATGCCCATTCCGATCTAAAATTTATCATTGTCACAGCCAAACTGCTGACTGGCTTTGATGCGCCAATACTGCAAACGCTGTATCTGGATAAATCGTTAAAAGATCACACACTACTGCAAGCAATTTGCCGAACTAATCGTTTATATCCACACAAAACATTCGGCAGAATCGTGGATTACTTCGGCGTGTTTGACGATGCCGCCAAAGCACTGGAATTTGACGAAGAAAGCGTTAAACAGGTGATTACGAATATTTCTGAGTTAAGAGGAAAGTTACCGCAGGCGATGCGCGACACCTTAGTCCATTTTGCCGGTGTCGATAGAACGCAGAAAGGGTTTGAAGGTTTGGAAGCGGTGCAGAATGCTATTAACACCAATGAGAAGAAAGATGCCTTCGCACTTGATTTTAAGTATCTGGCGAAACTATGGGAATCGTTATCACCGGATAATATCCTGGATCTTTATAGTCAGGATTACAGATGGCTGGCACAGGTCTATGAATCGGTAAAGCCTGCTTCCGATAATATTGGCAAGCTATTGTGGTTATCCTTGGGCGCCCAGACTACGCAGCTTATCCATGAAAACATTCATGTTGGCGACGTCCATGTTCTGGAAGAGTATGTGCTGGATGCCGATGTGATTGAGGATATTTTCAACCATCCTGATCCCAAAAAAATCAAGCAACTGGAAAAACTGCTGATCAAGCGGTTTCAGATACACGCTGATTATCCAGTTTTCAAAAAGCTTAGCGAACGCCTGGAAGAGCTGCGTGATAAAGCCGAAAAAGGTCTGATCAGCTCGATTGAATTTGTTAAAGAATTGTGCAAAATTGCCAAGGAAACGGTTCAAGCAGAAAAAGAATTAGCTGAAACCCTGCAGGACAAAACCCCGCAAGCAGCATTAACAGAATTATTTTTAGAACTGAAAACCGATCAAACACCGGCTGTCGTGGAACGGATTGTTGCAGATATCGATGCGATTGTGCGTGTAGTACGCTTCCCCGGTTGGCAGCATTCTACTTCCGGCGAACGTGAAGTACCAGAAATCGTTACGCAAGGCTTTGTTGAAATATCAGTTGCATAAAGATCAAGTGTTGTTTGATCGGGCTTATGCTTATATTAAGGAATATTATTGAAGCAGGAAAGGCTGTTTAAATGTATCTGAATTGGCCGAAGTGATTGCTTATGAAATACAAATTAATAAGTTAGGTTAATTCTTAAATGTTTACTATTTTGAGTCCTTTCTTTCCAGTTAAACTCATATTTCCAATGGCTGCGTTTTCTATATACTCACTCCACCAATTCATAAGATGTTTTCGGCGTTCAATATAATCAGCACGATTATAAGCATTCCGTACTTCATTACTTCCTGTATGGGCTAGTGCGGTTTCAATTACATCATAGTCAAAGCCTTGTTCATTCAGAGTGGTGCTGGCTAATGCTCTCAAGCCATGTGCAACCAATTGTTTATGAAATCCCATTCTTTTTATTGCCATATTAGCCGTTGCGGGGTGAGTATGTGCTTTAAAATTTCTTTCCGAAGGAAACACAAATTCACTATTGGAGCTTATAGGCTTCATTAAATCTAGCAATGCTAAACTTTGGGGTGATAGCGGTACGACATGCTGTTTTTTCTTTTTCATACGATGATCTGGAATTACCCATAGATTAGTATCAAAATCTATTTCGCTCCATCGTGTTCCAGCAGCTTCACTCGGTCTAACCATTGTGTGTAATTGCCACTCAATTAGGCAGCGAGTAGTGATTTTGATGCTGGCCATTGATAAGGCTTGCATCAACAAGGGTAATTGCTCTGGTTTTATCGTTGGCAGGTGTTGTTTTTTTGGTGATTGAAACGCTTGATTGATACCCGATAAAGGATTTGCGTTTATCATTCCTGAATTGACAGCATAAACCATTATTTCATTTAAACGCTGGCATAGGCGTTTAACCGTGTCTAAGCTACCTTTTGCAGCAACTCTTTGAATCGTCTCAATTGCCTTTACAGCAGTAATTTTGTGTATGGGTATTTTGCCTAAACTTGGAAATATATGCAGCTCCAGTGAACGCCATATATCAGCGCATGATTGACGGTTACCATAGATTTCTTAATTTCAAGCCAGCGGCGGCAATATGCTCAAGTGTATTGTTTTGAGCAACTTCATTTAGAAATTTCCTCTCATCCCTGAATTCTTTGGGATCAACATCTTTAATAAGTAATTTTTTGGCTTCATCGCGTTTACTACGTGCTTCAGCAAGAGACAACGCAGGGTATAACCCAAAACTTAAACAAGTGCGTTTTTTTGTATGTGGTTTAAGGTAATCAAACAACCACATTTTAGAGCCGTTGGGCTTGATTCTTAATTGCAGCCCATGTCCATCAGATAAGGTATAAATTTTATCTTTTGGTTTTGCTTTTTTGATCTCTGTATCAGTCAATGGTTTTGTCGTTCTGGCCATTTTTAGTAGTACCACTTTTTAAGATATATTTATGGTACGGCGGGAATCGAACCCGCGTCCGCAAGCCCTCTACAGACAGTTCTACATACTTAGCCATATTATTTAATTTAACCTGGCAACCGCCAACTGGCAGGCTGATGACAGGCGAGTCACCTTGCGTTTAGCGTTCTGCAAAGTGACCCTATAGAACGCGATCCTCGTTAGTGACTCTGCTGTCTGTTGCCAGACCCGGCGTTGAGGCCCACCGGTGCAGAGGCTAGCCGAATTAAGCGGCTAAAGCGTAGTTTTCGTCGTTTGCGACTATTTTTTTTCAGATGGATTTACGAGGTGACTGATCCTCGGTATGCCCTGCGCTGCTTTGCAACCCACGTCGAAACCAGATCGTCCCCGGTATTCGTTTTGGTAGTGTATAGGATGGTGTTGAAACCAGAAAGTTCAAGTCCTATATGTGGGTTATTCTAACAGAATTAAGGAGTGCCATCTTTATAGATAATTCAGCAATTCTTTGGGATGATCAATCAGATGCTTGGCTCCCCAGGTTTCAGGGGGGTGTTCATTACCCAAATAACCATAACGGGCAACGATGGGCTGCATACCGGCAGCCAAGCTGGCCTGAACATCGCGAATATCATCCCCCAGATAAATGCAGTTGGTAGGAGCAATGGCTATTTTGTTACTGGCAGCCAGTAGCGGTTCCGGGTGTGGTTTGGTGTTGTTGGTTTCATCGCCGCAAATAACGCAGGCAACTCGTTGCGTGAGTCCGAGCATTTGAATTAATGGGTGTGCGAAGCGGGCGGGTTTGTTGGTTACAATGCCCCAGGGAAGGTCACGTATTTCCAGTTCATCCAATAGTTCATCAATACCTGGAAACAGGCAAGTATCATGGCACAAGCGTTCAGTATAAAAATAAAGAAATTCATCACGCATGGATTCATAGTCATTGTCACCCGGTTTGATATTAAAGCCGAGATTCAGCAATCCCCGTGAACCGGCTGATGCCTGGGGGCGAATTTGTTCAATAGGCAATGCAGGCATGCCGCGTGCGACGCGTTGCGTGTTCAGGGCATGACCGAGATCTGGAGCGGTGTCGGCCAGCGTTCCATCAAAGTCAAAGAGGACTGCTTTAATCATGTATTTGTTAAGAGAAATTAAGTGATGGGTTTAAGATTGTCGTGGGGAATTTAGATTAACTGCGATAAACCATAATGTAGTTAACGTCAGTATCATCCTCCAGTGCATACACTTTGGTGATCGGGTTGTACGTCATGCCGATCAATTTTTCATCCGTTAAGCCTGCATTTCGTGCCATGCGCGCAAGTTCGGATGGTTTGATAAATTTGGTGTATTCGTGCGTGCCGCGCGGCAGCAGTTTTAATAGGTATTCAGCACCAATAATGGCAAACAGATAGGCTTTCGGGTTACGGTTGATGGTTGAGAAGAAAACCCATCCATTGGGTTTGGCTAATTGGGTACATGAACGGATAACGCTCATCGGGTCAGGCACATGCTCAAGCATTTCCATGCAGGTGACGACGTCATAGTGCTGTGGTTGCTCTTTAGCTAAGGATTCCACGGTGATCTTGCGATAATCAACTTGGTAACCACTTTCCAACAGATGCAGTTTGGCAACCTTAAGCGCTTTTTCGCTGAGATCAATACCAGTCACTTGGGCTCCTTTGGAAACCATGCCTTCGGATAAAATACCGCCGCCGCATCCAACATCCAACACGATTTTTCCTTCAAGTCCTCCAACCAATTCATCAATGTAATTAAGACGTAATGGATTGATTTCATGCAATGGCTTGAATTCACTGTTCGGATCCCACCAACGGTGCGCGAGTTGGCTGAATTTTTCAAGCTCCAGCGGATCAGCATTAATGCCATCATTTTCCATTTGTGTTCCTTTATGCAGATTATCTTGATGTTGTGGCGATACGCTCTTGCCAGTACGCTGTACGATATTGCAGTTCAGACGGATTCATCGTAGTCAATTCTTTATCTTCAAGTAATATTCTACCATTTACCCATACATGACTCACTTGCTCGCGGCTTGCTGTGTATACCAAATGTGAAACCGGATCATAGCAAGGTGTGAGATTAAGGTCGGAAAAATTGATTGCTGCGATATCAGCCGCTTTTCCAACGACTAATGAACCGGTTATTTCTCCCAATCCCAAAGCATTGGCACCATTCAGGGTGGCCATTCTGAGTGCTTGATGCGCGGGCAGGGAATCGGCTCGGCCACTGGTTGCTTTTGCCAGGAGTGCCGCTTGCCGCATTTCTTCAAACATATCCAGGCGATTGTTACTGGCTGCGCCATCTGTGCCGAGTCCAACATTTACACCCTGATTCAATAGCGCTGGTATCGGTGCAAAACCACTGGCGAGCTTCATGTTGGATGTTGGGCAGTGTGCAATACTGCAGCCATATTGATGCACGAGTTTAATTTCATAGTCTGTCAGGTGAATCATATGTACCGCAATCAAATTAGGACTGAGTATCCCTAATTGATGCAGACGTTCAATTGGCCGTAACCCGCTGGATTCCAAGTTGATGCGGATTTCATCCTGGGTTTCGTGTAAGTGGGTGTGGATGGGTGTGTTGAGTTGCTCTGCGTACGTTAGGATGCTGTTAAACGTTTTGTCGCTGGCTGTATATGGCGCATGTGGTGCAAAGCAGAAGGAAAGCAGCGGGTGTTGGTGATATTGATCACGTAATTTCAGCCCTTTTGCCAGATAATCGTCGGCGTCACTGGCATAGGCAGTTGGAAAATCAATCACAATCATACCGATTGAAGCGCGCATTCCTGAGTGGATTGCAGCCTCAACGCAGGATTCCGGGAAGAAATACATGTCATTAAAACAGGTAATTCCGCCCTTGATCATCTCAGCGCAGGCAAGCTGAGTGCCATCCAGTACAAATTGGGCATCAACATGCTGATTTTCTATCGGCCAGATGTGCTTATCGAGCCATTCCATCAGAGGCAAATCATCGGCAAATCCACGCATTAATGTCATGGCTGCATGAGTATGCAGATTGATCAGCCCTGGAATCAATGCATGATCGTTAAGTGTTATTGTTTTCTGGGGCTTGTAGCGAAGTTTGGCTTCGGATATCGGCAGAATATCCTTGATGATTCCGTTGTCTACAGCGATGGCATGTTGATTCAGCACAATTTCAGCAGGTTCAATGGGAATAATCCATTTTGCTTCTAATACTGTGTCGATTTCTGTCCAAGCATTCATGGGTCATGGGCTAAGGAATCAGAAAAAAAGCCCTGCATTATAGAGCAGGGCTTTTTTAGATAGGAATAAGAGTAACTGCTTATTTTGTACCGATCACTTCGATGTCGACACGACGATCAGGTGCGAGACAATCTTTTAATGCTTGCCCGCTTCCAAGGCCATGGCAAGAGTTACCTGTTACAGGATCAGCTTCACCTTTGCCGGTGGCAACGATACGGCTCGGATCAATACCTCTCGAGACTAAATGAGCCTTAACCGATTCTGCACGTTGATAAGAGAGTTTGAGATTGTAGCTATCAGAGCCAATCCGATCTGCATGACCTTCAACATTAATGCGATCATAATTTATACCTTGTACGGCGTTTGCAAAATCATTCAATGATTCAATGCCATGCCCACCATGCTTTAATTTTGCGCTGTCAAAGTCGAATAATGCATCTGCAGAGAATGTGACTTTTTGAGGCGCTTTGGGTGCTGGTGCTGGTGCTTCCGCAACTACTTCCGGTTTTTTAACCAAGTCCGGTTCACATTCAGGAATAGCCATGGCTGGTGTCCAGTAGCCGGTGTGCCAGCATAGGCCTGTGGTATTTCTGGCGACTACGCCACGATCATCTACACCATAACCGGCTGGTTTTTTTACCGTTCGATCTTGATCGTAGCGATCAATGCTTGGTTCAAGTGCCAAGGCAGCCCCAGAAAACATTGCTGGTATAAGAACCATTCCAATAAGAGTATTTTTGGCTGATATTTTTTTCATGATGTTGTCCTTTTAATGAAAACTATGTTTCTAAGAGTTCTGTTGGTAATGTAAAAAGCTACTTGTACCATTACAATTGATAACCTTGGCCATTCTACTACTTCAAGCTTACGAGTGCTCAATTATCAGTTTGATTGCCTATGGTCTCAAATTAATATGTTGTTTATTTGCAACAAATATGTGCTGTCAATCCAAAACATATGAAATTATCAAACTAATATACTTGAGCAGTCAAGAGTTGGTTTTTCCGCAGTAAAATTAGACGGTTAGTGATAAAAAAGATTGTTTGTACATTGCCATGTTGTTTAAATCGAGGCAAAGCCGGTGAAATATTGATCTATCAGACGTATACTGTGTACCTGCTTAGGGGAACTCCGATTAAGTTGATTACATCGATAATTTAGTTATCTCACTACGAATGTAGTCAACAATTTTGCCTTTCGCCCTTGGTTTGTCGAAGGATTTGATCAGAGCCTCTTGGATCATAGAATTTTAAAATTAGATTTGCTTGCAAAAAAATTCTTCATAACCTCTTCAACTCTGGAAACTCATAGGTATGACGGATGAAACAGCAGCTTTAACCTTGTCGGCACAGAATCTGTGCCGAAAATATGGTCATCATACAGCGGTACATAATGTGAATATCCAATTAAGACGCGGAGAGGTGCTGGGGTTGCTTGGGCCGAATGGCGCAGGTAAAACTACAACTATGCGTATGCTGACGGGTAATCTTGCGCCGAGTGTCGGTAGTGTGGAGATTTGTGGTATCGATTTGTTGGATAAACCGCAAGAGGCCAAATTGCATTTAGGTTTTTTACCCGAGATTCCACCGCTTTATCAGGATATGACTGTCGATGAATATTTGCTTTTGGTTGCTTATCTGCATCGCATTAGCAAGCAAAGGGCACAAGCTGCGTTGGATAACGTGAAACAACGTTGTGGTTTGGATGCTCAAGGTAGGTATGTGATCGGCACACTATCGAAAGGTTTTCAGCAACGCGTGGGTATTGCGCAAGCTATCATTCATAACCCGGATGTCATTATTCTTGATGAGCCAACAGTAGGCCTTGATCCTAATCAAATGCGTGAAATTCGCTCGTTGATCCGGGAATTGGGAGTATCCAGTAGTGTCATCTTGTCAACACATATATTGTCTGAGGTTGAGAGTGTATGTGACAGAGTACAGATAATGCATAAAGGTAGCGTGGTATTTGATCAAACCATGACTGAATTGCAGCAACAGGGTACCAGTCTGGAGGCGGTATTTACGCAACTCACACAGCGATGAACGAATAGGAATCTTTAAGATGATTGTTACCATTGTCCGTAAGGAATTGAGCATGTTGTTCATTTCTCCTTTGGCCTGGATATTGCTGGCTTTGATACAACTTGTGCTCTCCTGGGTTTTTATGGTCCGGCTGGATGCATTTCTGGAGATGCAGTCTCAGTTGCTACAAATTGCTAATCCCCCGGGAATTACGGAAATTTATTTCCCCAGTATTTGCTATGGCGGCCATTATTTTACTGATGGTTACGCCATTATTATCCATGCGTTTGCTGGCTGAAGAACGTCGTAATCGCACGCTGACATTACTGATTTCGTCACCGGTTTCCATGACAGATATTGTGATTGGTAAATTTCTGGGGTTAATGGTTTTCTTTTTGGGTGTAATCTCCCTGGTTGTTGCATTATCTATTTCATTACGACTTGGTGGTGCTCTGGATTATGGCTTGTTACTAAGCAATACGATAGGTTTGTTTCTCCTAACAGCATGTTTTTCTGCTTTGGGTCTTTATATTTCCAGCTTGACGGCACAGCCGGTAATCGCCGCGATTGGCTCCTTGGGCGTGCTATTAGGATTGTGGGTGATCAATCTGGCTGCAAGCGAACCAGATGGATGGTTACACTATATTTCATTGCTGAAGCATTTTGAACAGTTTAATCAGGGTTTAATTGACACTTTGAGCATCGCCTATTTTATTTTGTTCATAGTTACCTTTCTGGTGTTGACGATTCGTCGCTTGGATGGAGAGCGATTACATGGGTAAGCTAAAAGTTACGTAAATGATCACGCTGAATAAAAAATTACGATGGCACTACCTGATACAAAATGGCGTATTTGTCATTTTGCTGTTGTCATTGGTTATTTTGCTGGGCTATCTTGCAACACAAACCCGGTTGCAATGGGATGTCAGTCAGAATGGACGTAATAGCCTGAGTGAAGCGAGTGTTGAAATACTGAAAAAATTGCAGGGCCCGGTTCAAGTGACGGCCTATGCTACTGAGCAACATGCGCAGTTGGGTGATATTCGCAAGATTATTGCTGACTTTGTGGCACTTTATCAGCGTGTAAAACCAGATCTTTCTCTGACATTTATTGATCCGGTGGCGCAACCTATACTGACACAGGAGGCGGATGTTCAGGTTAACGGTGAGATGGTAATCAGTTTTAATCAGAGAGTTGAGCATCTCACAGTCATCAATGAACAAGCATTTTCCAACGCCTTGATGCGTCTGGTACGCGCTGAAGATAAATTGATCGTGGCGCTGAGCGGTCATGGGGAACGCAGGCTTGATGGGAAAGCTAATTATGATTTGGGGAATTTGGCAGACACTTGCGTACAAATGGCTTTAACAGCCAGCAATTGAACCTTGCCATTGAGCAGGATGTTCCTGAGAATGCGAGCATGTTGTTGATTGCTTCTCCACAGACGGACTTATTGCCCGGTGAAGTGGATAAGCTACTGAATTATATTGATCGCGGCGGTAACATATTATGGCTGGTTGATCAGGAATCGTTACGTGGGTTACTGCCCTTGACAGAGAAGTTACGCTTGACACTCACCCCGGGCGTTGTCGTTGATCCTCAGGCAGAACAGCTTAAAGCGCCGATTACATTTGCTATGGGTGCTATTTATGGGCAGCACGTCATCACTAATAATTTTGATTATATTACAGTATTTCCGTTTGCACGCCAGATAACGATTAATGAGAATGAAGAATGGAGCAGCGTTTCATTGGTTGAAGCGGCACAACAGGGCTGGGTGGAAACTGGCGATCTGAATGGTGCGGTTATGTTTGATCAAGCCGATGATGTGGCTGGTCCGATCAGTATTGCAGTGGCATTGACGCGCAATATTAACGATCGTGAACAGCGCATTTGTTGTTGCCGGTAGCGGACATTTTCTTGCCAATACTTATCTCGGGAACGGCAGTAACTTAGATTTTGGTATTAATCTGATCAATTGGCTCACAGGCGATGAAGAATTGATTGTAATTCAACCCCGCGCGACTCTGGATAGCAATCTGATCTTAAGTGAATCAGAGCTGCTTATGATCGCGGTTGGTTTTCTTGTTTTATTACCTTTACTATTTTTGGTGAGCGGGATTTTGATTTGGTGGCGCCGAAGAAGAAAAATATAAGTAATGACTCATCACGCGCGACTTAATCTGATCATGTTTGCTACGATTGCCGGCTTGGCGGTGTTTCTGTATTTTAGACCGCAGTCTCCGGATATTCATAAATACTCGATTTCAACCAGTGCGATCGAAGCTGTGCAGAGCTTACGTATTATCGTGAGGCAGCAACAAGAGATTGCGCTTAAGCAATCGGATAATCACTGGTATCTGGTAAAACCGGTGCAAGCCCGTGCTGACGAGAAAAAGATCGCGGAAATTCTCGAAATTCTGACAGTGAGTAGTAATCAGCGTTTGCCACTAACAGATCTGGGGCGTTTTGGCTTGGATCAGCCTAATGTGCAGTTGTATGTTGATGATGAGTATTTTGGTTTTGGCGGATTTGCGCCCACGACCAATCAACAATATGTGGCGACAGGTGATCAGGTGTATTTGATTTCCCCGCGCTATGTGCTCGCTTTGCCATCAAGCGCTGGCGACCTGATCAGCCCACAGTTACTGGAATCCAATGAAATTCCGGTTAAATTTGAGTTGAATCATTTGACGGTAGAGTTTCAGAATGAAAATTGGTGCATCACCATGCAACATTCTGGCGATGCACTTGATGAAGACACGATAAAACACTGGATCCAGTTATGGCGAACGGTTCATGCCAGAGCGCTGATATTGGAGCATGCGTTTGGTCCTGATTTTGTTGAGAGTGGCTTTATTAGAATCAGTTTGCAAGATGGAAAGGAAATTAATCTGAGAATTCTGCAGAATGAATTCTCGGTATTGTTGTTACGTGTTAATGATGGATTTGGTTATCAGTTTCCTGTTGATGCGGGTCAGCAATTACTCGATCCGCACAGGATAAAAACAAATCAGATATTGCCTGCGAACTGATGCCGGAATTACCAGAAGTCGAAACAACACGGCGAGGTATCTCCCCCCATTTGCTGGGGCAATCAGTTGCAAATGTAATTATCCGTAATCCCAGGCTACGTTGGCCTATACCTGCCAATTTGCCTGAGTTATTGGCGGGTTTAACGATTCAGGCAGTGACACGCAGGGCTAAATATCTTTTGCTTGATTGCGGTGTTGGAACGCTGATTCTTCATTTGGGTATGTCAGGGAGTTTGCGCATACTGCCGGTAAAACTGATGCAATCGATAGAACCACCCCAGAAGCATGATCATTTTGAATTGATCTTAAGTGATCAAACCATTCTGAGACTGCGAGACCCTCGCCGTTTTGGTGCAGTGTTATGGCATGCGGGGGATATTCTGCAGCACCCGCTTCTGATGAATCTTGGTCCCGAGCCATTGACGGCAGATTTCAATGCGCAGCAATTATTTGAGAAAACCAGAGATTGTCATGCCAGTATTAAACAAACACTGATGAATAGTCATGTGGTCGTAGGTATTGGCAATATTTATGCGAATGAAGCTTTGTTTTTAGCGGGGATCAATCCCAAAATAGCTGCTGGTAGAATCGGTATGACGCGATATAACAGACTGGTTCAAGCGGTTAAAAGATTTTGCAGCAGGCAATCAAAGCAGGCGGTAGCAGTTTGCGTGATTTTGTTAACAGTGATGGTAATCCTGGATATTTTCAGCAGCAATACTGGGTTTATGGGCGTGGAGGGCAGCGCTGTAAAAAATGTAATCATGAGATTAAACAAATCAGACAAAGTCAACGCTCCAGTTTTTATTGTCAGCGTTGTCAGCATTGACTGATACCCACACAGAACTTTGGTTTAATTTCGAAAACCAGAGTGATTTCTTGGTAATTTATAAAATTATTTACTTCGCATGTGAATTGATTAACATCAGGATAGGGTTAATATGAATATAACATTCATTGGAGGCGGCAATATGGCTTCTGCTTTAATCAGCGGATTGTTGCAACAAGGTTACGCAGCTGAGCAGCTTCATGTAGTTGAAATAAACGTAGAGAGCCGTGAGAAAATAAAACATACATTAGGCGTTTCTTCCGTCGCCGATCTTGCCGATGGAGTAGGAGACAGTGATGTTATTTTGTTAGCTGTAAAACCACAACAATTATTTGATTTGACGCAGGAACTGGCGCCATTATTGAATAATCAGTTAATAATATCGATTGCGGCAGGTGTTCGTGCGACTGATATCATACGTTGGTTGGGCGGTTATGGACGGGTGGTGCGCGCAATGCCAAACACACCTTCTCTTGTTCGTTGCGGTGTTGCCGGTCTTTACGCCGCACCAGGTATTGGTGAACTAGATAAAAAGAATGCTGAATTAATTTTTGCCGGAGTAGGTTCTACACTTTGGATGGATAATGAAGAAATGCTGCACACTGTGACAGCTATTTCCGGAAGTGGTCCTGCCTATGTATTTTATTTTATTGAATCCATGCAGCAAGCGGGGATAGAATTGGGTCTGACGCATGCTCAAGCCAGACAACTCAGCTTGCAGACATTTGCTGGTGCCAGCAAACTGGCTAGCCTGAGTGATGAAGATGTAGCCATATTGCGCGCTCGTGTAACATCAAAGGGTGGTACAACCGAACAAGCAATACAGACTATGGAAAAAAATGATATTCAGTGTAAGATCATAGCCGCCGTTCATGCTGCGGATAGGCGTTCACGAGAACTGAGTGATGAGTTCAGCAGAATTTAAATCTTGATAGAGCCAGTTAGTGATTTCTTAATTATCAATTACAGTCTTTCTTTCGGAAAACTCTTATGTCCAATCAGATCTTGCTTTTTCTTCTTGATACTATTCTGGGGCTGCTTTCCTTGGCGTTGCTACTGCGGTTTTATTTCCAATTGTTACGTGTTCCTTACTATAACTCAATATCCCAGTTTCTTATTGCCGTAACTGATTTTATCGTGCGGCCTGCACGCCGTTTTATTCCTGGCTGGGCTGGCATAGATTTATCCACGCTGATCCTGGCCTGGTTAATTGAATGTGCGATCATAACAAGTGTTTATATGGTTCAGGGGTATGATTTTACAGAGAATATTGTCGCCGCATCAGGGATTATGGGGTTGCTGGGTATTGTTGAGATTATTAAAGTGACGCTCTATATTGTGTTGATAATGATTATTATGCAGGCTGTTTTGTCTTGGGTTAATCCACATAGTCCGTTAGCGCCATTACTGGATAGTTTTACCCGCCCATTCCTGAACATTTTTCGTAAGCGTATTCCACCGATAGCCAATGTTGATTTGTCTCCATTGTTTGTGTTGATCTTAATTCAAGTGCTGCTGATGATAGTGGCCGGAGTGCATAGGGAAATCATCACCGTGCTCCTTTAGTTTATTGATGCGATTATGAGCTGGTATCGGTATGATGACGCAAACAATCTTGTTTTAACATTGCATATTCAGACGGGTGCAAAAACTACCGAAGCAGTAGGCCTGCATGGCGATGCGCTTAGGATAAAACTTGCGGCCACACCGGTAGAAGGTAAGGCTAATACTGTGCTACTGAAATTCCTTGCCAGGCATTTTGATGTGCCGCTTTGCAAGGTGCTATTGAAACAAGGTGATAAATCACGGCATAAAGTGATAGTAATTTACCAACCTAATTATGGTCCGGATGTATTATATAACGATTTTCAGGGTTGATTATCAATGTACTCCTCTATTAAATCAATGTGATGGAATTGATTCTGTGGCGACATGCTGAGGCTGAAGACAGTTTTCCCGATGCAGGCCGTAAACTGACTGCCAAAGGACTAGATCAGGCACAACGCATGTCTGATTGGCTTAAATCAAAATTGCCGGAAAATACACTGGTGATAGCCAGCCCGGCGCGGCATGCTCAACAAACTGCGATGGCACTGAGATCTGATTTTGTAACTAATAATGAAATAGGCCCTGGCGCCAGTGTAAAGAGTATTCTGACTGCTGCTGACTGGTCTGATGCAAAAGGCGCTGTTGTAATAGTCGGTCATCAACCTACATTAGGTGAGGTCGCTAGCGATCTGATTCCGGATATCCCGCCCGGATTAAGTGTTAAGAAAGGTTCGGTGTGGTGGATAAAATGTCAAGAAAAAGAGAATATTATTGAACCAGTGCTGCATATTGTGATCTATGCTGAAATGCTATGAGTTTTAATTGGACTTACTTTTTGGTCATGCTCAAGAGCCATGTCTCGATTAATTTTGTTTAATAAACCCTATGGTGTAATTTGCCAATTTACACCTGAGAGCGGTCATCAATCATTAAAAGACTTTATCCCATTGCCGGGCTTTTATCCGGCCGGCAGACTGGATACTGATAGTGAAGGCTTGGTTCTGTTAACAGATGATGGAAAATTGCAGAACAGAATAAGCAATCCTGAGTTTAAACTACCTAAAACATATTGGGTGCAGGTTGAAGGCAAGCCCGATGAGATTGCATTAAATAAGTTGCGCCAGGGTGTGGTACTGAATGATTTTAAAACGCGACCCGCACAAGCATTTTTGATGGATGAACCCAGCTATCTCTGGAAGAGAACACCGTCCATTCGTTATCGCAAGAATATTGCAACATCCTGGATGTCCCTGATCCTGAGGGAGGGTAAAAATCGTCAAGTAAGGCGGATGACGGCGGCGGTATTATTCCCTACTTTGCGATTGATCCGTTATGCAATCGGTAAATACACACTGCAGGGAATTGCTCCCGGAGAGTGGCGCATACAGGATGGCCTCTGCCCTGAGAGGTGAAGGATTTTAAATTCTTCTCAAAAATCGATTTGGAAAATGAAATCTTGGTTTACTAAAACTATTTGTTTGAAATAGACAATTGACGCAAATTAATATTTTTTTCTGAGAAGTGTTAGTATAATTTTTATGCAAAGAAGTGGTAAAGAGTAAGTACTTCATGTACAGTAAACGAGAAAGTGAAATTAATGATTTTTTCCATAAAGTTGATAAAAACCACTGTCTTTAGACGGTGATCTTGACTGTAAATGTGTTCTGGTGGGGTTGACTTTAGTCGTCTGTAGCAGGTGCGCTAATCCACCCACTTCGGTGGTGTTTTTTAATATCTAAGTTGAGTGAGGTGGAAGGATTCAGAGGGTGTTTGTTTTTTTATTTGTCAGGCCTGCGCCTCGGTAGGCCATTAAAAGGATGGTAATTATATGATTTCTGATTTTCTTACTTTAATCTCTGGCGTGATTGATATGCCATGGTGGGGTTATATCGTCGTTACCTTGGTTTTTACGCATATTACAATTGCGGGTATTACTATTTATCTTCACCGCCATTCAGCGCATAGAGCGCTGGAATTACATGCGATCCCAAGCCACTTCTTTCGCTTCTGGTTGTGGTTAACTACCGGGATGGTTACAAAACAGTGGACGGCGGTTCATCGTAAGCACCATGCAAAATGTGAAACCAAGGATGATCCACATAGCCCTGTTGTTGTTGGTATCAGGAAAGTGTTAAGCGAAGGCTCGGAACTCTACAGAGTAGAAGCAAAGAATCAAGAGACCATGGAAAGATATGGATACGGTACGCCGGATGATTGGATAGAACGTAATGTTTATTCCAAGCATAGTGCAAAAGGTGTCGCATTAATGTTGATTATTGATGTAATACTCTTTGGTCCGATTGGTATTACTATGTGGGCGGTGCAAATGTTGTGGGCTCCTATTTTTGCTGCAGGTATTATCAACGGTGTTGGCCATTATTGGGGATATCGAAATTTTCAGGCGGAAGATGCCAGCAGAAATATCGTCCCCTGGGGAATTTTAATTGGTGGTGAAGAGCTACATAATAATCACCATGCTTATGCAACGTCAGCGAAACTATCCAATAAATGGTACGAGTTTGATATCGGTTGGCTGTATATCCGTATTTTAGAGATGATGGGACTTGCAAAGGTCAAAAAAATTGCGCCTAAGTTGCGTATCGATAAGGAAAAACCCAGTGCGATTCAGATACATTGCAAGCAGTTATTTCTCATCGTTATGAAGTTCTTGCCAAATATACGAAATCGTTGAAAGAAACTTTTGCAAAAGAAATGGTTCACTTGAAAGAAGCGACGACGCAATATGGTGTGGATAATTCTACTCTGAAGCGTTGGATCTTGGCTGATTCAAAAACTTTGCAAGAGCATGAACGTGAGAAACTAAGCCAAGTGCTCAGTAACGCTAAAACACTTGATAAAGTTTATACCATGCGCGAGGAATTAGCTGAAATCTGGCAACGTTCTACCGCAACAACAGAAGAACTGGTCAAACGGTTGGAAGATTGGTGTCGGCGTGCGGAGGAGAGTGGTATCGAAGTACTGCAAGCCTTCTCTCAGCGTCTGCGTAGCTATGCATAGTAGTAGGTAGCCATCGTATTATTTTTATATCGCAACAAATAAAAACCCGCCCTCGGCGTTTTTTATTTTGTTGCGATTGCGGGCTTGTTTTATATTTATTTGAGCTTTGTTTCTTTATAGGTAACGTGTTTTCGTGCGACAGGGTCGAACTTCATTAGCTCTAATTTCTCGGGTTTTGCACGTTTATTTTTTGTAGTTGTATAGAAATGACCTGTTCCCGCTGAGGATTCAAGTTTTATCTTTTCACGCATTGTGATGACTCCTTAACTTACGTCGATTGGTTTCTTAAACGCTTTTGCCTTCTGAGCGCATTCTGGCGATTACTGCATCAATGCCATTTTTATCTATTGTGCGTAATGCAGCATTAGATAACCGTAAATTAATCCAACGATTTTCGCTTTCAACCCAGAACTTGCGATGTTGCAGATTAGGCAAAAAACGTCTTTTGGTTTTATTGTTTGCGTGAGAAACATTGTTGCCGGACATCGGCTTCTTGCCGGTTACTTCACATACTCGTGCCATAATAGCGCACTCCAGAATTCTTAAAAAAGAAGGATTATATCCTGATTTGAGGTGTTTACTCAAATGTAACTGCTTAAATATCAAGGCGGATTCATTTGGCTGGTATTTGCCATTATTTAACAACAAGTTATATTGTAATCTTGTTTGCTCTATATTTTATAAAAAATAGAAAAATAATCTTTTAACATCAATATGTTGAATTATATTGTGTTTGTAATGTGGTAATTCTGTTGGAAAATTAGAGTTCGAATAGATTTGCCTTCAAATTAAATCATGTTCGGCAAATGACAGGGTAGTACCGTTACCAACAATAAAGTGATCTAATACCTTGACATCAATCATAGCCAATGCTTTTTTCAGGGACTGGGTAAGCACTTTGTCAGCATGACTAGGCTCTGCCACGCCAGAAGGATGATTGTGAGCAAAAATGATGGCCGCTGCATTGTGATATAAAGCTCGTTTTACGACTTCTCTAGGATAAACACTGGCTTGTGTCAATGTGCCGCTGAACAGCTCTTCAGTAGCAATTGAATGATTCTTAGCATCAAGAAAAATACCGAGAAAAACTTCGTGTTGTTTGTTTGCCAAACTTAAGCGTAGAAAATCTCGAACCAATTCGGGTGAATTCATCGCATTTCCACTCTTTAGCTCTTCATTTAGCGCGCGGCGAGCCATTTCCAATACGGCTTGTAGTTGTGTATATTTTGCAATTCCCATACCGGGTAATTGACAGAAACTAGTCTGATTGGCTGCAAATATATTGGTTAGGCTGCCGAAATGTAAAAGTAATTCTCTTGCGAGATCTACAGCACTTTTTCCTGTTATGCCAGTACGAAGAAATATAGCCAGCAGTTCCGTATCTGAAAGAGCGGTAACGCCTTTCAGCAATAACTTTTCTCGTGGTCGCTCAGACACTGGCCAATTGGGAATCGCCATAAAATATAGTTGATAGATTAGTCTTGTAAAATAAGATCTTTTGCAGGTGCGTTACAATCAGTTGTTGAGGTAATGCAGAGCTGCTATTTTTATTTTGCTGATAGCGGCATGTAGTGGGGTCATATTGAGTAAAATGACTAAAGAGGTACTTATTTTATTAATTCGCCTGCTTTAGCTAGCCCTAAACTGAGAAAAACTCTGATTAAGTTTATTAGGAGAAATACTTTTGACATGACAACATGTTTAACTGCGCTATCTAAAAAGCGCCTGTTGTTAGGTATAACAGGTGGCGTGGCTGCCTACAAAGCTGCCGAATTGGCGCGCCTGTTAACACAGGATGGAATTGACGTGCAAACGGTAATGACGCAATCTGCGTGTCATTTTGTCGGGCCAGTTACTTTTCAGTCTTTGACAGGAAATCCTGTTTATACCGATTTATGGGAGGCCAATGCAGCACATACCATGGCTCATATTAACCTATCCCGTAATGTCGATATGATTCTGGTTGCGCCTGCCAGTGCCGATTTTATTGCAAGACTTGCAAATGGTATGGCAGATGATTTGTTGGCGACATTATGTCTGGCGCGTGACTGTCCGATTATGATAGCACCTGCTATGAATCGACAAATGTGGGAGAATTCTGCGACAAAACGTAATTTATCTTCGTTGCAAAATGACGGTGTAAAAATAATCGGCCCTGAGAGTGGCGCACAGGCATGTGGCGAGATGGGGATGGGCCGTATGCTGGAAGCCAGCGAACTGGCAGAAACAGTGCGGAGTGCATTTCAAACAGGCGACTTATTGCAGGGAAAAAAAGTTTTGGTAACAGCCGGGCCAACGTTCGAGGCGATTGATGCTGTGCGTGGTATCATCAACAAAAGTTCCGGGAAAATGGGGTATGCAGTTGCCCGAGCTGCAATGGAAGCGGGTGCAACGGTTACTCTTGTTTCTGGTCCCACATGTTTGGCTCCGCCAATAGTAGACAAGCTCATTCATGTGGTAAGTGCGGATGATATGTTGCGTGCTGTGCAAGCTGAAATAGCACAGACCGATATTTTTATCAGTGTTGCCGCCGTTGCTGACTATCGTGTGGCAAAAGCCAGTCAGCAGAAGATAAAGAAATCTGATAAAAAGCTGTCAATAGAACTGATTCTCAATCCGGATATTCTGATGACGGTTTCCACTTTACCCGAACCACCTTTTTGTGTTGGTTTTGCAGCAGAAACAGAAGATCTTGAGAAGAACGCAGAAATAAAGCGGCGTAAAAAAAACTTGCCCTTATTGGTTGCCAATTTAGCTCAAGATGCCATCGGTTCTGACGAGAGTGCGTTGATTCTATTGGACGATGCCGGCAAGCATGTTCTTTCCAAAGCACCCAAAATGGAACAAGCGCGGCAATTGATAAAACATATCAGTTTACTTTACAAGCAATAAAAGAAAAATATTAATCTTAAGCGTATGAAAAAAATTGATATCAGGATTCTTGATGAACGTTTAAATGAACAGCTTCCTGCCTACGCGACACCGGGGTCGGCCGGTTTGGATTTGCGTGCTTGCATTGAGCAGCCTGTTACGATCAATCCGGGAGAAACCTGTTTGATTCCCACAGGGGTCGCATTGCATCTTGCCGATATGGGATTGGCTGCATTGGTGCTGCCGCGTTCTGGGTTGGGTCACAAACATGGGATTGTCTTGGGAAATCTGGTGGGTTTGATTGATTCGGATTATCAGGGACAGATCTTTGTTTCCTGCTGGAATCGTGGACAGACTTCGTTTCAACTTAACCCATTGGAGCGTATTGCACAGCTTGTCGTAGTTCCCGTTGTGCAGGTCGAATTTAACAGAGTGGATAGTTTTGACCAGAGCCATCGGGGTGAAGATGGTTTTGGCAGTACAGGCAAGCATTGATGCGTTTGCGCGCAACTGTTTTTGCCTCGCTGGCGATGGTTTCTGCGGCTGTCAGTTCCTCTGAATTTAACATTATCCAATTGGAAATAAAAGGATATGCACTTCTTGCAGAAGTGGCGGATACTCAGCTATCCCGATCGCGAGGGCTCATGCACCGGGAATCACTGGAAGAAAATACCGGTATGCTCTTCGTTTTTCCTGACGTGGGTCACTATAGTATGTGGATGAAAGACACCTATATTCCTTTGAGCGTAGCTTTTATTAGCGAACATGGCGTCATTCTGAATATTGCAGATATGTTGCCGCAAACCAGAACTGCGCATGATTCGTCGGGCATGGCTAAATATGCGCTTGAAATGAATATGGGCTGGTTCTCGGTAAGGAAGATAGCCGCAGGTACTCGAGTTGTTGGGCTGGAGAAAGCACCCGCAGCCAATTGATATTCTCGGAAAGCCCCCTCCTAATGCAGGCGAGGGAGCATTCCTTTTAATCCACGCATCATCTTGGACATTCCGCCTTTATTCATCATCTTCATCATTTTTCTGGCTTGCTCGAATTGTGCCAGCAATCGATTGACTTCTTGTACAGAAACACCAGCTCCTGCGGCGATCCGTCGTTTACGTGAGGCTTTCAGGATTTCAGGTTTAGTACGTTCCTGTTTTGTCATGGAGTTAATGATACCTTCCGTCCGACTGATTATTTTGTCGTCGACTTTTACATTTTGCGCTGCCTGACTGAACTGTGCAGGTAGTTTATCCATAAGGGCGTTCATCCCGCCCATATTGCGCATTTGTTGAAACTGTGCCTTGAAATCATCTAGGTCAAATGCCTTACCCGATTTCATTTTTTTCATCAGCTTTTCAGCTTCTTGCTGATCAGCGCTTCGATGTGCTTCTTCAATCAACCCTACCACATCCCCCATTCCCAAAATACGCGATGCCATTCGGTCAGGATGAAATGTTTCCAATCCAGTTAATTTTTCCGCAACACCCGTAAATTTGATGGGTTTCCGGTTATGTGTTTGACCGATAGTGCTGCGCCACCACGCGCATCGCCATCCAATTTGGTGAGGATGATACCGGTCAAGGGGAGTGCATCGGAAAATGCCTTGGCGGTATTGACAGCATCTTGTCCTTGCATCGCATCGATAACAAACAAGGTTTCAATCGGTTTTAACAGTGCTTCAAGTTCACTGATCTTTTGCATCATGGCTTCATCAATACCTAATCGGCCAGCAGTATCCACGATCATTACATCATGATGATGCTTGCGTGCATAATCCAATGCAGCGGCACCAATTTCTCCAGGTTTTTGTCCATCCTTAACGGGGAAAAAGTCAGCACCGGTTTGGCTAGCCAGGATTTCCAGTTGATGAATAGCAGCCGGACGGTATATGTCACATGAAACTAATAACACTTTCTTTTTCTTTTGTTCTATCAACCATTTGGCCAGCTTGCCGCTGCTGGTGGTTTTACCGGCGCCCTGCAATCCCGCCATAAGAATAACGGCGGGCGGTACTGTGGAAAGATTCAGATCAACTTTCTCTCCACCCATAATCGTAATTAACTCTTGATGAACCACCCCAACTAGCGCTTGTCCAGGCGTGAGACTACTCATAACTTCATGACCAACGGCTTTTTCTTTAACGCGCGCAATAAAATCCTTGACTACAGGTAAAGCCACATCAGCTTCCAGTAATGCCACACGGACTTCGCGCAAGGCTTCTTGGATATTGCTTTCAGTAAGCCTTGCTTCGCCGCGTAATGTTTTAATTACACCGGAAAGGCGGCTGGTCAGATTGTCAAACATACTTAAACCTCACAGAAACGATCGTTATAGAACAAAGTGATCATTCAAATTTTAATAAATATCCGGGTTAGCTCTTTGAATTTGTTAAAGTGCCATGTAGACTAAACAGTTATTCCGGCCTCTTAATATTTGTACTATCAATGACCAGCATTTTAACTTATCTCGCAGCCTTTTTGCTTTATATACTGATCGGTTGGTTTTTCTGGCGAAATACTTGGGGTCAGCCATCACCAAAAGCCGATGATCGTGTGCCGGTAACCATTGCCTGGGCGCATTATGCCATGCTTGCCCCTTTGGTATTGCATGCCGTGACGTTGTATCAATCGATGTTTGCTGGCACAGGACTCATTTTTGGTTTGAGTAATGCAATTTCATCCATTGTCTGGCTAACTGCTTTCATATACTGGTTTTCGGGATTCTTTAATCGTTTACAAGGACTGCAAACCTTGGTTGCGCCCGTTGCAGCAGCAGCAGCCATTGCGGTGTTATTGCCGTTATTTTTCCCATCGTTGCGTCCCCTTGAGAAACACCGAATTGCCTGCATTTAAAGCGCACCTGCTGGTTGCAATGATGGCCTACAGTCTATTGACGATAGCGGCATTACACGCGTTATTGATGACCATTATGGAGCGCCATTTACATCATCCTGCCACTCGTTCGATACTGACAAATCTACCTCCGCTGCTGGCGATGGAAAAGCTATTGTTTCATATTATCTGGATTGGATTTATTTTACTTACCCTGACGCTCTTGAGCGGGGTTGTATTTTCAAAAGAAGTATTCGGTCAACCCTTAACATTCTCACACAAAACCCTGTTTGGCTTTATCTCTTGGGGAGTATTCGCGGCATTGTTGGCCGGCAGGCAGCTCTATGGTTGGCGGGGGCGGATAGCTATTCGCTGGACTCTGGTGGGCTTTATTACATTATTACTCGCTTATATCGGCAGCAAGTTTGTGCTGGAGATCATATTGAACCGCTAGGAGCCTGCCGGACAGAATTCTGGAATGTGCTCTGCTGAGTTACAGTAAACTAAGGGAGGTGCGTATTAATCCATCAGATTAGCCTTTCGTGCGGCGGATCTGAACAACTTCTTTAAGATGCCGTAGGCCACGTATAACCTGTGCAAGATGGGATCTATTATTGATTTGCAGGATAAAACGCATATGCATGAAATCGTTCTCGTTTTCCATGTCGATGTCGTCAATATTTGATTCAGCTTTGGCTATTTCAGCAGCGACTCGTGCCAGTACACCCTGTTTATTCACTGTGGTTACTTTGATATCGGCTTCAAAAGTTCTAGTGATGTCTTTGCCCCAGGCTACATCCAGGTAGTTTTCCGGGTTCTTTTGACTGCTGGTGACATTGGTGCAATTATGTGTATGAATGATCAATCCCGAATCTTTTTTGATCACTCCGACAATGTCATCTCCGGGAATAGGGCGACAGCATTTGGCAAACTGAATGGTCAATCCTTCCGTTCCCAATATGGTAATTGGGCCAGCAGTCAGTTCACTAGATATGGATTCCAGTGGAGAGACGAGCTTTTTCGCCACGATGGCAGGAAGTTGTTTGCCCAGGGCCATTTCAGTGAGTAATTCTTCCTTGGATTTGACGCCACTGTCGCGTACTAATTTTTCCCATTGTGTATCATTAATTGTGTCCGGATTGATATTAAAAGACAGTAGCGCCTGATTTAACATGCGTTCACCCAATTTAACCGATTCGTCATATTGAATTGTTTTGAGAAAGTGTCGAATGTGCGAGCGTGCTCTTCCGGTAACCACATAACTGAGCCAGGAAGGATTCGGTTTAGCATACGGTGCAGTGACAATTTCTATCCGATCACCACTTTTTAGTTTGGTGCGTAGCGGTGCATTCTCACCGTTAATCTTGACAGCCACACAACAATTTCCCACATCGGAATGGATCGCATAAGCAAAATCGACGGCAGTTGATCCTCTTGGGAGCGTTAGAATTTTTCCTTGCGGGGTGAAAACAAAAACATCGCCCGGAAACAAATCGAATTTAAGATGTTCCAGGAACTCTAAAGAATCTGTCGAGCCGCTGAGTGTTTCCAGTAAGCTTTGCAGCCATTGGGGTGTTTTTAAATGCAGATCAATAAAATCAGCATCTGAGCTTTTATAGAGCCAGTGCGAAGCAACACCATTTTCAGCGATCCGGTGCATTTCAGCGGTGCGAATTTGTATTTCGATCGGTATACCGAACGGACCCAGTAAAGTGCTGTGTAATGATTGATAACCATTGGTTTTAGGGATTGCAATGTAGTCCTTAAATTTACCGGGAATTGGTTTATACAAGCTATGTAACATGCCTAATGCGACATAACATGAGGGAATATCTTTGACAATAACGCGGAAGCCATAAATATCAAGTACTTCGGTAAATGATAAATGTTTCTCGACCATCTTCATATAAATGCTATAAAGATGTTTCTCACGTCCAGTTACCTCTGCATCCACTCCTGCTTCATTTAACTTAAGATTAATGGCTTCAAGAATTTTTCCTACGACTTCGCGACGATTTCCGCGCGCTGCTTTGGTTGCTTTGATTAATACTTTATAGCGCAAAGGGTAAGAATAGCGGAAACCCAGTTCTTGTAATTCCTGGAAGATATTATTGAGTCCAAGCCGATGTGCAATAGGTGCATAAATTTCAAGGGTCTCATGAGCGATGCTTTGCTGTTTTGCAGGGTGCATGGCTTCAAGCGTTCGCATATTATGCAGCCGATCAGCCAGTTTGATGAGTATGACACGTACATCTCGTGCCATCGCCAGTAGCATCTTGCGGAAATTTTCGGCTTGCGCTTCTTCCTGAGTCTGGGATTCAATTTTAGTGAGTTTAGAAACACCATCTACCAGTTCTGCCACCGGTTCACCAAATCTTTCACTGATTTCAGCTTTGGAGATATCCGTGTCTTCTACGACATCATGCAATAAGGCAGCTGTCAGCGTTGGCGCATCGAGATGCAGTGTGCTGAGGATTCTGGCTACTGCTACTGGATGAGAAATATAGGGTTCGCCTGATTTTCGGAATTGTCCGGAATGAGCGCCTTGACCAAATGAATAAGCACTTCTAAGCTGATTAATATCTTCTGGTTTAAGATATTGGGAGGTTTCAGAAAATAGAAGTTCTGCTTCTGGCATGGAATTTGATTAGTTGGGCGTGCATCAAGTAAGTTATTCTAACTTTCTTCAGAATAACTCAAACTTGAACTGGGAGCATGCCGGACTTAAGGTCGATCTACTGCGTCAATAGGAAAACGGTTCGTATTTCCTCAATTTTTCATTGCATAGTCTCGCTACGATTGCGTAAGTCCGACAGGCTCCTGGCCGTTTTCCGCTATTCCGATCTTAAACTACTTAGATCAATCTTTGGTACGATTATCCGCCAATGTTTATTGGGCTGGCGATTACCAAGTACTACAAAGATATTGTCAACGCCCGACAACATCTTCATAGCATTAAATTAGTACTACATGTTTCTGGGATTGAGGATATCCAAGCCTATTTTTCCTTGCGCTAGCTCGCGCAGTGCGATGACGGTTGGTTTATCGCGGGCAGGATCTACCATAGGAGCGGAGCCTATGGCCAATTGCCTGGCGCGTACTGTAGCAACTAAGGTCATATCAAATCTGTTGGGAATCTGCTTTATACAATCATCAACGGTAATTCGTGCCATGGTATTTATCTCGGTTATTTAGGTGGTTACAAACAGATTTTGATTTTATCATCTGACGGGTTTTTTTAGGTGCTCAGCCCGGACAATGCAGATCAGATCATTGAGTGCATCTTCCAGCCTGTCGTTGATAATAACATAATCAAACTCATTAATATGACTGACTTCTTCGCGTGCTGCAGCGAGTCTTTTCTGAATGATGCCCGGATTATCTTGAGCCCTTATTTTTAATCGAGTTGCCAGGGCGTCAGCCGATGGAGGAAGAATAAAGATGCCAATGGATTCGGGGAGAATTTGCTGTATTTGCTTTGTTCCCTGACAATCTATCTCGAGTAAGATATCTTGCCCAGATGCTATAGCGCTATCGATCCATTTTTGCGAGGTGCCATAAAGATTGCCATAAACTTCTGCACTTTCTACGAATTCTCCGTTGGTGAGCATTTTCCTGAATGTTTCTTCATCGACAAAATGATAGTCACGGCCATTGACTTCTCCGGAACGTGGCGGGCGTGTGGTATGTGAAATAGACAGACTCAGATTCAAGTCTGACTGGAGTAACGCTCTGACCAGACTGGTTTTCCCGGTGCCAGAGGGTGCGCTGATAATAAATAAACAACCTGCCATTTTAGTCATTTTTTACCTATTATCTATTTGTCTCTGTAGTCAATATGCTATTTCGAGTTAAAGGCTGTCAGTACCTGACCTTTTAATGTCCTAATCAACCTTGTTTCTTCAGAAGTGATTCCTTCAGGCGCTTCCCATATGCGGTCTGCATAAAATAGGCCAATGGGTTTTTCGTTCGCTACCAAAGGGAGCACAATAAAACTACGTGCATCGGGTAATAGATCCATATGCCACTGGGGTATCAGTTTGCGAATTTTAGGGATGTAGGCATCTGAAATCAGTAAATCTACATTGTTTTTCAATGCAAGGTGAAACAGATTATTTGACGGTACAGTTGGGAAGTTAAACGCCCTTTGATACTCCATGTTACTCTTTCCCAGAGAACTGCGTGCACGAAACAGGTTCAATTGTGAGTCTCTAAGGCAAAGTGTGATAAAACGGAAACCTAAGCTATTATAATAAGTTTCCAGAACTAACATAATCAGATCATCAAGCTTATACTTACCGGATGCCATAATTTCGGTTACGTCTTGAACACCAGCCAATAATAATGCGGATGCATTATACGGTTTGCCACTGGGGTAACGCTGAGTAATTTCTGGGCTATTGTCTTCATCATTGTCAAACACCAGTTCATTCAGTGAATCTTCTACAGAAATATCAAATTCTGTCTGTGTGGTGTCCGAATTGATTTTTCTACCTATATCCGTAGTCAGTAAATTTGCATTGATTAGGAGTGTTTGTGTTTCTGCGGAAGCGCTCACTATCAATTGATCCAATTTATATTTATCCAGATTCAGTGCGTTGCCAAAACGGTTGAGTAACTTGTTTTTTAGTTCAGAACTTTCCGGTTCGGTGGCTGATAAAATAAGTGATGTGGCTTTTTCACTAAATTCTGCTGCTTGCTGCATCCACTCTTGTTTATTCCTTGCAGCGTTCAGGATGCCTGTAGGCTTGTTTTTAAGTGCTTGAATGATACTGACGGAATATTCCATTTTCCCAGAATAGTTTCAGTCAATGTATCAAGGTTGAAATCCAACACTGCTTGTGATGCTTGTGTCGGTGTATGTGTACCTTGCTCGATGAGAGCCATCATTTTCTGGTATAGATCATGATCATAGGCAGCAAGCAATAAACGTCCAAGGTTCTTGAACAAGGCAACAACAGCAATTTCTTCTGCATCTTTAAAAGTACTTAGTTTAACAAGCTCACGGCTAATCATACTAGCCGCCAAAGCGTGAATTAACTCTGTACGAACATGTTCCGCACGTTTCCCAGACATACCATCAACCAGCAGCATGGCTAAAGCGCAAGTCTTTACCGAATTAAAACCCAGCAGGAATATTGCTTTGGTGATACTGGTGTTGACTTTGTTAGACACAGATCTGAAAGCCACAGAATTCGATAAGCGCAGAATCTTTTGCGTTAACGAAACATCCGATAGAACAAAATAGGCCAATTGCTGGATGGATTGATCATCCGATGATGATAACTGTACGATGCGTGCTATGGAGCTGCCAAGAGCGGGGAGATCCGGATCATTGGTGACCGCTTCGATCAAGTGATCTCTTAAAGTTTTTGTACCATCTTTTTTTACTGCGGCAGGATCAGGAAAGTTGGATGGGTCTTGGGGAGTATCGGGCGATTGAATGGATCCCATCTTAAACTTCTTCTAAGAAAAATTGTTAGTTAATATGCTGGCGCAAACCATATCGCAGTCTGTATCGGATTTTTTTTCCTGAATGTTATAAAAATCTGATGTGCTTTTTTTATTAACGACAAAATAACAGGTTAGTTAATAAGGAATATTAATGAATACCATGCTTGCTGAAATAATTCTGATGATATTCTTCAGCAACGTAAAATTGACCAGCAGGTAAGATTTTTGTTACGACAGGATCGTGCCAGCGCCCGCTATTCTGTAGCCTATGCTTGGATTCTTTTGCAGCAATCTCTTGTTCTGGTGTAAAGAAAAAGATAGCTGAACGATATTGTGTTCCAATGTCGGGACCTTGACGATCCGGCGTGGTAGGATTATGGCAACTCCAGAAGCTGTCTAGCAATGTTTCAAAAGCAACTTCTGCCGGATCATATTCAACCAGAACTACTTCAATATGACCAGTGGTGCTGGTGCAGACGGCTGCATAAGTTGGATTGATGGTGTGCCCGCCAGAATAACCGCAAGTGACGCCGGTGACTCCTTTGATACGGCGAAAGGTTGCTTCTGTCCCCCAAAAGCAACCTGCTCCAAAAATTATCTTGTTTGCCGCCATTTATGATTTGCCTGATATATCAAATGAACAAAGTATTTCGGTATATTGTGATGGATAAAAAACTACGATCGTTATTTTTCCTTACGTGCCTTTTCAATAAGCGCTTCTAAAGTTTTGATGGTGTCTTGAGGTGTGCCGCCCATTCTTCCGCTGGTGATGTACTTTCCATTAATGATCAGCGCAGGAACACCTGTAAGTTGATATTGACGAGTCAATTGTGTTGATTTTGCTACCTGATTCTGCACAGCAAAAGAGCGATAGGTATCTTCAAATTTCTTTCTGTCGATGCCTTGCTTCTCAATCCAGTCAAATAAAATAGACTCTTGATTTAAATCAATTTTGTCGCGATGAATCGCATCATAGATTTTGTCGGTGCGACACCATCGGTCTTTCCAGCTTCTATCATGGAAAATTTTTGCAGCCGATACCCAATTGGCGCGAAGCGTCGCGGGTACATAGCGAAAACTGACATCCTTGGGGATGTTCATCAGCCAGGTTTTAAGATGCGGGTGCAAGCTGTTGCAATGGGGGCAGCCGTACCAAAAAAACTCTAAGACCTCAATCGTGTTGCTATCTTGTGTTGGCTGAGGAGTAGCAGGACTGTATAGTCTTTGCCTTCAACGATATCAGCACGTGCACTGGATAGGTTTATTAAACTGAAACTCAACAATAAGAAGAAAACTGCAAGAGGCTTATATTGATTCATTTTAACTCCTTAAATAAAGTATCTAACTGGCTGTAGGATTCTGTTTGGCATGAATAGGCTGCACAAAAGTTGAACTTAAGCGGGGTGTCAGGAAATATTTTATTGTACTTTGATAAATTGTGCTCCTATGCCATTTTCTTTTAAAGAAGCGCTGATTTCATCAATATCTGCTTTATTAGTGAAGGGGCCGATACGTACTCTATACCAAGTGCCCTTTTCCGCTAGTTCAATGGGTTGTATGGATGCCGATACGCCGAGGAAGGCGAGTCTGGCTTTCATGTTTTCTGCTTCCTCGTTTCTTTTGAATGATCCAGCCTGAAGAAAGAGTTTTTCTTTCACTGGGGGAGGGCTCTTAACCTGGGGTGCTACAGGTTGTTGTACCGGCTCTGCTGGAATATTGCGTGGCTGAATGGCAGCGATTTGCGGTGTGATTATCCGCCGGATTTACATTGGGGCGGGCTGGGATGGGTTGTTGCACAATTTCAGCCGGTTTATTGCTGTTTTCCAGAATCTTGGCAGTAACTTGTGGCTGGGTGGTTTGTGCAACAGCTGGAGTGGATTCATGATCGACCTCTGGTTCTTCAATACCAGGCAGTATCTTATAAAAATCAAACCGCGGCTTTTCCTCGACTGTAACTGCCGGTTCTTCTTGTGGCTTAGCAGGCGTTCTGGGCTGCTCCGATGTTGCTTTTACTTCATTTTTCTCAACTGAGCTGGCCACTTTCTCAGTGGGCAAGAATGGACTGGGTGCATAGTTAAAATACACCCATATGCCAATTGCACTCGCAAGACCTAATGCGTAACCGACGAATCCGCCCATAAATGCAGAGCCGCCTTTTCTCAGGCGCTGATTTTGAAGGCTGGCGGGTCTTATAATCTCGACTCATGAATATCCTTATGCATTAATTCGATTACATTTTATCAGGTGCGCTGACACCGAGTAACCTCAAACCATTATTCAATACCTGACGGATCGCAGCAATTAACGCCAGCCGAGCGCTCTGCAATGGAATCTCAGGCACCAGAAAACGCGTTGAATTATAGTAACTATGAAATTCGCTGGCCAGTTCTCTGAGGTAGAAGGCAATCAGATGCGGCGAGAATTCCTTGGCGGCCATTTCCACAGTGTCCGGGAAATCAATCAATTTCTGCAGCAAAGCCAATTCAGCAGGACTAGTGAGTGCTTCTGCGCTCGCCTCGACCAGATCGTCGATCTCGCCATCCCATTGCGCCAATACACTGCACACGCGAGCATGCGCATACTGTACGTAGTAAACTGGATTGTCGTTGCTTTGCGATTTGGCCAGATCCAAATCAAAATCCAAATGCTGATCGCTTTTACGCATCACATAAAAGAATCGTGCGGCATCTTTGCCGACTTCCTGGCGTAATTCCCGCAATGTGACAAACTCGCCAGAGCGGGTAGACATGGGCGCTTTTTTGCCGTCCCGGTAGAGTACGGCAAACTGTACCAAGGCGATTTCCAGTTTTCCCGGATCCAATCCCAATGCCTGCAAGGCGCCTTTTACCCGGGCAATGTAACCGTGATGGTCCGCTCCCCAGATATTGATAACCTGATCAAATCCGCGTTCAAATTTATTCAGATGGTAAGCGATATCCGAAGCAAAATAGGTAAATTGCCCATTCTCCCTTTGTACAACTCGGTCTTTTTCATCGCCGAAATCGGTTGAACGAAACCAAGTGGCGCCATCTTGTTGATATAAGTGATGCTTCTTCTCAAGCAATTGGATGGTGTGCGCGACAAGACCATTATCAAATAAAGATTGTTCTGAAAACCAGGTATCAAATTCCACACCGAATTCCATCAAATCATTGCGGCAATCACCTAACTGTTCTGTCAGTACAAAATTGTGAATATACGCATAATCCTGACCGAGTATTTTTTTTGCATTTGCTATCAATTTATCCAGCTGCTCGTCGGTATTAATCGCTGTTCCATGGATATTTCCTGGCAGCCCCTCCAACAATAAGTCAGGTTGATGCACGTAACGCTGAGCATGTGCCTGAAGAATCAGTTGCGCCATGGTTTTAACATAATCACCCTGATAAGCATTCTCCGGAAAAGGAATGGAAATGTGATTGAGTTCCAGATAACGCAGCCAGGTAGATAGCGTCAGAATATCCATTTGCCGTCCCGCGTCATTGACATAGAATTCGCGAGATACATTAAAACCGGCCGCTGCCAGTATGCTGGATAAACTTGCACCGATCGCGGCGCCACGTCCATGTCCAACGTGCAGTGGTCCGGTTGGATTGGCCGAGACAAATTCCACCTGAATCTTTTTTCCTTGGCCAAAATCACCATTGCCGAATGTATCTTTGCTTTGCAGAACGTGCTGCAGGTATTGCTGCTTGGCCGAATTCTTCAGAAAAAGATTGATAAACCCTGCACCAGCCACTTCAACTTTCTCCAGGTAAGGAGAGGGTGGCAGCGCATCAATCAATAAATTGGCAATCTCCCGCGGATTTTTATGCAATGGTTTAGCCAATTGCATAGCAAGATTACAGGAGTAATCGCCATGACTGGCTTGTTTGGTGCGAGCCAGCTCAATACGAATGGAAGCATCCAGTGTGGTGAGGTTATTACCTGCCTGGCGGAAAAGTTCGGCAAAATGTGTTTTAAAATTGGGATAGGCAGATGAAATCATGGTTGAGAATAAGCAATATCAATATTCTGATTGAACTGGATTGCCGGGCATAACATGATTCTTTTTGTTTAAATGCTGAGATATATTTTATCAGGTACACAGATCAGGCCGAAGATTGTTGGCGGAGCGTTTCAAAAAGACAAATTCCTGCGCTGACAGCGACATTTAAACTTTCTATGCTGCCCAGCATCGGGATACGCACCAACAGATCGCAGGCTTCACGTGTCAAACGCCGCAATCCTTTTTCTTCAGAGCCAAATACCCAGGCGACCGGCCCTTGAATCTGAAAATGAGTTAGATCGTGATCTGCATTTTCCGCAGTGCCAATAATCCAGATTCCCTGTTCTTTTAATTGTTTTAATGTCCGCGATAAATTGGTAACGGCGATATAAGGCACAGTATCCGCAGCGCCGCTGGAAACTTTATAAACGGTTGAAGTCAATCCGACTGCCCGATCTTTCGGTGCAATGACGGCGTGCACGCCAAACGCATCGGCGACACGTAGACACGCCCCTAAATTGTGCGGATCCTGAATGCCATCCAACACCAGAAGTCGTGCGGGTTCAGTCAGTGTATCGAGAACATCGTTAATGTCGACATAACTGCGCGTAATATCGATATTCGCTACGACGCCTTGATGGCGATCGTTACCCGTCATACCTGTCAGTCTTGCCCCTTCACAGGTGATTAAATGTATCTTCTGGTTTTCGGCAAGCTTGATTAATCCGCGCACACGCTGATCATCCCGCGTGGCGTCGATAAATATCTCTTTGATGCTATCCGGATTTTGCCGCAAACGGCTGGTGATCGCATGAAACCCAAAAATAAGGCGGGCGCTGGACATAATTCTTAACAAACCTGAAAACTTTGCTAAGCATCGCTTAACATAAGAGAGATATTTGATGAAAAATAGCAGTGTGCTGCTGCCGTGTTCTGATTTTTCAGGAGCCTGTTACAATCCAATTCCCATAACCCGCGTATTGTAAAACAATTTCAGATGTTAAAGCGATTTCTTGGTTTTTGACGTGGTCTTTGTTTTGGAATGGCCTGATTTTTTACTGGTTTCAGCCAATACAAAGTCAATTTTGCTGGTTTCCAGATCAACGCGAACCAATTTAACCTGTAACCGATCACCCAGACGGTACTGTTTGCCGCTACGTTCACCCAGCAAAGTATGTTTGGTGGCATCAAAATGAAAATAATCACTGGGCAGCTCTGAAATATGCACGAGTCCTTCTACGTACACGTTATCCAGTGCTACAAATAAGCCAAAGCCGGTTACGCTGCTGATCACGCCGTCAAAACATTCACCGATTCTATCCTGCATGTAGAAACACTTAAGCCAGGATTCGACATCACGCGTAGCCTCGTCGGCGCGCCGTTCGGTGAGTGAACAATGTTTGCCCAACGCGTTCCAATCTCCGGGTTCATAGGATTTCCCGTTTAATACCGCTTTGATGGCACGATGTATCAGTAAATCAGGGTAGCGGCGGATGGGGGAAGTGAAATGTGTGTAGTAGTCATACGCAAGCCCGAAATGCCCGGCGATATCCGGACTGTAAACAGCCTGCTGCAACGATCTTAGCATGACCGTCTGGAGTAATTGCGCATCCGGTCTGTCTTGTATTTTAAGTAGCGTTTGCGCGTAATCTTTGGCGCTGGGTTTATTTCTGCCGCCTAATTGAATGCCGAATTCCTTGAGAAAATTACGCAAGGCTTCAATTTTATCGGGAGAGGGGTCTTCATGAATGCGATAAAGCGTTATCTGATTATTTTTCTGGAGAAAATCTGCGGCACATACATTCGCTGCCAGCATACATTCTTCAATCAAACGGTGTGCTTCAGTCCGCTGCACCGGCTCAATCTTTTCGATTTTCCCCTGCTCATTGAAGAACATTTGCGTTTCAGTAGTCTCAAAATCAATCGCGCCGCGTTTCTTGCGTGCTTTCAGTAGCGCCTTAAATAATTTGTGGACGCGCTGCAAGTGCGGTAACAGCTTTGAATATTCCTTAGCCTCGGGCCCTTTTGGGTTAGCCAGCATTGCCGCTACTTTGTTGTAGGTCAGGCGCGCATGTGAGCACATCACGGCGGGATAAAAAATATAATCGAGGATGTCGCCGTTTGCTTGGAACTGTATTTCACAAACCATACAAAGCCGGTTTTTATCTGGAATGAGTGAACACAACTCATTCGATAACGCTTCCGGCAGCATGGGAATAACACGGCGTGGGAAATAGACTGAATTTCCCCGGTTAAACGCCTCCTGGTCAATGGCATCATTGGGTTTAACGTAGTGACTGACATCCGCAATAGCCACATACAGCCGATATCCCTTATCGTCTGTTTCACAGTACACTGCGTCATCAAAATCACGGGCAGTTTCGCTATCGATGGTTACCAGTGGCAAGTGACAGATATCTTTGCGCTCCGTCAGTTCTTTTTTTGAGACATTTTTGGGAAATTTGGCTGAAATTTTTTCAATCTCAGGTGAAAACACATAGGGAAGATTATGTTTGCGTAATGCAATTTCAATTTCCATTCCCGGTGCAGTGTAATCCCCAAGAATCTCAATAATTCTTCCGATCGGTTGTGACTGTTTATTAGGTTGTTGGATAATCTCTACGACGACAATCTGGCCTGCCTTGGCTTTCAAGGAATGTTCCTTGGCAATCAGAATATCCTGGCTGATGCGTTTGTTTTCAGCCACCACAAGCAGAATACCGTGGTCAATATATAACCGGCCTACCAACTGTGTATTGGTATATTCCAATACTTCTACAATGGCGGCTTCGCGACGGCCACGCCGGTCCAATCCAATTTCACGCACTAAAACCCGGTCACCATGCAACGCTTTATTCATTTCTTTAGCGCTCAGGTACAAATCCGGACTGCCGTCATCGGGAATCAGAAAGCCAAATCCGTCTGGATGGCCCTGGATTTTTCCTTTGATCAAATCCAGTTTTTCCATGACGCAAATATCGCCTTTGCGGTTACGGAAAATCTGGCCTTCGCGAATCATCGCGGTTAAGCGGCGAATAAAAAGTTCTTCTTCTTCTTTGGTAATATCCAGCAACTTATATAATGCGTGTTCAGCAGTCGGGACGCCCTGTTGTTTTAAAATTTGTAAAACATATTCCCGGCTTGGCAATGGGTGTTCATAGCGCTCTTTCTCACGCCTAAGATTTGGATCCAGGTTGCGAAGTTTTTGATTCTTCTTATTTGACAAAGCAGTGATTTCCTATAGAATTACGCGTTCTTTGGCAGCCTGACCCGGCTGTCTATTGCCCAGATGGCGGAATTGGCAGACGCGCATGGTTCAGGTCCATGTGCC
>JADKHF010000017.1 GCA_016721865.1 Nitrosomonas sp. | reverse complement strand
ATACGCTGTTGTAAATGTTTTATTCTTTTTTCATGTAATCCCAACTGATAGCGTAGTTCGCGCAGTTCCAGTTCATGCAGACGCTGGTGCTGAGTGGCGGTATCCTGCTCGGCAAGGCGTAACACCAGTGTTGCCTGTAATCGTTGCTGTTCGCTGCTGCGGCGCAGGCGCCGTGCTTCGAATAGCGCGGCAGGTTCATCTTTCTGGGCAATGATGGAAATTGATAGTTCTTCGATACGTTGGCGCAATGTAGTCATCTCTTCTGTTACCTGAGCTGGACGCGATAACGCCAGAGCCATCTCTGTACCGACCTTATCGATCTGCACGCGCAGATCGGTAATGATACTTCGCTCCTGCTCCAAGATTTGCTCAAGAGTTTCTCCATCCGCGTCAGCCGGTATGCGCTTGGACCATTCGAGTAGCGCCTGTTCGCGATTTGCCGTCAGAGCTTTATGCAGGCGATCCATCCGTGTCGGTTGATCTGCAATCTCAGCACGTAGAGTGGTCAGGCGCTCCTTCAGTTTTTCTGCTTCCTGTGCATCCGTGCGTGCGACATCAAGATGATCAAGAGCCATCTGCCGCTGACTTTCTTCCATCTTGCTGCGAGCTATGGCTGTGCGTGCACTATCGATGGCTTTAAACACAGATAACTCAGTTTCTGAATAGGCTTGATCGGGTAACAAGAACTGTAGCGCTAATGCGCCACACAGGAGAATGGGAAGAGTGATTTAAAATTGAGCGAAAACTTTAATAGCATGAATCAGTAGTGTCTGGAGATTTGAGAATTGTCGCATGATAACTCATTGAACGAACATTACTAAATGACATATTTTTCTGTAATCAATTTTAACTTGCACCATACTTCTGACTTTTGTCGGGAGATTGCATATGCCCGCAGAGATGTTGCCCTTTGGCCAATTAATGGCGCACTTGCCTTTGTTGGAATCTGTGTATTCCCGGCCCTCGTCGGCAAAAAAATCGCATTGTTTAATGGCCGACCCGATAATAACTGGCCGGTCTCATCCACCTTGAGTGGGAGCACGCTTTGCGGCAAAACTTCCATCGCCCCGTTTCCTCTTATCATTGTCTTAATTCTACCGGATCGTTTGGGTGATGGAGCATTTCTTTACATTACGTTCCTTGAGTCCTGGATCTAGGGCTCAACAGGACTCAATTTAAGGTTTGTAATTAAAGTTTTGTTGTGTCGAGTCGTAAAAAATCAAAATATAAATAATATGTTTGCTAGATATGCCCAGAAGAAATTTAAAATTATTGGCTATAGATTTCACTGAAGAAGACGAAAGTTTTTTGTGTTCTGAATTAAATAATATTCATGTATATAAGAACATTAATAATCTTCCGGATATACGTTCTGCTTTGTGGGAGTCAGACTGGGATGTCATACTTTTTAATCATAATAATTCTTTCCTTGATTACAACACTGCACTGAATTTATTAAAGGAAACTGGAAAGGATATTCCGTTTATCATTTATTCAGACGAGTCCGATGAAAATGCTGTTCTTTCTGCCATATATTCCGGCGCACATGATTATGTCCATAAGGGAAGTGTTTTGTGCTTGTCTCATGCAATTGAGAGAGAAATAAGAAATGCTGAAATCCGGCAAGAAAAAATTAAAGCTGAGGATAAAATATATCACTTGGCTTTTTACGATGGATTGACCAACCTTCCCAATTGCAATTTATTTTCTGAGAAAGCTTCGGCAATGCTTGCGAAGCTTTCTGGAACCGATAACATAGCGGCGTTGTATATAGTAAATTTCGATCGATTGCCTTATATCAATAGTACCTATGGCTCTGGCGTCGGTGACCGGTTAATTCAACAATTTTCACGTCGATTAACTGTTTATGGTGATGGAAACTGCTTTTTGGCCCGAATAGGGGGCTGTAAGTTTGCTTTTTTCAATTCGAATGTAACGGATTTGGAGAGTGTGCAAGAGTTTTCTAATCAAATTATGAGACTGGCAATCTCGCCGATTACCATAGAAAATTTTGTATTCTATCTGCAGATTAAAATCGGGATATGCGTTTATCCAGCAGGTGGCGAGAATCTAACTAAACTACTGGCTAATGCTGAAAGTACCTTATCTAATAGCCGATATCTTTGGAAAAATAATTGTTCCTGCTATACGAAAGAATTAGACGAGATTGCTGTAACCCGCTCAGTAATGGAAACATCGTTACGCTATGCGCTCGAAAGAAATGAACTATTATTGCATTATCAACCTATTGTAGATCTCCAATCAGGTGACTTATCAGGAGTTGAAGCACTAATCCGCTGGAATCATCCTGAATTCGGTTTACTTCTTCCTGAAAAATTTATTCCATTGGCGCAAGAAACCGGATTAATTATTGATCTTGGTAGATGGGTGTTGCGGCAGGCATGCAGGCAAGCCAGGTTATGGCACCATGAAGGTCGCGGCCATAGAGACCTATCAATTTCGGTTAATATTTCAGCAATTGAATTTGATCAGGCACAGCTTATTACTATCATTTCGCATGCGCTTGCCGAGACAGGCATCTCTCCTAAACAGCTGGAGCTGGAAATTTCTGAATCAACTCTGATGGGGAATGCCGAAACAAGCATCAAGGTTTTGCAAGCACTAAAAGATATGGATATTAGAATCGCGATGGATAATTTTGGTACTGGTTATTCATCATTGCGATATTTAAAGCATTTTTCCATCGATATTCTTAAAATAGACCGCTCCTTGATACATGATATTATTGTTGACCCTGATAGTTCAGAAATTATTGCGGCAATCATCGCAATGGCTAAAAATCTTGATCTCTCTGTGCATGCAGCAGGAGTTGAAACTAAAGAACAATTTGACTTTCTGTATCATTTGCGATGTGAGCGTGCGCAGGGTTTTCTTTTCAATAGACCAATGAGTGCTCCGGAAATGCAGCAATTGCTGGCACAACGTAAAATCAGGGCACTTGCTTAGTCTCCAAATCTATAAAAAATTTCCAGACTTATTAAACTTCTGAAGTTATCTCTGTAGGTAAAATTCTTACATTGCGATAGGAATACTACCTAACTTCGTTTAGTCCGAACTTCCATTTACTTCCATCTCTGCATAATTGAAAATCTACCCCATCACATTTGCATTTTTGATTTAATCATTTTTTAATCTAAAGGGGTGTTGAAATGGAAACAAATCAAATTCTGGATGAAATTAGAGACATTAATTTAAGCTATTTGCTGCTTGCCAAACAGATGTTGCGCGATGATAAAGTATCGGCGGTTTATCGATTGGGAATTAACCAAGATCTCGCTGATATTCTGGATAAATTAAGTTCGGCACAATTAATCAAAATGGCGGCTTCAAATATGCTGCTTTGCCGTTTTCGTTTCGATGATCGTCTAATTGCTGAAATGTTAACTAGTGATAATCGTGATCAAGCCATTATCAAGTCTCATGCAGCGATATTAATTGCAGGAAAACCGGCGGAAGCAGTAGTTTAAGAAATTAATAGACGGAAAAGGGTACATCATGCGCAATAGAAGTATTATAACCGAGGCCAAACAAATTCAACTTGCGACCGAATTAATCGAGTTGGGCGCTCGGTTACAGGTTCTGGAAATGAACACTGATCTTAGTCGTGAAAGGCTGGTTAAGTTATATAAAGAAATCAGGAGCGTATCACCACCAAAAGGCATGTTGCCGTATTCAGAAGATTGGTTTATGAGTTGGCAGCCCAACATGCATTCTTCATTGTTTATTAACATATATAACTATATTACAACGAATGCCGGGATTGATGGCATAGATGCGCTGATTAAGAGTTACAAGCTCTACATTGAGCACATCAATGTCAATGAACTTGAGAAAGTGTTAAGTTTGACGCGCGCTTGGACTTTAGTGCGTTTTGTTGATAGCGGTGTATTATGTATAGCACCTTGTGTAAGTTGCCATGGCAAGTTTGTAGTGCATTCTCTGGAAATTCATTCGAATCACGTGTGTGGTCTGTGCAATATTCCATCACGAGCTGGAAAAACTAAAAAGGCAGCTATTGCCGCTCTTCATTAAAGAAGCATAGTTTTTCCTACTGAGTCAGTTTGCTTATTTAAGCAGGTTTTTAATACGACTTAATGCTTGCTTAAGATTTTCCAATGAAGTAGCAAAAGATAAACGCATATATCCTTCACACCCGAACGCGGAACCTGGAACAATTGCAACACCAGCATTTTCCAGTAGATATTCACTAAACACGATATCATTTTGTGCACCAATCAAGTTTCTTTTATAAAGATCATCGATTGATTGGCGGACATCAGCAAATGCATAAAATGCACCTTCGGAAGATAAGCAACGGACACCGCGGATCTGATTCAATTGTTCGGTCACAAAAATATTGCGTTCCTTGAATGCGGCAATCATTGGATTCATACAAGATTGATCACCATTTAATGCGGCCTCAGCGGCCGCTTGCGAGATGGAGCTGGGGTTTGATGTGCTTTGCGACTGAATATTCTCCATCGCGGTTATAATGTGAGAAGGTCCGCCACAATAGCCAATTCGCCATCCGGTCATTGAATATGCCTTGGATACACCATTCAGAACAATCGCTTGTGGAGATAATTCCGGGCAAGCATTGACGATATTAATAAATCTTTGATTCGATAGAAGAATATGTTCATACATATCATCTGTGGCGATCAAAATTTGTGGATGTCTGCTTAAAACTTCACCCAATGCCTTGAGTTCGTCACGGGTATAAACCGCCCCCGATGGATTGCTGGGGCTGTTGATAACAAACATTTTTGTTTTTGGAGTAATCGCTGCTTCTAGCTGCTCTGCAGAAATTTTAAAATTCTGCTCGATACCGGTATGAATGAAAACTGGCTTCCCTTCAGCAATTAAAACAATATCTGGATAGGAAACCCAATAAGGCGCGGGGATAATCACTTCATCACCGGGATTAATTACTGACAATACCAGATTAAAGAAGCTTTGTTTGCCGCCACATGAAACTAAAATTTGCTGCGCTTCAAAATTAAAATCATTTTCACGTTTAAACTTCGCCACAATGGCATTTTTCAAACCGGGTGTTCCACCGACTGCGGTATATTTGGTCAAACCCTTGTTAATCGCAGCTATTGCAGCATCTTTGATATGCTGGGGTGTATCAAAATCAGGTTCGCCGGCGCCCAATCCAATAATATCTTTTCCTTCAGCTTTTAATTTGGCAGCTCGAGCGGTAACAGCCAGAGTAGGGGATGGCTTAATGGACTGAACGCGATTAGAGAGTTCCACAAAAAATCCTCACACAAAAATAGGTGGACCGGCATGTTAAAATGATAAAAGAAACAAATCAATCTTGGAATTATACCTGTGATCGTAACCTTCCCCAATAGTCCGTACAAATTACATCAATCATTTGAGCCAGCAGGCGATCAACCGAAGGCAATTATGCAACTGGTCGAAGGTATTAATGATGGTCTTGCGTTTCAGACATTACTGGGCGTTACGGGGTCAGGCAAAACCTATACGATTGCCAATATGATCGCACGTCTCGGCCGTCCTGCAATTGTGATGGCTCCGAATAAAACGCTGGCAGCTCAACTGTATGCAGAGATGCGTGAATTTTTTCCTGAGAATGCAATCGAGTACTTTGTTTCTTACTATGATTATTATCAACCTGAGGCATATGTGCCGTCACGAGATATATTTATCGAAAAGATTCAAGTATTAACGAGCATATTGAGCAAATGCGTTTATCTGCGACAAAATCATTGCTGGAAAGGGATGATGCAATCATAGTGGCTAGCGTGTCGTGCATATATGGTATAGGTGATCCCGTTGATTATCATGGCATGATTTTGCATTTACGCAGCGGCGAAAAAATTACGCAACGTGAAATGATTAAACGACTGACTGAAATGCAATATGATCGTAATGATTTAGAATTTAAACGTGGTGTATTTCGTGTTAGAGGTGATGTGGTGGACATTTTTCCGGCTGAAAGTTCTGAGGGCGGCTGTGCGCGTTTCATTATTTGATGATGAAGTCGATAGCATGTCGTTATTCGATCCTCTGACGGGCCGCATATTACAAAAATTATCACGCTACACTGTATATCCTTCCAGCCATTATGTAACGCCTAGGAGCACTACGCTACGCGCAATTGAAACAATCAAAGTGGAGTTACGTGAGCGTTTAGAGGTTTTCTATCAGGAGCATCGGTTGGTTGAGGCGCAACGTCTTGAACAACGCACACGATTTGACCTGGAAATGCTCAATGAATTGGGTTTCTGCAAAGGGATTGAAAATTATTCACGTCATCTTTCCGGCAAGCAACCGGGCGAACCACCCCCAACGCTTCTCGATTACCTGCCGCGCAATGCCTTGATGATCATAGATGAAAGCCATGTCACCGTGCCACAAGTAGGTGGAATGTATAAAGGGGATCGTTCGCGTAAAGAAAATCTGGTGAATTATGGTTTTCGTTTGCCATCCGCGCTGGATAATCGTCCGCTAAGATTTGAGGAATTTGAAAAAAGAATGCCACAAACTGTTTTTGTATCGGCAACGCCGGCCGATTATGAAAAATAAATAGCGGACAGGTTGTGGAACAGGTTGTCCGGCCCACAGGGTTGGTTGATCCTGTCATTGAGGTGCGTCCAGTGGCAACCCAGGTTGATGATTTAATGTCTGAAGTAAGTTTGCGTACGGCTAAGAATGAACGGGTATTAGTCACTACCCTGACAAAACGCATGGCCGAGGATTTGACGGATTATTTTTCCGATCATCAAATCAAAGTGCGTTATTTGCATTCGGATATTGATACCGTTGAGCGTGTCGAAATTATTCGTGATTTGCGTCTGGGTCAATTTGATGTGCTGGTTGGCATTAACTTATTGCGCGAAGGGTTGGATATTCCGGAAGTTTCATTGGTTGCTATATTGGATGCCGATAAAGAAGGTTTTCTTCGCTCGGAAAGATCATTGATTCAAACCATTGGCAGAGCCGCGCGTCATATTAATGGTACCGCAATTCTTTATGGAGACAGAATAACCAAGTCAATGCGCTTTGCGATCGATGAAACAAAACGCCGGCGTGATAAGCAAACACAATATAACCTGCAACATAATATAACGCCGCGATCTGTTCATAAGCGGATTAAAGATCTGATCGACGGCGTTTACAATTATGATTCTGCACAACAGAATCTGAAAGCAGCACAAGTACAGGCCCGTTATGATGCAATGAGTGAAACCCAGTTAGCCAAAGAAATTCAGCGTGTTGAGAAGAAAATGCTGAATGCCGCAAAAAATCTGGAATTTGAGCAAGCAGCATCGTACCGGGATGAATTAAAAAGCCTTAAGAATAAATTGCTGATCGGCTTTATCGATGTTACCTAAAAACTATTTCTTAACTTCGGTAGAAGAAACAAAAATGAGGGTGCTGAAAGTCCGATTCAACGTTTTGCTGGTGAAGTTGGTCATCACCATACTTTCAACGAAACGGATATGATCGCCTTTATTGACTTTGGTTGTGGGCGCTGCAATCCAGAACTTATTGCCGCTATTCTCTAGTTCCATATACGTATAACCGGTTGTATCGATGACAGAGATAACTTTTCCTTCGTTAGTAGGTAATTTTTTAGCGGATTCCTGACCGTCCTGTGGCTCGTGGTGTAGCGCCATAACATTGGCCGGATTGAATAGCAGATATCCAACCAGGGCGATAAGGGATAAAAATGAAATTTTCATGCATGCTCCAAAAATACGGTGTTGTTCGGCGCAGTATAATACACTGCAATATTATTTAGTTCCAATTACTGTAAGGGGGGGGGGGGGGGGGGGGGGGGGGGGGGGGGGGGGGGGGGGGGGGGGGGGGGGGGGGGGGGGGGGGGGGGGGGGGGGGCAATTTTGTTGCTTCTCTATTCTGACGTACTTTCTCGAAAAAACAAATGGCAGCTGCTGCCGCAGCATTAAGTGATTCGGTTTTGCCGGGCATTGGGATAGAAATATTTTCGTTAGCCGCTCGTATCATTTCTTTAGTTAACCCTGCGCCTTCGTTACCGGAACACAAATGCTGTCGGTCCAGCTAATGAAATCTCGAAAAGATTTTTTGTGGCTTGTATGGATGTGGCAATGACAGTTCCGGGAAATTCCTGTGCAGCCTTCTGCAGATCATAGTTCTCATGGATACGCAAAAGAAAGTGTGCTCCCATTGCAGCTCGTAGTGTTTTGGGCGACCAGGCATCGGTGCATTGCTTTGAAAGATAAACATCTCTAACGTTAGCAGCGGCTGCCGAACGTAAAATAGAACCAAGATTCCCAGGATCTTGAATTGCTTCAAGTAAAACACTAAAAATTTCTTTGCCATAATCGGCTTCTTTCTTCAATTCAGGAATTGCAATGAGCGCAAGAATTCCTGTCGGTGTCTTGACGGGAGATATTCCACGAAACAGAGCATTACTGACGATAGTTATTTTAGGAAGCGTATTGCCAAAGAGTCTATTTAGAAAGCGCTGATTTTCAATATCTTCAAAATAAGCTACTGACAATCAAATTCTTTGGTGTGCCCAGTACGGAGCAATAGATCTGAATGAGATGTACCCCGTCAAGCAACGTTAAGCGCGATCTTCTGCGATACTGTGTGGATCCTTCTAACTTGATCAGTTGCTTGATGAGCGGATGATCGCGTGAAGTTATAACCGGCATGATTAAATCCCGCAGTTATCGATCAGTTTTTACGATAACAATCCAAGGCCTATCGATTTTTATACCGATATTCAGCTGACATGGCATGGGCCTGTAATCCTTCCCCATGGACTAGAACGGATGCAATTTTTCCGAGTTTTTCAGCACCCTGCTGAGAGACTTGAATGAGGCTGCTGCGCTTCTGGAAGTCATAGACGCCCAACGGGGAAGAAAACCGCGCTGTCCGTGATGTGGGTAGGACATGATTAGGGCCGGCGCAATAATCGCCAAGCGCTTCACAAGCGTTGCGGCCCAGGAAAATAGCACCGGCATGCCGGATTTTATCTACCCAGATTTCCGGTTGATCGACTGATAATTCAAGATGTTCAGGCGCAACTCTGTTGGCGATTGTGCAGGCTTCATCCAGATTTTGTACCTGAATCAAAGCGCCGCGATCTTCCAGTGAAGCGCGGATGACATCCTTGCGCGGCATTCCGGATAACAAGCGGTCAATGCTGTGCATCACCTGATCCAGAAATTCGGTATCGGGCGATAACAGGATTGATTGCGCCAGCTCATCGTGCTCTGCCTGCGAGAATAAATCCATGGCAATCCAGTCGGGATCTGTTTTGCCATCACAGATAACCAGAATTTCAGAAGGACCGGCAACCATATCAATACCAACGATGCCGAATACACGGCGCTTGGCGGCAGCGACATAGGCATTCCCCGGGCCTACGATTTTGTCAACCTGCGGTATCGTTTCAGTTCCATAAGCCAATGCACCGACAGCCTGCGCGCCGCCGATGGTAAAAACCCGGTCAACCTTACTGATGGCAGCCGCTGCCAGAACCATGGCATTTCTTTCCCCGCCGGGTGTGGGCACAGCCATGATCAGTTCCTTGACACCGGCAACCTTCGCGGGGATGGCATTCATCAGGACGGATGAAGGGTAGGACGCTTTGCCGCCAGGGACATAGAGGCCTACGCGATCAAGCGGTGTTATTTTTTGACCTAGCACCGTGCCGTCTGAATCAGTGTATTGCCATGAGTTCAATTGCTGTTTCTCATGGTAGCTTCGAACACGTTCCGCAGCTTGTTCCAGTGCATTACGCTGGATCGACGGTAAAGCGTTCAGGGCTTGTTGCAAATGCATCTGCGTCAGTTCGAGATCTTTGCCGGATAATGCGGAAAGTCCGTCAAAACGGTTGGTGTACTCGATCAAAGCAGCATCTCTACGGCTTCGGATATCCGCAAGAATCCTGGCTACTGTTACATCGACCGCATCATCCTGCGCATTCTCAAAAGCCAATAGTTTCTCAAGATTGGAATTGAAATCAGAATCGGTTGAATTAAATCTTTTTATTTGGAGCATGGTTTGTGATTTATTCCTGATGAATGCGATTGCTGGCAGATTTTAATTTTTTATGGCGTCCGCAAAGGCATCCAACACGGGTTGGATAATACCACTCTTTAGTTTCAAAGCGGCTTGATTAATAATCAGTCTCGCCGAGATCGGCATGATTTCTTCGACAGCTTTAAGATTATTTGCTTTTAATGTGTTTCCACTCGAAACCAAATCAACGATTGCATCAGCCAAGCCTACCAGCGGAGCCAGTTCCATTGATCCATACAATTTGATCAAATCGACATGTACGCCTTTATCAGCGAAGTGTTCGCGAGCAGTCTGGACATATTTTGTTGCAATTCGCAATCGTGCGCCTTGCCGTACTGCGGCGTCATAATCAAAGCCTTCTGGGCACAGCTACCATCATCCGGCAGCGGGCGATATTCAAATCCAGCGGTTGATAAAGGCCGGAGCTGCCATGTTCCTGTAATACATCTTTTCCTGCAATGCCGAGATCCGCTGCGCCATATTGCACATAAGTCGGCACATCCGATGCGCGCACAATAATCAAACGGACGTTGGCGCGATTGGTGGAGAGAATCAGTTTGCGCGATGATTCCGGATCATCCAGCGCAACGATTCCCGCCGCTTTCAGCAGAGGCGCCGTATCCTCAAAAATTCGCCCTTTTGACAGGGCGATGGTGATATCAGTCATAAATCAGCAAATTATCCAAGATTGGCTGCGGCAAAATCCCAGTTGATCAATTTATCCAATATCGTATTTACATAATCGGCGCGGCGATTTTGGTAGTCAAGATAATAGGCGTGTTCCCACACATCAATGGTCAATAACGGGCGGACATTTTTTGTCAGTGGCGTTTCAGCATTGCCGGTTTTGGCCACAGCGTTCTTGTCTCCATCCAGTACCAGCCATGCCTAGCCACTACCAAATTGTGTCAGCGCTGCTTGTAAAGTCTTTCTGCATGCCTCCAAACTGCCAAAGGACGCTTCAATCTTTTGTTTGAGCACAGCGGACGGTTCGCCTCCGCCATTGGGCTTCAGGCTATGCCAATAAAACATGTGATTCCAGACTTGCGCAGCATTATTAAAAATCGCAGCTTTATCAGCTTGTCCGGCGGTTGCTCTAATGATCTGCTCCAGCGATTGTCCTGCCAGATCGCTGTTTGCCAACAGATTATTCAGGTTATCGACATATGTCTTGTGGTGTTTGCCATAGTGAAAGCTGAGCGTGTTGGCAGTTATCACCGGTTTCCAATGCATTATTCGTATACGGAAGGGGTGCCAGCACATATTGAGAACCGGATTGGGCGGCTTGGGAAAATTATCGAGATTGACAGTAGACATATTGTTCTCCTTGAAATGTAAAGTGAGTTTGTTGTAACAATTTTTAATTAATTCAATCATGAATTGGAATAATCCTCAGTGAGAATTAATTGTTTCCGTGGTGAACGTGATTTTATTGTAACCCGCTAACCGGGAAGCTTCCATCACTGTGATAACGGATTGATGTGTCGCTTTGGCATCAGCATTGATGATGATAAATGGATCCTGTTGATTATTGGCTGCAGCGTGTAGCGCATCGCGTAAGCTTTCGATACTGGAAAACTTGACCGGTACAAGATTGATTGTATAGTCTCCTGCTGCGTTAACAGTAATATCAATGCTATTGGGTTTGTCGATATTTTTGTCGACTTTCTCCGCATTGGTCTCGGGTAAACTGATTTCAAGCTCAGCAAATTTTGAATAAGTGGTCGTGACAACCAAAAATATCAGTATCACCAGTAATACATCAATCATCGGTATCAGATTGATTTCTGGCTCGTTATTTTGTTTTCCGCGTTGAAAATTCATTTCGGTACAGGTCTTGTTAAAGGATAATCTACTGAGTGAAACTCAATACATTGATATTTCATTCAATGAATAGACGCATTGCTAAATGAGGTTAGTATAATACCAATTGTATTTTTTATTGAAGCTATCGAAATAATGACACAATTATTGCACAGACTTATAAAATAGCCAGCCGTGTTTTTATAGCTTACTCATGCAAGATCTTTTCAATAGGGCGCCTCTAAAAATTAAAAGTTCTAAACAACACGAGGCACGAGCAAAAAAATGGAGATGCAGTATATGACTGATATGTAAGGAAACATTTTTTTCGAGTAACAAAGTGTTGTGACGAAATTTGGATTTTTAGAGATGCCCATTAGTGATTCTCAAATTTATAGCCGACTGAAGTCAAATGATTAAACCATTAATAAGCGTAGTGATGGGCAGTAAAAGCGATTGGGATGTGATGCAGCACGCAGTTTCTATATTAGATAAATTTCATATCGATTGTGAGGCCAAGGTAGTCTCGGCAATCGCACGCCGGATTTGATGTTTCAGTTTGCCGAAGAGGTCAGAGCGCGCGGCATTAAATGTATTATTGCCGGCGCGGGCGGTGCAGCGCATCTGCCGGGTATGATAGCCGCAAAAACCACGTTACCCGTTCTGGGCGTTCCGGTTAACTCCAGACATTTGCAAGGGCTGGATTCATTGCTTTCCATTGTGCAAATGCCCAAAGGCGTGCCTGTCGCCACATTTGCCATTGGTGAAGCGGGTGCGGCCAATGCGGGGTTATTTGCTGTTGAGTTATTGGCGGTGAATGATAGTGAGCTGAGTATGCAACTGGAAGAATACCGGCGGAAACAAACGGAATCTGTTCTCAGCACAGAGCTGCCGAAGTAATGCGCGTCATGTCTGGAGCCGTGCTCGGTGGCTTGGAGGCGGGCAGCTTGGACGCATGTTTGTGATGGCAGCGCAGCAGCTGGGATACCGGGTGACGGTACTGGATCCAGCCGTTGATAGTCCTGCCGGGCGAACCGCGGACGATTTTATCTGCGCCGATTATGCGGATCAGCCAGCACTGGAAAAACTCGGTACGCAATGTGCGGCTATTACCACCGAATTTGAAAATATCCCCGCGCAATCGCTACGCAAGCTGGCTAAATCCTGTGTCGTCAGTCCTGATGCATACAGTGTTTCGATAGCACAAAACAGGATTACAGAAAAACAGTTTCTGGTTACTAATGGTTTTACCGTCGCACCGTTTGCGGTCATACAGCAACAGGATGTCATTGCAACTCAGGATGTCGCAGACTTGCTTCCCGGTATTCTGAAAGTCAGTCAGTTTGGTTACGATGGCAAGGGACAGATGGCGGTTGCGAGTGAAGCGGAATTGATTGCCGCCTATGCGCAATTGAATCACTCGATTTGTGTGCTGGAAAAATTCATGCCGCTCAAGAGCGAGTTATCCGTTGTGGTGGCGCGCGGCAACGATGGCGAATTAAAAACTTTCCCGGTTTCAGAAAATCAGCATGTTAACGGCATTCTCGATATCAGTATCGTGCCGGCCAGAATTTCACCGGAATTTGCTGAGCAAGTCCAGGGCACTGCTTGCAAGATTGCGGAAAAGCTGGATTATCAAGGTGTGTTGTGTGTCGAGTTTTTTGTGTTGCAGAACAATGAATTACTGATCAATGAAATCGCGCCACGTCCGCATAACAGCGGGCATTACTCGATTGATGCCTGCATTACCTCACAATTTGAACAACAAGTGCGCGCCCTGTGTGGTCTGCCGTTGGGCGCAACCACGCAACACAGCGCCGCGGTGATGGTCAATCTGTTAGGAGATTTGTGGCAAAATGGTGAACCCGACTGGAATCTGGTTTTGCAGAACCCATCGGCCAAATTACACTTATACGGCAAAACCGAAGCGCGCCCAGGCCGTAAAATGGGACACTACACCGTGTTAACCACTGATATCAATGCGGCTTTACAACAAGCTCTCGCCGTTAAAAAACAACTTGAACAAAAATTAATTCGAAACCCATGACCCAATCCTCCGCTTTATTTGAAACCAATATCAAAAGCCTGCCATTTTTGCATCGCGGCAAAGTCAGGGATATTTACGCCGTCGGTGACGATAAGCTGCTGATCATTCAAACCGATCGCTTATCGGCGTTTGATGTGATATTGCCGACTGCCGTGCCGGGGAAGGGGAAGCTGCTGACGGCACTGTCCGATTTCTGGTTCAAAAAACTGGCGCATATCCTTCCCAATCACTTGACTGGCATTTCCCCGGAATCGGTCGTGGCCGAGGATGAGCGTGAACAGGTGGAAGGGCGTGCATTTGTCATCCGGCGCTTAAAACCGTTGCCGATTGAAGCGATTGTGCGCGGCTATGTGGTTGGGTCAGGATGGAAGGATTACCAAAAAACCGGCGCGATTTGCGGGATTCAATTGCCCGCGGGGTTAAAACTGGCCGAGAAGCTATCCGGCGGCGCTATTTTCACTCCCTCAACCAAAGCGCCAGCCGGTGCGCACGATGAAAACATTCCATTAGCGCAAGTGGAAGCTCAATTAGGCAAAGCGCTGACCGCCAAAGTCAGCGAAAAAGCCATCCGCCTCTACACCGAAGCGGCCGATTACGCCGCGCAACGCGGCATCATCATCGCCGACACCAAATTTGAATTTGGATTGGATGATGCCGGTGAACTGTATCTGATCGATGAAGTGCTGACCCCCGATTCATCCCGCTTCTGGCCAGCCGATCAGTATAGGGCAGGGCAGAATCCGCCCAGTTTTGATAAACAGTTCGTGCGTGACTGGCTGGAAAAACAGGATTGGAACAAAAAGGCTCCGGCGCCGGAATTGCCGGAAGACATTTTGCAGCAGACGATGGAGAAGTATCGGGAGGCGTTGCGGTTGTTGGCGGGATAATTGGAACGCAATCAAAATGGATACTTTCAGCAAGCTGACGACGATGTGGCTATTAGCAATAATGAGAATTCTTGATTATCGACCTCGACCTGTCGGTTGCCCAAGACACAAGAAATTAGTTTACAACACGACGTCGTTCAGTTTACAATAAGATCCGGTAAAGTTTACAATATGCTGCATCATGGCTAAATCGTCTCGATTCGATGAACTTGTGAGGACAGTGACCCGAGATGTTGTCGAGCATCCTCGTGATCTTACACGTCACTACGCCGAGCGTTTCAAGATATCTCGTGTTGCCGCAAATAAGTACATCCAACGATTAGAGACCGAGGGCTGGATCGCACGAAGTGGGCCATCTACTCATCCCGTATTTAGCCCCGGCTACAAGCGCCGCATTGCCCGCTTGTACCCACTCACCGGGCTTGAGGAGCATATTGCTTGGGAAAATGACTTCAAACCTTACTTGAGCATGTCTTCAAACGTACAAAGTATTGCAAATCACGGATTCACAGAGATGGTCAACAACGCGATTGATCACTCCTCTGGTAAATCAGTATTTGTCTTTACTTCTCAAGATGAAACCGCTCTTCGGATCATTGTTTCAGATGACGGGGTGGGTATTTTTGCAAAGATCACATCGGCCTTAAATTTGCCTGACATGCGCCAAGCGCTCTTTGAACTCTCGAAGGGAAAATTAACCACGGACCCGAGCAAGCACACTGGAGAAGGCGTTTTCTTTACATCGAGAATGTTTGACTCGTTTGAAATTTCAGCTAACGGCCTTCAATACAACCATGAGGCAAACGCCTCTCATGACTGGCTCCAAGAGGCTAACGGCGTTTTTTCAGAAGGAACCACCGTATACATGCGGATTGCATTAAACAGCAACAGAACTACCGCTGAAGTATATGCACAATTTACAGAAGCCCCTGAAGATTACGACTTCTCTAAAACAGTAGTTCCTATGAGGCTAGCTCGCTTCGGCAACGAACAATTGGTTTCCCGGTCCCAGGCAAAACGACCGATCGCAAGATTCGATCGCTTTAGAACTGTAATTTTAGACTTCAGCGAAATCCAAGAAATTGGTCAAGCGTTTGCTGATGAGTTGTTTCGGGTGTATAGCAGCAGTCACCCAAATGTTGAACTTCTTCCCAAAAACATGACTGAGCAAGTCAAAAAAATGTGGCTTCGGGCAATAGCGCCAAGGATGGCTTAAGCCTACGAAGAACACAGGACCAGGTCTCGAATTGAGAATATTACCCGAAAACAGGGTCAGGTCGCGAATCAAGAATAGCACCTATGGATTAAGTGTCTATTTTTGTTTTGTGAACTTGTAGTGTGTGCATTGCCTGAGCTGCTGCTACGCCGATAATAAGACTCGCCGTTGAAACGGATGCCATCGTTGGCGCCAAAACGGTGGCGCGTAACCATCCGGTGCGGTGTGATCGATGTATCTTATAGCGACTCAGAAAAACGCAGGATCAGGTCGCGAATCAAGCAAGTGGCCTGGATAAGCTTGCGCCATCAAGGACTAAAATTCCCCAACATCGATACCGGACCAACCCATCATTCGATGATAAACTGCACGCTAATATGGTTTCGGAGAATTTATCATGCCCGATAAAATAAAACGGATTCTTGAAAATATGAAGGCCTTGTCGCCCCATGAAAGAGCGATGCTTGCGCATTGTCTGATTTCGAGCTTGGATGATGCCAATGAGGAAAATGTCGACGATGCCTGGTTACAAATTGCTGAAAGCCGGTTTGCGCAACTTGAATCTGGAGCGGTGAAGCCGGTTAGCTGGGAAGAAGTAAAGCTGACATTGAAACGTGAATTGTAACAAACGTTTACTTTCACCCTGAAGTTGCACGCATACGTGAGTCGTTCGTTTGGTATGAGTCACAGGCAAAAGGGTTGGGAGATGATTTCATCAATGAACTTGAAAGCGCTTATGAAACGATCACCGAACTTCCCGGCGTTTGGCCTCTATTCAAAAAAGGTTTTCGGCGATACATCCTCACCCGTTTTCCATTTGCAGTAATTTACAGACAGTCAAACGAAAAAAACTAAGTGCTTGCTGTGATGCATCAAAGCAGAAAACCCGATTATTGGCTCAAGCGAGCTACAGAATAAAAAGCAACCAGTCTGGTTAAGCCCGTGCCTCCGAATTACACTTAATCTCTTTCGGGTTTAATTCCTCGCTGCTTGCGGCTGGGTGCTTTATTTAAAAACAAGGGTGCCAATAGAAGCTACTTTATGACGATACAAGTTGGCACTGGCGGGAGTAAATTCCGTCATTCCGTCATAGATGATCATGATTTATACGATTTTGCAATTACCCCCTTAAAAAATGCCACCATCGTTAAAGTACACTATAGCGATCGGCTTGCTTTTTTCACTAATTTTTATGGATTGGGATCCAGATCGGTTGTTTCAGAAATCGAAGCGGTTGATTAGATTGCATCTATAAATTAATTCTTGCGATTGCACGATCCGAGTAGAAGATTCTTGTTAACGTAGGAACACGGGATTGGGTTGCAAATTGAGAATATTGCCGATGGAATTAAGCATATTTCTTGTTTTGTGATCTTGTGGTGCGTACATTGCCTACCCTGGGTTCGTGGTTCTGTAATTGACCCCCAACGGCTGTTTTTTATTTAAATCGGAAATAAACATGAAGATAAATTTTACAAAAAAAGAGTTTGTTACCCTGCTTGAAATGATTGATATTGCAAATTGGGTGATTTCGGCAAACAAGGTTGAAAAGGGGCCAATTGAGAAGCCCTACGAAGCGCTCGAAGGAAAGCTGTTCGCGCTTTCATCTGAATTCGGTTGTGAAGATAAGGTGAAATATTCCAAGGAGTTGGATGGTTACTACCCGACCCACTTTTTTGAAATGGAATCGCCACATCGAAATTTTATTGATGAATATAACGAAGAAACGTTCTGGGATGAACTGATAGATCGGCTTGCAATGAGGGATGCGATCAGCGAGTTAGGAGAAAAAGAATTTTCGAATTTGGAGCCAATTGAAAGATTCAAGGCATTGGGCAAGCATGAAGAAAAGTGGGCTAAAGAATTCGAAGAACACGGTATTGAGAATGTTTCTGTAAAAACTTAACAATTCGTTCTGTTCGTATCACGTAAAGGTAGTTTTGGGGCGCAGCTAAACGATGCCTATGAGATCAATGTTATCTGCTCATGTTGTTATAATTGAACAGAATCGATGTCGTGTGAAATAGAAGTTTTCTGTTTCTCATTCATGTATCAAATTCTGGAGTAAAGATCATGCAAAAACAAATGACGGCCATTATTGAGCGTGAAGGCAGTGGCTATGTGTCCTTCTGTCCGGAGCTCGACATTGCCAGCCAAGGCGATACTGTTCAAGAAGCGCGCGAGAATCTTCGAGAAGCGTTGGAGTTATTCTTTGAAACTGCATCGCCCACAAAAATTCAGCAGCGATTTCATGATGAAATCTACATTACTCGATTAGATATCGCCGTTGGGTAAGTTGCAAACTTTATTGGGGCAACAAGTTTGCGGTATTCTGGCGCGCCACGGATTTGTTGAAATTCGTCAACGTGGTGTAGCCACATCATTATGCAGAAACAACTTGAAAATGCCACAATCACTGTGCCGGTACCCAATCATTCCGAAATACGCATTGGAACACTTCAGTCCATTATTCGCCAATCAAGAATTGCCAGGAATGAATTCGAAGTTTAACGAGCAGTCAAACAAAATTCCTCTTATAGAGCCGGACATTTAACAGTGCGAATTTTTGTGGCAAAAAAGGCCGGGATACGGAGATTCTAATCAATCTTTTGATGGCCGGATGAATAATTGTTAGCTTCATCTTCAGGCCGGAAACTGTAATCCGCATGGAAATATTATCTTGCGATTGTCACTTTTGTTCAACTGAGTTTTTAGTGTCATTCTAGAATCGCTTCGTTCTTCTTCCAGATTTATTTCCTTATAGTAAACAACGTATATTTAAAAATTTGCATCTCCTGGCTTGAAATTCTTAGGAAGAACCCCTATTATTAGCACTCTCAGTTAGTGAGTGCTAATATATCTTTAGCGTTATATATTACGGAGCTCTAAGCAGTTCGGGACTCATGAGAGTAAAGTGCAAAATATTTTTTAAATTTCTGGTTATTAATTTCAATAGGAGAAAATAGTATGAAAATTCGCCCTTTGCATGATCGTGTCATTGTAAAGCGATTAGAAGATGAACGTAAAACCGCATCTGGTATTGTTATTCCAGACAGTGCAGCAGAAAAACCTGATCAGGGTGAAATTCTGGCTGTAGGAAAAGGAAAAGTCGGGGATGATGGAAAAATCCGTCAGTTGGAAGTTAAGGTTGGCGATAAAGTGTTGTTTGGTAAATATGCGGGACAGTCGGTAAAGGTCCAAGGCGAAGAGCTTTTAGTCATGCGGGAAGAAGATATTATGGGTGTGATTGAAGGCTAAACGTATTAATTCAAGAATCCACTAAAGATAATGTGTTGAAAGATTAGGAGAAAAGTTATGTCAGCAAAAGAAGTGAAGTTTGGTGATTCAGCGCGCCACAGAATGGTAGCTGGAGTTAATGTTTTAGCCGATGCAGTAAAAGTAACATTAGGACCAAAAGGTCGCAATGTTGTGTTGGATCGCTCTTATGGAGCCCCAACCATTACCAAGGATGGTGTTTCAGTTGCTAAAGAAATCGAACTGAAAGATAAGTTTGAAAATATGGGGGCTCAGATGCTCAAAGAAGTAGCCAGCAAAACTTCTGATGTGGCCGGTGACGGTACTACCACTGCAACTGTATTAGCTCAAGCCATCGTTAAAGAAGGCATGAAGTATGTTGCTGCCGGCATGAATCCAATGGATCTCAAACGCGGGATTGATAAAGCAGTTACCGCAGCCATTGGTGAGTTGAAAAAACTTTCAAAACCCTGTGCAACAGCCAAGGAAATTGCTCAAGTTGGCAGCATTTCTGCAAATTCTGATGATGAAATAGGCAAGATCATTGCGGATGCAATGGATAAAGTTGGTAAGGAAGGCGTGATCACTGTAGAAGATGGATCAGGATTACAGAATGAATTGGAAGTGGTTGAAGGTATGCAGTTCGATCGCGGTTATCTCTCACCTTATTTTGTAAGTAGTGCAGAAAAACAAATTGCGTTATTGGATAATCCTTTTGTTTTGTTACATGACAAGAAGATTTCTAACATCCGTGATCTGTTACCCATATTAGAACAGGTAGCGAAAGCCGGAAAACCATTGCTGATTATTGCTGAAGATGTGGATGGAGAAGCACTGGCAACTTTAGTTGTAAACAATATTCGTGGCATCCTCAAAACTTGTGCGGTGAAAGCACCTGGCTTTGGTGATCGTCGCAAAGCCATGTTGGAAGACATCGCTATTCTAACCGGCGGCACGGTTATCGCTGAAGAAGTTGGTTTAACTCTGGAAAAAGCTACGTTGAATGATCTGGGACAAGCCAAACGCATAGAAGTGGGTAAAGAAAATACGACGATCATTGATGGCGCAGGTAATGCTGGAAACATTGAAGGTCGTGTTAAACAGATTCGCGCCCAGATAGAAGAGGCTACCAGCGACTATGATAAAGAAAAGCTGCAAGAGCGTGTTGCTAAGTTAGCAGGTGGTGTTGCGCTCATTAAAGTCGGTGCTGCTACTGAAGTTGAGATGAAAGAGAAAAAAGCGCGTGTTGAAGATGCATTGCATGCCACACGTGCAGCAGTAGAAGAAGGCGTTGTTCCTGGTGGTGGTGTGGCATTGCTACGTGCTATCCCGGTTGTCAAGCAGGTTAAAGGTGATAATCATGATCAGGATGCGGGTATTAAGATCGTTTTACGTGCCCTTGAGGAGCCATTGCGCCAAATTGTAATCAATTGTGGTGATGAGCCATCCGTTGTGGTTAATAAGGTTGCTGAAGGCAAGGGTAATTTTGGCTACAATGCAGCAACAAGCGAGTATGGCGATTTGGTAGCGATGGGTGTTCTAGACCCAACAAAAGTTACCCGTTCTGCATTACAGAACGCGGCTTCGGTTGCCAGTTTGATGTTAACAACCGATGCTATGGTCGCTGAATTGCCTAAAGACGAATCTGGCGCAGCTAATGGCATGGGTGGTGGCATGGGTGGCATGGGTGGCATGGGTGGCATGGATATGTAAGTATCGGTATCTATACTTACGCTGCGCAATTGTTTTGATATAAAACAGACTCCAATAGTTTATTGGAGTCTGTTTTTTTTACTTGATAAGCTGTATCGGGGAATAAAGATACTTATTAAGGTGTTCTATTTTTCTCTAAAAATACTTTATCGTGATAAATTCCAATTTATGAATAAATTAGAAAACTATTCGGCACATAAAGATCTGCTTAAAGATCGCGTTATACTTATTACAGGTGCTGGGCAAGGTTTGGGACGTGTTGCGGCGTTAACATATGCAAATTATGGGGCTACGGTGATTTTGCATGGTCGCAAAGTAAAAAAGCTGGAATCTGTTTATGATGAGATTGAAACTATCGGTAAAGCGCAAGCTCTAATTTATTCATTGGATCTAGAACATGCTGAAGAAAATGATTTTGCAGCGGTAGCGCAAGCTATCGAACAGCAACTAGGGCGTTTGGATGGGATTTTGCACAATGCTGCTTTTCTACATGGTCTAAGTCCACTAGAAAATCAGAGTGTTAAGCAATGGAAAGCAATGCTGCAGGTTAATTTGATTGCTCCGTTTGCCTTGAGTAAAGCATGCCTTCCTTTGTTAAAGTCTTCTCCCGATGCCAGTGTCATAATGACATCGAGCTCTCACGGACACAAACCATCGGCTTATTGGGGGGGATTTACAGTGGCGAAAGCAGGTCTTGAAGCATTAGTAAAGATACAAGCCGATGAGTGGGAATCTACGCCAAATTTACGAATCAATACAATTGTGCCAGGCATCGTTAATTCGCCGCAACGCGCTAAAACTCATCCGGGTGAAGTCAAGAAAACGATGCGGCAACCTGAAGACTTGATGACAACTTATTTATATTTGATGGGACCAGATAGTAAAGGAATGAGTGGTCATACAGTATTTTGCTAAAGTACAGTGTATTGAATGATCTGGCTGCGGTTAGCGGGATTAAAAGGTATAATCACCAAGCTAAAATGAAATGCGAAAGTGGCGGAATTGGTAGACGCACCAGATTTAGGTTCTGGCGCCGAAAGGTGTGGGGGTTCGAGTCCCCCCTTTCGCACCAAATGGATTTGCATGTTGTTACAAAGCTTCCTATTTGATAAAGTCAAGAAATAATTATCAAATCGGTTTGTATATATTGAAAAATATTTAATCAGTCAGGAACTTTAATGGGATCAAATGTAGAAAACCTCGGTACACTAGAACGTCGTTTTGATATTGCAATTTCTCTGGAAAAACTGCAGGATGAAATTGAAAATCGCCTAAAGCGGCTAGCAAAAACAACCAAATTACATGGTTTTCGTCCTGGAAAAGTTCCATTAAGAATAATTACACAAATGTACGGCCAGCAAATCCAACAGGATGTATTAAATGATGCTGTGCATAAAGAATTTAAGGACACCGTTAAAGAACATAATTTGCAGGTTGCTGGATACCCACGTTTTGAAGCAAAAGTAACGAATGATAACGAAACACTCTATACGGTTAGTGCTACATTCGAAATTTATCCTGAAATAGTTTTAGGTGATTTAAGCCAGCAAAATATCGAGCGACCTATTGTGCAGATTGAGGAAACTGATATTGATAAAACCTTGGATATGATATGTAAGCAGCGCGTGATTTATGAACCAGTTAGCCGCTCGGCAAAAAAAGGAGACCGTGCCAAGATCGATTATCATGGGGTTATTGATGGTGATGATTTTGATGGTGGAAGGACTGAAGATATTCAATTGATAATCGGAGATGGAAAATTTTTAAAGGATTTTGAAGCTTCTCTGGTTGGTATGAAAGTGGGGAACAGTAAATCATTTGATGTGGTTTTTCCAGAAGATTATCATGGTGAGGATATCGCTGGAAAAACCGTTACATTTGAAGTAAAACTAAATGAGCTGGAAGCACCGAAATTGCCGAATGTGGATGCAGAATTTGCCAAGCTGCTAGGTATTCCCGACGGTGATATCAAAAAATTGCGCGAAGGAATACGAAAAGATCTCGAACGTGAAGTTTCAAAGCGGATTAGATCGAAAATTAAAGAACAAATCATGCAGGCATTTTTAGATACTACTGAAATTACCGCGCCCAGTGTTCTAGTTGAAAAGGAAAAAGAGCGATTAATGCAGAATGCGAGAAGTGGCCTTGAAGCGCGAGGAATGAACACAAAAGAAATACCTCTTACATCAGATCTTTTTAAAGGAAAAGCAGAGTATCGCGTTAAACTGGGTTTGATTCTGGCAGAACTCGTAAAGGTGCACGCTCTTAAAGCCACACCAGAACAAGTTCGTAGCATTATTGAAGATGCAGCGCAAAGTTATGAGAATCCAGAACAAGTAATTAAATGGCATTACGCTTCTTCAGAACGTTTGCAAGAAGCAGAGTCATTGGCTCTGGAAGAGAATGTTGTAAATTGGGCGTTCGAAAAAATTAAATTAATTGATAAAACAGTGACATTCGATGAGCTGATGGGGATATCCTGAGATGACGCGACTATCTGATAACATGCATGATTTGGAGCCTAAGAATTTGGGGCTAATTCCTATGGTGATAGAAACAAGCGGGCGAGGGGAGCGTGCTTATGATATTTATTCGCGCTTATTAAAGGAAAGAGTAGTGTTTCTGGTTGGCCCTGTAACGGAGGCCACAGCGAATTTGGTTGTAGCACAATTTTTATTTCTTGAATCTGAGAACTCAGAAAAAGACATACACTTTTATATTAATTCACCGGGTGGTATGGTGTCGGCAGGTTTGGCCATTTATGACACAATGCAGTATATTAAACCGGATGTAAGTACTTTATGTATCGGCCAAGCGGCGAGTATGGGGGCATTGTTACTAACTGCGGGAGCAAAAGGAAAACGTTATTGTTTGCCTAATTCGCGTGTAATGATTCACCAGCCGTTGGGAGGATTTCAAGGCCAAGCCTCTGATATTGAGATACATGCACGTGAAATAATATATCTCAAAGCTCGATTAAATGAGATTATGGCAAAACATGCGGGGCGTCCAGTGGCTGATTTAGAAAAAGATACAGATCGTGATAATTTCATGAGTGCTGATGAATCTGTAAATTATGGCTTAGTTGATGCAGTATTAACACATAGGGATGCAAGTTTAGGTTAAGTGAAGTACTTATAAGAAATTGTTTTAATCACGGGTATTTAAACTCGATTATTGTAGGATAATAATATGCCAGACAAAGCTAGTAGTGAGAAACTTCTTTACTGTTCTTTTTGCGGCAAAAGTCAACATGAAGTAAGAAAACTTATTGCCGGTCCTTCGGTGTTTATTTGCGATGAATGTATTGATCTGTGTAACGATATTATTCGTGAAGAAATGCAAGGCGATGAAGCGACAAAACTGGTTAAGTCAAATTTGCCTGTACCTCGTGAAATTTGCCAAATACTGGATCAATATGTAATAGGGCAAGAGTCAGCAAAAAAGATACTTTCGGTGGCTGTCTATAACCACTATAAGCGCCTGAAGAATGTAACAAAATCTGACGAAGCAGATGATATTGAACTTTCTAAAAGTAATATTCTACTCGTTGGCCCGACTGGTTCGGGTAAAACGTTACTCGCACAAACCTTGGCTCGCCTTTTAGATGTACCTTTTATCATGGCTGATGCTACGGCCTTGACTGAAGCAGGATATGTTGGAGAGGATGTTGAGAATATTATTCAGAAATTGCTTCAGAAATGTAATTATGATGCTGAAAAAGCGCAGCGGGGTATCGTGTACATAGATGAGATAGATAAAATCTCACGTAAATCGGATAATCCTTCAATTACACGTGATGTTTCAGGTGAGGGAGTACAGCAGGCGCTATTGAAATTAATAGAAGGAACTATAGCTATGGTTCCTCCTCAGGGTGGAAGAAAACATCCTAACCAAGAATTTATTCAAGTTGATACCACGAATATTTTGTTTATTTGCGGTGGCGCATTTGATGGCCTTGATAAAGTGATCAGAGCGCGGACCGAAAAGGGTGGAATTGGTTTTGGTGTTGATGTGAAAAGCCATACGCGTAAGGATATGAATAAAGTCTTACAGCAAGTAGAGCCCGAAGATCTGGTTAAATTTGGCTTGATTCCTGAATTTGTAGGACGCTTACCTGTTGTAGCTACATTAGAAGAGCTTAATGAAGCAGCATTAATTCAGATACTGACAGAACCCAAGAACGCACTCGTTAAGCAATACTGGAAAATGTTCAATATGGAAGGAGGCGTAGATCTGGAATTCCGTGAGCCAGCACTCAAGGCAATTGCGAAAAGAGCTTTGACACGCAAAACAGGGGCACGTGGATTACGCTCAATTCTGGAAGAAATATTGCTGGATATTATGTACGACCTCCCGTCATTAGAAAATGTTTCTAAAGTTGTCATTGACTATAATTCGACTAATGATGATATCAAGCCGATACTAATCTATTCTGACCAACCCAAATCATGTTTATTGTTCCTATTAATAAAAGTAAATATGCATATTTAATACCTGTAATAAATATTTATGCTTAGTTATATGCAGGTATTATTGATATCCTCGACTTGAATTTCTGATTAGTGTATATACGTTATCAATCAGTTGTGAATTTTATAAATGAGTAGATATGACTTCTTTGATCCAGAGTTCTGAGCAATTGATACTGCCACTCCTGCCATTACGCGATGTGGTTGTTTTTCCGCATATGGTCATACCATTATTTGTAGGAAGACAGAAATCTATTAAAGCACTTGAACTTGCAATGGAGTCGAATAAGAATATTCTACTTGTTGCTCAAAAAATAGCATCCAAAGATGACCCTGCACCTGAAGATCTCTATAATGTGTGCAGTATTGCAAGCTTATTGCAGATGCTCAAACTGCCTGATGGAACTGTTAAGGTTCTGGTTGAAGGTAATCATCGCGCTCGTATTCTGGATTTAATTGATTCTGAGGATTATTTTTCTGGGAGAGTGTCGCAAGTACTGCCTGATACGTCAGACAGCCCAGAAGCAGAGGCGATGCGACGTGCCATTTTGGCTCAATTCGATCAATATGTAAAACTTAACAAAAAAATTCCGCCAGAGATTATTACTTCGTTGAGTGGCATCGATGATGCGGGACGTTTGGCAGATACAATTGCTGCTTATTTGCCGTTAAAACTTGAGCAAAAACAAGAAATCCTTGAAATATTTGATGTGTCTAAGCGATTGGAGCATTTGCTAGGCTTGTTGGAAACCGAGTTAGATATCCTGCACGTAGAAAAGCGTATACGTGGTAGAGTTAAAAGGCAGATGGAGAAAAGTCAACGTGACTACTATCTGAACGAGCAAGTAAAAGCAATCCAAAAAGAATTAGGCGAAGGCGAGGATGGAGCAGATATAGATGAAATTGAGAAAAAGATCAAATCTGCTCAAATGCCTAAAGAAGCGCATGCTAAAGCTGAATCAGAATTAAAAAAACTTCGCTTGATGTCTCCGATGTCTGCGGAAGCAACGGTAGTACGTAATTATATTGATGCGCTTGTGGCTTTACCATGGAAAAAGAAGAGTAAAATCAATCATGATTTAAAAGCGGCAGAAGCAGTCCTTGAAAAGGATCACTACGGTTTAGAAAAGGTCAAAGAACGGATTGTTGAATATCTGGCAGTTCAACAACGCGTAAACAAGATGAAAGCACCGATTCTTTGCCTCGTCGGTCCGCCAGGCGTTGGTAAGACTTCACTCGGGCAATCAATTGCACATGCTACGAACAGAAAGTTTGTACGTATGTCACTGGGCGGTGTGCGCGATGAAGCTGAGATACGCGGGCATAGGAGAACCTATATCGGATCAATGCCAGGCAAGATATTGCACAATATGAGTAAGGTAGGTGTAAAGAACCCATTATTTTTACTCGATGAAGTAGACAAGATGGGTATGGATTTTCGTGGAGATCCATCTTCTGCCTTGCTTGAAGTTCTTGACCCAGAGCAGAATAATACGTTTGTGGATCATTATATAGAAGTGGAATATGATTTGTCTGACGTAATGTTTGTGGCAACAGCAAATACTTTGAACATTCCCCCAGCTTTACTTGATCGCATGGAGGTAATTCAATTATAAGGGTATACAGAAGAGGAAAAATTAAATATAGCCACGCGTTATTTATTAACTAAACAGATGCGCAATCATGGGCTAGAGGTAAATGAGTTATCTGTTTCAGATTCTGCATTGCGGGATATTGCCCGTTATTACACAAGAGAAGCAGGTGTAAGAGCAATGGAGCGGGAAATTTCAAAAATATGTCGGAAAGCTGTAAAAGCGATGTTACTAAAAAATGGAAAAATCAAAGTGATCGTTACATCGCGTAATCTTGATAAATTCTTGGGTGTAAGACGTTTTACATATGGTATTGCAGAAGAAAAGAATCAAATTGGGCAAGTAACTGGATTAGCTTGGACGGAAGTCGGTGGTGAACTATTGACTATTGAAGCTGTTGTATTACCTGGAAAAGGAAAAACTATTACTACCGGGAAACTGGGCGAAGTTATGCAGGAATCCATTCAGGCTGCGCTTTCCGTGGTTAGAGGACGTTCTCATGTATTAGGTATAGCGGAAGACTTCTATCAAAAGAATGATATTCATATACATCTCCCAGAAGGCGCAACACCAAAGGATGGACCAAGCGCAGGTATCGGAATTTGTGTTGCGATGGTGTCGGTTCTGACAAATATTGCTGTGAGAGCGGATGTGGCTATGACAGGGGAAATTACTTTAAGAGGCGAAGTGCTTCCGATAGGTGGATTAAAGGAAAAGTTACTGGCTGCGCATCGAGGTGGAATTAAAGCGGTGATTATTCCTGAAAAGAATGTAAAGGATTTAACTGATATTCCTCATAATGTTAAAAATCAACTAACGATATATCCCGTAAAGTGGATAGATCAAGTGCTTGAGTTGGCACTGGAACGCAAACCAGATTTATTGCTTGCGCCATTGCTCAGCCGACTTTACAGTCGCCGAGTGAGGAAAATCTTGTGGAATCCTCATTAAACATTAAGCCATAAATTCTACCATTTTTATCTTCTTCACTTGATGTTGGAAAGATATTTCAGATCAATCTGAATTCAGCAAACAGCGGAATATGATCTGACAATCGTTGCCATGGCTGGCCGTGTAGATGGTTACAGTTGATAACATCGAGTCCGCGGTAGTAGATACGATCCATTGACAATACAGGCAACCAAGCAGGAAAAGTGCGCGCATATGCGCCATGGGCCATTCTAAAAACTTCCTTAACTCCTAAGTCTCGATGCAAGTGATGTTCCGCGCGACCACGCCAGTCGTTAAAATCACCGGCAATGATCAATGGCTCATTGGATGGAACATGGGAATTGATGCGTTTTGCTAACGTTGTAAGTTGACGTTCTCTTTCATGCCCGAAAAGTCCAAAGTGTACACAGATAATATGAATTATCTGGTGGATTCCGGGAACTTGAACCGTTCCATGTAAAAGACTGCGGCTGGCTGATCGTAACATAGAGACATTAATATTCTCCCATTCAATAAATGGATATTTACTTAAGATCGCGTTACCGTGATGCCCCGATTTATAAATAACATTCTTGCCGTATGCATAATGATGCCAAACTTGATCTGCAAGAAATTCAAATTGACGATTATTGTGCCAATCATCAAATCGGTTATTGGAAATGTTGCGTTCACCGTGTACTTCTTGCAGAAAAATTACATCAGCATCGATATGGCGTAGTAAATTCTTTATCTCATGGAGGATGAATCGATGATTAGTTGCACTAAAACCCTTGTGAATATTGTAGGTTAAAACTTTTAGTGATGTATTGGACATGTGATTCCTGAATTTCGACACAATTCTTAAGTCAAATCAAAAGTAAATTTTATATAACTTATTGCTTGAGTCTACACAATGACTGTTGAATTTTTACAGCTACTTTATTAATTATCATAGCTAATGGGGCGACAGTATTGATGCGAATGCTTCTAAATGATAAATTAAACTTAGCTGTTGATTTTTTTGGCAGGTTAGTAGATAGCAACCGGATATTGGGTTCAGCAAAAACATGGAGAGTTATTTTGGCTGCTTTGCTTGCTACAACAACAGCTGCTCTGTTGCTTGACTTACCTCCTGAAACAGGTTTTCTTTTAGCAGTTTATGCTATTCTTGGCGATTTACTTTCCAGTTTTATTAAGCGTCGGCTCGCGATGGCACCAAGCAGTGAAGCTCCTCTACTAGATCAGGTGCCGGGGTCGCTTTTCCCGCATTCATGATGATGAAAATTTTTTATCTTGAAATAACTTCCATATTAATGCTGGTTTTTGTTTTTACTATTATTGATCTGGTAGTTACTTATAGTCTTTATCACTGGAGGATACTCAAGAGGTCCAGTTGATTGTTTACGGGTTATTATTATGAATCATGCAAAAGATCAGATAGTTAATCTTCCCAACTTGATTAGCCTAATTCGGATATTGATGGCACCAGTATTGTTTTATTTTGCATTTACTCAGCAACCCTTTTGGTTTATCGGGGTATTGTTATTTGCTGTATTTACCGACGTACTTGATGGTTTTCTTGCCAGAGTATTAAACCAGATAACTACGATGGGTTCACGCCTTGATAGTTGGGGTGATTTCATAATCTATTCAACAATGGCAATCTGTGCGTGGATATTATGGCCGGACATTATACTACGAGAGAAACTTTATTTTATTATAATTGTTCTTAGTTTTACTCTGCCAGTAATCGTTGGTTTCATCAAATTTCATACCATTATTAGTTATCACACATGGAGTGTTAAACTTGCAGTAGCTCTAACTGTATTAAGCTATATTTTACTTTTTACCGGCTTGCTTGACTGGCCCTTTAGAATAGCTGCTTTATTCTGTCTTTATGCGGCTATTGAGGAGATTGCCATTACATTATTTATTCAACATGAGCTTGTTGATGTAAGAACAGTATGGCAAGCATTAGCGCATAGAAAGAAAAACTGAAATAAAGAAATGGATGTTCACTATTTCCTGAAGCGAACAGGCTGAGGGCAACAGAACTTAATCAGCATGAGCTTTTCTAATATTTAGTTTAGTTGTTGCTATGAAGTTGATTATTCCGACTTGATCAGAGCTTCCTGAGAGCTCACATTTTGAACTTTCTTTCAGAAGTTGTTTTTCCATTCACGCAATACCGTGAAAACCTTTACAGGATCGGAAAGTAAACGCCCAGAAAAATTTTGAGCGCTATCAATAATTTTCCGCTGTTCACAGCGTATAAAAGGATTTATTTTTTTTTCTAGAGTGAGCGTTGTGGGGACCGTTGGAATATTCAGATTGCGTAATTCTTGTGCATCAATTTCAAAATTGATGAGGCTAGCGTTCTCCGGATCTACTGCTTTTGCAAACTGAATATTTCCTAAAGTGTATTCATGGGTACAGAAAATTAATGTATCGTTAGGTAGCTGAGAGAGTTTTTGTAATGATTGATACATCTGTTGTCAGTTCCTTCAAATACTCGTCCATACAACAAGAAAAAGTGTATCACCGCAAAATACCACATTAAATGGATTTGACCCATAATAGGCGATATGTCCTCGAGTGTGCCCGGGGGTGTCTAGTACCATAAGATTAAGAGACATCTCTTCTAGATTTACTTGATCTCCCTCACGTAAGGGATGTGATACGGTTGCAATTGACTCATTGAGAGGTCCGTATACGGGAACATCGAATGATTGAAGCAGTTCAGCATTACCTCCAGTATGATCATTATGATGATGGGTAATCAGGATTGCGATTAATCGCAATTTATTGGACAGAAGATAGTCAATAATCGGAGATGCGATACCGGGATCTATAACAGCAGCATGATACTGATTGTGAATTACCCAGATATAATTATCTCTAAAAGCGCGTATCGGATGAATGCTTAGCACGAAATTCCCATGTATTTTGTTTGTTAAAGTTGATGTGCCTAAGCGATTTATAAAGAAAGCTATAAATTCAGGTGAGAATAATTAGTAATGATGTCTGAGAAAAATGTTCAACAATGGTTTGATTCATCTCTCGGTCAATATTTGATTGAACACGAGCATTGTTATTTTGACAAGGTTGTCGTAAATATTTTTGGCTATAATGCTGTGCAGATAGGTTGGCCCCAATTTAATTTTTTACGCCTGAACCGAATGTCTTCACATTTTTCTGTGGATCTCGTGGATCAGCTTCCTTGCGTGCTGCAGCTGATTATCTTCCGATTCAGAGAGTAGCAGTGGATCTTGATTCTTCCACATGTTCTTGAGTTTAATACCAATCCTCATCAAATTTTACGTGAGGTGCATCGAATCTTAATTCCTGAAGGTCATATTGTTATATCAGGTTTTAACCCCTTAAGTTTATGGGGAGCCTGTCATTATTTAAAATCAACGCGTGGTGAGTTTCCCTGGAACGGGAATTTTATCGCATTATCAAGACTTAAAGATTGGTTGAAATTGCTTGATTTTGAGATGGCGGGCGGTCGACTAAGTTGTTATACACCACCATTTAAACATGAAAGATGGCGCCGGAGACTTGGTTTTATGGAAGCAGCGGGGGATCGCTGGTGGCCAATTTCAGGGGGTGTGTATTTCTTGCATGCTATTAAGCATATGCACGGCATGCGGATTATCAAACCTGGCTGGAAAAATTGTCTTGATGCCAAGAAAAGAATAATGCCTGCTACCCAAAAAATTAACGAAATCTCTAATGATGGACAGTCATCAAAATTTTATTCAGAAGATTGATTTGAACAAACGATAAGATGATTATGGCAGATGCAAAAGTTGTTGAGATTTATACGGATGGTGCGTGCAAAGGAAATCCTGGTGTTGGAGGGTGGGGAGCTTTGCTGAGATACGCAGGTCATGAGCGTGAAATTTTCGGTGGAGAAAAATTAACCACCAATAATCGTATGGAGTTGCTCGCCGCAATACGTGCTTTAGAATCTTTAAAGCGTCCTTGCAAAGTACATTTGCATACAGATTCACAATATGTTCAGAAAGGTATCAGTCAATGGTTGGATTCATGGAAAGCGCGTAACTGGCGTACGTCTGATAGAAAACCTGTTAAAAATGAAGATCTTTGGAAACTGCTTGATTCTTTAGCCCAGCAACATGAGATTGAGTGGTGCTGGGTGCGTGGTCACTCGGGTCATAAAGACAATGAGCGAGCTGATCAGCTGGCTAACCAGGGAGTTGAAATTATCAATTCCGAAGAATTGCAAAATAGTTAAAGACTTTTTATTCTAATATGCGCCAAATTGTGTTGGATACCGAAACAACTGGATTGGAGCATAAGCTTGAGCATCGTATTGTAGAAATAGCGGCAGTCGAGTTATGTAACAGGCAATTTACTGGTAATCACTTTCATTATTTCCTTAATCCCGAAAGGGACAGTGACGAAGGAGCCCTGCAGGTACATGGTCTAACGACTGAATTTCTTAAAGACAAGCCGCGATTCTATGAAATTTCCAAAGAATTTACGAGTTTTATTAATAATGCCGAACTAATTATCCATAATGCACCATTCGATGTTGGGTTTCTCAATCATGAATTAGGTTTGGCCAATTTAAACACGTTGGACAATTACTGCTTGACGGTAACAGATACATTGAGATTGGCAAAAGAGTTTCATCCCGGCAAACGGAATAACCTGGATGCACTGTGTGAACGCTATAATATAGACAATTCAAAGCGAACGCTGCATGGCGCATTACTAGATGCCGAGTTATTAGCTGAAGTTTATCTCGCTATGACGCGGGGACAAGAGAGCTTACTTGTCGAATTGGAATATGTTGAGCTGATTCAGCAGCAAGCTCTGAGTAAATTGGATAACGTCAACTTGAAAATTATTGAAGCGACAGCTGAAGAATATGCACAGCATCTGCTGATATTGGAAAATATTTCAATTGAGAGTAACAATAACTGTTTATGGAACAGATTTGAAAGAGAAAACTCTATTGATGATAAATCAATGTGGGGAAGAAAATAAAATTCATGGTCTGAACGAACGATATTCAGTAGCAATGAATCATCGGAATTACACTGCTATATAAGATCTGTTCGAAACAAACCTGCTTAATGAACTGCACTGCTGTGCCTTAGCATTTTTAATCACCTTTTCGACCAAAAACACATGGCTATTGTAACATTTCTTGTCGAAATTATTATGAGAAAGTAAAATATTTGCTCGTTATATTAACTAGGGTCTGTTGACATTTCACATAGGTAGCCACAGATATCCACAAGCCATGACTACCATACTCTTAAAATTTCTTTTCAATTTGTCATATCGTGTTGCCACTGCGCGATACTGCTTTAATCGCGCAAAAGCGTTTTCTACCAAATGCCGATATCTAGAGCTTACTAAAAAAGTATAACTAATTGTTTTAATAGAATAGTATTTCATATTTTGGTAAAATGGTACACATAAATATGTGAATTAACACCAAAAACCGTGCACTATGATTCGTTATATCAGCCAAAAGCAACTGCCACTGCCACTCGAAGGATTTGATACACCACCGGGCATGATTCTTGATCCCAATAATCGCTGGGTAAAACTGAGAGATTGCCTACCGTGGGATGAGTTGTCCGAGAGTTACTATAAGACGCTGTGTTCAAGACTAGGCCGCCCAGCCAAAGATGCCAGAATTGTGATTGGGGCAGTGATTATTAAACATAAATTATCGATTTCAGATGAAGAGACTGTTGAGCAGATCCGGGAGAATCCATACCTGTAATATTTTATTGGCCTGAAAGGTTTTCAAGCGAAGGCGCCCTTTGCGTTATCATTACTGGTTGAGATACGCAAGCGCATGGGTCAGACGGTATTCGATGAATTTTATGAGACGATCATCGAAACGGTTGAACCTAAGCGGACAAAGAAGTCAGTCAAAGCAAGTGATGATGACAACGACGATGATGTATCAAATAGCGGTGAGGTAGGTAGCAGCGACGCGGGTACCGCAATGGAAGCAGAGCAATCTTTGGCGGATGAGCCGCCGCGCAATCACGGCAAATTAATACTTGATGCCACCGTTGCAGTACAGGCCGTACGCTATCCGACAGATTTTGGATTGCTGAAAACGAAGCGCGTGAATTGAATGAGCGTATCATTGATGAACTGCATGCCAGAAGTAATTGGCCACAGAAAAAGAAGCCACGCACTTATCGCGAGATTGCCAGGAAAGCCTACCTCAGCCTGATCAAGCTGAGACGACCATCCAATACAGCAATTGCAGTTCCTGCAATGGAATTTGGCGCCAAAATAGAGTTTACTCAGAAATTCAGCGATCAGATATGCGCTGCCAAGTAAAAATTCCGGTTTGAGATGAATTGGCAGGCACGCGCAAACGGAATTTCTCTGGGCATGCACTCTTTTGCCACCCAAAATGCTATTCTGACAGCAAGATTCCTCAGACAAATAAAACCCGCACCAAGATGAGCAGGTTCATAACCAGGAAGATGCTATTAATCCATGCGGCAGACGTATCAGCGCGCCTGGCTCGTATATTGTTGAGCCGATAACCATACTTTCCCTGGCCAAACTTTCCTTCAATTGGAATGCGCTCGCGATATTCCTGTCGACGTTGCGCTTTCAAGTGCATTAATTCATCTTTGTTTTCAGGTGTACTCTTTGGTGGACGTCCCAGTGGTTTGCCTGCGAAGCGGATGTGATTGCGTTCCAGATAGCTGCGATTATCACGTGAGCCATATAGCGTGTCGGCATGAGCCAACCTTTGCCTGTCAAGCTCACGCTTATTTTGGCGCCAAATTCCACTGTCTTGCCTTGCTTTCCTGATAATGGGCCGAAGATGCGGCTGACTGATACTGACGATGCGATCATCACAACGTCTGGTGTTGGTTTTGTACATTGCATATTGTTGCCGGTACAGCTGGGGTAATACCCAGTAGGGCGCAACAAACCAATTGGGTAATGGTATGGGCGTGCCAGGCGTATATTCCGTCAGCATCGCTTCAATATGATTTAAATTCCGGTGCAGGAACTGCAATTGCTGCCTGATACCGGCACGGCGCTTTCTGTTGGATGGCCGTCTCAGCTTGACTAGGCTGAGATAGGCTTTCTGGCAATCTCGCGATAAGTACGCGGCTTCTTTTTCTGTGGACGATTACTTTTGGCATGCAGTTCATCAATGATCCGCTCACTCAATTCACGCGCTTCGTTCAGCAGTCCAAGCTCTGTCGGATAGCGTATGGCCTGCTCTGCAACAGTGGCATCCAGTATTAATTTGCCATGATTGCGCGGCTGCTCATCGGCCAAAGATTGCTCTGCTTCCATTGCAGTGCCCGTGTCGCTGCTGCCTACCTCACCGCTATTTGATACACCATTGCCGTCGTTGTCGTCATCCATTGCTTTGACTGATTGCTTTGTCCGCCGAGGTTCAACCGTTTCGATGATCGTCTCAGGAAATTCATCGAATACCGTCTGACCCATGCGCTTGCGTATCTCAACCAGTAATGATGACGCAAAGGGCGCCTTCGCTTGAAAACCTTTCAGGCCAATAAAATATTGCAGGTATGGATTCTCCCGGATCTGCTCAACAGTCTCTTCATCTGAAATCGATAATTTATGTTTAATAATCACTGCCCCAATCACAATTCTGGCATCTTTGGCTGGGCGGCCTAGTCTTGAACACAGCGTCTTATAGTAACTCTCGGACAACTCATCCCACGGTAGGCAATCTCTCAGTTTTACCCAGCGATTATTGGGATCAAGAATCATGCCCGGTGGTGTATCAAATCCTTCGAGTGGCAGTTTTGGCTGATATAACGAATCATAGTGCACGGTTTTTGGTGTTAATTCACATATTTACGTGCACTATTTTACCAAAATATACGCCATTATTCAATTCAATCAGCTGTTTATTACTTTTTTAGTAAGCTCTAACTATTTGTGTGTATTTTAAGAGCAGCTAAGTAATTCTTGGTAGGTCCCTTCTGCACACAACTTAAAACCCAAGGCTTGCAAGCAAGTCGTCAACTTGGTCTTGATCACATATAACATCATTTTGTTTTTCTGGATTTGTGACTGGTCCATTAAGGAGTCCCTCATCAGTAGCAAGGTTTTTCTTGGCTGGAACATTTGCAAGTAATAGTTCAATGAGATCTTTCTCTAGGCTTTGTACCATACGTGTAACCTTTTTGATTACCTGGCCTGTAAGATCCTGAAAGTCTTGTGCCATAGTGATTTCCAGCAATTGGGTATTCGTTGCGTTAGTATATTCTGGGACTTCATCGAGGTACTGAAGTGTATCAATTAATAATGTTTTGAATTTTTCTGTATCTGGATTGGATTGATGCATCTCAAGAGCCTGTTTCCATTGTTCGGATAAATTAATTGCATCTGCTGATAGTTTCTCCTGAATAGGCATTGCAATTTCAGTGGCATTGAGCGTGCGTTCAGCCGCTTGCTCAGTTTTAGTAGCAATATATGATAACTTATCCTGCGCCTCGGGTACTTAGCTGCAATCATTCCCAACCGTTTATTGTATCCCAGTTCACGTAAACTATCGTGTAAGTTTCGGGTTAGCTGCCCAATCTGATCAATAACTTTTTTATCAGCCGTTATTAATTCATTTTGATCAATATTTTTCATAGCGGGTGGGAGTGATGTATTAGCTAATTTAATAGATTTTTTAGATTTTGAATTGGTTGTTTCTAGAGAAGCATCATCAGCTTTTGTTTTCATAAGACGTTTTGTATTCATTTTGGACTCGGTAGTTTGTTATGAAAAGAGATAATGTTTGTCTAAACGGATGCTTTACTTTCCATGTTCTGAAAATTTTTTAATTTCTCTTCAAGAGTTGCTGCAGTGAATGGTTTTACGATATAACCACTTGCACCAGCCTGAGCTGCAGCCACAATATTTTCTTTTTTAGCTTCGGCAGTTACCATGAGTACGGGGATCTTTCTCAGTGCCTCATTGGCACGGACATTCTGAAGCATGGTCAGTCCATCCATATTGGGCATATTCCAGTCCGACACAATAAAATCAAAATTGCCATTTTGGAGCTTACGTAATGCGGCTGCGCCATCTTCAGCTTCGTCAACATTGACAAAACCAAGTTCTTTCAGAAGGTTTCGAACGATTCTGCGCATAGTAGAGAAATCATCCACTACCAAGAATTTCAAATTTTTGTCATGCATTCTATTTCTCCGTGAGAAACTATATTTTTGTACTTGCAGAATTGCTTTGATTTATGATTAGCTAATCAGCGTGATAGTTTGATTTTTATCTTGATGTTGTTTTTACGACAGCCAAACATGAAAGTTTAGATTTAATCTCACTCGGGTTTAATTCCTTGCACTTGTGGGGGAGTTTATCCCGCTGATGATCCTGCAGTACCGCATGCAAAATCAGAAGAGGAACTTAAAACAGAGACAAATGAAGAATATAGTGGACCCTCCTTTCAGGACAGTAAATTAAGATGGTATCCTGCTAAAAAGGGACAGGAACATCCGACGCAAGTTGGTTTATGGAAGAAGGAACTGCAAGAGCAGGCATCGAGCCTATTTGAGGCCAAGCGTGGTGTGAAGCCTGTTGATCCGTCAGCGAGTTCGGAACGACTGTATTCCGAAATCGGTCGATTGAAGATGGAATTGGACTGGCTTAAAAAAAAGTCCGGGATCAGCCAATAGCGGTGCGTAAACAATGGGTCGGCGCGACGGAGCCATTGCCACTGATGCGCCAATGTGAACTAACCGGCGTGGCGCGTTCCACTATATATACGCCCCGCCTGGTTGTGCAACCGGATGAGCAGGAAATGGCTTTACTGACACTAATTGACGCGGAATACACGCGACACCCGTTTTACGGTAGCCGCAAGATTGTGCAATATCTGCAAAGTTTTGGGCACATAATCAACCGCAAGCGTGTACAAAGATTGATAGGGCATATTATGTCTTGCCGGTATGGCGCCGGGGCAAAACACCAGTCGTCGACACCCGCGGCACAAGATTTATCCGTACTTGCTCAGAGGCGTGTCGGTTGACCGCCCCAATCAAGTGTGGAGCACAGACATCACGTACATTCGCCTGCCGCGAGGGTTTGTGTATCTGGTGGCGATCATTGACTGGTACTCACGTAAAGTGCTGTCATGGCGGCTATCGAATACACTGGATAGTCGATTCTGTGTGGATTGTTTAGAGCAGGCACTGCAGTTGCATGGCGTGCCTGACGTATTCAATACCGATCAAGGCAGCCAGTTCACCAGTGATGCTTTTATTGGCGCACTCAAAGCACGCGACATTGCCATCAGCATGGATGGGCGTGGCAGGGCATCGGACAATATCTTTGTGGAACGGCTCTGGCGCAGCGTCAAGCACGAAGATGTTTACCTGAAAGGGTATGCAACAATGACTGATTTAATGCTTGGTTTGGCAGAATACTTTACGTTTTACAACACGAAAAGGCTGCATCAGTCGCTGGAATACAGCACACCGGACAAGGTTTACCTGACAGCAAGCGGAGGCGGGGCAAAGATTATCGACAAATACAGCAAAACAGAAAAAATTTCATCAGAAATAGAGTCAAAGAATCGGGGCAGCGCCGTTCCGCTGCATGAATAGGATGCCCTCTTAAATTCGATCTATTATTGTCTTGACTCCGGGGTCCACTTGAGAAGATGAAGAAGCTCATCCTGCTGGAGATACAGCAGAGCCTCGTCGTGGTGGCTATTAAGAAGGGAGTCCTGCAAGAAAAGCTATAGAGTTAACTGCGATTCTGGTAGAAATGCAAGAGTCGTTTTTCTTAAGAAAAAATAGAAGTAACTGAGATTGCTGGCTGTGCAATGTAATTATTACTGTATAGCCTGCGATAGGGTTTGCGGGTTATTTGCTTAAATACTGGTTTTAAGAATGCGACCCTGGGTATTTCACCAGGGTCGTTTGGAGAACAAGCTTTAATAATCCATGTACTTGTTAATGCTTTTTATCACCGTACAATAATATGTTGAATTATTTGTTTCTTCAGCTTGTCGCTGTTGCTTCAGAATCGACTCTCTTTAGAATCTTAAAAATCTTAAAGAATCAACAGCACAGATATTTTATTCATCTTCCTTGCTTGTGCTTCCTTTATCTTCCTTGACAGCGCTTTCTTGTTTATTTTTTCAAGTTCGGCATCAGTTAACACACCTTCTCTTTCTTTATAGAGACTTGGCGGGTATTGACCGGGCTTACCCTCGCCTTTACACGCGGTTAACATTATGGCTATCAGTACAACAGCAATAAGCGAATATTTCATGACAATCTCCTTTGTATTGAATTCAAATGTTGTTTATGGATATATTCAGCGTTACGTAGAAACTTAATCAGCTACAAGCCACATACCTAGTCTTAAATCATTATCTGGAAACAAATTACAGTTTCACAGATAGAAAATATACTTTTAGAAGACTACCTATTTGTACAAACTTAATCTTCTAAAAGAATAGGATATGATTTCTGAAGTAATTAAGTAATGTAACTAAGAATAAGCAATAAAACTTATCCTGATTTAAGGATAACATTAAAATGTTAATAAAGTGTGAAATTTAACCCAAGATCCGCGATTCAAGGATCGCAATGTAAATGAATGTCCCGCCACACCAGCGATTTGGTAGAATTAATCTCATAGAAACATTCACCTGCTAGGTAACGGTGTCCGTAGTTCAGTCACAGGTATCGTTCCAATATTGGCTTTAGCTGCTGTTCATAGAGCTCTGGAGACGATTTTTTTCATAAAGCAGTATTTAAAAAACCGCCCCACTTGAATTGGAATCTTCGACAGCTGTTGCCAGTATGCTCTCAAGCGAATGCCGCCTTCTTTTTTATAGGTTTCTATTTTCTTTTGATGCTTATTAGATTGCGTCGTATTCCCATTTTCTAGCGCCGGGTCTTCGAACTGTTGGTCCAAAAATAAACGCGTTAGCAAGTAAGTGATAAGTCCGATGATGGTTTGTTGTTCAATGGCTATTGGGGTTTTTCCCCAGGCTTTAGCACCGGCCAAATCATTCTTGAAGTTATCAAAGAACTTTTCTTCATCCCAGCGTCGGTGGTAGATAAAAGCCAGTTCGCCCGGCTCTAAACTAAAATCGTTCGTCAAGTAGGCATACTCTTCTCCTTTAGGCCCGATAAATTCAATACGCCGCCAGCGTTGTTTGGATAACCTTAATGTCACTTCCTATCTGTGATCACGCCTTCGTTGCAGGGCAGATTTGCAATTGGGAGTGATGTAACTGGGGTGTAGGCGATAATGCTTTTAAATCGTGTGATCATTGTCGCCTGATATTTTTGCTTTGCGGGCATCCCAGTACCGTGCATCAATAAAGCCTCTGTCAACACTGTACAGGGCATTTTCGATTGTCATCCAACAACTATCATCAAGCGCTTCTTTGATGACGCGCATTTCACCAATGGAGGCTGTTTCTGTTTTAACATCCAGAGGGATACCTTTTCGTAAATCATAAAACGTCATTAATAGATGTCCTTTTGGGTTGTCGGTTCCACCGCACTTTGGGTAGACCGGATGATAGTGTGCCGACTCCTTATGGTAAGAGGCATCAATCGCAATTAGGCTTCTTTTGCCAAGATTGGCCATATCGACAAACCGTTCGGGCATGGTCTACTAAGTGAGGAAAGCTCTCGCGAATATTGTGGCGGCGTTTTTTTGATGCCAACGCATCCGACCAGGTGGAACGAGCCAATGGAGATTGTGGATCAGAAGGACCGTATAGGCGGCTCGGAGGGCGACACCGTAATCAGCAAGAGTCATCAAGGCGCATTGGTTACAATGGCCGAGAGAAAGTCGCGCTATATTCTTATAGCCCAAGTGCCCGGCAAACATGCACGGAGCGTGACAGCAGCGGTAACGCGACTGCTTCGCCCCCATAAAGGCAAGTGCTACACCATGACATTCGACAACGGGAAAGAGTTTGCGGAGCATGAAACCATCGCGGCGGAACTCGATGCGGATGTATATTTCGCCCACCCCTACCATTCATGGGAGCGTGGCTTGAATGAGAACAGCAATGGGCTATTGCGACAGTATTTCCCCAAGGGGATGGAATTGGTTGAGGTTACCCAAGAACAAGTGCAATGGGCGGTGGATAGACTCAACCATCGGCCACGCAAAGTACTTGGATTCAGAACCCCGTTTGAGGTCTTCTTCGGGAAGACGGTGCGCTACACCAAACCACCGTTAGGCGCTGCACTTCGAAATTGAATCCGCGCGTTGTTGCAAGCAACCGAACCGAATCGGCCGAGACTACCTTGATTGGTATCGAAACCGCAGTGAAGTCTCCGAAAATGGTATCAAAGAGCTGAAGATCGGCTTTGTTATGGAACGTATGCCATGCGGACAATTTAAGGCGAATGCAGCTTTCTTTCGTATCGGCGTGATTGCCCATAATTTGTTTGTCCTGTTCAAACATTCTGTCCTGGGTGGCGATTGGCAGCGCTATCGCGTGGTAACAGTGCGTTGGAGACTGTTTTATCTGCCAGGCAAGGTCGTGCGGCACGCTCGCAAGCTGGTTCTCTAATGTAGTGTCTTACAAATGAATTTACATTATTCTGATTTTGCTTATACTCGAAGCACAAACTGTTTTGAGGAGCGAATCATGGTAAAGACAAAGATTATCCTTGATGAGGAAGAGAAACAAGAGCTGGATAGGCGGTTACGTGCCAGCACCGTGTCAGTACGAGATCGGCAGTGCGCACAAATCATTTTGCTGAGGGCTGAAGGACATACCCAGATAGCTTTCGGTGCGAAAGCTGGTGTGACACGTGTGACCGTAAGTTATTGGTGTCAGCGTTTTGCCAAGGAACGATTGGCTGGTCTAACGGATGCGCCCGGACGTGGCCGCAAGCCTTCGTTGTCCGATACGGCGGTCAAGAAAGTGCTGGAGACAGTAACGCGCCCGCCCGCCAACCTGGGACGCTGGAGTTGCCGCACTATGGCGCGAGCGGCGGGCATTTCGACGGCCAGCGTGCAACGCTTGTGGGCTGCAAACGACATCAAGCCGCACCTGACCCGAACCTTCAAGCTGTCGAACGATGCGCATTTCGAGGAAAAATTCTGGGATGTCATCGGCCTGTATCTCAGTCCACCGGAAAAGCGCTGGTGCTGTGCTGCGACGAGAAATCACAATGTCAGGCGTTGGAGCGCACCCAGCCGGGCTTGCCGCTGGGCATCGGACATATCAAGACCACAACGCACGATTATATTCGTCATGGCACTTTAACTTTGTTTGCTGCACTAAACTATCTGGAGGGGAAATTGATCACGACCATCTCCGAACAACACCGGCATCAGGAATGGCTGGCATTCCTCAAGAAAATCGAACGGGAAACACCGAAAGATTTGGATATCCATCTGATTGCCGACAATTACGCAACCCACAAACATTCCGAGGTAAACGCCTGGCTGGCCAGGCACCCCAGATTCCACATGTACTTCACGCCAACTTCATTCTCATGGCTTACCCTGGTCGAGCGTTTCTTCCGCGATCTGACTGACCAGATCGTCGGTGGCAGCTTTGTTTCAGTTAAGGAACTGGCAGATAGAATCTTTATCTATTTGGCTGACCGCAATTAAAATCCCAAACGTTATGTCTGGAATGCCGGTGGCGAAGAAATTCTGCGGAAAATTCAGCGTGCCCGTAATGCCATGATGCAATCGCAGGCCACTGCTTGAATGTGTAAACATTTGAGAGACGATACACTAGGGGGCGTTAACAATTAAGCCAGCCATATCATCGAGCTAGCCAAATATAGCATGGCTTGATAGTTTCGTTTTAATCGTTCATACCGTGTTGCAATTCGGCGAAACTGCTTCTGAAACAGGCGTTCGACCAGGTTTCGTTCTTTATAAATTTCTCGATCATACTCCCGCTGAACTATACGGTTTGTCGAGGAGGAATTACCGCTACTGCCCTGACGCTTCAATGTTATTAATAAGCTCGTCACCGTCATAGCCTTTGTCCGCAAAATATAATCGGCTTGAATCTGCTCAATCAGTGCGTTTGCCTGGCCGTACTCGAGGCTGTCCTTCTGTCAGTCGCAGTCTAACAGGATTGCCCAGAGCATCAACTGCTGTATTTTGGTACTCAGACCGCCTCTTGATTTTCCAACCGCCTCTTCCTGTTGTTTTTTTTGGGGGGAGCACCATGCTGATGCAGTTGAACAATCGAACCGTCGATCATTAAATATTCAAAGTCGCTGGCCTCTGATAAGGTCTTGAATATCGCTTCCCAACGGCCCTTTTTAGACCATCGATTATAACGTGTGTACACGGTATGCCAGCTCCCCAGAGCTTCTGGCAGATCGCGCCATGGTGCGCCTGTGCGGCAAACCCACAGTACGGCTTCCAGGAACAAGCGTTATTTCCCTGTTACCCCGCAATCACTGGGTTTGCCCGACAACAAGGGTTCTATTCGTTTCCACTGCTCATCAATCAACACATTCCTGATCATCATTAATTCACGTTCATATTCAATCTATTGGTAAATTATTGCAGAAATTACGTTAATTGTTAACGCCCCCTAGTTTATGCAATCCATCGGCCAACGCACTATAACTTTCCCCGCCCCGGATGATATGAACAGCACGCCAATGACTATAAGCCAGACGAAACTGATACAGCAGGTGATCAAATGGCTTACCTGCAATCGTAATTGCCGTGCGCGGCCGGGTAAAATCGGACAACCCCTGGTGCCCGGCAGGCACCGACTGGCAAAACATGACAGCCTTACCGGGACCTTGCGTTGCGCGCCAGTGTTTTACACGGCGCTGCAAGCTTCTGAGCAACTTCTCCGGGTATTGACCGGGATATCGATCATCCAAGTACTCCCAAAGCGTAGTCCCGGTCAGTTCAGGTTCCCGGTACAGCAATGGAACCAATTCGGCCTCCCAAACCAGCGCAAAAGGATCCTGGCGCGTGCGCCATTGCCGTTGCGACCTCTCCACCCGAACGCCTTTCTCAATCCTGCGGCCACTGCGGATACTTACCCCCGCTTTCGCAGCCGCAGTCTCCTGACCATGCCCTATCTGACGATTCTTCATATAAATAGCTTCCTGTTGATGAGTGATATGTTTTCCAGGCAAGTTCTTACTCCTTATATAGGAAAGAACTCATACTGATACTTTCACTCAACCGGTCAAGATAATTGTCGCCTAATACTCCCACGAACCTGCTTCGGTGCTCCAAAGGAAGAGGATAAATATTCAATCGCGGAATTTGGGGGTTAATTTGGCATTGACACTATTGCAATTGTATTATTAGAATGGATGAAACCCCGACTGATACCGGCGTACAATCATTGATTAATAAAAACACTACCAATCTTTCCCGCTACTACGGAATACCTACTCGACTTATTGATGTATTAGGCGCAGACATGGGTGTTATTGTTGGCTAAATCCTTAACGCAATTGTTCCGCTACGGCCTGATTGGTGTTGTAACCAATTTAAGCTGGTATTGCGTTTATCTGTTAATTACTTTCTTTGGCGCTGAACCTAAACTTGTAATGACATTTTTATATTTATGTGGCGCAACTATCAGTTATTTGGCTAATCGCAAGTGGACTTTTCAACACAATGGTTATTGGGTCAGTTCTACTATTCGTTTTGCAATTGCACATATGATGGGCTACTCTCTCAATTATTTTCTACTTTTGATATTTGTTGATCACTATCATTACCCGCACCAATGGGTACAAGGCGCTGCTATCTTTATAGTCGCCGGATTTTTATTTATTGCATTCAAATTTTTTGTTTTTAGTGAAAATCTTGAAAATAAAAAAGCTAATCGATGAAACACCAGCCACAACCTAATACGGCTAGTGTAGTGTCTCGTAAATGAATTTGCATTATTCTGATTTTGCTTATACTCGAAGCACAAACTGTTTTGAGGAGCGAATCATGGTAAAGACAAAGATTATCCTTGATGAGGAAGAGAAACGAGAGAAGGATAGGCGGTTACGTGCTAGCACCATGTCAGTACGAGATCGGCAGCGCGCACAAATCATTTTGCTGAGGGCTGAAGGACATCCAGATAGCTTTCGGTGCGAAAGCTGGTGTGACACGTGTGACGGTAGTCACTGGTGTCAGCGTTTTGCCAAGGAACGATGGCTGGTCTAACGGATGCGCCCGGACGTGGCCGCAAGCCTTCGTTGTCCGATACGGCGGTCAAGAAAGTGTTGGAGACAGTAACGCGCCCGCCCGCTAATCCGGTGCGCTGGAGTTGCCGCACTATGGCGCGAGCGGCGGGCATTTCAACGGCCAGCGTACAACGCTTGTGGGCTGCAAACGACATCAAGCCACACCTGACCCGAACCTTTAAGCTGTCGAACGATGCGCATTTCGAGGAAAAATTCTGGGATGTCATCGGCCTGTATCTCAATCCACCGGAAAAAGCACTGGTGCTGTGCTGCGACGAGAAATCACAATGTCAGGCGCTGGAGCGTACCCAACCGGGATTGCCGCTGGGCATCGGACATATCAAGACCACAACGCACGATTATATTCGCCACGGCACTCTGACCTTGTTTGCTGCGCTAAACTATCTGGAGGGTAAACTGATCACGACTATCGCCGAACAACACCGGCATCAGGAGTGGCTGGCATTCCTCAAGAAAATCGAGCGGGAAACACCGAAAGATTTGGATATCCATCTGATTGCCGATAATTACGCAACCCACAAGCATCCCGAGGTAAAAGCATGGCTGGCCAAGCACCCCAGATTCCACATGCACTTCACGCCAACTTCGTCCTCATGGCTTAACCTGGTTGAGCGTTTTTTCCGCGATCTGACTGACCAGATCGTCAGTGGCAGCTTTGCTTCGATCAAGGAATTGGCCGATAAAATTCTCACCTATTTGGCTGACCGCAATCAAAATCCAAAACGTTATGTTTGGAATGCCAGAGGTGAAGAAATTTTGCGAAAAATTCAGCGTGCCCGTAACGCCATGACGCAATCACAGGCCGCTGTTTGAATGTATAAACATTTGAGAGACTACACTAGCAATGATCACATTTCACAAACCACACATGTCCCGCAAGGAGGTTTTTCATATGGAAGCTCTGAATATCGGTCATTTCGAGCGTAGCGATAAATCTATGGCATTGATTTACAACGATTCCTCACTTTGTTCAGAATGACATATGAGAGTTATTCAGAGTTTTCTTATATAGTTGAATCTTATTATTCATAAGATTCTGCTGGCAATGAGCCTCTCACTAAACGATGCCACGCATAGCTTGAAGCTCCCACGGGAAGGATAAAGTTTTGTTAACAAATTCCGATAATCAATGAAATACCAGCATACAACCTAATACGAGAACGAGGCTAGCAATGATTCCATTTAACAAACCACACATGTCTGGCAAGGAGCTTTCTTATATCGCTGAAGCTCATTTTAATAACATTCTTGCTGGCGATGGACCTTTTACTAAACGTTGCCACGCATGGCTTGAAGCTCGCACGGGAAGTACAAAAGTTTTGTTAACACATTCCTGCACAGCTGCTTTAGAAATGGCAGCCTTATTACTTAACATCCAGCCGGGTGATGAAATTATCATGCCCTCCTATACTTTTGTATCAACGGCGAATGCTTTTGTACTTCGGGGTGGAGTGCCGGTTTTTGTTGACATAAGACAAGATACCCTGAATATCGATGAACATTTGATTGAAGGCGCAATAACTGATCGCACTAAAGCCATTGTTCCCATCCACTATGCTGGTGTGTCATGTGAGATGGATACAATTCTGGAAATCGCGAAACGCCACAAGATCAAAGTAGTAGAAGATGCTGCACAAGGTGTTATGTCCACTTACAAAGGCCGCTCGCTTGGAAGTATAGGCGATTTTGGTGCCTATAGTTTTCATGAGACTAAAAATGTTATTTCTGGCGAAGGTGGATGTTTGCTTGTTAACGATTCAACATTGGCATTACTGGCAGAGATTATTCGCGAAAAAGGCACTAATCGCACTCAATTTTTTCGCGGCCATGTTGATAAATACACATGGCAGGATATTGGTTCTTCATTTTTACCAGGAGAATTGATCTCGGCATTTTTGTGGGCACAGCTCGAAGAAGCCGAGCAAATCACAAAGCAGCGCCTGGATATCTGGGATGAATACCACAAACTACTTGAGCCGCTGGAAAACCATGGCCTGTTACGCAGACCAATCATCCCAGCACACTGCCAACACAATGCACATATGTATTATGTTTTATTATCTGAAGAACTGCAGCGCGACAAAATACTTCACAGAATGAAGGCCGATGGAATTGGTGCGATTTTTCACTACATTCCGCTGCATTCATCCCCGGCTGGCAGGAAATTCGGACGGGCATCAGGAGAATTGACAAACACAGATTTCTGTGCTGAAAAAATAATTCGCCTGCCACTTTGGATAGGTATTAGCAAAGAACAGCAAAAACAAATTGTCTCTACACTGGAAGATGCGATCAAATTCAACTAACGCACATTGCAGTAGACGCCACCCCTGATCATGAAAGAAACTTTGAGGTGGGAGGTGGCAGGGAGAGGTTCGCAGATTTTTTGGTGACTTGATCCCGCACTCTAACGTGACCCGCCGAACTGACTCGAACCCCGGATTGCTTCCATAGAGAGCGCACGTTAAACAGGCCGAAGGCAGATAATTGCCTTCAGGCATTTTCAGTTTCGGCATCCGCCGCCTTCCATTCACGAGTATAAATTGAATGGAGGAATTATGGAATTGGTCGCGCTTTACAAACGTGTTATTGGACTCGATGCGCATCAAGCACAGATTACGGCCTGCGCACTGATCGAGGAATGCGATGGTTTGATACGAATTGAACAGCGTCAATTTGGCACATTCAAGAAAGACCGGCGCGCGCTGGCGCAGTGGGTGGTTCAATTGCAGCCTGACGAAGTTGTGATGGAAAGCACCGGCATCTACTGGAAAAGTCCTTACGCTGCTATTTCCGGCGGCAGGCATTTGTGCAAAAGTCGTGAACGCCCGGCATGTCAAAAATGTTCCCGGACGCAAAACAGATATCAACGATGCACAATGGCTGGCAACGTTGTTGCGTGCCGGATTGCTGCGTGCATCGTTTATTCCGCCCGCAAAAATGCGCGAATTGCGTTTGATTGCCCGGCAACGGCAAAAAGCTGACCGGACAGCTTGCATCTGAAAGAATCGTTTACACAAGATTCTCGCCGATGGCGGCATACGCCTGGGTGTCGTGGTCAGCGATGTTCATGGACAATCGGCCCGCGCCATGATCAAGGCGCTTATCGCAAACAAAACGCCCCAGGAGGTTTTGAAATTCGCATCACGGCGGCTCAAAGCCAGTCGTGAAGAATTGCTCGATGCCTTGCAGGGAGAATTAACCGAAAGCCACCGCTTCGTGCTCAATGAATTGATGCAGCATATCGAGGAAATCGAACAACGCATCGCTCGGTTTGACCAACGCTTGCTTGCCGGACTGGAAAGCGAACACAACTGGCTGGTGTTACTGCAAACCCTGCCCGGTGTCGATCTCATCGGCGCGGCCATGCTGCTGGTAGAAATCGGCAACGATATGGATGCCTTTGGCAGCGCGGATCGCCTGTGTTCATGGGTTGGTATCTGTCCAGGCAATAACGAATCAGCAGGCAAGCATAAATCCGGGCGGACACGCAAAGGCAACGCTTATGTTCGTCGTCTTCTATGTGAATTTGCTCACGCTGCCAGCCGAACCACTTCTGCTTTTAAAGCAAAGTTCAGCTCACTCATCGTGCGCCGTGGATACAAGCGCGCCATTGTGGCACTGGGACACAAAATATTACGCACCATCTTCTTCATGTTCAAGCGGCGCGAACATTACCGGGACAGCGCCACTGACTATGGAAACTTTCGGTTCAGCGTAATGCTGCACGTTGGATCAAAACGCTGATTCAACACGGCTTTATCAAAACAGCGCAAGCCTGATTTGCGCCAATTGTTATATGGTCTTAGCTGGCCAGGGCTACTTGCGCCTGTTTGGCGGTTTCTTTCACGTTAAAATTCAAAGTTCTAAACAAAACGAGGCGCGAGCAAAAAATAGTAGCGCAGCATATGACTGATATGTAATGAAACATTTTTTGTGAGCAACAAAGTGTTGTGAAGAAATCTGGATTTTTAGGGGTGCTCATCAAATAATCTACAATGACTTATCTTCATTTGATTAGCTTAACAGGCTCATCCGGCAAGTGCGTACTTTCAGTTTCAACCGACAAGAACATAATTAGTTTCATGCAGCGCCATAATTTTGAGTTTAAAGAACTCGACATCCCTGAAACCATAGGCCATTTTGTGCAAGGTTTTTATCTTGTTATTGGTACCTTCCAACGGCCCGGTTGATAAACCATTAAAATCAAAATAAGCCAGGATGCCCGAGCGGTGAGCCGCAATAGTTTTAGAGAATTGTTTGAGCATGTTGATATCGGAAGCAGCGGCTTTTTTTACCCATTCATCCAGTGCCTTTTGTGCTGAGGTTTTATCCGGTTGATGCCAGATATTGCGCAACTCTTCTTTCATGTAATAGGCTGTTGCCAAAGGCTCATTGAGCTTTAATGCTTCGTCCAGACGTTGACGCTCATTGCGCTTGTCATCCAGGTTGTCAGGGTTCTTCAGCAACAGCCAGCGAATGCCCTTCAAAACGGGTTTGCCCAATCCATTTTCTGCTTCTCGCTGCAGATCGCGACGCAGTTTTGTCAGCTTTTCGTTGAAAAGTTTAATAATATGAAAATGATCAAACACCAGCGTTGCATCTGGGATATTGGCCCGCACAGCACTGATGTAAGCTGGCCCCATGTCAGTCGCAACCGCTTCAATGCGCGCACCCGATCGTTTCAAACGCTTCCAGAACGGAATCAGTGCATCTGCGCCTTTTCCATTGCCAACAAAAATTACTGACCCTCGTTGAAGATCCAGAACTATCGTTAAATAGCCCAGCTTGCCTTGGTATATTTCATCCAGCGCAATGCGTTTTATCCTGGCTAATTTCGGCAACCGATAACGTTTATTCAGATTGTCCTTCTGTATTTCCTTAACCAGATCCCAGCTCACTCCAAGATGGCATGCTACTGCCTGGATGGTCATGTGCCTGGAGAGATCCAAAACCAATCTTTCGAAAGAACGTGTATAGCGCTTGTACTCATCGGCAAACTGTATCTTTACCTGACGAACTGCCTGGCATCGGGTGCATTCTACCCGCTGAACTGGAAGGTCGATAAAGACTGCTTTTTGACCTACCGGTACTGTCCGGAAGCGTCTAACCAACTTTCCCCGGCAATGTATCTCGCGGCTTTTACATACCGGACATCTCAATCGCCAATGATCCGCTTGGATTGCAACAATTATGACACCCGCAATAAAACAGGTGCTTGATAAAAATAACCAACTATGCCAAAGGCGTGATACAGCAAACTGGTCGATATGTTGAAAAAACCTCATCGTTAAAAGTCAGCGATAATTTCAACCTTTAATTCACTTTTTTCAATATGCTTTTCTGACTACCAAGTACGCACTTGCCGGATGAGCCTGTTAAGCTAATCAAATGAAGATAAGTCATTGTAGATTATTTGATGAGCACCCCTAAAAATCCAGATTTCTTCACAACACTTTGTTGCTCACAAAAAATGTTTCATTACATATCAGTCATATGCTGCGCTACTATTTTTTGCTCGCGCCTCGTTTTGTTTAGAACTTTGAATTTTTAACGTGAAAGAAACCGCCAAACAGGCGCAAGTAGCCCTGGCCAGCTAAGACCATATAACAATTGGCGCAAATCAGGCTTGCGCTGTTTTGATAAAGCCGTGTTGAATCAGCGTTTTGATCCAACGTGCAGCATTACGCTGAACCGAAAGTTTCTCATAGTCAGTGGCGCTGTCCCGGTAATGTTGGCGCCGCTTGAACATGAAGAAGATGGTGCGTAATATTTTGTGTCCCAGTGCCACAATGGCGCGCTTGTATCCACGGCGCACGATGAGTGAGCTGAACTTTGCTTTAAAAGCAGAAGTGGTTCGGCTGGCAGCGTGAGCAAATTCACATAGAAGACGACGAACATAAGCGTTGCCTTTGCGTGTCCGCCCGGATTTATGCTTACCTGCTGATTCGTTATTGCCTGGACAGATACCAACCCATGAACACAGGCGATCCGCGCTGCCAAAGGCATCCATATTGTTGCCGATTTCTACCAGCAGCATGGCCGCGCCGATGAGATCGACACCGGGCAGGGTTTGCAGTAACACCAGCCAGTTGTGTTCGCTTTCCAGTCCGGCAAGCAAGCGTTGGTCAAACCGAGCGATGCGTTGTTCGATTTCCTCGATATGCTGCATCAATTCATTGAGCACGAAGCGGTGGCTTTCGGTTAATTCTCCCTGCAAGGCATCGAACAATTCTTCACGGCTGGCTTTGAGCCGTCGTGATGCGAATTTCAAAACCTCCTGGGGCATTTTGTTTGCGATAAGCGCCTTGATCATGGCGCGGGCCGATTGTCCATGAACATCGCTGACCACGACACCCAGGCGTATGCCGCCATCGGCGAGAATCTTGTGTAAACGATTCTTTTCAGATGCAAGCTGTCCGGTCAGCTTCTGCCGTTGCCGGGCAATCAAACGCAATTCGCGCATTTTTGCGGGCGGAATAAACGATGCACGCAGCAATCCGGCACGCGACAACGTTGCCAGCCATTGTGCATCGTTGATATCTGTTTTGCGTCCGGGAACATTTTTGACATGCCGGGCGTTCACGACTTTTGCACGAATGCCTGCCGCTTCCAATGCCGCGTAAGGACTTTTCCAGTAGATGCCGGTGCTTTCCATCACAACTTCGTCAGGCTGCAATTGAACCACCCACTGCGCCAGCGCGCGTCGGTCTTTCTTGAATGTACCAAATTGACGCTGCTCAATTCGTATCAAACCGTCGCATTCTTCGATCAGTGCGCAGGCCGTAATCTGTGCTTGATGCACATCGAGTCCAATAACACGTTTGTAAAGCGCGACCAATTCCATAATTCCTCCATTCAATTTATACTCGTGAATGGAAGGCGGCGGATGCCGGAACTGAAAATGCCTGAAGGCAATTATCTGCCTTCGGCCTGTTTAACGTGCGCTCTCTATGGAAGCAATCCGGGGTTCGAGTCAGTTCGGCGGGTCACGTTAGAGTGCGGGATCAAGTCACCAAAAAATCTGTGCGACCTCTCCCCGCCACCTCCCACCTCAAAGTTTCTTTCATGATCAGGGGTGGCGTCTACTGCAATGTGCGTTAGGGGCGCCCTGATGGCATTAACAAAATTGAGTCACTGGAAAATTTAATTCATGAAACTGAAATTTACTAAAATGCAGGGGCTGGGCAACGACTTTGTTGTTGTGGATGGAATCAATCAATCAGTTAATCTCGATCAGCAGCAAATTCGCTGGCTTGCCGACCGCCATTTTGGCATCGGCTGCGATCAGCTATTGCTGGTTGAGAAAGCTGAGGGGCAGGCTGATTTTCGTTATCGTATCTTCAATGCCGATGGTAGTGAAGTTGAGCAGTGTGGAAATGGCGCGCGTTGTTTCGTCCGCTATGTGCATGACCATGGCTTAACGCAGAAAAACGAAATTCGCATCGAGACGCTTAGCGGCGTAATATCTCCGAAACTGGAAATCAATGGAAGTGTTACGGTCAATATGGGGAAACCCATATTCGAACCGGAAAAAATCCCTTTTGTTGCTGAAAAATCCGCATCGACGTATCAGATTGAAATACAGGGTAAACCGGTTACAATAAGCGCCTTGTCGATGGGTAATCCGCATGCCGTGCGTGTCGTGCAGGATATTGAAAACGCGCCGGTAGATGCTGAAGGTGCTTTGATAGAAACACACGTGCGTTTCCCCAAAAGAGCAAATGTCGGCTATATGCAGGTAACTGACCGTAATCATATCAAATTACGGGTTTTTGAGCGTGGTGCTGGCGAAACACTTGCCTGTGGAACAGGCGCATGTGCAGCAGTGGTAGCGGGAATTAATCTAGGTTTGCTGGATAATCGGGTAACTGTCTGTACGCGCGGTGGTGAGTTGACAATAAGCTGGCAGGGACAGGATGAACCTGTTTGGATGACTGGCCCGGCAGTTACGGTATTTGAAGGCGTAATAAATTTGTAACCAACTAAGGAAGAATGATGAAACCGGAAGATGTCGCGCAGTATCTACACGAGCACCCGCAATTCTTCAATGAATATGCTGATTTACTGGCAGATATTCAAATTTCTCACCCGCAGGATGATAAAGTGATCTCACTTAATGAGCGGCAAGTTATTTCATTAAGGGAAAGAAATCGCGTATTACAGGATAAATTACTTGAACTGATCAGTTTTGGTGAAGAAAATGACGCTATCGGTGAAAAAATGCACCGGTTGGCCATTGCGCTGCTTTCCGTTTCCTGTTTGGACGAGCTTTTTAATGCATTGTATTTCAGCTTGAAAGAAGATTTCTCGGTTCCACTTGTGGCAATGCGTTTCTGGAATATTTCCTGCGGCGAAAAGCCCTATACTGAATTTACTCCTATCAGTGAAGATATTCATATTATTGCCGAGAGCTTGCCGCAACCTTATTGTGGCAATCATATCGCGGATGAAATCAAGCAATGGTTTGGTGAGGGCGCTGAACACCTTAACTCATTTGCAATGATCCCATTGAATACAACACAAACCATTGGTTTGCTTGTTTTGGGTAGTCCTGATGCAGAAAGATTTTATCCCGAAATGGGGACGCTGCATTTAAAACGTTTAGGGGAGCTGGTGTGTACGATAATTACTCGCTATGATCAAGCAGAAATTGTAAGCAGTGAAACAATTCAAGACCACGTAACCAATGAGCAGTAAACCTGAATCACTGGTTGCTGCATATATCCATCACCTGACTTATGAGCGACGTTTGTCGCCACTTACCAGCGAAAATTACGCTCGCGACATTCGTGTTCTGCTTGAATATTTAAATAAAGAAGATTTGGAACAGGTTCAATTACTGAATATCCGGCATGTCATTGCGCAACTCCATGGCAAAGGACTTTCTGGTAGAAGTTTGTCGCGAATGTTGTCGGCATGGCGTAGCTTTTACAATTATCTGATCCGCAAACACAACTTCCGGCATAATCCCCTGTAATGGGATGCGTGTTCCTAAATCACCACAGAAACTGCCTAACGCACTTTCTCCCGATGAAGCTGTACAGCTACTGACTTTCTCACCCGATGGCATTTTGATGGGTACGTGATAGTGCCATGTTTGAATTATTCTATTCTTCCGGTTTAAGATTGGCAGAATTGACGCAATTGAAACCTGCCGATATCCATTTTGCAGAGGGAACGGTAAGGGTCCTGGGGAAGGGAGGGAAGACACGTGTTGTTCCAGTTGGCCGGTATGCTATTCAAGCATTAAAAGGATGG
>JADKHF010000016.1 GCA_016721865.1 Nitrosomonas sp. | reverse complement strand
CAATAATTCTGCATGTCAGGTGTTTCCTTTTATTTTCGTCTTATTGAATAGATAAGCCAGATTCTTGGTAGAAATTGATAAGAAAAAATCAGGAGAACAAATGCAGAAAATTTTATGGATATTGGGGTTGATGGTGGTGCTCTCCGGGATTGTTCAAGCACAAAACAGAACAATTGACATTCCTGCACAGGATTTACCAGAGGCACTACACAGTTTATCCAACCAAACAGGGATTCAGTTATTGTTTACTGCCGAGAATCTGAAGGGTATTCGTAGTCAAGCCATCAATGGTTCAATGAGTGCCGAGCAAGCGCTGGCACATCTGCTGCAAGGAACACCGTATACCTATCTGGTAAGCGGGAAAGATACTTATGTGATCAAGGAGTCCGGGGAAAAAACAACGACACCGAAATCGATGGTACTTCCAGAGATTACGGTTAGAGATTCCACCGAGCCAGGTTCGCCCTATAACACACAATACATTCGACCTAATACTTCAACGGCCACCAAGACCAACACTCCTGTTATGGAAACACCATTTTCCGTTCAGGTGTTACCTCGACAGATACTGCAGGATCAACAGGCGATTAGACTCGATTCCGTGCTGCAGAATGTCAGTGGCGTAACCCATATGCCTACTAACCAAGGGGGGTCCGATGGATTCGTTATTCGTGGGTTTAGTAGCGATACTACGTACCGCAATGGTGTTTTTATGCCGAATTCTCTGGGCGGAGGCACAGTCAAACGAGAAATGGCTAATATTGAAGAGGTCCAAGTGCTTAAGGGGCCTGGTTCTACTTTTGTTTGGCCGTGCTGATCCGGGAGGGATTATCAATACGGTTACCAAACAAACCGTTGGCCACTCCTTATTATTCGCTGCAACAACAGGCTGGTTCGTTTGATTTTTATCGCACAACAGTCGATGCGACTGGTCCTCTGATGAAAGATAACAGGTTGCTATATCGACTGAATCTATCTTACGAAAATTCGGGATCTTTTCGTGACTTCGTCAATAACAAATCCGTTTTTATTGCACCCATTGTAAGATTAAATATCAGTCCGCAGACTCAGATAACTGCAGAGCTTGAGTATCAAAGTTTCAAAATGTAGCGGATCCGGGAATTCCTAATATGGGCAGCCGCCCTGCTAATGTCCCGCGCAGTCTTTTTGCGGGTGAGCCCAACAACAATAGAAATCCTGGGGATCGGTATTTCGTCGGTGTTAATTGGTCGCATATGTTTAATAATGACTGGATGATTACTCATCGCTTATCAGCAGAACTGTTTGATTATAGTGCTAACTCATTGTTTTGGTTTACTCCTGCTTCAACGAACGGTTCGCTGGAAAGGTTTTTTAACAACGCGCCTACTAATCATTCGAATCGATATCAGAGCTCAGTAAACCTAACGAGTAAGGTTAGATTGTGATCGCGAAGCGAGCCACAATCTGAACCGTTTGTTGGACAAGCCCGGTGGGGCTGCCATGATCCTGCTTGTTATGGAAATATCTCTCTGATCGGTGCGGTGGCATCGGGTCCTATGCACGTCATACCCCAAATCCCACCGCTAAAAGTTGCCATTGCAGCAACTTATTCTGCTCAACCTGCCATTCTTGATGCGTTTTCACCTGATTTCACCCTTTTGCAGGGCGAGTGCGCCCGTGCCTGCCGAGTCCGGCAGGTTGACGGTGTGTGTTGCGTTACGTGGCCATCTCCCTGTTTGACGCAAGAGTCCGTAATCGGTGGGTGAATATTTTGATACGGGTACGGACAATCTTCATCACCCGCCACAACATTTGCATCGTATCACCGGGCGTGGTTGCGGTGGGGAGCACGACACGTTTGATCAGTTGCACCAGTGGGATCAGTTTGCTGTTGGGATGCAGAAAGCCGAAGTTGCGGGCGCGGCGATAACCTTTGGGCAAAATGTGTTGCAGGATCAGGCGCAGGAATGCCACGCCGCTGAGAGTGCGGGTTTCCATCTTGCGGGTTTCGCTGTTCTGGTAGCGGAACGTGACGTTGCCATCGCGGTTTGCAACGATGTTCTTCTCCGGGCAATACCCCGCGATACAATACCGTCCCAGATACACCAATGCCTTCTGCCCCGAACCCACCGCTTTGCAATCCACCACCCATTTTTCTGGATATTGCCTGGGCAGTTTTAATCCCGCCTGTTTGATGCCCGCCAGCATTTTGGCCCGGAACACTCTCGCCAGCGCTTTGTGGTCAAACAGATAACCTCCGTCTTTGTTGCGCCACCGCCGCCATTTGTTGTCGAACGCGGCGGGATGGCATCACCAAGTGTACATGCGGGTGATAATCCAGCCGACGGTTGTGGGTGTGCAGCACCGTTACAGCACCCGTGGTGCCGCGCAGTTTTCTGTCATTCCGGCTGAAGGTGCTGACGGTCTCCCCACGCACTGCGGGTGATCAAGTCATACATCACGCGCTGATGCTGCCAGGCAAGCTTACGGAACTGGGCGGGCAAGGTGAACGTCACCATGAAGTAATTGCCGGGAATCAGCTTTGCAACTGCTGGTCTATCCAGCGTTGCGACTCGTGCGCCTGGCAGTGCGGGCAATGGCGATGTCCACAGGAGTGCGGCAGATAGCTTTGTTCCTGACAGTCATCACAGGCAAGTTGTATCTTGTGGCTCATGCTGCTGCGACAAATTCGAAAGGCACTCAACGCCGCCAATTGGCTGGGTAACAAGCGATGGCCATGTTGCGCGATAAGCTCGGCTGCATAGTTGTCAACAATGTGTGCCAGCCGGATCATTGGACGTTCCCCCAGCCGATTGATATCTGACCTATCAGCGCATTGATGCGGTCTGCGGCATTATCTTTGGTATGGTCGGTGAGGTGGGTGTAACGGATGGTGGTGAGGATGGATTGATGCCCGAGGATTCTTTGCACTTCCAGCAGGTCGACGCCTGCTTCGATCAGGTGGGTGGCAGGAATGGCGCAAACTGTGTGGCGTAATTCTTTTTAAACCGCAATCGCGGGTGACCTGGCGCAGGTGGTCTGGATGCCACCACGATCCAGCGGGGTGGTGGCCAGGTGGGCTTTTTTGAGTCCGCACTTACGGTTAGGGAAGAGCAATGCGGGGTTGCGGTGGGTCTGCCAGAAACGGCGCAATATCTGTCAAGGTGTTCTCCGGCAACGGGACAAAGCGGTCTCGATTGCCTTTGGCGTTTCGCACTTGCACCCGCATCCGGTCCGCATCAATATCCCCGATTTGCAAACGCAAGCCTTCACCCAGCCGTAAACCCAGGCTGTACAGGGTAAAGAAAAACACGCGATAACTAAGCGCCCACGTGGTCATGAATATCTGTTGGCCTGTGGCACGGTAATAATATCCGGCAGTGTGTGTGACTTGGGCGGTTTGACCAGATCCGCGCCCGGCCAGGGTTTATTCAATACTTGGGCGTAATAAAACTTCAGCCCGTACAGGTCATGTTTGAGCGAACTCCGGAGAGTGAATCGACGATATGGACGAAATAATCGGTTAATGAAGCCGGGTCAAATCATCAATCCGATAATCAAAATATTCCCCGGCTCGACGTACGCCGTGTGAATACAGTGCGATGGTTTTTGGCTGCATCCCGTGCAACTTCAACCGATTGAGCAGACATTGATAATTGCACGCAAATTGCGCTGGAAATTCTGATGTCATTACGATTCATCCTCATGGTAAAGTACAAAAAAATCCCTTTCGGGGTGAGGATGAATTATGTTATTAAAACTGGTTGCTGAGGGGTGTTTCTCCGCGATAGCGGCTTCGTTCAACAGGTAATGTGACAACCGGAGCATTAAAGCACACGCTCTTATTTGGCTATGATTACATTTTCTTAGACGATAAGATCAAAGGAATAAATTGCTGTCCATCTGCGCCAGCATTCAATATTTTCAGTCCGACCTATTTGACTCAGAGACCCATTCTTGATCCCAGCAACAATTTCAATATAGGTATTACGCAGTCGTGGCACGGCGCATATTTTCAAGATCAGGTTAAGCTACCCTACAATCTACATGCGCTTGGTGGATTTCGTTACGACAATGCGGTTGGACGTGACACTGTAGCAAACATGACTACTTCATCGGAAGACCGATTTACGCCGCGGGGCGGCTTACTGTGGCAACCGATACCATGGCTGTCCTTGTATGGAAGTTATACCGAAAACTTCGGCGCATCGAATACATTATTTAATTTGGACGGACAAAGATTGCCACCGCAGACTGCACAACAATGGGAAACAGGCTTAAAAACCGAATTCTTTGAGGGCCGGCTGAGGTCAACCTTTGCATATTTCGAGTTGACCAAACAGGGAATTGGTGCGCCTGATCCAGCGAATGCGTTCCGCTCAAGAGCAATAGGGGAAGCAGAAACACGTGGCATCGAAGTGGATGTGGCTGGAGAAATTTTACCAGGCTGGAATCTAATTGCCACATACAGTCATTTACCTTTCGCTAAGATTACTAGGGGGCGTTAACAATTAAGCCAGCCATATCATCGAGCTAGCCAAATATAGCATGGCTTGATAGTTTCGTTTTAATCGTTCATACCGTGTTGCAATTCGGCGAAATTGCTTAAGCTTCTGAAATAGGCGTTCGACCAGGTTTCGTTCTTTATAAATTTCTCGATCATACTCCCGCTGAACTATACGGTTTTGTCGAGGAGGAATTACCGCTACTGCACCTGACGCTTCAATGTTATTAATAAGCTCGTCACCGTCATAGCCTTTGTCCGCCAAAATATAATCGGCTTGAATCTGCTCAATCAGTGCGTTTGCCTGGCCGTACTCCGAGGCTTGTCCTTCTGTCAGTCGCAGTCTAACAGGATTGCCCAGAGCATCAACTGCTGCATGTGTATTTTGGTACTCAGACCGCCTCTTGATTTTCCAACCGCCTCTTCCTGTTGTTTTTTTGGGGAGCACCATGCTGATGCAGTCGAACAATCGAACCGTCGATCATTAAATATTCAAAGTCGCTGGCCTCTGATAAGGTCTTGAATATCGCTTCCCAACGGCCCTTTTTGACCATCGATTATAACGTGTGTACACGGTATGCCAGCTCCCCAGAGCTTCTGGCAGATCGCGCCATGGTGCGCCTGTGCGGCAAACCCACAGTACGGCTTCCAGGAACAAGCGGTTATTTCTCCCTGTTACCCCGCAATCACTGGGTTTGCCCGACAACAAGGGTTCTATTCGTTTCCACTGCTCATCAATCAACACATTCCTGATCATCATTAATTTACCTTCATATTCAATCTATTGGTAAATTATTGCAGAAATTACGTTAATTGTTAACACCCCTAAGGATAGTGGAACTGAATTTGATGCTGATGGTAATGTGATCGGCACCAATTTAGGGAATCAGGGAAACCGGTTATTTTTGGCGGCAGAACATACGGGTAGCTTATGGAATACCTATGACTTTCAGAATGAATCATTGCGTGGGCTTAAAATAGGCGGAGGTATCCAGGGAGTAGGAAAACGGCAAGGTGATCCAAGTAATACCTATCAATTACCCAGTTTTGTAATTGGAAATTTAATGACCAGTTATCAGGTCAAACTGATGCATAAGATGCGCTTAACAGCTCAACTGAATGTAATGAATGTATCCGATGAAAAATATTTCGCAGGGACCAACAGCGGTAATTTTATTACAGGTGCGCCACGTACTTTCCTGGGTTCGTTGCGGATTGATTATTAGCTATGTTTTCAGAAACTGGAGAAAACAGTAATCAAGGGATTTTCGTGATCAACGGGGACGATCATGGCGTCAGTTATGGTTTGAAATCCATTTGTACCTTGGTTTTTTTGTAGGGGCACTGTTAGTGATTTTTGGTCTTACCGGTAGCATCCTGGTGTGTTCTGGCAAGAGATTGACGAATGGCTGAACCCTGAGTTGCTGACGGTGACTGCGCCTAGTCAAGCTGAGAGTGCAGATGGCGAGGTAATCTACCGATCTTTGCCACGCAATCCGGGACGCAATTCTCACCATCCACTGATCACTGATGGCTTTTGTTGTAGATATGCGCATGGTAGCCAATCTCTGGTTGCGCTCCGATAGTGGTTTTAGTGATCAGGCTTTTCTAAACGAGCTTGATCAACGTTGCATGCATTATCTGATTGCATTGCGGCTGAATCAACCCTTACAAAGGGCGCTGGTTGACCAGAAAGGCTGGTGGGTGTTGGATGATGGTCTGGAGATTGTAGCTTTTGATTATCAGGCACCGAGCTGGAATCGGCCACGGCGGGTTGTGGGTATTTCCTAAAAATAAGCCTCTGGCTCTGCAGTAAGCCGCCTCATCCGTGATACGCTTGTGGCAATTTTTCATGTACCAACTGAGGAACATAGGAAAAATAATCAGGATCCATTGCGACAAAGCTTGTTGTACACATTCATCAGGATTGAAATAACGAAGTGTTCACTGTGTTCACTGTGTTAGCTGGCAATGACTTGTATATCCGGCTCAATGGTTTTTAACATGTTTTCAATCCCCCTTAGTGTCCCTGATATGGAGCTGGGGCAAGTACCACATGCGCCTTGGTAGTGGATACGCAAGATATTGCCTTCGAGTCCTAAGATATGCAAATCACCGCCATCATGCTGTAGGTAGGGGCGTACTTCCTCATCCAGTATGATATTGATTCTTTCCAAGCGTATTTGATCTTCCGGGCTTAAGTCAGCTAATGCATCGCTGGCAGCGGCAACTGTCTCGGCAGATTGCGCCGAAGCAGCCGGTGCTGTCCGTATAGGATCGGCAATCTCACGTGCTAAATCTTGCCAGTTGGCTTCTCCATCTTGAGTTACTGTGATCCAATGATCGATATAAAAAACGTTCGTGACATGATCAATATCGAATAATGCGGCAGCCAGGGGATCATCTTTGGCAGCTTCCGCGTTATCAAACGATCGTGCAATACCCCATGTCAGAGGTTCTTTGAGGATAAATTTCAAAGCATTTTTGTTAGGTGTTCCTTCAATATCAGCAATTTTTGGCATTTTAGTTTTTATCAATACTGAGTATGCAATTATTATTCAGGAAGGTTGTTTGGGCATATATGGCTGAATTGCAACGGAGCCAAATTGAATCAACCTATATGCGATCTAACTTTTTGGGTTACATAATATAAAACTAGGATTTAGCTGATACCGCTTGCGCTGAATCATGATTTGTTTCAGTTGATGCGTCGGCTATTGAGTTGAGCGCGGCATGTAAGGTGTGCCACGGTAAGATTGCACATTTAACGCGTGTTGGCAGCTCACGTACACCAGAGAAAATCGTCAGGCGTCCAAGATGATGCGGGTGATTGATATCCAATTTTCCAGTTGCTAATTCACGAAACTCATGGATGAGTGTTTCTGCATCTATACGGGATTTTCCTTTTACAGCTGCTGTCATCATCGAGGCGGATGCCTTGCAGATTGCACAGGATTCGCCTTGGAATGCGATGTCATTGATCTGATCGTTTTCAAGTTGCAGTGTAATATCCAAACGATCTCCACATAAGGGATTATGACCCACTGCATGGTGGTTGGCGTGCTCCAGTTTGCCATAGTTACGTGGCTTTCTGTTATGGTCGAGGATGACTTCCTGATATAGTGAATTTGTGTGCATTATAAAAAAACCTTTTGAGCATTTCTAATGCCGGCGGCTAAGGCATCAACTTCTGTTTTTTTATTGTAGAATGCAAATGAAGCACGGGAAGTAGCCGGCACATTAAAACGCTGCATCACGGGCTGTGCGCAATGGTGTCCGGTACGAACGGCAATGCCATCCTGGTTTAGAATTGTGCCAATGTCATGCGGATGGATACCGTCGATCGTAAAGGAAATTACGGCTGTTTTTTCTGCCGCTGTGCCAATAATCCTGACCCCTGGAATATCGCTTAAACACTCGGTCGCGTAGTCAAGTAAGGACGATTCATAGGCGGCGATACGATCGATACCAATAGCCGTCAAATAAGCAATGGCAGCGCCAAAACCAATAGCAGCGGCAATAGGGGGGGTGCCTGCCTCAAATTTGTGTGGAATAGTGTTGTAGAGTGTTTCTTCAAAAGTAACAGAGGCAATCATGTCGCCACCGCCTTTAAAAGGCTGCATGGATTCCAGTAAAGCGGCTTTTCCGTAGAGTATGCCTGCTCCGGTTGGACCGCAAAGTTTATGCGCAGAAAAGGCATAAAAATCGCAATCGAGTGCTTGCACGTCAATAACGATATGCGGTGCTGCTTGTGCACCATCAATCAGAACAGGGACGCCGTGTTGATGAGCAAAATCAATCATTCGCTTGATGGGATTGATAGTGCCGAGTGCATTCGATACATGAATTAAACCAACAAACTTGGTGCGTTCGTTAAACAGCTTTTCATATTCATCGACTTCCAGTTCGCCCATGTCATTGACTGGGACGACACGAATTTTTGCGCCTTTCTCGTTGGCGAGCATTTGCCAGGGTACAATATTGGAATGGTGTTCCAGAGTGGTCAGAATGATTTCATCGCCAGCTTTGATAAATTTTCGTCCATAACCATGCATGACCAGATTAATGGAATCGGTTGTGCCGCTGGTAAAGATAATTTCTCTATCTTCACGTGCGTTGATGAATTGCTGTAGTTTGCAGCGTGCGGTGTGATACTCCATTGTGGCAACTTCAGATAGATAATGAACAGCACGATTGATATTCGCATGCTGCGTAGTCTGATACCTTACCAATCGGTCAATAACCTGCTGCGGCATTTGACTGGATGCCGCATTATCAAGATAGACCAATTGCTTACCATCTATTTTGAGTTTAAGAATTGGAAAATCGGCGTGAATTCTCTCCAGATCAAAGCTGGAAAAAAATTTCAGATTTCAGAGAAACATTAGCTGGATTCATGATTAACTACTCTGAGTTTGATTCAGAACTGCTTGCTCTAGTTGTTGCCTGAGTGAGCTGACAGGAATACGACTGATGATTTCTGCACCAAATGCAAAGGTTAATAAATTACGAGCGACTTCTGGTGATAAGCCGCGACTTTCCAGATAAAAAATTTCTTCTTCGTCCAATTGCCCAACCGTTGCACCATGCGCGCATTTTACATCATCGGCAAAAATTTCCAGTTGCGGTTTGGTGTCTACTTGCGCTGTTTTGCTGAGTAACAAGTTGCGACTGGATTGCGATGAGTTTGTGCGCTGGGCATGAGGGCGCACAATAATTTTTCCATTAAACACAGCATGCGCTGCATCATTGACAATACATTTATGTTGCTGGCGGCTGGTACCTTTTGGTTTCATGTGGTCAATGCAGGTATGCGTATCTGCCAGCTGACGATCTGAAATCAGAGTTAACCCATCAATGACACATTCTGCCGCTTCATCGGTTAACCGAACATCCAGGTTGTAGCGGGAAATATGCGATCCCAAGGAAATGCTGACAGATTGATAATTGCTTGCATGGGCGAGTGACACACCGCAGTTTGCCAAATGAAAAGCCTGTGCACTTTCACGCTGGATCCGAATATGTTTGGCGTGCGCGTTGGCGGCAAGACTGATTTCTGTTACGGAATTGGTGATATAAGTAGCTTGCTGTAAAGCTACATAATCCTCAATAAGCGTTACATTGCTTCCTGCCTCACCAATTAATAAGCAACGCGGATAGCTGGTTACTTCATTTTGAGTCGCAATAAACAGTAAGTGGATTGGTTCCGAAATGGCGATATCCTTTGGAACAATGATCAATGCACCATCGCGCAGGAATGCTGTGTTTAATGCTGCAAATACGTTGTTGTCAAATTGAACGTATTGTCCCACGTGAGATTCCAGAATGGATGCATGCGTTGCCACAAATGCCGGCAAGTTGCCAATCACAAGTGCCGCAGAGTCGGAAATGGTCGACAAGTCCTGGGAATAATGTCCATCAACAAACACCAAGCGGTTTTTTGCTTCCTTCAAGGTCAAATGTTCGATGTCATGCGCATGCAGATTGCATTCCAATTTTGACGGTTGATAGGGTAGGTGGGTTAAGGGTGAAATGTCTGTAAAGCGCCATTCCTCATCACGCCGGGTCGGCAATTTCTGCGTACTGACACGATCAATTGCTTGAGCGCGTAATTGATTCAGCCAGGATAGCGATTCAGTCGATTTTATCGACAGAGATTTAAGCAGATATTCAAGATAATCCGTATTGGTTAGATCACTCATGCGATTATCCCGGCAACCGATTTGTCGACATTAACCCAATCATAACCACGTGTTTCCAGCTCCAATGCCAGCTCCTTACCGCCCGTCATGACGATGCGCCCTGCTTGCATGACATGTACAAAATCAGGCACGATGTAATCCAGTAAGCGTTGATAATGAGTGACTAGAATCGTTGCATTATTATTGTTGGCAATTTGATTGACACCATTGGCCACTATTTTAAGTGCATCGATATCAAGCCCCGAATCTGTTTCATCCAGAATGCTTAGTTTGGGTTCTAATAATGCCATTTGTAAAATTTCGTTACGTTTCTTTTCGCCGCCCGAGAAACCTTCATTTACACTGCGATCGAGGAAATCAGCCTTCATGTCGAGCAATTTCATTTTTTCACGCACAAAATCATCGAATTCAAGAGGGTCCAGCTCTTCTTTGCCGCGTTTTGTTTGTACAGTATTGTAGGCGAGGCGAAGAAACTGCGTATTAGCAACACCCGGAATCTCGATTGGATATTGGAAAGCCAAGAATAATCCGGCGCGAGCACGCTCTTCAGGAGGCAGTTTTAATAGGTCATTGCCTTCAAATTGAATCGATCCACCTGTGATTTCATAAGCTGAATGACCGGCTAATACTTTTGCAAAGGTACTTTTACCTGATCCATTTAAACCCATAATGGCATGTATTTCTCCACTCTTAACAGTAAGATCAATGCCTTTTAGAATCTCGGTACCGCTGATACTTGCGCGCAATCCTTGAACAGAAAGAATGGTTCTGCTGTTTTCATCAATCATCCGACACTTCCCTCCAGCTTGAAGCTCAGAAGTTTCGTGGCCTCAACGGCAAATTCCATCGGCAATTGCTGAAACACATCTTTACAAAACCCGTTGATAATCATTGAAACTGCTTCTTCTGCATCAATGTTGCGTTGCGAGAAGTAAAAAAGCTGATCTTCACCAATTTTAGAAGTAGAAGCTTCATGCTCAACTACTGCGCTACTGTTGTGTACTTGTATGTAGGGAAAGGTATGTGCGCCACATTGATCACCAATCAGCATGGAGTCACATTGCGAATAGTTGCGCGCGCCCTCTGCAGTTGGAGTGATGCGCACCAGGCCGCGATAGCTGCTGTTTGAATGACCTGCCGAGATACCTTTGCTGACAATTGTGCTACGTGTATTTTTCCCGAGATGAATCATTTTGGTTCCGGTATCAGCTTGTTGATAATTATTAGTGACTGCAACCGAATAAAATTCACCGACAGAATTATCCCCACGCAAAATACAAGATGGGTATTTCCATGTAATTGCAGAGCCGGTTTCCACCTGTGTCCAGGAAATCCTTGAATTAACGCCTTTCGCTAAGCCACGTTTGGTTACAAAATTGTATATCCCACCCACGCCATTTTCATCACCGGCATACCAGTTCTGAACCGTTGAATATTTAATGTCGGCATTATCTAGTGCGATCAACTCAACGACTGCTGCATGCAACTGGTTTGTGTCAAATCTGGGCGCGGTGCAACCCTCAAGATAGCAGACAGACGAACCTTCTTCTGCAATGATCAAGGTTCGTTCAAACTGCCCGGATCCTTCCGTATTAATACGGAAATAGGTGGATAAATCCATTGGGCACTTAACGCCTTTCGGAATAAAGCAGAAGGAACCATCAGTAAATACTGCAGAATTCAGAGCTGCAAAGTAGTTATCACCAACTGGGACAACAGATCCTAAATATTTTTGAATGAGCTCCGGGTGATTTTGTACTGCTTCCGAAATGGAACAGAAAATAATGCCTACTTCAGCAAGCTTTTCCTTATAGGTGGTGGCCACTGAGACACTATCAAAGATGACGTCGACAGCCACGCCCGCAAGTGCTGCGCGTTCGTGCATGGGCACGCCGAGTTTTTCAAATGTGCGTAGTAATTCAGGATCAACTTCATCCATACTGGCTAATTTTTGCTTTGGTTTGGGTGCTGAATAGTAGCTGATTGATTGAAAATCAATTTTTGGATAATGAACATTCTGCCATTCTGGTTCAGGCATTGTTAGCCATTTCTGATAGGCTTTTAGGCGAAATGACAAAAACCATTCAAGCTCATTCTTTTTAGTCGAAATTAATCGGATGATATCTTCGTTCAGTCCTTTGGGTGCGATATCAGATTCAATTTCAGTAACGAAACCATGTTTATACGGTTGATTAACCAGACTTTTGCAATACTGCGCTCATTTGGTTTGTTCCTTTATTTTAGTATCTTTAGTTTTGAAACAGATATCTTAAATTGCTTAACAGTCAGGTTATTTGCTAGCAGAAAACATATTGCAGTTGAAACTACTATGGGTTAAATCTTAGCAGGTTCTTTCACGCTAAAGCTATCACCACAGCCGCATGTGTTATCAATATTAGGATTGATAAATTTGAAAGAGCTATTGAGGCCTTCCTTAGCAAAATCAATTCGGGATCCATCCAGATAAGGCAAGCTAATCGTATCGACGACCACTTTTGTTCTATGGGATTCAAATAATTGATCGTTAGATTTGATCTCATCAGCATAGTCAAATATGTAAGAAAATCCTGAACAGCCGGATTTTTTTATCCCAACTCGTAGTGCAAGCCCTTTGCCTCGTTTTGCAAGTTGCTGCTGGATATGTTTTGCGGCATTTTCAGTTAAGGTAATTGGCATAACATTCATTCAATGTAATATTCTCGATTTGATTAACATTATCAGGGCATATGTATAACGTGTGATCTATGTAAATAAGCACGCTCTTTGCATCCACTATCACAAAATTATTTTGACACAAGGCTGACTAAATTGTTCAGTATAAAGATTTTTAAAATCATAATGCTGATATTCCAGAGAATCATATTTTTAGCCGAAGGACACTTAATTTATGCAGCGTTTGTTTTACGCATATCAAGCAGCGAAACGATGGCGTCATTTTGTTGATTTATTTGAGTATCAACAAGCTCCTTGAGTGTTACAGCGCCAAGGTATTCAAAAATAAGATCGTTTAATCTCGCCCATAAGTCGTGAGTCATACACTTTCCATCGTTATGGCAATTCTCTTTACCACCACATTGCGTTGCATCTATAGGTTCATCAACAGCAAGAATAATGTCAGCTACAGATACTTTATCTAAATCTTTTGCAAGGCAATAGCCGCCTCCAGGACCACGTACACTGTCTACAAGTTCAGATTGACGCAATTTTGCGAACAATTGTTCCAAATAAGATAGTGATATTTTTTGCCGCTGACTGATGTCTGCAAGCGTAACGGGGTGATTGCTTTGTTGTAAAGCAAGATCTAATAATGCTGTTACCGCAAATCTGCCTTTTGTTGTTAATCTCATGATTGACTCCTTTTAAAAATCGGGTGGGTTGATTGTTAAAAATAAGTTCTTGCATGAATAATACCCGATTGATTTGGTCAACTATATAATACCCGATTGATTTGGTCAACTATATATTGATGTGGTGTAGAGAACAAATAAACTGCTAGGATGTTAGGAAAGAATAGATAATTTGCTATTTTCGCCATCCAAAATTCTGATCTTCGATAGATAAGCTACTGGAAGAAATAGTACAATGTCATCTTTAATGATGTGAATAAATATTTTTATCAATTATTGATATGAATCTATAGTGAACAGATATGGAAAAAGGGAGCGTGGATAATTGAATCAGTTGGTCGGGCATTATTTCACTGTGCGAATTTACTTTATTTTTGAATTGGATCAGATCAGCTTTGTACGATGAAGCTAATTGTTCGATTTAAAATAGTGAAAGCAGAGAAAAGTTGTATCACTTTGCCGTATCCGATAAGAAGAATAACTTAATGAATATGCGATTCTTTCGGAATATATTCATTCTGGTTCTGCTGTCTATGTTGCCGCTGATCAGCTTGGCTGATGAATTATCCGCTAAGACTACGAAAACGGACAAAAGCCAATAATCAAACCGAAAAAGAAGCCGGTGCTGATTGAAGCCGATCGCATCACTGGCTATTACAAGCAGGAGATTGAAGCAACCGGGGATGCGGTATTACATCACGGCGATAACGTACTCACCGCGGACCGCATGAAATACTATCAACAGACCGAAGATGTCGAAGTTGAGGGGGATGTGCGCCTGGAGAGACCTAAAGATATTTTGAAAGGCGCACATCTTCAGCTCAATATGAAAACCGAAGAAGGTTATCTGACAGAGCCGCGTTATTCGATAAAAGAAGGGAAAGGCCGTGGCGCTGGCGACATTCTGTTATTTGAAGGGTAAAGACAATTACCGGTTGAAAGAAACCAATTACACCACCTGCCCGGAAGGTGATAATGGGTGGTATATTCGAGCCAAAGAACTGGAAATTGATAACAAAAGTGAAGTAGGCACAGCGCGCCATGCCAGTGTTGTGTTCAAAGATATACCCATACTGTATTCACCCTGGATAGATTTTTCTTACAGCGGCAAACGCAAATCAGGAATCTTGACGCCTGTTGCGGGCTATAACGTAAAAACCGGGTATGATATGGGATTGCCGGTTTATTTAAATATTGCACCCAACATTGATGCCACCATAACACCCCGGATAATGACCATGCGAGGTTTTATGCTGAGCAACGAAGTGCGGTATATAGGCCATAATAATATGAATGGCCGCCTGCTATTCGACATTCTTCCTACAGATATCCAGACCAATAATACCCGCTGGGGCGTTTTATTCACACATACACAAAATATTGGTAAAGGCTGGCAAGGATTTCTTAATTACAATCAAGTTTCGGACGATCGTTATTTTCGTGAGCTCACGCCCAATCTTGCCCAAACCAGTTTGGTTAACCTATCACAACAAGGAGGAGTAACCTATAACCGCAGATTGGGCACAGACGGTGCATTAAGTTTTACCGGATTCGCACAGCGTTTTCAAACAATCCAGGATCCGTTGTCGCGATTGTTTCTCCTTATGAACGATTACCTCATTTTTCCATGAATGCCATTAAACACAATGTAGGCAAGATGGATTTTGAGCTTAACAGTAGCTGGACAAATTTTTATCATCCTACCCTCGTCGATGGCAAACGCCTCGTGCTCTATCCCAATGTGAGTGTTCCATTACGCAATGAATATGGCTTCATTACGCCTAAAATCGGCTTGCATTACACCCAATATAGTTTGGCTGCGCCGATAGATAATAAAGGGGAAAATATCGATCGTACCCTCCCGATTTTCAGCCTGGACAGCGGGATCGCCTTTGATCGGCAGTTGCAGATGAGTGGCAGGGCATTTGTCCAGACCTTGGAGCCGCGCGTATTCTATGCTTATGTTCCTTACAAAAATCAAGGCTACCTGCCGAATTTTGATTCGGCGATTAATGACTTTAGTTTTGCGCAAATACTCACTGAAAATCGATTCAGTGGCAGCGATCGTATTAATGATGCCAACCGCGTTACAGTCGCATTGACATCGCGTTTTGTTGAACAGGAAACGGGAATTGAGCGCTTGCGGCTTGCAGCCGGGCGAGTAGTCAATTTTACCGACCCCAGAGTAATTTTACCCCCTCCCCAGGTTACCAGCGCCAGTTCTAATTACATTGCCGCCATTTCGGGTCGTTTGACACCCACCATCAGTACCGATTCCAACATTCAAGTCGATGAATCCAAATTGTTGGTTGAAAAGCTGCGTACTGGTGTCAGCTATCAACCGGAACCAGGCAAGGCATTGAATTTGGGTTATCGGTTTACGCGTGACGTTCTGGAACAGGTGGATACTTCATTGCAATGGCCAGTTGCCGGGAATTGGCATGGTGTTGCACGGGTAAATTATTCGCTGAAAGATGACAAAATCCTCGCAGGATTGGCAGGTTTTGAGTACAACGCATGTTGCTGGGCTTTACGGTTTGTCGTGCAGCGGCTGACAACGGCAACGCAAACTACAACCACGGCAGTTTTTGTGCAACTGGAATTAAAGGGTTAATGGGAATCGGCAATAATCCATTGCAGGTGCTGCAAGGATCTATCCCGGGGTATACCAGCGTTCACTAATCATTGGCTTCTACACCCAATCGTATTCATCAAGTATCATCATTCTATGCATAACAGAAACTATTCCTGCATCTTTCTACTGCTCATTGCATTCATATCTGCTCAAGTTGCTGCACAAGATTTGGGATTTGCCTCAGCTGCAAAACCGATTGATCATATCGTGGCAGTTGTGAATGAAGATGTCATTACCCGGCAGGAGCTTGATGAAGCCATCAAAATGGCCGTCGGCCGAATGCAACTACAAGGCGTTCAAATACCAGATAAAAATGCTCTGGAGAATCAGGTGCTGGAATCCATTATCACCAAACATATCCAGTTACAACATGCAAAGGAAGTAGGGTTGTCAGTTGGCGAAAGTGAACTGGATGAGACCATACTCCGTATTGCTGAAGAAAATAAATTGTCTCTGCGGGAATTTTATGCTGTGTTGGAAAGGGATGGGATTAGTTATAACAAATTCCGCGATGAAATCCGGGAGGAAATGATCATGGCGCGATTGAAGGAACGGGAAATTAAAAATCAGGTGAATGTTACTGAAGGAGAAGTTGATAATTTTCTGCATACCCAGGAGACATCTGCCGAGGGTAATGATGAGTATCGGCTTGCACATATCCTGATACTGGTATCGGAAAACATGGATTCTGCCCAAATCCAGAAAAGAGCCGAACGTGCTGATATGGCGCTGAAGAAACTTCAAGAAGGCGTAGAGTTTGCGCAGGTGGCTGCTGAATTTTCCGATGCGGCCGATGCCAAACATGGCGGAATCATTGAATGGCGCCCGATTACTCAAATGGGGCCGGCATTTGCTGAATTATTGACATCGTTGCAACCGGGGGACTTGACACAAGTAGTACACAGCCCGAACGGCTTTCATATTTTCAAACTGCTTGGCAGGCGTGTTCAGGAAGTACCGACAGTGATCATTGATCAGACGCATGCGCGCCATGTGCTGATTAAAATTAACGAATTGACTTCCGAAAATGAGGCCAAACAAAAAATTCTTCAGATTAAAGAGCGGCTTGATAAGGGTGAAGATTTTGCGGAAGTAGCCAAACTTTATTCCGAAGACACCAGCGCGTCATCCGGCGGCGATCTTGGCTGGCTTTCACCGGGCGATACCGTCCCGGATTTTGAACAGGCGATGAACGCGCTGTTACCGGGTCAAGTCAGTGATCCGGTCAGATCACAATTTGGCTGGCATTTGATCCAGGTAATGGAGCGCCGTTCACAAGATATCAGTCTTAACCAGCGCCGACAGTCAGCACGTCAGGCAATACGAAACCGCAAAGCCGATGTTGTAGTTCAGGAATGGTTGCGGCAACTGCGGGACCAGGCCTATGTGGAATATCGTCTAGATAACGATTATTGAACGATGAACAATAAATTTATTCCCACATTAGCGCTGACTGCCGGTGAACCCGCAGGAATCGGCCCTGATTTATGTGTGCAAATTGCACAGCAGCCGTTGTCATGTAATCTGGTCGTTATCGCGGATAGTGAATTGTTGCTGGCACGTGCGCAGCAACTCAAGCTCCTCTGAAGCTCATTGATATTTCGGTAACAACTCCAAGTCAGCATAAGGCTGGCTGCTTGCAAGTTCTGCATGTTCCCTTGGCGGAAACGGCCATACCGGGAACACTGAATCCGGCGAATGCGCGTTATGTTCTGTGTCCACGCTGGCGCTTGCTGTTGAAGTTTGTAGATCCGGTGAATTTGATGGCATGGTCACAGCACCGGTACATAAAGGCGTGATTAATGATGCAGGCATTTCTTTCAGCGGGCATACGGAATATTTGGCAGAGCTCACGCATAGCCAGGCAGTCATGATGCTGGTCGGTGGAAACATGCGTGTGACATTGGCGACAACGCATTTGCCGCTTAAGGATGTTGCAGCGGCAATCACCCCGGACAGAATCGAAAGTAAATTGCGGATTATCCAACGTGACCTGATCACACGCTTCATGCTGGATAACCCCCGCATTGTTGTCGCAGGACTCAACCCGCATGCGGGTGAATCCGGTCATCTGGGCCGTGAAGAAATCGATGTCATTATTCCTGTGCTCAATAAATTGCGTGCTGAAGGGATGAATCTGATCGGTCCTGTTCCGGCGGATACTTTGTTTAATCCTTCACAGCTCAAACAATATGATTGCATTTTTACTATGTATCATGACCAGGGGCTGCCGGTATTGAAGCATGCCAGTTTTGGCGGCGGCGTTAATGTTACATTAGGGTTGCCAATTATCCGCACTTCGGTTGATCATGGTACTGCACTGGAACTGGCTGCGCGGGGGCGGCAAATCCCGGCAACCTGTTGACAGCAATTGAGATGGCCGCAACTGACCAAAAAACCAGGCATTTTTCTCCATGCACCATAACCCGCGTAAACGTTTTGGTCAGAATTTCTTGATTGACCAGCAGATCATTGCGCAACTCATCAATGAAATTCACCCGCAAAAGGGTGACCGGGTTGTTGAAATCGGCCCGGGTCTTGGGGCACTAACACGGCCTTTGCTGCAAGTTGTGGATCATCTGAATGTTGTGGAAATTGATCGCGACATTGTAGCCAAGCTGGAAAAGGAATTTCCGCAAGAAAAATTGACTATTCATGCAACTGATGCGCTGAAGTTTGATTTTTCCGTTCTGGGTGAGAGGCTGCGGATTATCGGTAATCTGCCCTACAACATATCAACCCCTTTACTGTTTCATCTGAGTCAATTTTCTGAACAGATCCTGGACATGCATTTCATGCTGCAGAAAGAAGTTGTGGAACGTATGGTGGGAATGCCATCAACATCGGATTATGGGCGCCTTTCCGTCATGTTGCAGTATCGCTTCGATATGGAATATGTCTTTAGTGTTCCGGCGGAATCTTTCCGGCCCATACCCAAAGTAGAATCAGCCATCGTGCGGATGATTCCACGTTCTAAAGCATCCCGCGTCGTTAAAGATGAGGCACTATTCGCGCAAATAGTTCTGGCAGCATTCTCGCAACGCCGCAAAACTCTCCGCAACACACTGCATCATTTTTTGAAGGCGGAGGATTTTAGTGCGCTGGCTATTGATCCTGGGCTGCGCGCTGAGAATTTGTCGGTGGAGAAGTTTATTGCTATTGCAGATTTTCTGGCCTGAACAGCCTACTGTTATCTTTTGCCTGCTATCTTTTGCCTGCTTGCGTGGCTTGCAAAGGAGAATAATTTATAGCGCGGCATAATGGGCGGGCAGTTGCCACAGTTATTTGCGCAAGTATTTGTTTCGTTACACAACACTTATCTTTGGAGGGTATGAATGATTCGCCATCTGTACATACTTCTTGCGCTATTCATGTTATTCGCGTTTTCTGCCTGCGCCACCAAAACACAAGAAAAGAAAACGCCTGATTCAACGGATAAGGCCAGGGTCTCGACAATTTTTGAACAACTATCCTTCAAATCCGCAGGGAAAACGGTTTTTGAGGATGAGGGGAAATTCATCCTGATTGAAGGAAGTAAATGCATGCAGCGGGATAATGGTGCAGAGGCGGCAACCGTGCTGCAATGGATCGAAATGCCCGGCTACGTGGATAGTGCGACCGTCGTGCTGAATGGCTGGGATTTGCGCTATTTGAATAAAGATCGCGAAGTGAACTCGATGAAAGCCGACATTATTCACAGCAAGCTGGTTAAGAGCGCTGGCTCATCTTTCCTGATGTTTGAAGCACAAGGCAAGCTGGACGATCAGAACCGCACCGATGCTTACGAGTTCTGTATCTTTTATAGCGGATTTGGCTATCGCTCAGTTTGGTTTGATGCCGCGATAGAATCGGATTACAGCGGCATTGAAGCGTCGACACTGCAGAATAAAGCCCAGGGCGCAGTGGTCACTGTGGAAAACTTGGGAAGCAAAGGCACGCTAAAGGGCAATGATGTGATTGCAATCATTCCGCGCGGATTTGATTTTCAGTTCGATGACACCTTCGAATGCGAATTACGTTTTCCACCCTGCAAATGGGCGGATCGCGCCGATTATCGTTTGCTGCAGGCTGCCTACAGCCTGTCTCAAACGGGTGTTTCGCCTAACCGGGACGGCAGTCCGCACTGGGTCACGCAAACCATTTTCAAAGATAACGATACGCGTACGCACCGCATCAAAACACGCGCCGCGCAGATTCGCGGCAGCAGCGTTAAACTGCGCGCAGACTTTCTGGCACTGAATCCCCGCGCCGGGAAAACCAGTATCTGCCGCAAAAATACCGATGGCATTGTTCGCACCCAGACATTCCATATCAGTGATTTGCCCTACGACTACGCCGTGCCAATGCTGACCGGCTGGGATCTCTCCTACGAATGCGAAAATCAGCAAGTGCAACGGGCAGGCATCTGGATCCATGACATCCACTTCAATCCGGACGCCAACAGCCTGGAATATAAAGTATCGTCCATCCTGCGCGACCAAGATGGCGCGCCCAGCTTTAACGCCGCGCACCGCATCACAGTATTAGGACTCAACCGCCTGCCTTTGCCAGAGCAACACCGGACACCCAAAATTGAAATCAAGCTCAGGGAATAGTGATCGATCATCCAGGCGGATTTGTTAAAAATGTTAGGCTTCAATAGGGATATCTAAATTGACTGCGAAGAATTTGCTCCAACAGATCTACGACGAAAGAGCGGAAGCATTTCTATCGAGACTCAGTACAGCAAATATTGTGGCTCATGGTTCAACGGTGGGGGAAATGCGTGAGATTGCGATTCATGACAGTTTGGTCTCTCTTATACCAAAGGACTTTGAAGTCACCTCGGGATTTGTAATTGACGCTAACGGCGGAATTACGCCTCAAATTGACCTGCTTGTTCATCAGCGAGACGCACTATCGCCTTTGCTACTCACTGGTAAAGCCGCGCTGCTGCCGGTCGAAACTTTTCGGTTTGGAATAGAGGTTAAATCAACAGTTACGCGAAAAGACTTTGATCAAGTCAAGGTTCAAGCAAATTCATTGGGTGATCTATGGTATTCTGCTTGGATTCCGGCAATCCATCCATCAACCAAAAATGTTACATTAAAGTTCAAAAGGAGCCGCCTCCATTCCTTCTCGTCGCGTTCACATCACAACTGTCCACGCAGAATCTTAAAGATGAACTTCATCAAACGACTGGCCTAGCGGGGGTGGTTGTAATTGATCAATGTATAATATACAAAGGACAAGAAGTCTTCGAAGGCGCATCTAATCTTGAGCGCGTAATTAGGTTCTGGGCGTATATGTTTCAACACTGTCTCGACCTGCGGGAGTATGTGACCATTACTAATGAAAAGGAGCAGGAAATAGTCGAAGAGATTGGTCGTCTGCAACCAGGAATTGATATAAGCAACGCAGCTAATAGACTCACAATCCTAACTGCAGTCAAGACTCCAAGTATCCTGCCCTATCTCTATCCTGGGTCTCCGTAAGTTGAGGGCTAACATGGCGGCCAACACGGACGCTCCACCGATAAAGACGGCTCCGTGCTGGTTGTGCCTCTATGCTGGGCCACTTTTTCTGTTACCACCACTAATGAAAGGAGTATGAAATGGCAGCTCATATTGAAAGCAAAGATATCAAGGCACTTCCCGTTCTTTCCTACTCGGATCTACGGGTAAAACTGAAGTCCGGGGATCTTCTCTTCGCGTCAGGCGACTATCTGGTTTCCAAGGCAATCCAGAAAGTAACAGACAGTCCTTGGAGTCATGTAGGTATCGTGTTTCGGCTAGATTCAATTGATCGGATGTTGCTATTGGAAAGTGTCGAAGATATGGGAGTGCGTTTTGCTCCTTTGTCGAAATACCTGAAAGACTATGAGGATGGAAAACCCTACAAAGGGCGGGTGGTTCTTGCACGCTGCAAAGATGTGAATGCTGAAACCGTCGCAGATATTTCAACCTTTGGTATCGACGAGTTAACCCAACCCTACGATAAGGATGAAATCGCAAAGATTCTGGCGCGCATTACTCTCGGCATAGGCAAGAAAGAAAAAGACCGAGAGTACATATGTTCTGAGTTGGTTTATGAGTGCTTTTCGCATGCAGGGAAGGAGTTTGCCTACGATACCAGAGGGTTTATCAGCCCCGAGGATGTTTGGAAAGATGAAAAGCTTTCCCTTGTGGGACGAATTCTCTAGTGTGGCCTACAGCGAGTCTAGCGCCCTCTTCAATCAAGTATTGCAATCCATTCGATTCTTGGACTAGGCACAACGCCCACCAACATTGCGATACTGCCGTCTGCTTTCCGCTACGCTTCAAGCATCGGGGGGCGGATAAGCGCTCACTTTTGGCATCATAAATGGTGGCAACTGCAATATCGAACATGGCAAAAATTACGGAGTTCTTCGATCCAATGAGGGAAAATACCACCGGCTCTGCCGGATGTATTTGCCTTCATTGCACCGGCCTTCGCACTTCACGAAACCAGATCCGGTATTGCTCCATTTTCGCACGCTGTTCCGCCGGTGCGTAACGGCGACAGGTGGCATATTCTTCCGTGTCCGGCTTCGCGCCCCAGCGTATTTCGGCGCAGTCGTTCGGGTTATAAGCCATTTCATAAGCCGGTTTGCGTGCCAGTACCTCGGCCACGGAAAGTTCCCACGGACTGCCGTCCGTGCGTGTGTAGCGGATGCTGCGCTCGTGGATGCGCTTTGCGTGATACTGCTCGATCTCGGTTCTGGCTTCTTCGGGGTTTTTGCCGTTCAGTACAAACAATTCAGGGTGGCGCGCGATCTTTTCGGGTAAGCCGTTGAGCACATTGATCGCGATGATGAGACGCATGTCGCGGGAAGGCGTGGAATAATCTTCCCAGCGACCAAGCGTCTGAAAAATCGCTGCGCCGATGGGCATCGGGATGACGTTGCGCGGATTTTTGCGGAAATAGGCTTCGCCATTGTCCACTGAATTTACGCGTGTCTCGATTTGTTCCACCAGAGCAGTCAACGTGGCTTCATAAGCTTCCTTGGGATCAAGACCCTCAGGATTGATGAGCTTGGTCAGGCTGGCGTAGAAATCATCGGGTATGAGGTAATCTTGCTCCAGCGAAAAAGAAGTGAATTCGGGGTGGTCGGTTAGCTCGTCATTGGCGAGTGCTCGCCACTTGCCCGAGGCCGTGGGGATCAAAGGCCGGAAAGCCTTGAAACCCGGCCCTGCATTTTCAGTGTTGGCGAACAGCAGGGTGCCTTCCCAGATTCGCTTGCGGGCGACCGAGTTGTCCGGTTGCGCATCGACGGCCAGTAACATGCCAGGGCGATCGGCTGTCTGCGGCACCCATTCAACCAGCACCAAAATATGCCCGTAGGGATCGGCGTAGACCGCCCCCGGCCACAATGTTTCGCGGCTGAGCGGAATTGGATACAGGTCGGTGGATTCATCAGCAAGCCCGGTGCGCGCCGAGCCGGAATGAACGGTGTCCGCCAAGCGTCTGCTGAATTTCCTGAAATTAGCCTGCGAACTGATGCCGCGGGTAAATTCGGTCATGATGGTGGGCGCTCCGCAATACGGTGGCGCTTTGGCCGAGCCACGCCCGCAGGCGCGGAAGGCGATTGGCAGACCGGTTTTCCAGGCAAAATAAGCCCGCAAGGTGTAGGGCAGGTCGGCGCAATCGGGGGTCAGCGGCAAATTATTGTCTTCGTTGATGCCGAGATAGTTGTGCAGGAAGTTGCGCGCGGTGTTGCGCAACACCGGCTCCAGGGAATTAAAGCTGAGGTTTTCATCGGGTGGTGCGCCAAATAGTTCTTCGATCCAGGCGGAATAAAAAGCTTCGGTAGCAAGGCTCCATGTTTTGAGTCTTTCCTGCTGGCCTGGTCCGCCTGTGTTGAGCGGATGGCAGGCAATAAGCTTGCCATCCCGGCCGGCTTTACGCGATATTGCCCTTCGGTAAGTCTATCCAGTCTGGCGATCAGACTCCAAGGCGGACCGCCGCGGCGGCGGGATTGCAGCGGCGTACGCTGGCCCTGGCTATCGATCAGGGTCAATTCGGATACCGGACCGTCCGTGGAAACGGCCATGATCTTCACCGGCTCATCGGCTTTGGGATTGAGGGGTGAGATCCAGATGTATGTCGTGCCGGTTTCTTCGTATACAGTGTTCTCGGCCACTGCCACAGAAATGCTGGCCCATGTCAGCAGGCATGCGAGGAAATAATTCGTGGGCTGGGTTGGTAAACCCAGAAAATTGCCTGATTGGTAAGAACGCATAGACACTCCTTCAATGGCCTTTTCTCGAAAGATAGGAATAGAACTTTCAGAACAGATTGTACTTCCTGTTGCGCAATCGCGATCATCTTTATCGATCTATTTGACAGTAGTAGATGCATCATGTTTGAATAGTGTACTAATATTAAAACGGGCATTAATTCATAGCATGACAAATCGCGGCGGAAAACGGGAAAATGCGGGTAGACCCCGCGGGCAGGGGCAGTTTGGCGAATCGACGGTGGCGATACGCATCCCGCAGAGCCAGGAGCCGGTAATCCGTGATTTTTTATCGACGCTGATTGCGAAGCGCACGCAACAGAATCCGGGCACTGTGACCGCTATTTTTGCTTTGTCTCCGGCTAAACAGCATTTTCTGCTTCCGCTTTACACCTCAAAAGTAGTGGCGGGGTTTCCGTCGCCTGCGGATGATCATGTTGAAAAACGGCTGAATCCGAATGATTATCTGATTTCCAATGACAGCAGCACTTTTTTTGTGCAGGTCAAAGGCGATTCGATGGTTGATGCGGGTATCTTTGAAAAGGATGTGCTGGTGGTCGACCGGTCGCGTACGGCGCAAACGGGGGACATTGTTCTTGCTGTACTGGATGGCGAATTCACCATTAAAATCCTGGGGCAATCAGAAACCGGGACATGCTTGATTCCAGCCAATAAGAATTACCCGGTTATCCAGATCAAAGAAAATCAATCTTTCGAAGTATGGGGCGTGGTTACCGGTTCCATGCGCAAATTCAAGTGACCCGCGCCATTGCACTCGTTGATTGCAACAACTTCTATGTGAGTTGCGAGCGGGTGTTCAATCCGCAGTTGGAAGGCAGGCCGGTTGTCGTACTTTCCAACAATGACGGCTGTGCGAATCTGACGCTTTATGGTCAGCATATCCGCCAGCGGGTCAAACAATGGACAGGGTTACCGGTTTGTATCGGGATAGGATCAACCAAGACGCTGGCTAAACTGGCCAACCATATCGCCAAGAAAAATCCTGAATTTAATGGTGTGTGCGATCTGAATAGTCTGCTACCGCAACAGCAAGAGGATTGGTTTGGCGAAATTGCTGTTGGAGAAGTATGGGGTATTGGCAGACGGCTTGCTCCCAAATTGCATGACAGAGGAATCAAGACCGTGCTGGACCTGAAGCGCGCCTCTCCATCCCGGATGCGTTCCGGTTTTTCGGTGGTGATGGAAAAAATTATACGTGAAATCAACGGGTCGCATTGTATTGAGTTGGAAGAAATTTATCCTGCCAGAAAACAAATCGTCAGTTCACGGTCGTTTGGAATTCCTGTCTCGTATGCCGGATCCGTGTACATTGCTATCCGTACCAGCCCATTCAACGAGAAAGAACGGTATTATGCAAATGGTCTGACCATTCCACTCCCTGCGCCAACCGATGATACGATGCGGCTGACCAAGGCTGCATTGTGGGGATTGCGTAAAATTTATCGCGGCGGCTATCGCTATCAGAAAGCGGGCGTGATGCTGTCGGAACTGGTTTCTGCAAATAACCGGCAATTGGATTTGTTTGGTTCGATAACAACAGAGCGTAAATCCAGTCAATTGATGGATGTTATCGATCAAATCAATGCCAGAATGGGCAAAAGTACGCTGAGACTGGCATCCGAAGGCTTCCGGCAGCCATGGAAGATGAAACAGGGAAACCGGAGTCCAAGTTACACCACGAAATGGGATGAGTTGATTTGTGTAACGAAATAAACAGGACGAACTTGCTTTGCTGGTATAACTGCGTATTTAAATTGTTAACGAGGATTTTCCCTATGCCGATGCTATCGATCAACCCTGCCACAGGCCAGACCATACAATCTTTCCGACTTGGCAGAGCGGTGAAATCGATGCAGTACTGAGTCAGGTTGAGTCCGTGCAGCCCGCTTGGGCTGCGCTCAGTTTTGCGCAGCGTTCGCACTGTATGCGGAATCTTGCAAAGATATTCCGCCAGCGTAGCGAGGAATACGCCAATCTGATCACGGAAGAAATGGGCAAATTACTCAAAGAGGCCAGAGCGGAGATAGAAAAATGTGCGATTGGCTGTCAGCACTATGCCGATCATGCACAATCGTATCTAAACGATGAAGTGATTACCTCCGATGCCAGCCGCAGCATGGTTATCTATCAGCCTTTGGGCACCCTATTGTGCATCATGCCGTGGAATTTTCCTTTCTGGCACTGAACGTGCGCCGCACCGGCGTGATGATGGCAGGCAATGTGGTGGTGTTAAAGCATGCGTCGAATGTTCCCCGCTGCGCCCTTGCGCTGGAAGAGGCATTCCGGCAGGCGGGGTTTCCTGCTTATACATTCCGCACGCTGATGATCAGTGCCGAGCAAGCAGAAGCAATGGTCGCCGATAAACGTATTGCGGCAGTCACCTTAACTGGCAGCAGTGCGGCAGGACGGAAAGTCGCGGCTGCCGCGCAACATCTTAAAAAATGTGTACTCGAACTCGGCGGGTCGGATCCCTTTATCGTACTCGACGATGCCGACATCGCATTAGCAGCACAGCAAGCGCTCGTTGCGCGTTTTCAGAATACGGGGCAGAGCTGCGTTGCCGCCAAACGTTTCATTCTTGTGGATGCAATCGCCGATTCATTCGTTGAGCAATTTAAGACACTGGTCAGTCAATTACACAGCGGTGACCCGAAAAACGATGCCACCAGCATTGCGCCGATGGCGCGCGCCGATTTGCGCACCGTGCTGCACGCACAGGTCGAAAGGAGTCTGGCAGCGGGCGCAAAGCTGTTGATCGGCGGCACTTTCATCGGCACACAAGGCGCCTATTACGCCCGGACAATCTTGGATCACGTACAGCCGGGCATGCCGGCGTTTGATGAAGAATTGTTCGGCCCGGTGGCTGCGATAGTGCGGGTAAGAAGTGCCGAAGAGGCCATCCAATTGGCCAATCAGACGGATTTCGGTTTGGGCGGCAGTGTGTGGACATCGAACGCAACGCGGGGTGAAGCGCTGGCGCGGCAAATTGATGCGGGCTGCGTCTTTGTCAATGGTGTCGTCAAAAGTGATCCACGCTTACCATTTGGCGGCATTAAAGATTCCGGATATGGACGGGAGTTGTCTTATCACGGCATCCGTGAATTCATGAATATCAAAACGGTATGGATCAAGTAGCAGCGGGTAGATCATAGGACACTTTGGTGCCATTAACTTTGACATAGCCCCGCGACATTAAACCCTTATAGACAGCTTCAATATCAACAGCTGAAGTATCTTTGCCGCATTTTGCATGAATGGTGCTGATCAATGTTTCTGGAGTGCGTGGTTTGGATGTATTGCGTTTAAGGAGATCTGCTACAGTGATTTCAATTAATTCATTGACGGATGTTCTGGTAGAAGGTTTTTCCTGATTGATTGCAGTCGCGTTACCGTTTGCACTGTTGCTTTTTGTGGCCGGTGGAGTAAGACAAGGAATTTTCTCTATAGATGCCGATCGTACGGCAAGAATTTTATTCGCCTTCATATGTTTGATCAGCGGATCAAAGCCGGTATCCTTGGAAACAATGTGAAAAAAACCTGAAGGATCGTTTGCCGCCAGAATGCCAAGATAATAAGCAATGTGGAAATCGAGCGCATTGGTTCCCGGCGTTTCAAGCATAACGTAATCTGCCCGTTCTCCCATTTCATGCATCGCCAGAACAAGTTCAACCGGAAGCTTTGTGTTGTTTGGACCTAAGAAAATGCGTACTTGAAATTGCTCACCTTTCAGCGAAGCAAGTGACTTCGTTTGTACATTCTCGTAATCGATCAGAATATAATTTGTTTTCAAGGCAATCACTTGCAAAATCCACTAAATAGAACTATGGGAAAATGAGTCTATTTAGCGGCATCGCTGGTTTTATACTTTACTCCGGCGGAATGCTTTTTTAAGCAGCACTGTGAAATGTTAAGCCATGCGCCTGTGTTTCTGTAATCTGTCATTCTGTCATCATGGGTCCCTGGGAGTCCGACACTGACTCCAGTTGAGCAGAGGCGGTTTATGCGACATCTGTTGGCTGTAACACTGAGCTTTACCGTTTAGGCCGTGATAGTTTTGCATTCATCGCGCCAATTGGCAGCTTTGCGCCCAATGCCTGGGAATGGGTTTCTGATTGGTATGCGGATGATTATTATGCCAGATCGCCCGTTGACGATCCGCAAGGCTCGCCCGATGGCATTGTGCGCGTACGGCGTGGCGGTTCTTGGCATACCTGGTCCTTGTACGCGCGTTCCTCCTATCGCAACTGGATTTCTCCGGATTCGCGCTACGCGCTGGTTGGAATACGCCTGGTTCGTGAATTGCCAGCACGCTAGCAGCTTGCTTGGATCAGAGGAAAGCGATTGACGCCGTTTCAATCATTGTGATTTTTCCTCTGTTTTGCAACGCCAGATTTCATCATTCACCTCACAAAATTAGAGTTTTTAGGATCAAACCAACCACCGCACAGGCCGCGATGACGTGAATCACGTTGCCTTTGAAGCGGAACAACGCAATGGCTGCGCCGAGTGCGATCAACGCGGATACCCAATCGAAAGCGCCCTCGAAGCCTTTTGGCCAGAGAACGTAGTAGCCAAAGAATAATGCCAGGTTCAGAATTACCCCGACTACGGCTGCCGTAATGGCGGTCAATGGCGCAGTGAATCTCAGGTCTCCATGCGTGGATTCAACCAGCGGCCCGCCAGCGAGGATGAACACGAAGGAGGGCAGGAAGGTGAACCAGGTCACCAGTGACGCTGCTACGGCCCCGGCAAGAAACATTGCATCCGGGCCGAACAGAACCTTGACGTAACCACCGATAAAACCAACGAAAGCCACAACCATAATAAGCGGTCCCGGCGTCGTTTCACCCAGTGCCAAGCCATCGATCATCTGTACCGGTGTCAACCAACTAAAGTGTTCGACCGCACCCTGGTAGACATAGGGCAGCACGGCATAGGCGCCGCCAAAGTCAACAAGGCCGCTTTGGTAAAAAACCAACCCATTTGTGTCAGCGTATGGTCCCAACCATAAGAGGCGGTCAGCAAACCCATCGGTATCAACCATAACAGCACACCGGCAACGACAACCTGTGCCAACCGGCTCCAGCGGAATTTGGCATGCAGCGGTGCCGGTGTGTCATCATTGATGAGAGCGGGAGTGGACGATAGCTTTGTTTTTCCATGACCACCACCGGTTTTGAATTTGTCCGGCGCGATGCGGCCACCAAGGTAGCCGATCAAGGCTGCCGCCGCCACAATCGCCGGGAACGGCACATTAAGTGCAAAAATGGCGACGAAAGAGGCTGCTGCAATGCCCCATAGCCAATTGTTCCTGAGCGCACGCGAACCGATGCGGTGGGTTGCCTGCACTACGATGGCGGTGACGGCGGGCTTGATGCCATAGAATAGCCCTGCGACCACTGGCACATCACTGTAGGCAATGTATACCCATGAAAGGGCAATCAGAATCAGCAGAGAAGGCAGTACGAACAGTGTGCCAGCCACGATTCCGCCCCAGGTGCGGTGCATCAGCCAGCCGATGTAGGTGGCGAGTTGCTGTGCTTCCGGGCCGGGGAGCATCATGCAGTAGTTGAGCGCGTGTAGAAAACGCCGCTCGGAAATCCAGCGCCGGTTCTCAACCAGTTCTTGATGCATGATGGAAATTTGCCCGGCAGGGCCGCCAAAGCTGATGAACCCCAGCTTGAGCCAGAACGCGAAGGCTTGCCGAAAACTAGCGGATTGAGGAGGCGGTGTCGTACTGAGGGTGTTCTGCGGTTCAGGTTGATTCATTGAAGAAATACTCCTTATCGAAGCTTGCAAGCAATTCGTCAAACACGGGTGTTGCAGCGAACCAGAAATTGATCATCCTCGGCGATGTCCTCACGTAGACCTACGAGCGCGCTTTCCAAGCCGCTTCAAGCGCCGGGATGAGCTGGCGCTACGAACGGCCGCGCCCTGAAATTGCCGAGCCACTCATATCTGGCATCAATGAGCGGCAGATTCTGGTCAGAAGCGGTCATTTCGATAATGCCAACTGTCAGTGCTTATTCAATTAATCCTGAATACGTCAGGAATAGAAACCTCATCAGGACGGCGCGCGCTCATCACAATGCAGGCAGGATACTTCGCTTTGAGTGCGGCTTCACATTCCGCTTGCGCCGCGGTATCTCCGACATGGTCGATCTTGTTAAAGATGCGGATGCGCGGAATGTTCTGCGCGCCGATCTCATCCAGCACTTCGTTGGTGACCTCGAGCTGGCGTTCAAATCCAGGGTCGCTGGCATCAATGACGTGCAACAATAGCGATGCATCAAGCGCCTCATCGAGCGTTGATTTGAACGACGCGACGAGGCCGTGCGGCAGGTTCTTGATGAACCCGACCGTGTCGCTGACGAGCACGCGCGGCACGCTCTCGGGGTGAAGGTGCGTACAGTGGTGTCGAGCGTAGCGAAGAGTTTGTTGGCAACCAGCACTTCGCTTCCGGTGAGCGCGCGCATCAAAGTGGATTTGCCTGCGTTGGTGTAACCGACGAGCGCCACGGTAGCGATCCCCCGGCGCTCCAGTCGACGTGCGCGCTGTGTTTGGCGTTCGGCATCCATCGCGACGATCTCCAGTTGCAGCTCAGCAATCCGATCACGGATTTTGCGCCGATCCAGTTCAGTGTGCGATTCACCGGCACCCCGGCCACCGACGCCGCTACGTTGCCGGCCTTGCGGCCCCGCGGCCCCGCAAGCTTTGCCATTTCGCGTAGACGTGGCGCCATGTAGCCGAGACGTGCAATTTCTACCTGCGCGCGCGCAGCGGGGGAGCGTGCGTTGCGATGAAAAATTTCGAGGATGACCATCGTGCGATCCATCACCGCGCAGCCGATCTCCTTTTCGAGATTGCGCGCCTGTGAAGGTGAAATCTCGTGATCGACCAGGATGACGTCGATGCCGTTTGTGTCCAGTGCGGCAGTCTGTTCAGATTCCTGCCACTCGGCAGATTCAAATTCGTTGTTCACGAACTGGCGTATTTCCTGCCGCTTTCCAGTGCCCAAGTATGCCGTCGAATCGAAGCCGGGGCGCTTCTGCGTGAACGTGCGCACAACTTCAAACCCCAGCGTTTTTGCCAGCTCGCGCAGCTCGGTCAGTGATGCTTCGAACTCGATGTCAGTCACGCTTGGCAGTTGGACAGCCGCCACGATTGCGCGTTTGGATTTCTCTTGGGTTTCTTTTTGCATTTGCAGATTGCCTTTAGTCGGTGAGTAAAGTCTGACAGCCATTATCATCGATAAAGACCCATAGGAGAAACAAACTTTATTTCTGAAGTATTCATATTGCCTCGTTCCTGCGATTAACATGGGTATCCTGTCGAAAACGAGACAGCAGCACTTATCATTATTGGTGTTTCTGCATCAACATGCGCCAGATCCAGCGACGTGCGGGATAGCGCGGCTGGTTTGATGTAAGAGAAGATCCGGCATTGCTGGAACGCTTGACGGCAGCCATCAAACGGCGGCATGAAACGCTGGTTCATGCCGCGGGTATTAATAAATAAGTGTTAGATTCTATGGTATTTTTTGCTCAGTTTCGTGGAAACTCGAGGCATTGCCCGCAGACTGGAGGAAAGTACAAACACGTATTGGCGATATGGGTCAGGGGCGTGTGCAGTGTATGCGTAAGTTTGGTTTTGAAGAACAGAGAGCGTGCTTGCTCTCTGCCTTGTATGCGCGTAATTTTATGTAATGATCTTTACGGGCTCCATCTCTGCCATGGAATTGAACGCTATGTAATAGCGATAATGGCACTGTTAAAAAACACTATCAGCGCATTTTTGCTTCAACGAAGGTTGTTTCCCGGTCGAAATCATCCCAAATAAGGGCAGGTTTGACAAAAGGCGTGGTTGGCACAAGGAATGTTGCTATATCAAAAGCACCACTCAATGAACGGCCAACAGTATAGGCAATGCCCTTGATGAATCCGACGGTCACTCCATGAATAACCCCATCTCTATTGCCGACGATTGTTATCGTTTTAGGTATTTCAACGAAACCGGTAACAGCATTAGCAAGACCATTTCCAAGTTTCTCGAGAACCTTATCAGGATATTCATCTGCAAGCGCTAAATTGGGAGCTGCTAAAAATATGACAGATACCATAAACAGCGCTTGAATTGTTTTCTTCATAGCAAATCCTTAAGTTATAAATAAAGTGAGCGATTTTACCGAAATATCAGGTGGTTTACTACTTGCCGTTTCTCTGATTGGCAGGTTGCTTCAGAATGCCAATGATTCTCTCGACTTCACGTTCGATCTGGTTTTCAGGGTGGTTTCGATTATGCAGTTCGGTTCTGATCCGGTAGGCCATTTCCAGAACGAGCAGATCCATGGTGTTATTCTCGCTTCTTTGCGATGCTTCCTGATATTCCATCTGGAACCGGTTGATGGCATTCATCATGTTATCGTTATTGAGATCCATGCTGGATAAAATGGAATCCAGTTCGTATTTCAAGTTACTGGATAGTACAGGTTGCGATGCGTTAAAAGCTGATTCTGGCTGATAAGGAAAATATTTCGGTATCAAAACAGATAGCATAATCAATGCTACGCCTGCGATCACAGTAGTAGCTACAAAATACCAGAGTTTATATTCCTTTCCGCGTAGTTTTATCGTATTAATATGCTGAAAGCCAAACCGGGTTTGGACAGCTATTCCTACAAGAAACAGGATGACACCTAGTGCCATGATAATGGGTACAATCGGGTGCACAGTTTTACTCCTATGTTCTTATCTTAAAATCCAGTTGCAGTTTGTGGATAACCAAAATTTCATCTGCTGTCCTGATAACATTGATTGCAGATGATAACCGATCATGTGCGACTGCATATTCTAGCTTAATATGATACTGAGTTATTGGGTGTTTGATAAGCCAGTCGATGATGGTACGTAAAGTTATTTGAGTCATTAGCTGTGTTAAGTACTGAGATTGCAAGTGGAGCTTTGGTATACGGTGCCTCTAATTCACAAGCTTGCTACCCGGAGGGTAACAAGCCAGCGAGAAATTATCGCGGCGGTGGATTGCCTGACGGGGGTGGCGGCGGGTTAAAGTCAGGTGGTGGAGATGAGATTTCCCTATTGCTGTTTGGCGGTGGATCATTGGTGACTCTGCCGGAATACCGGTACGCGATGGCCTTTGGCATACATGCATTGTATATAACTGATATCGTAGCGTTGTTGATTGATGTATGCGGAAGTGCTGGCAGTACCCGATCCCGCTAGTCCGCCTGCCAAAAGACCCGTCTGGCACCAATTGCAGCACCGCTTCCACCGGCAATCGCTGCACCAGTAGCAGCGCCAAGACCTGCTCCAACTGCGGCACTTTCCACACCGCTTGTTTGCGAAACTTGCCGTGGTGTCATACCACCGACTTGTTCGTACGCGTAGCGGCGGCAGTCGTAGTCATCATATCGAAACTGTTCAAAACTTTTACCGGCACCCGGCAATGTCATAACACTAGGCCCATTTGGCAAACTGACGCACGCCGCTGATACGCAAGCCATTATTAGTAATATTCGTTTAATTACTTTCATGGTGTTCTCGCTGCATTATTGTGCATAAGGTTGAGGGGCGTTATGTGACCATTCACTCGGACATTCTTTGATATACGGATAACAATATCATTCCGGGTTCTGGTAATAGTACCAGTAGTTGGTTTTCGGTTGCGCTGGTTTGGATTCCTGCTAATGTATGTAGACAGACGACTGCGAATGCGCGGTAATCGCAGGTGGTAGGTTTAACAAAGCCGGGCATAACCATCGCTCAGCAGCCACCGGAACTGAGTATGTGATGATTGTGATGATGAATGTCAAGCACCGCGTCGCCGTCAATCAATACGTAGTTGTTGGGCGCTATAGTTAGAAAAGAAATTGTGATCAATGGTCATTTGAAACTTTTCATACAAAATCAATCCTGAAACAACCTAATCATCAAGTAACATAAGTCTTTCAATTTTCTATTGGCTTATAACCAATGCCAAAGACAATTTATGTGTGGTCTTGGTATACAATACGCATGCTATTCAAGCAATGAATCTGACATGATTTAAATTTTATAAGTTCCAATAAGACCTTGATATCGAGTCGCTTTCAATCTGAACAGTGCTGATTACAAATGATCGCCGCTGCCAAATATGAATAGAAAGAAGTATCATATTAAAACAGAATTGCCGTCGATGACTTTTACTAGGTCCGCTGAACTTGAATGTTATATTTTTTAGGAGAACATTAGAATGTCACAAAAACACCCGGTTATTGCCGTTACCGGTTCTTCAGGTGCAGGTACCTCAACGGTAAAATCCAGCTTCGAACATATTTTTCGTCGTGAGCATTTGAAAGCCGCGATTGTAGAAGGTGATAGCTTTCATCGCTATGACCGTGAATCAATGAAGCAAGCCGTGGCAGAATCGGAAAAAAGCAATGGACGTGCAATCAGCCATTTTGGTCCAGAAGCCAATGAATTTGAGAAACTGGAAGCCTTGTTCAAGGAATATGGCGAAAGAGGCAGTGGCCAGACGCGTTTATATCTGCATAATGATGAAGAAGCGGAACCCTGGAAACAGAAAGCAGGCACATTCACTCCCTGGTCACCGATTCCGCCCGGTTCCGATTTACTGTTTTATGAAGGACTGCACGGCGGTGTAAAAAGTGATACGGCAGATGTAGCTAAGTACGTGGATTTGCTGGTTGGTGTGGTACCGATTGTTAATCTGGAATGGATTCAGAAAATCTTTCGCGATACCAGTGCACGCGGATATTCAGCTGAAGCAGTCACTTACACGATTTTACGCCGTATGCATGACTATGTTCATTACATAACACCACAGTTTTCGCGCACCCATATCAACTTCCAGCGTGTACCTACTGTTGATACTTCCAATCCGTTTATCGCACGTGAAATTCCATCATTGGATGAAAGTTTTGTAGTGATTCGTTTCCGGGATCCGATAAAAGCAGACTTTCCTTTTTTGCTGAGTATGATACATGATTCTTTTATGTCTCGTCCGAACACCATTGTTGTTCCTGGCGGGAAAATGGGCATGGCCATAGAACTCATATTGACGCCATTGATTTTGGAAATTGTTTCAAAAAGCAAAGCATAACAATTTCTGACTAACTTCCGGTTAATTCATGAATCACGATAAGATGTGAAGACTCATCTATCGGATTCTGAATTAATCAGTGTGAGTAAGAGGACCATCTTATACAAACTGTTTCAGCATGATCGTGGAAGACTTGGTTAAAATCTTTACATGACTTCCTTATTATCAGATCTGAATCCTCAGCAACTGGAAGCCATTACGTTACCGCATCAATCCGTACTGGTTTTGGCCGGTGCCGGCAGTGGAAAAACACGCGTGTTGACGACACGAATCGTTTATCTGATCCAATCGGGGCAGGCAAGCCCGCACGGCATTCTGGCCGTGACTTTCACCAATAAGGCTGCCAAGGAAATGCTGACCCGTATTACCGCCATGCTGCCGATTAATACACGCGGTATGTGGGTTGGGACATTTCATGGGTTGTGCCATCGCATGCTGCGTACGCATCATCAAGATGCCGGATTGGTGCAAACATTCCAGATTCTGGATTCCGCCGATCAACTGGCTTTAGTTAAGCGTATCTTGAAGAGTTTGTCTGCCGACGATAAAAAATTCCCGCCGCGCCAGGTGCAATGGTTTATCAATAATGCCAAAGAAGCCGGATTACGCGCTGCCTATGTCACGGTAGAAGACGCTTTTTCACGCCGCATGCTTGAGTTTTATCAAGCTTATGAGCAGCAATGTAACAAGGAAGGCGCGGTGGATTTCCCCGAATTACTGCTGCGCAGTTACGAATTGCTGAGCCGCAATGAAATTTTATGCACGCATTATCAAGAACGATTTCGTCATATCCTGGTGGATGAGTTTCAGGATACCAATCAATTGCAGTATAAGTGGTTGAAATTGCTTGCCGGTGCGGGAACTCAAAATGCCGCGGCAGTTTTTGCGGTTGGCGATGATGATCAAAGCATTTACGCATTCCGTGGCGCCTATTCTGGCAACATGAGAGATTTTGAGCATGACTTCGGCATCTCCAAAGTGATCAAACTGGAACAGAATTACCGCTCGCACGGCAATATCCTCGATGCTGCCAATGCGCTGATTGAAAACAATAGCGAACGATTGGGAAAGAATCTCTGGACTGCTGAAGGAAAAGGGGAGCCATTGCGCGTGTACAATGCGCCGAATGACTTCGATGAAGCTGCTTTTATTGTTGGGGAAGTCAAAACCTTGCGTGCTGAAGGCACTGCACTGTCTGAAATTGCATTGCTCTATCGCTCCAATGCGCAATCAAGGGTACTTGAGCACAGTTTGTTTAACGCCGCCATACCGTACCGTGTTTATGGCGGTATGCGTTTCTTTGATCGTCAGGAAATCAAACATGCATTGGCTTACTTACGCTTGATTGCCAATCCTGATGATGACAGTGCGCTATTGCGCGTGGTTAACTTCCCGGCACGGGGTATCGGCCCGCGCAGTCTGGAGCAATTGCTGGATGATGCGAAATTGCAAGGGGAAGCCTGTGGTCTGTGGCATTGCAGAAATACGGCGGTGATACGGGCATCGTGCAGGAATCTCCCGGATCTTTAAAGGGCATTGCAGGATTTGTTCGCTTGATCGTGACGATGCGTCAGAATTGCAGCATGTTACCGCTGCCGCAAATTGTTGAGCATATGCTGACGCACAGCGAGTTATTGGCGCATTATGCCAAAGAGCGAGAAAGTGCGGAAAGACTGGAGAATCTAAATGAATTGATCAACGCTGCAACCAGTTTTGTGCACGAAGCCGAAGATGACAGCCTTGCAGAATTTCTTGCGCATGCTTCACTGGAAGCCGGAGAGCATCAGGCGGGTAGCGGTCAGGATGCCTTGCAACTGATGACGGTACATGCAGCCAAAGGCTTGGAATTTCATAGTGTATTTCTGAGCGGACTGGAAGAGGGACTTTTTCCGCATGAAAACAGCCTGAATGAGATCAATGGCATTGCTGAGGAAAGACGGCTGATGTACGTGGCCATGACACGTGCGCGCCGCCGGTTATATATTAGTTTTGCACAAAGCCGCATGTTGCATGGCCAAACCCGCTATAACATCGCATCGCGTTTTCTGAATGAGATTCCGGAAAATTGTTTGAAATGGCTACAGTCGACGCCTAAAATTGACCAGAAACCATTTTATTCAAGTACTGGTAATAAAGCCTCAACAGCTATTTCAAGAGCTACAACTTACAGTCAGCAGAAATTTCCTGGCGGTGAATGGAGAATCGGGCAGAATGTGCTACATGCGAAGTTTGGCGGGGGTATCATTATCAATTATGAAGGGAGCGGCAGCGAAGCACGCGTTCAGGTTAATTTTGATCATGCCGGAACAAAATGGTTACTATTGGAATATGCAAAGTTGACTGCGGTTTAGGAAGCTGCGGAAGTTTGTAAGCCATGATTAATGCGGTTCAAATAGGTATGATAGCGTTAATTCTTTACTTATTTAGCTAATTTGTTTGCAGATTGATGCTGTTGTTGGCGATGCTCCTCGCTGCAAAAGAATCGCTCTTGATCTTCAATCGCCTCGTTCCGCGGTATAAATTTACTACATCGTGTGCATTGAACCAGTTCGCTCTGATTTTTCGGTTTGTTTTCTATGGCAATTTCCGTTTTGTTTCATTTTCATTTTTGGCTTGTCCTTCCTCGGCATTGTCCCGGTTGGTTTTTTGATGATCGTTGTCTGATTCAGTATTTTTAAATCGGAGTGGTTCGTTCAGAAAAATGTCTTTGTAACTGACATAAATCGAAGTGAAAATGGTGGGAATCAGGATGACGAGCCCAACGCCATAAGGCATTAGGCTAAGAACAGTCAGCACAATAAGCGTGACGCCGTACAACTGAAACGGGATGAAATTTCTCAGGCAAGCAAAAAAGCTTTTTTGCATGGCAACAATCGGCGGAACATTATGGAATATCACCAGCAAGGGTGAGAACCAGGAAGCCATCATCAGTGGAATGGAAAGTGTTAATGCAATCAGTGAAGACGTGAGCATGTTGCTCATCACGCCCATTAATTCGCTTTCGTCGACTCTTTTTCCGTATAACAGCATATCCGTCATCTGAGAGCCTCCGATCAGCATCACCAGGCCAATGATTAAAATCTGCCCGATCAGATAGATGCCACCAATGGTAATGAGTGGTGCCGGGTTGGTCTTGAAAGCAATAAATAAGTGTTTTAATTCAATTGGATTTCCTTGTTCCATATCCTTGCAGCCCAGCATGATTCCGGCCAGAAATACGGGTGAAATTAAAGTAAAAACAAACTTTCCCAGCAAGGGTATGAATGACATTGCCATCGCGATCAACATCAAGGTAAAGCAAACAAATACCCAGGCCAATGGCGCTTTGCGGAACAGGTAGAAGCCGCTTAAGATCCACTGCAATCCCTGTTTCCCGTGGACTTGATGAATTTCCATTGATATTTCTCCAGTTAAGTTCGATAAACAGTTTAAGTTATTATTTATATCCAGAGCTGCCGGAGTTTTTCCGGATTTGCCGCGTGATTGTTCAATATTTCTCTAAAATGCGCCGGATCTTTGGCATGCGTCAGTTCTCCCGGTCTTGGTAAATGGTAGTCATAGAGCCGTGATATCCAGAAACGCAGTGCACCTGCACGCAACATGACGGGCCAGGCATCCTGCTCGGCAACGGATAGTGGTCGAATTGTATGATAGGCCTCAATGAGTGAAAGTGTGCGAATCCTATTCAAAGTATTTTCCTCGGTTATGCACCAGTCGTTGGCAACAATTGCCAAGTCATATAAAAAAGCATCATTACAGGCGAAATAAAAATCAATGACACCACCTATTCTGAGGCCGGTAAATAAAATATTGTCCCGGAACAGATCGGCATGGATGACTCCGCTGGGTAATGTCATGGTTTGTTGTGACAACTGAAAATCCATTTCTGATTTGAGTAACAGTTTCTCATCAGCAGACAGGTAGGGCGAAATTTCTGGCATCCTGGCTTGCCACCATGTTATCCCGCGTGGATTAAGCAATTTACCGGGGTAGGATTCTCCAGATAAGTGCATTTTTGCCAATATTATTCCAACTTCTGCACATTGTTCTGCAGTCGGGTGTGTTAATGACTGTCCCGGGAGGCAGGTAACGATAGTAGCCAGTTTGCCGTTCAGTTCACCGAATAGCTTGTGATCAAGTCTTGGGATAGGAGCCGGGCAAGGGATATCGTGTCGGGACAAATGCGCCATCAGATTCAGATAATAAGGCAATTCTTCGCTGGTCAGTTTTTCGAACAGGGTTAATACAAACTTGCCCTGGGTGGTCGTGACAAAATAATTGGTATTTTCAATACCCGAGGAGATGCCTTGTAGATTGATGAGTTGACCAAGCGCGTAACCGTTTAACCAAACCTTGAGCTGGCTATCAGTAACTGGTGTAAAAACAGACATGATTTAACAAGATAAAAAAACGAAAAAAAGAGTAGGCGCTGATGAGTCTCATGGGGTTACGTTTTGTTTCGTTTCGCCTTGTACTAAAGTTAGAATTTCAGCAATTCCCACATCGGTGGACTTACGTCTATACCAGCCTCACCCGCGCGCGTGTGCGAACCGCCGGTGGTATTTTTTTTCAGGTAGTAAGGTGGGCCGATGCGCGGAATAACTTTGATCATGAGAAGCTCGCCATTGACACGGTGCTCTTCAATGGTATCTTCTCCACGTTTTATAATGGTAACCTGTGTTTCCAGCTCGGGATCCGGTTGAATATCGGGTGGGAGTGGTGGCGGATCGGACAAATCATGGGGTAAATCGGGAATTTCGGGTAATGGTATTAAATTATCCGGCTGCGAAGATTTTTTCGGCTGATTCGGCTGCTCAGTTTGCGCCATGACAGGTATTGTAGAACTTAACAGCAGTATAAAAATAAGTCGGTACATGTTGGTTGCCGGTAGGTCAGGATTATTTTGTATTCTACCTAAAATCGTAGACGACAGTTAAAGATTGAGCTGAATTTCTCTTTCAGCAGCAGTGGGTTCAAATCCACTGGTTTCATAATACTGAAAAATTGCGTTAACTACCTGACTGGGTTCATCGATGATCTGAATTAGGTTCATATCTTCCGCTGAAATAAAGCCCTCGGCGATTAATGTCTTTTGGAACCAGTCCAGCAATCCGCGCCAGAATTCCGAATAGACTAAAATTATCGGCATTTTTCGGGTTTTTCCAGTTTGCACCAGTGTCAGTGCTTCCATTAATTCGTCCAATGTTCCGAAGCCGCCGGGTAGTACTACATAGGCAGTCGCAAATTTAACAAACATGTATTTGCGTGCAAAGAAATGCCGGAAGGTCTGACTGATATCCTGGTAAGCGTTACGATGCTGTTCGTGGGGTAATTGAATATTTAAACCGATACTGGGTGATTTTCCAAAATAAGCACCTTTATTCGCAGCCTCCATGATACCGGGGCCGCCGCCGGAGATTACAGAGAAACCGGCGTCAGAAAGTTGTTTGGCAATTTGCTCGGCTAATTTATAGTGTGGGCTGTCTGGATTGGTACGAGCGCTGCCAAAAATACTGACAGCAGGTTGAATGGTATCAAGACGTTCTGTTCCTTCAACAAACTCTGCCATAATTCCAAACAGGCGCCATGACTCTTTTGCTGACCAGGGTTTATCCACAGATAGGTGAGTGGCCGGTTTATCTCGTAGGCTCATAGGAAAATCTTATAAATGAAAACATTGTTGCTGGTTGATGGTTCGTCCTATTTATATCGTGCTTTTCATGCATTACCTGATTTACGCAATCGTAACAATGAACCGACAGGTGCAATTCATGGTGTGCTCAATATGTTGCGGCGCTTGCACAAGGACCACTGCGCTGATTATAGCGCGTGTGTGTTTGATGCAAAAGGTAAAACTTTCCGGGACGAACTATACCCTGCTTATGAAGCGCATAGACCGGCTATGCCACATGATCTGGCAGTACAAATTGAACCTTTGCATGCCTGTATTCGTGCAATGGGCTGGCCAATGTTGATTATTGATGGCGTGGAAGCCGACGATGTCATTGGTACCCTGGCAAAACAGGCAGTTGAAGCAGATATGCACTGCATCATCTCAACTGGTGATAAAGATATTGCGCAATTGGTCAACGCAAACATAACGCTGGTTAACACCATGAGCAATGAAGTATTGGATGAGGCGAGAGTGGTTGACAAATTTGGTGTACCGCCGGAGCGTATGCTGGATTATCTGATGCTGGTAGGCGATACAGCGGACAACGTTCCGGGTGTGCATAAAGTGGGGCCAAAAACTGCAGTCAAATGGCTTGCACAATATGGATCGCTGGATAATATCATTGCACATGCTGATGAATTTAAGGGAGCGATCGGCGACAATTTACGCAAAGCGCTGGATTGGTTCGATACAGCGCGCCAGTTAATTACGATTAAATGTGACGTGGATCTGCCAGTCAGAATCACCGATCTTGCGCCAAAGCCTCAGGACACCGAGCAACTTATCCTGCTCTATGAACAACTGGACATGAAGGCGTCATTGCGTGAATTGCGCCAGCAGAGCAACAAAAATAATGAGGGGTCAAGTAGCTCCAACGGAAACTCGACAGTACGGGTGACGGATAATGCAAACAACAATGCTGTTCAGACGCATTCAGGAACTTACCAGACTATCTGCACAGAAGGTGAGCTGAATGATTGGCTAATCCGACTGGAAGCAGCGCAACTGGTATCAGTGGATAGTGAAACGACCAGTTTAAGTCCAATGCAAGCAAAGCTGGTAGGCATTTCATTTTGTATTGAAAGTCACCAAGCTGTCTATCTACCCCTGATGCACAATTATGCCGGTGTGCCGCAGCAACTTTCTATTGATGTGGTTCTGAATGGGCTCAAACCATGGCTGGAGAATGCGACTAAACCCAAATTAGGTCAGAATTTGAAATATGACAAGCATGTTTTTGCCAATCATGGCATCCAATTGAACGGTATTGTGCATGATACGCTGCTCCAGTCATATGTTCTGGAGTCCCATCGCCCGCATAATATGGATAGTATGGCAATGCGTCATCTGGATATTAAAACTATCAGTTATGATGATGTTACCGGAAAAGGCGTTAACCGCATCGGTTTTGACGAAGTGGCGATCGATATCGCCACCCAGTATGCAGCGGAAGATGCGGATATCACATTACGTCTGCATCAGGCTTTATATCCCGCTATCCAGAGTGACGCCCGGCTGAGTTATATCTACCATGAGATAGAAATGCCTATTCTGGATGTGTTGTTTGAAATTGAGCGTAATGGTGTTTTATTGGATTATAAGCTGTTGCAAAAACAAAGTTATGAGCTGGGAGAAAAATTACATACTTTGGAACAACAAGCTTATACAATCGCCGGACAGGCATTCAATCTGAATTCTCCCAAGCAGATACAGGAAATTTTGTTTAACCAGCTGAAATTGCCTATTATCAAAAAAACACCCACTGGCGTTCCTTCAACCGATGAAGACGTGCTGCAGCAATTGGCACTGGATTATCCATTGCCTAAGCTGTTGCTCGATTACCGTAGTCTTGCCAAATTAAAGTCGACTTATACCGACAAGCTGCCGCTGATGATGGACAGGAATACGGGCCAGGTGCATACCAATTATGCACAAGCGGTTGCCGTGACCGGACGTTTGGCTAGTTCAGACCCCAATCTGCAGAATATTCCGGTGCGTACCCCTGAAGGCCGGAAGATTCGGGAGGCGTTTATTGCATCGCCCGGTCATCGGATTATCTCGGCAGATTATTCACAAATAGAATTACGGATTATGGCGCATATTTCACAGGATGAAGGGCTTTTGCAAGCTTTTGCAGCTGGTGAGGATATTCATAAAGCGACTGCCGCAGAAGTATTTGGAGTTCCGCTGGAGCAAGTGGATCAGGAACAGCGCCGGTATGCCAAAGTTATTAATTTTGGTTTGATATATGGCATGTCTGAGTTTGGCTTGGCAGCACAATTAGGGATTGAGCGTAGTGCTGCCCGTGCTTATATGGAACGATATTTTGCGCGGTATCCGGGGGTGGAAAATATATGCAGCAGACCCGGGAAAAAGCCAGGCAACTGGGTTATGTCGAAACTGTTCTGGGGCGCAGATTATGGTTGCCCGAGATTAATAATGCCAATGGAAATCGTAGGCAAGGTGCGGACGCGCTGCCATCAATGCGCCGATGCAAGGAACTGCTGCAGATATCATTAAACTGGCGATGATCGCCGTGCGTAACTGGCTGCACAAGGAGCAGTTACGCAGTAAGCTGATAATGCAGGTACATGATGAATTGGTTCTGGAAGTGCCAGATGAAGAAATTGTGTTAATACAAAATATGTTGCCGGAATGCATGGGCAATGTTTTGCAGCTTGATGTGCCATTACTGATAGAAGTCGGTGTCGGTAACAACTGGGAACAGGCACATTAGGTCGAATGTGCCTGTTGATAAAATTGCAGGCGCTTTATTATTCGCGCGTCTCAATTTGCATTAAAGGCTCTGCTTGAGTGACGGCAGTTTCTTTGGCTCTTTTCCGCGTCCGTTTAGGTAAGATAATTTCTTCGGTAACCATTTCTACCTTTTCGGGCGGTGTTTCTATCATAACTAACCCGCTTTTTGTAAAATCCGGAAGCTTTTTAATTGCATTGGGCTCAGGTGATTTAGCTACGGTAGCTACTGGCGGCGTCTGTTGATCACTATCAATTAAGACTGGTTGAGTTTCTATGGGTGTTTCAGCAATTCCTTTTCTGGTGTGATGTTTTCTGGTCGCCGCAGCCGCTGGCTTCTCGTTGATCGGTAATGTTATCTCAATCTCATGATTTGTTAAAAGATTCTCGCTACTAGTTGGGCTATCTAATAATTCCTCAACCACCAAATTTTGGTCATCGATAGAATTATTAACGTGTTGTGTCGATTGATTACGATTTTTAGTGCCGCGGTGCCTGCGCGCACGCCTGCGATCGTCGGATGGTACACTTGAGCTCTCGGGATTTTCTTGTTCTATAACCAATAGGCCTTCTGGTAGATTATTTGTCTCGGAATCCGAGTCGGCTGGTTGAACAAATTTCTTTTTATTGCTTTTTCTCTCCGTAACCGCTGTGCGCCGAGGAATTTGCTCGGTCACTAAAATATTTTGGTCATTAACATTAATGCCGGGGTCAATCAAATCACTGTGTTTAGCATGATCATTTGCAGAAAGATCTTTATTGCGTTCATTTTTGTTGCGCCCGCGGCGATTTCGTGAGCGTCCGCGATCTTGTGCTGCTCTGGCCCTGCCAATTTCAGTCTGCGGTTTTTCTTCATCGCTGCTGGAATTAATTGTTTCCGTTCTGGCAGGCTTAAACCAGCTAAAAAATTTATCCAGAAGCGATGTGTCACCCGATGCCTCGTTTTCTCGGATAGGCGCTGGTTGTGCCAGCTTGATGCCTTGAACAGCGGCCTGAAGGCGGACAGGTTTGTTTTTTTGTTCAATAGATATCAGACTGTTTTCCTCGGTATTTTTCTCTACCAGCTTATAACTGGCTACTGTTTCGTTTGCTTTTATATCTTCATGTCGTAAGCGAGAGATGTTGTAGTTAGGCGTTTCGATATGGATATTAGGTATCAGAATTATATTTATTCTTTGCCGCACTTCGATGTCATAGATTTCAGCGCGTTTTTCGTTGAGCAGATAAGTAGCCACATCGACCGGAAGTTGAACATGCAAAGCGCTTGTGTTTTCTTTCATGGCTTCTTCTTGAATGATTCTTAACACATGCAGCGCCGAAGAATCAGTTCCGCGAATAAACCCTGTGCCATTACATCGTGAGCATGGAATATAGTTACTTTCACCTAAGGAGGGACGCAAACGTTGGCGTGATAATTCCAGTAAGCCGAAACGCGAAATTTTTCCTACCTGGATGCGTGCACGATCTTGGCGCAATGCTTCATGTAATCTTGCCTCGACTTCCCGCTGATTACGTTGCACATCCATATCGATAAAGTCGATAACGATCAATCCGCCCAAATCACGTAATCTTAATTGACGTGCAATTTCATCCGCTGCCTCAAGATTAGTATTCAATGCAGTATGCTCAATATCCAATCCGCGGATGGCACGGGCTGAGTTGACGTCAACCGATACCAGCGCTTCAGTATGGTCAATAACAATTGCACCACCTGAGGGTAGCGAAACCTGTCTTGAATAGGCTGTTTCTATCTGATGCTCAATTTGGAAGCGTGAGAATAACGGCACATCATCGTGATAGAATTTAAGACGATCTACATTTGCGGGCATGACATGCGCCATGAATTGGCTGGCCTGTTCATAGATATCCCGGCTATCGATTAAAATCTCGCCAATCTCTTGGCTGAAATAATCACGAATAGCACGTATCACTAAACTGCTTTCCTGATAAATCAGGAAAACACCATTCTGATTATTGGCCGCTTCTTCAATGGCGTGCCAGAGCTGTGTCAGGTAATTCAAGTCCCATTGTAGCTCTTCTGTGCTTCGTCCGATTCCGGCAGTTCTGGCAATAATACTCATGCTCTCAGGCACTTCAAGCTTTGCAATGACATCGCGTAAGTCATTACGTTCTTCGCCGGTTATGCGGCGAGATACACCCCCGCTGTTTGGATTATTGGGTATTAAAACCAAATATCGACCGGCCAGTGAAATATAGGTTGTCAGTGCAGCGCCTTTGGTTCCACGCTCATCTTTATCAACTTGTACTATTAATTCCTGACCCTCCTGAAGCAGATCCTGGATACGGTCATTGTTAGTGCCAGTGGTTTTATTGAAACAGGAAGGAGCAATTTCCTTAAATGGTAAGAAACCGTGACGTTCGCAACCATAATCTACAAATACAGCTTCCAGACTGGGTTCTATTCGTGTAATAACAGCCTTGTAGATATTGCTTTTGCGTTGTTCTTTGCTGATTGATTCTATGTCAAGGTCAACCAATGTTTGACCATCGACAATGGCAACGCGCAACTCTTCAGGTTGGGTCGCATTAAATAACATTCGTTTCATTTACAAACCTTACGTGTTCTATTTATGGGTACACTATCCACAAATTCTTCAGATAGTTTTTTTTGGTATACGTAGTTGTAATGACGAGGTTTGGGTCCAATAGTTTTATTAATCAATTATATATTTCTTTTTGTTGTTTTATTTTACTATGTTGATTTATTCTTTATCAAAGATTTTTAATCTGAATCCGAATAAAATTTATAAATTCTGATATATTTTAAGATAGATTGTAAGTTTTTAACCCTAACATTTAAGGTAACAGATTTTACATAAAGTTCCAAATGGAACTTTGTTCTATGTCAATTTCCGTTGATGCATCTTCTTTTCTGGGCATCTTGATTGTTATTTGTAGCTCATAAAGAGTTGGTCATTTTTTAATTCTAATGCATTAATTCTTACAGAAAGAAGCTTAAAAAGAAATAAGGAAAATCCTTATATTTTTCCCGGCAGCTTGTGTAGACGATCTTGAAAATTATTAATAATATCAATATATTGAATAGTAATATGCAACCCCTTGCAGCGGTTGTCAAAGAACGTATTGAAGAGGATGGAAACGATCAGCGGGTTGATAATTTTTATTCAAACGATACAGGAATGTACCCAAAAGCCACCTGTATCAGCTATTAAGAAGCGGTCAAGTACGTGTTAACGGGAAGCGAATAAATGCAAGCTATCGATTGCAACTGGATGATGTCGTACGTATCCCGCCGATTAAATCGACGGAAAAAAATTCTATCCGGCAGACTGCAATTGCGCCATCAAGCTTTTTTACCTTCACTACATTGTATGAAGATGATGCGTTGCTGGTGATTGATAAACCCGGTGGCATGGCTGTCCACGGAGGGAGTGGCATCAGTTTTGGCGTGATTGAGCAATTGCGCGCACAAAATCCATCTTGGAAATTTCTGGAACTGGTGCATCGCCTGGATAGAGAGACATCCGGTGTTCTGTTGCTCGCAAAGAAACGCAGCGCGTTGGTCGAATTGCATCGGCAGATCCGTGAAGGCTTAATGGATAAGCATTATCTGGTGATGGTCAAAGGGGAATGGCATAACGCCAGGCAGCACGTGAAGCTGGCGCTCAACAAGTATGTAACGGCAACGGGCGAGCGGCGTGTTGCAGTATCAACCGGTGAGCGCGAGGACAGCAAATCGATGTTGTCTCATACGATATTCAAGCTGAAAAAAACCTGGAAAAATTTCAGTCTGCTGGATGCCGAAATAAAAACTGGCCGCACTCACCAAATTAGGGTTCATTTGGCTCATCTTGGGTTTCCAATCATTGGTGACGATAAATATGGTGATTTCGAGATCAATAAACAACTGGCCAGAACTGGCGGGCAGAAAAAATTAGCACGCATGTTTCTGCACGCGCACACCTTGCAAATCACGCATCCCAATACTGGAGAGCGCATGCATCTGCAATCGCCTTTGTCCAGGGATCTGCAGAAATTTATCGATAGTCTGGAAAATTCTTAATCGCATCTCTAAAATCCAAATCTCGTTGCAACCTTTTGTTGTTCGCAAAATTTCTACATATAGACAATGCTGCGTCGTTTGTCGCGTTTGTTTGAACTTTTTAGACCCTTGAATTTTAGAGCCCCCCTAATTGTTTAGATTTCGGTCCTATTCAAGTGAAGTGGTATAATACGCAGCAGAATATCTGGGTTGATGGCAACCTGTTCAGTTTTAATCATGGTTTGCAGAACTTCCCAGACATTCTCTACAATTTTTTTCTGTGCTACTTCGTTAGGGTGTATCCCGTCAGCTTGAAAAAATTCATGTTTGTCGCCAAAACCAGCTAGCAGAAAGGGTATTAACTTGATTTGGTAATTTTCAGCCAATTGCGGATAAATGGCCTGGAACTTTTGTGTGTAAGTCATGCCATAATTGGGCGGCAATTGCATGCCGGCTAGTAGAACTAGTGCATTGTTCTTCTGGCATATTTCAATAATAGTTGCCAGATTCTCATAGATGGATTTTATAGTAGCGCCGCGCAAACCGTCGTTAGCGCCAAGCTCAAGAATAACAATCTCAGGGCGATGTGTTTCAAGTGATTGTTTTATTCGATTGCGTCCCCCAAGCGTTGTTTCTCCGCTGATACTTGCGTTTATGATTTGATAATCAGCAAATTCAGACTGTAACCGCTGAGAAAGTAACGCAACCCAGCCAGCTTCTGTTGGCATGCCATGGCTGGCAGACAGGCTGTCACCAAAAACCATTACAGTTCTGGTTGATGCCGCTGCGGCGGGAGCTATGAATATACTAAGGAACGCCAGAATAATCAGGAAATTTTTCATGTCAGATAATTTTGTTAAACACCCTATTCTTTGGACCAAGGCACTCACCAAGCAGGTTAATACTGGTGACAGACAATTAACCATATTGCAGGATATTGATTTACAGGTTAACGCCGGTGAAGCGGTTGCAATTATAGGCGCATCCGGTTCGGGTAAATCTACTTTATTGGGACTATTGGCAGGATTGGATTTGCCGACTTCGGGGAAAGTTCACCTGGATGCTATTGATATTTTCACTCTGGATGAAGATAATCGGGCTGCCTTGCGAGGCAAGATCCTGGGTTTTGTATTTCAGTCATTTCAATTACTTCCTGCATTGACAGCGATTGAAAACGTGATGTTGCCGCTTGAGCTCTCTGCAGCCAGCAATGCAGAAGCAACGGCGCGCAGATTACTTGAACGTGTTGGATTGTCGATGCGCCTGCATCATTATCCCAAACAATTATCCGGAGGAGAGCAGCAGCGGGTTGCCATTGCGCGTGCATTTGCATTGGATCCAAAATTATTGCTGGCCGATGAGCCAACAGGGAATCTCGATTCTGCCACCGGTATACAAATTATTGAGCTCATGTTCGAACTCAATCGTGAACACGGTACGACATTGGTTTTGGTTACTCATGATGAAGCATTGTCAAGACGTTGTTCGCGTCAGATTCGCTTGGCAGATGGCAGGCTTGTGCAATAGCTGCTATAGCTAAAAGTATCGTTGGTATTCATTCAATATTTTCGGCAAGGTAATATTTTTTTCATGAATCATTTTAAGCTGTCTTTTCGCATGCTGTACCGTGACTGGCGCGCTGGTGAACTCAATGTGCTGGTTTTGGCTCTGATCATCGCAGTCAGCGGAGTGGCGACAGTGGGTTTTTTTGCCGATCGGGTGGAATTAGCGCTTTCGCGCGAAAGTAATCAACTGCTGGGTGCGGATTTACTGATTATTTCGAGCAAACCCTTACCCGAAATCTATGCCGATGAAGCGAGTCGGCTTGGATTATCTATCTCATCGCTTACTAAATTTCCCAGCATGATCTCCAATGGCGAGAACAATCTGCTGACCGAGATCAAAGCGGTTACGGAGGGTTATCCATTGCGCGGGCGCGTGCATCTGGCCGGCTGGTCATTAGAAAAACCGAGAATTCAAATAGCTCGCGGAATTCCACAATCGGGCACCATCTGGGTCGATGAAAAAGTAATGACACGGCTTGAACTTAAAGGCGGTGACATAGGTTGATGTGGGTGACATCCAGTTAACAGTGACTGAACTGGTTGTGCGCGAGCTGGATCACTCGGTGGGATTCATCAATATGGGGGCGCGCGCCATGATCAACGCAGCCGATTTGCCAGATACCGGTTTAATTCAGGAAGGCAGCCGTGTTTCCTATCAGTTACTCGTTGCGGGTGAAATAAAAGCGGTGCAGCAATTTCGAGATTGGGCGAAATCTCAGCTCACCAAGGCGCAGCGGATTGAAGGTATCCGGGATGCACGTCCTGAAATTAAAGCTGCATTGGGACGTTCAGAAAAGTTCTTGAGTTTGGCAGCCCTGGCTAGTGTTGTCCTGGCAGCGGCGGCGATAGCATTGGCTGTGCGCCGGTTTACCCAGCGCCATCTGGATGGGTGCGCGGTGATGCGAAGTCTGGGAGCCAGTCAGAAACAGCTGTTTTATCTCTATTTGTATTATTTTATTGCATTGGGTGTTATTGCCAGCAGTATTGGTTGTTTGATTGGCTTTGCTGCGCAGGAGATTCTGACGCACTGGCTGACCGGCATTGTTCAAACTGAATTACCTTGGCCGAATTGGTTGCCAGCGCTGCAAGGTCTGCTGGTAGGGCTGGTGTTATTGCTGGGGTTTGCATTACCGCCCGTCCTGAATTTACGCAGCGTTCCCGCGTTACGGGTATTGCGCAGAGATATCGGCTTATCCAATGCGCACAGCATAGCAGGCTATTTATTGGGATTGGCAGCCTTGTCGCTTTTGTTTATCTGGAAAGCACAAGACCTGAAACTGGGTCTTTATATCGTGATTGGATTTGTCTCGGCCATTGCAATTTTTGGTTGTCTGGGTTGGTTGCTGATCAGAATATTATCGAGCCTCCGGCATCAGGCCGGTGGCGCCTGGCGTTATGGTTTGGCCAGCATTCGCCGCCGGGCGGTTTCGAGCATACTGCAGGCAGTGGCATTGGGATTGGGTTTGATGGCATTGCTTGTACTGACATTGATTCAGGACGATCTGATCGACGATTGGCAGACCAGCTTGCCACCCGATGCACCGAATCATTTTCTGGTCAATATTCAAGCAGATCAATTGCCACAACTGGAAGAATTTTTCCAGCAATATGGTATTGAACATCCGCCGGTGTTTCCGATGGTAAGAGGCCGTTTGATCAAGATTAATGGGAAGGATGTGTCGCCAGAGAATTACGCGGATGATCCGCATGCGGAAAGGCATATCCGGCGCGAATTTAATTTATCCTGGGCGAGTAAGCAAGCGTTGGATAACCAGATCGTTCAAGGAAAATGGTGGAATGCGGATACCAGCGAAGCAGTTATGTCGATTGAAGCGGGTATTGCTAAAACAATCGGTGTCAAGCTGGGTGATGAGCTGACTTATGATATTGCAGGCAGTCAATTTCAGCCAGAATCACCAGCCTGAGAAAAGTCGAATGGGATAGTTTCCGGGTTAATTTTTTGTTGTTGTGCCACCCGGTTTGCTGGATAACTACCCGGCCAGTTATATCACCAGTTTTTATGTGCCACCTGCAGAAATTGCCATGATGCATGAACTGGTCAGAACCTTCCCGAATATTCTGGTGGTTGATGTAGCAATCGTCATCAATCAGGTGCAGCAAATGATCAAACAGGTCTCGCAGGCGATTGAATTTGTTTTTATATTTACCGTGCTGGCAGGTTTTTCAGTTTTGTACGCGGCGATCGCTTCCACGCAAGATGAACGCATTTATGAAGCGGGCAATTTTCAGAGCATTGGGGGCCAGACGGGAACAATTGTCACGTGCCTGGGCAGCCGAATTTGCGATATTAGCGGATTGGCCGGTTTGTTTGCATCGGCTGGTGCCAGCGCATTGGGCTACGTCATCGGCAAGCACGTCCTGCATCTCGACTACACATTTAACCCCTGGATTTGGCTGGTTGGTACATCAATCGGCGTGATCGGTGTTTTAATCGCTGGTTTGCTGGGTACGCGCTCAGCATTATCCAGCCCGCCGTTATTAACTTTACGCAAAATTGGGTAATCCACTTCGTGACTTCGATGATTTCACCGGCATCGATCCTCGGTTCGCAATCGCCCAAGCTCAAATCATTGCCGCCGCTGAGTTTGTATATTCATATTCCGTGGTGTCTGAAGAAATGCCCTTATTGCGATTTTAATTCGCATGAAATTCGCGGGGAGGGCAGCCAGGCACCTGAGGGAGAATATGTCGCCGCGTTAATGCGGGATCTCGAATCGGCACTTCCGGATGTTTGGGGACGGCGGCTTAGCAGCGTATTTTTTGGCGGCGGCACACCAAGTTTATTCAGTGCCAAAGCGATCGATACACTATTGACCGCGGTGCGGACATTGTTGCCGTTGGAGCATTTTGCCGAAGTTACACTGGAAGCCAACCCCGGAACGTTTGAAGCACAGAAATTCGCTGATTTTCGTGCCGCAGGCATCAATCGCCTGTCGATTGGCATACAAAGTTTTAATCCACAGCATCTGCAAGCATTAGGGCGCGTGCATGATGATAAGGAAGGGCATCGCGCAGTAGATATCGCGCTGAAAAATTTCGACAATATCAATCTTGATCTGATGTATGCATTGCCCGGGCAAACGCTGGCAGAGGCACAGGCTGATATTGAAGCGGTGTGCTCAAGGCGTTACGCATATTTCCGCTTATCATCTGACGCTGGAACCGAATACGTTGTTTCACCGCTTTCCTCCCAATCTTCCCGATGACGAACAAGCAGCGGCGATGCAGGACATGATTGAGCAAACGACCGCAAGTCATCAGTATCGGAATTATGAGACTTCAGCCTTCGCGCAGGCAGGGAAGGAATCGCGCCATAACATGAATTACTGGTTATTTGGCGACTATCTTGGCATTGGTGCAGGTGCGCACAGCAAAATCAGTTACGCTGATAAAATCGTGCGGCAGATGCGCTATAAGCAACCGAAGGAATATCTGGTCAAAGCCAATGCAGCAGAATCATTAATCCAGGCGCAGCAGATACTGACTCCCGCGGACCGGGGTTTTGAATTTATGATGAATGCGCTGCGGCTCAATGGTGGATTTGAAACTTCGGTGTTTCGGGAACGTACCGGCTTACCGATTACCGCCGTGCAGAAACAACTGGACGAAGCCGAACAGCGCGGATTACTGGTGTATGATCATCACCGCATCAAACCCACCATACTAGGCAGGCGCTTTCTCAACGATCTGCTGCAGATTTTTTTGCCTGAAACCACCAACCCGGAATAATACGTTTGGCTATATTCGCATTAATTATTGGCAATCATGTAACCTAATGAATTTGCGGTAAAATATAAATTCTTGGTGTTTGCTCTAATGATCTATTTATAAATGATAATTAGTGTTTATTTGCAGCGATCAAGAACTAACGCCAACATAGCCATACGTTTCATTGATTCAGCGTGATTATGCGCTAAAATCGCACACTTCTGATTCGAAGTCATTTGCAAAAGGAGTTGGTGACGTGGCATATGTGAAACCGGAAGAAATGGTCGAAAACATGTTGCAGGCAGGTGCCAAAAAGGCGAGTCTGCCAGTCAAGCAATTGCTGATCCGTGGCTTTCTGGCAGGCGCTTTCCTCGGTTACGCCACCACGCTGGCGATTCTGGCTGCAACGCAAACCGGTTGGGGTATCGCCGGTGCGTTGGTGTTCCCGGTAGGTTTTGTCATGATCGTTCTGCTTGGTCTTGAACTGGCAACCGGCAATTTCGCGCTGATTCCGATTGCCGTCAGAGACAAAAGAACGACATTTGGCCGCTTGCTCGTCAACTGGACCTGGGTGTTGACTGGCAACCTGATCGGCAGCGTCACCTATGCGTATTTGTACTGCGTCGTGGCGACCAAAATGGGAACGATCGACCCGGAAACCATCCCCGCGCTGCAACGAACCATCGTTATCGCAGAAACCAAAACACTGGAATATGCCAGGCTGGGTCTGGACGGTACGATCAGCGCCTTTGCCAGCGCGATGCTGTGCAACTGGATGGTGACATTGGGTGCCGTCATGGCGTTCACCTCCACCGCCACTATCGGCAAAATTGCTGCCATGTGGCTGCCGATCATGACCTTCTTCGGCCTCGGCTACGAACACGCCATCGTCAACATGTTCGTGATTCCTGCCGGTATCCTGCTGGGTGCGGATATCACAATCGCGGACTGGTGGTTGTGGAATGGGTTGCCGGTGATTGCGGGGAACTTGTTTGGCGGGATGATTTTTACCGGTTTCTTGTTGTATTGGAGTTATGCTAACGCGAATCAATAAACTTTAGCTTTTTTCATTCTGGAATGGCGATTGTTTAGTTAATAGTTCAAATGTGTAAAGCATAATATAAGAAAAACCCATTGCGTCTGATTTTTAAATTGTATTTTTAATTACCATGCCCAGAATCGGTGTTTTGCTCCCCTTATCCCGTGAACACCACACATCGCTGGTGCTGGCGCGTGCTGCGGAAAGCGGGAGAGAGTGATGATACAGTTGCCTGTTTGGCGGCGATAAAGTGTATTGAAGTACATTGGCAGACGGTGCTGAGTGATCATTTTGCACAGGAAGAGCGGTTGATTCGGATTCTTGGGGATGCGGTGGACATTGAATCGGTTGCCCGTTTTTTTTCCGAGCATGCGGAGTTACGCATGCTGGCTTGCGAGCCTGGCGCACTTGAACCCTCAGCGCGACTGCGCCGGTTTGGCGATTTACTTGCCGCACATGTGCGGTTTGAGGAGCGCGTGCTTTTTCCGCATATGCAATCGCATCCCGCATTGATTCGCTGCTGCGGAATCAACCGGACACATATAAAGCCGCCTCTGAATAACTGTCATTTAGTATGGCGTGAAGTCTATGTTGTCGATTCCAAAAAATTTTTCACTATGCTCTGAATGTTGAAGGTGAGCTATTCAGAGGCTCCATAAGGATTAACATGGATTTTCTGGTATGCCAGGAAATACGTATTACAGAAATACGTATTAAATTCCATTCATTGCCTGAAACTTGTTTGTGCGATAGCTGAAGCGCTATTCACCACAGGCTACTTTCCATTCCGTTTCATCTATACTTTCAGGTTGCACTGCTACCCATTTCTGAGGTTGACTATACGAGCGGACAAGTTCCCCACTTTCCATATTCCAGCCAAATAACGAGAAAGCAAGAACCCTCATCTGCTTTTCCTTGCAATCGTACTCGCGCCGGATTTTTTCAGATAAAAAATCAACCCCTGAGACTTTCTGCGTTATTTTGTAGTCAAATAAAGCCCACATTTTAGCCCTGTCGCCTACTTTACGAATAGAAGCCAAATCAGCGTAAGCTGTGTAACCGCCCTTTTTGTCACTTTCCCCCACCTTGGTCCATTCAGCCATCGTACTAGTACTTATGAAGGCCAGCGCTAATGTTGTTAATAGTTTTTCCACAGTTTTTTCGATTCCTGTCTAAGAATAGTTCTTTTTATAACGCAGTCAATTTAGTTGAAAGTTGTTTTTTAATAGAGCATTGGAGAGTATTACATTGTCTCTGCAGTAAGGTGTAAATGTAGCGTCTATTGAGTTAATCTACTCGTGGATTTTCACATTATCGCTGAGTAAATGCAATTGGTGATATATGGACTAAATTCTGAGCTCAATCTGAAGAAGAAAGAAAACTCAAATTGGCAATTAAGCCGCCAACCTCGATTATCATTGATACAGTTCGAAGCGATTAAAGTTCGTTGCAAAACGTTTTCGAGGCAGCCGGTTTAATTATGGCTCACTTATGATGTTTCATCTTTGATCCAATCGAGCAAAGGTACCCATTGCTCCACATCCTGTGCAACTAACGATGGGCGCATATCGAACAGACTCACACCCATTTCTGCAGCCGTTGCATAAACCTGTGCATTACGAAGATAAGTGAGTATCGGAAAACCTGTCTGCTCCATGAAGTTAGCAAGTGCAGCCGCCGCATAGGTACGGCTATTCACTCGCATCCCTACAAGCGCTACAAATGTTTTATTTTTACGTATTGCCTTTTCCTCAACAAGTCTGTCGAGAAAATCACTTGTGGCGCCCATATCAAACGCCGATGGCTGTATCGGAACAATCACGCAATCGGCTTGCTTGACAGCATCAGCTAGTTTTTCATCCCGAAACCCAGCAGGAGAATCCGTGATTATCCATTCAGGTTTTATCATGGAAACTTTGCTACGTGGGTGATAGGTATGAATGAGCGGCATTTCAGGAGGTCTGCGTTGAAGCCATTGTGTAGAAGATCGCTGACGATCTAGGTCGGTTAGCATGACTTGTCTGCCGAGTGAAGCGAAATAACCTGCAAGATTGGTAGCCAGTGTGGTCTTGCCACTGCCTCCCTTAGAGTTGGCAATCAGGATATTTTTCATAAGTTAGCTCCAAATTGTAAATCTGAATGCCATTAAAAGCATACTGTAATTTAGCTTATGTTGCTGTATTGTTTAATTGTCATTTAATAATTCTATCTCATCTTATCTGAGAACCTTACTTCGGCTTCTGATAATCAGGCAGGTTATTTGCTCCAAGTCTGCATAGTCTATATGTTTTCTATACTTTTTTGATAGTGTTGCAGTGATTTCTATGACACAATTGATCTGTAAATTTATTATAGGATTGATAATATTTTACATTTGCAATTTGCAAAACGTGTTTTGTAACGATTGGTATCAAACTTGAAATTAATTCAATAGAGGAAAAATTAATGAACATTAAAAAAACTTTGAGCATGCTTTTTATTGGCCTTTTCGCTGTTATATTGAGTACATCTCAGGCACTTGCCTTCGAGGGCGAGCCTTCTGCTACCGTAACCATCGAAACCACATCCGTTGCTGCAGGTGTTGGATTTACCTGGGGCGAGGGAGTCCTGCATTATCAAGGTAAGGATTATAAATTCAAGCTAAAAGGACTTTCCGTGGTCGATGTTGGAATTTCTAGTATTTCTGCTACAGGTAAAGTCTATCTTCTCCAAAGGCTTGAAGCCTTCCCTGGAACGTTTGTGGCTGGTGAAGCCAGTGCTGCCGTTGCTGCAGGTGCGGGTGTGCAATCTCTGGAAAATCAACATGGCGTGATCATACATCTTACTTCTACACAGGCTGGTGTTAAATTTAAACTGGCCCCTGAAGGCATACACATAGAATTTGTGAATTAATTCTCCACGGGGTTTAATTCCCCGCTGCTTGCGGCGGGGAATTGTTTTTTGTTCTTCCGGAAAATATTCTTAACCCGGATATTGAATGAATTGCACACGCCCTAACTTGTCTCTTGATTCCACAAGGGATTTGTCTCAGTCAGGTGTATGAATAACTGTACCACTTCTTCGAAAAATCCGTTGTGAAACCAATATCATGCGTGCAGCCAAAGAGGGATTGACTTCGAATGTGCCTCTGTGCCTGGCATTGAGACGTATGTGATTGCGCCCAGCGCATCTTTTCCAGTTGCTCGATGCACCGTGCCATGGCAGATACATAATAAGCGTTGGCGGAAAAAACAGTTCAGCCGTGGCCTTTCCTCTGTTACTGAATGTCCCGGTAACCAATGCGATTCGAGATATGCATCTGACGGTTTGTGTTCGATCAATTCTCTACACAATACCTGTCTTTATGCACAAATACCCGCCTGAACTGGGAAGTTTAACCGCTCAACTCATGGTCGCGTTTTACCCCGCGTCATTTTGTTGAACGTAAAGTCAGCAGCGAATGGCGATAGGATATTTTCCTAGAAAGGCCTTAATGTAAAAGCGGTAGGGTCCGTCACCGCCTCTCCGGGTTTGCGGTTGGCTATTTGCACAAACTGCCGCGCCCATCGATCCATAATGCCTTTGGCGGGACCGTACCAGGTCAGACGAGTGAGATCGAGCGGACCCACATCCTGCATATCACGGTCGGCAAAGGTTGCGACCACCTCGCCGGTTTGCAGATCGCGCAAACGCCCTTCGAATGCAGCCGTACGTTTATTAACAGCACCCGCAGCGGTGCCGCCACCTATCACTAACCAACCGGCAGCGTGCAATGCTGGCGTTGAGGGATTAATTTCAATCAAGGCTAATTCTAATTGTAAGGCGGCCTGGGCATGCCTGGCCGGATAGCTCAGTACCTGAAAGCGATGCCTGGGATCATCCTTGAAATTTTGATCGTCTGATCATGAAAGTGTCGTGCCAATTCCTCGATATCGTTCTTGATATCGCTGACCAGATTGGCGCCACTTAACTTATGTAACCAATCCATTTCCAGCATGTATCTTGTATTTACCGGCGCGACAACCAATGTCTTGTAGCCGTTTACGTCGAAGCCGGGTTTAATCCAGACCTTCTGAAATGGCAAATCAGCCCGATGTGATTGCCGTTCGGCGTGTTCGATAAAGCCTGCGTCGGGCGCCGACTCAACGGCCATGGATTTTATTTCATTCGATCCCGACTGGGTAGTAGCGCACCCTGCAAACAGCACGCCGATAATGCAAAACGGCAACGTCCATGTGAGTGATTTACCGGATGTCATCTGACGATTTGTGTTCATTTAATTTTTCCTAGTTAAATTGCATTCAAGTTTTCAAGTACGATTACTGAATAGTTGATGTGAAGTTACGAAACAATAAATAAATTATTAATCAATCACTTTTGTCCATTCGCATCTTTCCGTGGTGACAGCTGATGTATTCGGACCACCTATTCCATTAGCTATCATAGCAACAACCCGATCATCGGTATCGTAACCAATATGCGCTGTCAGGGGATTAGCCAGGCCTTTGACGCCAAAGGCTTCTATCACTCTGGCGACATTGATATTAATGTTGGTGATAGTGGGACATAGCCGGGAATCCAGATACTTATCTTTGAAATCGGTGTGAACGGCATAGCTTAATAGGTCATTGGGGTCACTAAAAGCAATAATTGATGTCTCGCTCAGCATGCGGGAAGCATAATTAGCCCCCGAGGACTCGCAATAATTTGCAATTTGGTTGGTCACTTTCGGTAATTCTCTACCCATTTGGAGCATTGGGAGTTGATTGGACATCATGAATATAGGAATGCGTTTATTCTTTAATGCTTGTATCGAAGTGGAGGAAACGTTCAAATTTTGACCATCAGGGGTATCCGCTTCGAATCCTCCGTCAGGTTTCATGGTAACTTTTACGCCAGCCTTTGCAAATTCTTCCGGATTGGCAAATAACGCCGCAATCCGCTGCAGACCATCAATAGTGATCCGGCTTCCCAGGCTATGGGAAACGAATATGTAATCATCATCCAAGATACGGTACGTACTAGATTCGTTTAATCCGCCACAAGTATGTTGACCGCCTCCTGGTAAATCTGCCCAATCATGCGTCGCCATCCAACAGAATGATTGGCCAAAAGCTGCAAGAATCGGTTCCCTGCTTTTCCCCAAGTAAATGATTGATCAGGGCCGGTGTCATTGCTGAACGTTTTCATCATACTGTTGAGTTTTGCTCTGCGAAACCCATATTCCCCTGAATTATCATAGGCCAGCAGCGCTTTCTCCTCTCGAGTAATATCCGACCAGGTGAGTTCATAGTATATCAACTCTCTGCTCTTATCCTCATTGAATAAATGCGATACGCGTAAATTACCCAGATTTTTATTGCCTGAACTAACGGAGCGGATAGCTTAATATTGATATAGCTGGCAGAAGTTGCATTTAATTCTAATTCTTTGGCTAACTTTTCAAGAAATTCAGTTGAATAACCTGGCAGATGATCACCTACGCCGAGTCATCAACACTTTGGTTTTTCCCTTGGCTTTTTCATGTGTTCTAATTAAACTGGCGCCAATACCCTCAAATGCTTTTTCCCCGCACTTCGCATAGCCGTGTGTCTTCTTCCTCGGTTTTTTCCAGCAAGGCCTGCATAGCACCTTTACCAATACTGGTACATCCAACCAACCCTATTAATAAAGGCGGCAGTAATAATAATAACCTGCCTATCTTTAGAGGCGGGTGATCTGCGAACATTCCTCTGGATCATGGTTAAATATTTACGTGCAGAAAAGTTTCTTGTCATTAAGAGGCCCTAATAATTAATTCATCACACTAATGCGAAATATTTAACGAACAATCAATGATATGCTGCTCAACGAGCAATTGCAACACATTGGAAGCACATTGGAAGCAATGGTGACGCTATTAAACAGACCCCTATTGGGCACGAGAAAATCAGCGGGCAGTTACGGTTTGTCGCGGCTATTTACAAACTGATACGCATGGAAGCCGGATTGGTTGATGGAAGTGGCTCGCACACATAGGGACAAGTGCGCCAAAAATCTGCTCAAAACGGGTGGATAAGGGAAGGATTTGCGGGAAATTTGCACAGAAAATGAGCATTTCGGATAAGAACAGATTCGGAAAAACGAACAAAATGCTCGTAAAACGAAATTTTAGCGCTAAAAGTGCTGGATTTTTCAACGGCTTGTAGATCATGCTCAACTTGCGATTCCGCGTGGTCCTGCCAACAGAGATAGGCGCAAGCGCGCGGAGCAAATTTATTGTTAATTTGTGGTTCTAAGCTTGTTCCTTCGAGCAGGGCAGGCTTTTGAAAAATGCAATAGCAATTAAAAAAAGAATTCTTGTTTAATATCAAAATACCTTTTCACTAAACTTTGCCTGCCGTTTAGTGAAAGGTCATGCATAGCTAATGAGATCTTTTATTCAACCTGAAGTTTCTTGAAGGTCGCCCCTTCTATCGATAAATCCCCCATAAAACCTTTCTCACCGAAAGTGAATGCAACAATAGCCCCTTTAAGATTTGTGGTATCCAGTGAACCGCCAGCCCCTACTTTAGCCATTGCCACGGAGGCATCGGCGCCGATCTCAAATTCACGTTTGCCGGTGCGAAATTTGTCAAGAGCCTCTTGTTCGTTGAAAACCAGAATCAGTGAATACCACTGTATACCGGCTACTAAACCGATCTTCCCGGCATGGTTGGCGTAATATTCAACTGTCTTTCCTCCGACCTGCATCACGCATTCTCCGCTCTCACCGCCTACAACGAAGCCCGCCTTAGTAATCTTTGGACAAACGAGAATACCCTTAGCTTCATTAAGCAACGTTTCTGCACCTTTGGTTTCACTCTGGAACCGTGATACAGCCGCTGATGCATCCGTTTCCAGTTGTTTTGCATCCGCAGCCGTAAAACTTGCCACTGCCTGTCCTGCACAAAACATGCTAATTGTCAGTATCATGCCCTTTATAGTACGTTTCATGTTGTTTCTCCTTTGTCTTTTTGTAAAAAAATTTCGTATTGCTTAGCATATGATAGTGCATTTTTTTATAAATAAATAAGCATTTGGCTTATTTATCTAAAAGTATGCTGTAATTAATTTTTACTCAACTTTAGACATTCAGCTCCCCATCCTTGCGTCAACCCAAACGATAACACAAACCGGGAATGAAACGAATGATACTGATATTGCTTGCTGCTGACAGTGCTGCTACACCCGTAATCTTGGGTCGCCGCGTTGTTTGGGGAAGGTGAATATCGAGGATTTCCGGCTCAAACTGTCCCTGAAAACAAGTCCGGTAAATTCCATGCGTAGCCACTGCGCCACCAGACCGCCGGTCAGTGGTTGTTTGTCGCGCCATGGCGCCACGACATCGATAGGAAAAGCTTCTTCCGCAACCAGACTCAATAACTAAACCAGTGTCCACGCCGTCGGGCGAATCTGCATCCATAACTCCAGCACAGTGCGTTTTCGCTTCGTAAAGCACAAATTATGTTCAAGTACTACAAACCAGCGCTTCGGGAAGTCGCGAAACAAGGGCTTATGCCCTGGCGCCCATGAAGACAGTATCTCCTTCGGTACGCAACCGTTTCGGTCGCCAACAGCAACGGCTCGACCAACGCCGTTTGTCTGCATCGTAGAATTCGCACCACACCGCGCGCACCAACTTCCCTTTGAGAAACGTAGCGCCATTGCCACCACGTTGCGCAGACGAACCAACTGCTCCTCGCCATATTGTAGTCAGCTTGACTGGTTTACCGGGGAATCTGGATTGCCCCGGGCGTCATTTTGATCCCGTAGGTTCTGGGTCGTCCGCGTTCAGGCTTTGATACATCGTCTGGGGCAGGATCACGCGTATCGCACCGTGCTTGACCGATGATCGGCATCTTTCGCGACAGCAGCGGCAATACCAGACGCGCTCGCATGAACCAGGCGCCGAACAGTAGTCGGACGGGCTTGTTCATCATCACGGGCAGCCAGGCTGCGCACCAAAATCTCCTTCTTTTGTCGCCACCCTGCGTACGCCAAAAACCCGCATATGCAGGGTGGCGATCGCGCAAACCTTTCCTTCTGTAAAGTAATTTTGCTCATTTTGCGAATATTTTTACGCCTCGTATCGCTACTTTGCTTCTGCCTTAATGGCCGATTCTTTGATGCTGAATGTCTAAACTTGAGTAACGAATGAAATAATAATCAATAATAAATTCCTAAGGTTGTATAATCGCCTGATTAATGCTATGAGAGTTTACATGAAGACGGAAATCTTGCGCCTGATGAGGATGCATGACTGTTTTGAAGGGCTGGAAGAAGAAGTCCTTGACAAGATTGGTGAGCACATGGAAGTGGAGCGATACAAGCAGGGCGAATGTATCCATCAACCGAATACCCTGCTGAAGTACATTTATTTCGTTGTTCAGGGTAGCGTGCAAGTGATTCGCCGCGATTTCCAGGGGAACGAGAAAGTGCTCTTGGTAATTTCAAGAAATAATCAGTTCGGCGCTATTGCGGGCGGAGTACTTTCAGAGGAATTTCCTGAAGGTGCCTTTGCGCGAACGAATTGCACGCTACTGAAATTAGAGCACGAAACGGCACTGACATTAACGCTCAAACACACGAAATTCCGGCTTAATCTCCTTGTACCGCCGTATGAAACATCCACGAAATTTAAATGATACAACCAAAAAAACAATGAGCAACGAGAAATATCTTCCATACGTCATCTGCCACGCGTCTCTTGACTCAGCGCCTCTTACGTCGATTAGCCGAACTCGAGAAAAGCCGTATGCTAAGGATCGAGACGAGGAGAAAACGGCGAAACCGGCAGTCAACTACACTACAGTCAACAAAAGAGAATTACGAACAATTCATATCGGAAATCCACGAACAA
>JADKHF010000015.1 GCA_016721865.1 Nitrosomonas sp. | reverse complement strand
TGTAATCGGGCCAACACCCGGAATGGCTTCCAGTCTTTGGCTGGCTTCGCTCTCTTGTGCCAAAGCCTGATTTGCAACTCTAACTCTTTCACCTGCCGATCCAGCTCCTTCAGGTGGTCATTCAGTCTTTCCAGTAATCGGCGTATTGATCCTGGCAAACCATTTTCAGCATCTTCCAGAATGTCAGGCATGCGTTTGCCAATCGATTGGATCCCCCTGGGATGACGATACCAACTCAGAGAGTAGACCGCGTATCCGATTTGCCTGTGAAGTTCTCGCCTTGACAAATCCCTGTCTGGCTCGGTGCACTGATAGAATGGCCTGTTGCTCAACAGTCTTGATCGGTACAAAACGCATATTGGGTCGAGTCACCGCTTCGCAGATCGCTTCTGCATCGGCCATATCATGCTTGTTAGTCTTTACATAGGGCTTGACGAACTGGGGCGACAGGAGCTGACAGTATGCCCAAATCCACAACTTTCTCGCCCCAGTGGTGGGAACTACCGCATACTTCTAAATCGACCAGGCAAGGCCCCAGATTGGCAAAGAACTCCGTCATCTGTCCGCGGCGTAATTGCTTACGCAGCACAGCCTTGCCATACTCATCTACACCGTGGATCTGAAACACCTCTTTTGCCAAATCAATGCCTATTGTTGTAATCTTCATGTCGGACGCTCCTCTCTGTTTTAGTGGTCATTGCACCACTACTTGGCACTTTGATGCCGCTTTGGGTAGTGGGCGTCCATTCCATTATCTTCGTCAGGAACCCGTCCAGAAACCTTCATTTCACTGTTATTATCCGGCCATTAATTTTATAAGCATTTGAATAATATACGGTCGTATTTTTCTCGTGTGTTGTAGTGCCATAATATAGTTGTTTTATATTGACACATACCCTGGCTATAGTAGGCTTAACGGTAATGTACTTATCAGACAAACCACCACCCGCTCAAAAAGACGGCAGCAGTTACCAACTTATCGATTGGTTGAATCTTTCCGTATCGGCAACAAGGTCAAACAACAAACGCTGCTGAATCTGGGTGCGGAATTTTCCATACCGCGTGAGTACTGGGGTGAATTGACCAATCATATTGAGCCATCCTGCATCACCAGCCCAATCTACTTCGCTTGACGAAACCATTGAAGCTGAGGCGCAGCGCATAGCTTCTAATTTACTGCTGCGTAAAAAAGTATGCGCCGAGTGATGAGCGCATGGCGACAGCAGATTATTGCACGGTAGATATTGATAGCATCGAAAGCTCGAACTGCGCAGTGTTGGGCTGGAGCATATGGCCTATGCTGCATTGCAGTCTTTGCAGCTGGATGTTCAATTAACGGCCTGGGACTGAATCGTGCGGAAGTGGCCACGGCCATTGGCACGATCGTTGGCCGAATGGTTGCGCGGGTAGTGAGTTATCTGCACATCGCTGGTTACAGCGGAGAGTGGCTTGGGTGAGATCATCGATTACGATTTCAACCAATGGGGTTTGAGTCGCCTGTATCGTGTTTCAGATCAATTGTTAAGGCATCGTGATGCGCTGGAAAACTCACCTGTTTATGCGTGAATGTACGTTGTTTGATCTGAACTGCACTATCATGGCATGATCTGACCAATACTTTCTTTGAAGGCAGCGGCAACCTACAATGACTGCTGTTCGTGGCCGTTCAAAGGAGAAGCGGTGCGACTGCCGTTGGTTACACTGGGTCTGGTGCTTGACAGTAGCGGCTCCGCGCAGCAGCCGGGTTTTTGCTGGTAATGCCAGTGAACCAGCCACGCTCGAGACGATGGTTACATCGCTAGCTGGCGCAAAGGCCAGCGCATTGATTGTGATGGATGCGGGCATTGCGACTGAAGCGCGATCTTCAATGGCTGCAGGAACGAAACTATCGTTACCTGGTGGTCAGCCGCAAGCGCCAAGTAAGGCTGGGACGAGGAATTATCGCAAATTGTGCGTGTACAAGGCAAGAATAAGTCCGGATTTACAGCAAACCGAGTGACGATGAAAAGAAGTGGAACTGTATTGTCGCTCCAGCAGCCGTGCGGCAGGGAAGTCCATAGATTCCCTGTTTCAGCAACGCTTTGAGACGCAAATACGTGCGCTGGCGGATGGATTGAACAAAAAGGGAAGTACCAGGCGATACGACAAGGTATTACAACGTGTTGGCCGGCTGCAGGAGAAACTATGCGAGTGGCCCGGCACTACACCATCGAAGTAGAAAAACACCGCATAGCAATCTTGCCACCAGGTTGGCACTTTGAGCGCACGTAAACGTTGCAGCGAAGGAATACGCTGGCGTGTACTGTTTGCGCACCAACATGCTGGACTCGGATGCCGGGAAGCTCTGGCGCATGTACATCATGTTGACTGATCTGAGGCTGTATTTCGCAGCCTGAAATCGGAATTAGGCAGGCCCCGTCTACCATCAAACGACCCAACGCGTGGAAGGTCACCTGGATCACATTGCTTGCCTACTCACCTGGGCATCACATCCGTTTGCGTTTAAAAGCTGCGGATATCCATGACAGCTGGGACACGCTGCGCCAGCGCATGCGCAGCCACATGCGCGTCACAACAACAATGCGTACCAAGGATAACAAAGACACTGCACATTCGCAAAGCTGCTCGCCTGAGCCTTGGCAGCAAGCAATCTATCAGGCACTGGATTTACCTCAAAATCCCGGAGGAATACGCAAACAATCATTCCTGGCTAGAATCCACTTGTAGTGCCAACAGGTATTGTAAAGTGGAGATTAACCTGTTGTAAAAATGAAAAGTTTGAGGTGTTGTGACGAAGATAATGGAATGGACGCCCACTACCCAAAACGGCATCAAAGTACAAAGTAGTGGTGCAATGACCACTAAAACAGAGAGGAGCGTCCGACATGAAGATTACAACAATAGGCATTGATTTGGCAAAGAGGTGTTTCAGATCCACGGTGTAGATGAGTATGGCAAGGCTGTGCTGCGTAAGCAATTACGCCGCGGACAGATGATTTGAGTTCTTTGCCAATCTGGGGCCTTGCCTGATTGGCTTAGAAGCGTGCGGTAGTTCCCACCACTGGGCGAGAAAGTTGGGTGGTTGGGCATACTGTCAAGCTCATGTCGCCCCAGCCCTATGTCAAGACTAACAAGCGATATGCCGATGCAGAAGCGATCTGCGAAGCGGTGACTCGACCCAATATGCGTTTTGTACCGATCAAGACTGTTGAGCAACAGGCCATTCTATCAGTGCACCGAGCCAGACAGGGGATTTGTCAAGGCGAGAACTTCACAGGCAAATCAGATACGCGGTCTACTCTCTGAGTTTGGTATCGTCATCCTCGGGATCAATCGATTGGCAAAACGCATGCCTGACATTCTGAAGATGCCGAAAATGGTTGCCCGGAACAATGCGCCAGATTACTGAAAGACCGAATGATCACCTTAAGAACTGGATCGGCTGAAAGAGTTGAGGTGCAAATCAGCTTGGCACAAGAGAACAAGCCAGCCAAAGACTGGAAGCCATCCTGTGTTGGCCCGATTACACGTGAGCGCCATTGTGGCAACTGTGGGAATGCTACAGGTTCGAGAGCATAGACAATTGGCCGCATGGCTAGGGTTAGTGCCCAAAGCAGCATTCAAGCAGTGGCAAACAGTTACTGTTTGGTATCAGCAAACGCGGGGATACTTATCTTCGCACCTGCTGATCCATGGAGCAAGATATCATCCGCTTTGCCGAAGAAAAGAAGGCCGAGCCAGAAAGCTGGCTCAAGCTGATAACACGGCGCAAAGAACGTTGCTGCTGCCCTGGCAAATAAGAACGCTCGCATCATCTGGGCATTGCTCACCCAGAAAGACATTTCACCCTTGATCACCATGGCAACATACTGCTGCGGCTCATTGATCGTGAGGGTTGATTAGAAAGCGTATGGGTATGTTGCATTAAAAACGAGTTTAAGGAGAAAGTTACCACCGATTGCACAGGCAATCATGACATGATGGCGAGACTGGTCAGACCGTGAGTAGCTAAACCTGACTTAGCCCAAGTGCATAGAGCACGTGAAGATGATAAGGTGCTACTCAGCAAATTCCATCAGGGACAGAGGCAATGCGCTTCACATAAAGTCCGGATGTATGGCTGCAATCTTTACCTTCTTGAGATCATAGATTGAAGGCTTTGCAAAAATGTGGGCGTCCATGTATGGGTTTACATTATTCTAATTCTGCCTATACTCAAAGCATGAATTATTTTGAGGAGCAGTCATGTTTAACGCCAAAGATAAAGGCGTGTGGAGCAAATCGCTCCTCCAGCGACGCCCGGCAAATGTGGTCATTGTTGCAATGGCCAACAAGATGGCACGAACGGCGCGTGCGATTTTGGCGCACGATCGATTACCAAAAGCGGTTATGTGAATCGAGCGCCCGTAAAACATAGAACAACCACTGGAAAGGGGTGGAATACTAATAGGTTGCGCAGGTAGATAACCCGTGTAATGGCGAAACAGGTCGAATCGCAAGAACGTAAACCTGCATGATTCCAAGCGCTTCGAGCGCGATAAGGAAATGAGAGGGCTCTTGGTGAAATCCATCAGCGCCCGCAGACAGAAATCCAGTCTGCAATAAAGCCGGATATAAAACTCAGCCGGTTTTATTTTTACCAAAACACGATTGATCGTGCTCATGGTTCCTTGTCTCCCCGCTCAGTTTTGCTTGCCGCATTGGGTATGAATGACATTCAACAATTAACGGTGACATAGCCATAATCTTTTATGACGTATCTGATGAAAAGTTAGAAAATTATTTTTCCTTGTAGCACGACACTCCCACGCCGCACGGAAAACCATCCCAAATCTCCAAACCTGTTGAATGTGACTCAACTGGTGCAGCACCACCACTGTATGCGTTATTAACCATAATTCGGGTTATCGGAAGATTGTATTTCCCAATATTTGGACCCCAGTGGTCGACAATCACCTGGCCATCGACAGCCGTCCAGAAACGCCCATCGCTTCCACTTGATCGATGCCAGTAGACTTCATACTTAAACCACTTATCAATGGGCACCGGCACAACGTTATTTGCTTCCCGCCAATACTGTACAGGAGCCTCTGGTTGATTAGCTTTATTATCACCAACGGTAGACCAATAGAGCTTTCCAGAGCTGTCTTTTATGATATTGGTGATTATTCGATAGTCTCCGCCGTATTGATTGTTATAACCACCCGTTTTGAACTCAAACTGGGTACGCCAATTCCCACCCAGATTTGGCAGAGTCAGTTTCGATGCAAAATCTGCCGGATACTTAAACCAGTAGGTGAGGTAGAGATCCTTTACATCACCCTTTGTCCATGGCCTTTTGATAAGTAACGGAGCTTGTGCAAAAGCTTGCCCCGCAGGCTCTTTTAGTTTTACGTTCTGGAAAAGTTCATTAACCGGTTTCCCTTTGGGCCCAGTAACCGACCTGACATGATTGGTTATGTGATTTCCAATGGTTGAAGAATCAACGATCTCCCTTGTTATCAATTGAACACCTGAAAATTCTGCACCTAATGCACTGATCGGCCAGGTATAGCCGGTTTCCTGATCAGTGCCAGTGATGTACTGCCATGCCCCATTACCAGTAGGGAAATAATTAGTTGGCTCCGCAATTGAAACACCAGGACCAAAATTAGATTTAAAGAGCAAAGTAGCTGCTTGAGTGGAGGTAGTAAAAACAGTGGCGACAAGCAGTAGCAATATTATGAAGGGCATTATATCAACGCTAGCTCTGGTAAAGAAATTCACACTGGCAACCTTTATTTGTAACATTCTGACAATTTTTGTCAGTAAAGTGGGGATTTGTAATACTTGTTGATCGATGTTCATATTTGTTCCTCCTTAAAGTAAAAGCTGAAGTTTCACGCTTTTTTATGAATCTATGATTCAATTCTCTGGAATTTTTGGCTTAGCGGGGTTTTTTTTTGAATGGCAAGATAGCGCCGACATTAACCCTGTTTTTAGTAGGGTAAAAATCGAAATTTATCCTTTAAATACAGCAAGATATGATTGCGTCGACACATGGTTTTTGTTATAATTTCATCTGTTAAGCAATTGAAACCAATAACAAAAAAGGCGTCTCCGCATGTTCATTCTACGCAATATCCTCCTCCCCCTCCAGCAGGAATTTAACCACCGTTGCAAAGGCGATGAACGAGGCGCCTGGTTTGTTTATACGCTCCTGGCTGTTATCACCCACTTCACTTCTTCACGCAGCGCTAACCTATTGCGAAGCTTGCAGACATTGTTCTGACTGTCGCTTAGTCAGCGCCGATTTTACATCTTCATGGCCTCATCAAAGTTACCTTGGTCACGCCCAAAGGCGACGTTGTGGTCTCTGATACCCAGCCCGGCGACAAAAGGACGGCTGTTACTGGCCCTGGATGACACCATCAATCCCAAGACTGGTAAAAAGATTTTCGGTTGCGCGTCTTTCTTTGACCATGCTGCCAAGACCAACCAATCGAAATACCCCTGGGCACAAAATGTTGTGTCCATCGGTTTATTAAAAATTGTCAAAGGCCGCTGGGCTTGCTTACCGCTGGCGTTTCGTTTCTATCACATGGAAAAAACGATTGCGGCCAAGAAGGTTAGGGTCGATGGCAAGATACCACCGTTCAAATCAAATTTGAGCAGGCCATTGAAATGCTGCTGGAAATTTCTGTCGCCTTTCCTGGAAACCCATTGCTGATCGTTACGGATAGCTGGTTTGGAAACGACGGCTTGCTTAAACCGATGCGCAAAACCGTTGGACAGCACTGTCATATGCTTTCCAGATTGCGCGTCAACACCACTTTGTTTGCGCTACCACCCGAACACCAGAAACAGCAGCTCGGCCGATCCAGAAAGTATGGCGACAAGATGGGCAATGCTACAACGCTGGCCAATGAATTCCATGAACGCGCTACCACTTATTCGGTTAACCTCTACGGCAAACAACGCGATGTTCTGGCCTTTGACAACATCATGATGTTGAAAACACTCAAATGTGCCGTGCGCGTTGTTTGGATCTATCGAAGATCACAATGGGTCGCACTCTTTACCACCGACCTCGATCTCACCGTCGAGCAGATTATCGAATACTACGGCGCACGCTGGAAAATCGAAGCCGGTTTCAAAGAGATCAAGCAGGAAATCGGTAGCTCAAAAAGTCAAACCCGAAACTGCCATGCCGTTACCAACCATCTCAACTTCTGCATGATGGCCGCTACCGTAACCTGGATTTACGCCGATCACCTTAATAAAGCACCGCAGCGTTGTTACGCTGTTAACAATCGAAGTCACTTTGCCTTTTCCGATGTCAGAAAACTGATTACTCAGGCTGCGCTCAATAAGGATTTTGTTAGCTTTTGCCCTAAACCAGACAAACCCATTCAAAATTCTTTTATCGATGCATTATTGCGTATGGTTGCTTAAGGGAAAATGTAAAGTTTAGTTCAAAATGGTGAAACTTCAGGTAAAAGGACGGAACTGTATGGTTTTGCTATCGACGATATTTTCTCGATATCTGTCAAATCGCATGTGCGATTAAGACGATTGACGTCACTTGGCAGCCCTGTCAGCTTGGAGCATTCGCCCGTTAGATGATTTTATAGCATTCATATCTCAATGTGTCCTTCTTACAAATGTTGACCAAATCTCACTTAACATGACAATCACACGTTTTATATCTATTAATCGATTTGATACAGGAATTTTAATTCTTGGATGATCTTTACACAGCAAATATCGCATCATAAGCTGCCAGTAACTTAGGTGCCTCATATTGCCATTCCAATTCATTTTTTACACGATTTCGACCGAATTCCCCCATACGTCTACGTAGCTCCGAGTCATCCAGTAGTTGCATAATCTTGAAAGCCATATCTTCCGGATCATTTTTATTTGCATATAATGAAGCGTCCTGTCAGAAACCCGGCCCTCAACAAGATCAAATTGAACAATTGGTTTGCCTAATGCCATATATTCCATAATCTTGTTCATGGTGGATTTGTCATTCATTTCATTGGCCACATCGGGGTTTACACATACGTCTGCGGTATTGAGCATTTCCAACAAATCTTGATCCGATACTCTACCGGTAAAGGTAACGTAATCAGCGATGCCAAGATCCGCAGCCATTTGCTTCATATCCTCTAGTGACGTGCCACCGCCAACCAATCCAAAATGTATATCCGAACGTCCCAAATCCTTGATTAAGTAAGACGCCGCCTGCAACAGCAGATCGATTCCTTCTTGCGCCCCCATCACTCCGACATAACCTACTAAATATTGTCGTCCCTGTTTGAGATCTTCATTAGGTGGCAAAATACGCAATCGATCCAGTTTCGGGCCGCTGCGTACCACAAAAACCTTGGTAGGATCCATGCCGCCGGGTTCGATGGCGATCCGCTTATAAGATTCGTTGGTGGCAATAGAAACTTCAGCAGTCTTGAATGTCCAGCGCTCGAACAACACCAGCAGCTTATAAAAGAAATCACGCCGTCCAAACTTGGCTTCATAAAGCTCAGGATTAATGTCGTGATGATCAAATAGAAATTTCTTCCGCATGAATAGCTTAAAAAAGCCACCAACCAGAAACAACAAGTCAGGAGGATTGCAAGCATGGATAACATCGAAACCTTGAGTAAATTGCACCTTCCAGGCAAGGCGGTAGGTATGAAACAAGGCTAGAGAATACTCAATTAAATAGCCTTTTGCGCCTTCTGCTTCAAACGGCAAGCGATAGCGATGGATATGAATTCCTTCAATGACTTCGTATTCCTTCTCGTAACCCTTCCCCGTTGGACAAATAATGGAAACTATGTAGCCATTATCATGCAGCGTTGTCGCTTCCTGCCATACCCGGCGATCAAAGGGGGAAGGAAGGTTTTCGACTAAGATAAGCACCCGGTGTGAAGAAATATGCGACATTTAATCAGCTTCGACGGTAAGCAATGAGTGATTTGGTCATACCTAATGCATTTTCCTTGAGAATACTGGCATCGGGGAAGTAGCGCTTCATGTCTCTCATAGTTGGCAAATAAAAATCAGGACTGGTTTTCTTCATCCAGAATCGGTTGGTAAATCGTATTAGCGGCACCTGAAGCCGACGCGGCACGTAACTAACAAAAGGCAACCAGGAGTGAGTTTCAATTGGAAACCAGCGATATGGTGCCTGCACGAAATAACCTTTACCCAAGCGTCGAATCTCATCTGCAAACTCGTTTTGGTGACGCTGCGCGGCATCCCGAAAACGGCTTCCAGAAACCAATGTCCACACTTCCTCCTTAGGCACAGTAACATGCTCAATCACAGAAGAGCAAAATACTATGTCGAAGAATTTGTCCGGAAATGGCAACCGGCCTTCTTCCGGTATGACGACCGGCGTGAATCCATAGCGTGTTGCTGCTTCATTGACTGCTTGTTCGTCAATATCGGCCACGTAGATATTGGCAGGAAATATTGAAGAATCCCCTAGTATTGCGTGATATGGGTACCATTCCACCCGCCTAAATCCAGCACTCGAGTTTCTGGGGTGAGATCAAAATTATCCAGGAACATTTTCGCCCTACGTTGGCGAGAACGTGTACGAAACCGTGCCAAGACACTTTCGATTCCTCAATGATGAATGATGTTTTCTGGTTCATTGTTTTTATCTCCGGGATTCCTGAAGGATTTTCGATAATCCTAAAGGAAATTTTTCGATCAAAATGGGGCTCAATACCCGCTATTATAAACTTTAGCGTCGACTCAGAAAGTAATTGTATGGAACAACAACTAGGCTAGGTAAGGCGCTCACACAAACTGTGGCTTCAATCTAGCTACGGTTAATGGAATAAACATCGAGGTAGAGTCGAGTGTAAATATCCGTCACCTTACTTGACGCAGCTCCGCGAGCAACTCTGCGCATACATCGAAATTAGAAACAATTTCTATACCCGTTACTGATGCACTCAAATGTGTGCCAAGACAACTGCCTCTAAAGGCCATTGAGAAACTATCTTCGGCGTTGCCGCTACGGTGTAAAAGAAGGGCTAAAATACACATTTATCATGCATAAACTGCGCTCTTTGCCAGTTTTTATCTTGTATCGGTTGCCTCGAAAACGTTTTTCAACAACCTGCTAATCCTTCTCCACATCCCACCACGAGTATTCTTGACGGAACTGAACCTCTCTGCTGACACAGCAAATTAGCAAGAATCACCGTTTTAGGGTCAGCAAAGTCAATTTTTTGGGAATCACCAACATATGCCGTCATAATTCTCTCCACTTAATTTAGGAACTATGCGCACCAAGTCTACCACCACTTGCCCGGATTTCAATTCATTTGGCACGTTGCAAAACTCAGTAGCACCGTTGCCTATAACAATGGTTTCCGCAAAATCAAGTACTTCGTTCATTGATGAAGCCATCAGTTTTGAGATATGCGGAATGTGATTCAAGATATAGTCTTGGTTAGCCCCAGTCAGTGCAGCAAGACTTACATTTCTGTCATACAGCTTAAGCTCATATCCCTTGCCAAGAAGATATTCAATGACTGCGACTAGAGGCGATTCGCGAAGATCGTCAGTACCTGCCTTAAAAGAGAATCCTAGAATACCGATTTTTCTGTATCCTTTATTAACGATCATGTTAATACCTTTCTCAATTTGCCGTTGATTTGACGGAAGAATAGCATTGATGAGTGGCAATTCCATATCCAGACTCTTTCCTTTGTACATCAAAGCTCGCACATCCTTGGGCAAGCAAGAACCGCCAAAGGCAAAACCAGGTTTCATATAGTAGGGTGACAGGTTCAATTTGGTATCCTGGCAAAATATCTCCATCACTTTGTGGCCGTCGATGCCTTCTGCCTTACAGAGATTGCCGATTTCATTGGCAAACGCCACTTTAACCGCATGCCATGTGTTATCAGCATATTTGACCATCTCCGCCGTTTCCACTTCGGTACGAATAAGCGGTGCGGTCATTTTTGTATACAGCTGCATCAATAATTCACCCGCTTTTGTATCGGTTTCTCCAATAACAGTCTTAGGAGGATTGTAGTAATCAAATACGGCGGTTCCTTCGCGCAGAAATTCCGGGTTATTACATACACCGAAGTCGACTCCCGCTTTCTTGCCAGAGTAGGATTCCAACGCCGGGATCACAACAGTACGCATCGAACCAGGCAGCATTGTGCTGCGCGCAACGACAACATGGAAGGCACTTTTTTCTTTGATCGCCGCACCAATTTGTTCGCACACTTTACGTACATGACTTAAATCCAGATTGCCGTTAAGCTGGGATGGCGTTCCCACGCAAACCAGGGAAATATTGGAATTCATAACTGCATCGCGCATCTAAAGTAGCTCGCAACAGATTGTTCTTAACAACTGTAGCGATCATTTCCCCGATATCTTTCTCAACAATCGGTGAAGTACCTTGATTAATCAAGTCAACTTTCGTTTTGTTAGGATCGACTCCGATCACAGAATGCCCATCAGTGGCGAGACAACCAGCAGAAACGGTACCCACATAACCTAAACCAAATATACTTATCTTCATGTGACTCCTTTAATTCATTGATCAGAATATTTTTTATCTATGCACCTAGAAATTTTAAGCATTATAATTCGCCACAATCCGTAAAATAGTTAATCTTCTCGCAGTACCGGCAATTCTTTCCTGCCAAGTGATTGTTGGTGTTGGCACTTTCTCATCAAACCGGTGTGATATCCAGCCTAAAGGTGGCTCATCTCTGCCACGTACTAATTCCGGCTTGCAGTTACTTTCTGGCATCGTCATTTCCAAGCATACATTTGCAACGACCGCCATCACTTTGTTTTGATCGGCTGTAACCTCGCACATCTCAGAAAAATGCCAATTAAATTCAACATCGTGCTCTTGGGAGCACTCGATAATATCTTCGACTATTATCATTTCTTCCCGTTTGAGAAATTCAATCTTTCTGCGGTGAACAACAGGATCAGCCAAACTTGCATAACCATCATGACTACCGACGAGACAATCGCTATTCTGGTTACTTTCCCAGCTTTCACAAGAGACATTTGCTTTGCGCAACCACATAAAATTTCCGCCGGATTCAGATTGATCAAAACCATCTATCCTTATCGTATTGTGCGCTGAAGTACCACGAAAATAATCGCGCCATTTTTTTTGCGTATGAAACACATAAGTACCTGGATCAATCAGCAATGCATAGCCTGCAACCGATAGCGTAAATGACAATGCATCTGCATGCCCATGCGCAGCAATGGAAAGATAACCGAGCGGTGCTGCATCGGTCACGATACGAATTTCATCGACGGAATCGAGTCTTTTGCCTAGGATAAAATAACCGCCCTCACGGAATTCCCGGCGTAAATTCATTTGGTTATCGGTTGACGAAATCGCATCGAATCGATGCTTGGCATCGTCACCCAGAAGCCAGCGGCTTTTATCATCAAAGCATTTCGCCTTGATTTTAAAATCGGGACGATTAAACAATACGGCACCCGTTGCAAGCAGTGAACGAAAAACATTCCAGCCAGGCTCTTTGCTCCAGTTCACCATCAAAGCACCATCAGCATCTCCGATCATAGGCACAGCACCGGAAACATCCATAATGGATGCAATAAACTCAAGCATCCGCTCAAGCTGCACGGAGAAATTCTGTGAAAATTCAGCGTCATTCACACGACCAACAATACAGCAAATGAGCATCATATCGATAACTTCATGCTGATAATACACTGCCTGCTCCCGATTAACTCCATCAGGTGCGTTCTGTTTAATGGCTTCAATTTCAGTTCATTCCTGAGCTTGTTGCAACCAGCGACTGCTTTCGCGCCAACAAGGCCAGGTAATTGCTGCCACAAACAAACCCATCAGTGCGCCGAAAAGATGATTGTTGGCCGAAGAGTGCCGAGAAAGAAAGCCTGAGATAAAATGACTATGCTGGTAGATACTATCCAGCCAGCGACGCTTGAAACGTTGCCCATCACTTGAAGTGAATAGGGGACTGGCTTGACCGCCGAGCAAGTGCCAGGTAAATGACCAGTTTACCAGTCGAATGGCCAATTCAAGTGAGCTGGTCCAGTTTACACCCAGTGGATAAGGGCATTGATCGAACCACGACTCGAGTAACAATTGAGCCCCCTTTGCGTACCGTACATCGCCACTGAGATGATAAGCTTGCGCCAAGGTGGTCAGGTGAAGGTGACGATTAGGTTCCCAGAGATATTTGATATCACCAACTATGCGTTCATCACGATAATTGAGTGTTTTCCCGAAAACAAGCGGAGCCTCCCTACCGGTCTTAGGATCACGATTCCACTTTGGTGGAAAACCTAGTTGCGCATTACTCAAGGCAAAAACATCGAAATACCCTGCCAGTACACGATCTGCAGCGGCACGATACAACGCAATGTCCATACTGCGAGGAAGTGAAGTCAGCCAGGCTTTACCAAAGCAAGATAGATCCGGTGACCGAGTCGACTGAATCCACCACCTAACGGTTAGTGATTCAACTTTGGTTTGAATAACCTGGCGCAAGCGATAGCTGATTTCTGGTAACTTCATTGTACGAAGTCGATTAATTTTCCAAGCCAAATTATTCATAGTTGTTTAAGGCTATGTCACAATTAACTGTTGAATGAAATTTCCAAAACCCCGCAAACTCTTATCAAGAGTGGATTTAAGTGTTTTTTATTGTAGACGACAATACCATTTAATAATTATATGGTTAATAAAACTTCAACAGTTAATTGTGACATAGCCTTGTTTAATATAGCCGTCATAACTACTTCATAAATATTGTCGAGTGAATACAATTTATGGTTAATATCAAATTTAAACCATGTTGGCGCAAGATTTGTTGCAGTGAAAATTTTGATTAGTGGATAAGAGAAATAAAATTCTCACCTTTTCAATAAGTCTTGTACCACAGAACTTAAATTCCAATTTAATAATAGATTCCTGATTTATAACTAATTATCGGCATGCAGACGCCTTCTCAAACCAGCAATAGGCTGTTCAACCACATAGAAGATTAAAATAGAGAATGATAATGTCAGAATGAAACCTAGAATTACACGGAATGAAACGTTTGTATCAAACAATTGACCTGCAAAAGTCAGAAAGATTACATGACTAAGGTAAAAAGTGTATGAAATAACTCCAAAGAAACGAACCGGCCGCCAGTTAAGCCAACGAAAAACTAACCAATTGGGATGACGTATTGCCAACCAGAAATTGGAAACAATGCAATACCCTGAAGCGTGTATCGCAAGGTTTCTCTGAAGGTTTCATCTCTCCACACAAAACAAAATCCAAGCAATATCAGTGCCAGACAGAGCACCATGTAGCGGGAGTGGCTGCCAAATTTCCAATCTTCATCAGCTATTGGATTTTTCCATACTCCCATGATGCATCCAAATAAAAGACTGTCAAACCTAGTGTCTGTAGCATAGTAAGTGTATAAATAGGACATGCCGTCTACCACCACAAGCCAGTTACGCCAAATCAACACTAACGTACAGATTACTACGAAAAGCAGCGCAGTATTTGAATAGGAAAGTCGACGTACGGCCAATAAAAAAATAAGAGGAAAAACAAAATAAAAGTGCTCTTCGATTGCAAGAGACCAGTTGACAGCTGTGCCCGGAACAAAATAATCATTCCCATAAAAAATCATATAATAATTTGTCCAGTAGAAAACTTGTGAAACTACGGCCCAGGGTCGCATTTGGTGCTCAACTATACCAGTTAAAGCTAATATACTAATTAAAAACAAGATGATGTAAAGCGGGGGAAATATTCGGTAAACGCGCCGCAAATAGAAATTCTTAAAATTAATAGACCCTGTTTTTCGAATTCTCTTCGCAATAGAGTCGTTATTAGATAGCCACTCAAGAAGAAGAAAATTGTCACACCGAATCCACCTGGAATAATATGAGACCAGCCAGCATGCGACACAAAAACAAGCATTGCAGCAACGGCACGTATTCCATCTAAGGATGGGATATAGAATTTACTGCTCTCAGTATTCATTTAGTTTCCTCACTACCTCAAGTGTAAAACAACATTATTTAAGATATTGCCGATGCCATATTTCTAAATTAAGCATACTCCAGAGGAGTTTCTCGTGGTTTTGACGACACGCCACGTGATCAGCCAAAACTTTATCGAGCATTTTGGGGAGATAGTACTCTCTGGTGAGAGATGTAGAGCTAGTCAAGTGCTCATAAAGATAATCACGCATGGAACCTTGAAACCATGCATTGACCGGCACACGGAAACCCATCTTAGGACGTTGCAAAATGGTCGGTGGAAGCAACCGTTTCATGGCTTCACGCAGTATCCATTTGGTTGTATGCCCCCGCACCCGATACTTATCCGGTAGGTTCGACATAAACGCAGCCAGTTCATGATCCATAAACGGCATACGCGCTTCCAGAGAGGCAGCCATGGTCATTCGATCGCCTCGTTCCAGCAAGTTATCAGGCAACCAACTCGTCTGATCGAAATAAAGAATGCGACGCAAAGCACTGTTTGCGGGAAATGAATCAAACTGCACGCCGGTTTTGCCAATAGTAGGCCGAGACAAAGCAACCAGATCGCTGCGTTCATTGTCTGACATAGCGCCAAACCAACGCGGCATACGTTCTTCGAATCGTTCCAGTCCCAAGTTAACCATTGCTGTCTTGGCTCTCCTAAATCGATACGGCAGAATTTGTATCAGAGGTTCTAGAATACCGTGACGCAAAAAGCTAGGTATTGCCTGATACATTCCTGCATAGCGCTCATAAACATGCTTTGGATACCCTCCCAGAAATTCATCTGCCCCTTCGCCGGTAAGCACCATCTTGACTGTTCTCCTTGCTTCCTTCGCTAAAAGATAGATTGGGATATCCGATGGCTCAGCTACTGGTGCATCGCGAAAGCGCACTAAAGCTGGTAAGTGCTGCATAAGATGTTCTTGTGATACTACCAATTCGTGATGATCGGTCTTGAACTGTTCCGCAATGGTCTTGGCATAACCCAGCTCACTATAACCTGCCTCCAAGAATCCCACAGAAAATGTTTTGATCGGTTGAACGGAATGCCTTGACATGAGACCAACCACTGCTGAAGAATCAATGCCTCCGGATAGAAATGCCCCGAACGGCACATCCGCGATCATGCGAATGTTCACTGCTTCATCAAGCTTATCAAGAAAAGCGCCAACTGGATCGGCTGATAGTTCGGTGCCGATAAGTACTTCACGATCTGGAGGCTGATAATAGCATCGTTCAGTCAACACTCCTTTTTCCCAAACCGCATAACAACCCGGCATTAGCTTGCGGATACCACAAAACAGTGTGGCTGGAGCAGGAACATAGCGATACGCGAAGTAATCCCATACTGCCGCTGTATCAACCCTAGCGTTGATTCCCGGGAACCTCAGAATAGATTTTATTTCAGAAGCGAACACCATAACACCATTGATTTCACAAAGAAATAGTGGTTTCTTGCCAAAGCGATCACGGGCTAGAAACAAGTGCTCATTACGACTATCCCAGATAGCGAAGGCAAACATACCTCGAAAGTATTCAACGCAACGCTCACCCCATTGTTCATAGGCATGAACAATGGTCTCAGTATCAGAGGCGGTAGTGAAATGATGCCCCAGCGCGATTAGCTCATCACGCAAAGAGTGAAAATTATAAATCTCACCATTAAATATTACTTGAATATTGCCATCCTCGTTCCCCATGGGCTGATGACCCGTGGAAAGATCAATGATAGAAAGCCGGCGGTGAGCCAGACCAATCTGATAGCGGCTATCACGTGTAGCTGCCTCAAAGAATCCATCGTCATCCGGGCCACGATGAGTAATAGCTGCCGACATACTGCGCAGCGCAGCACTGGAATTAATAATGTTTGTTAGTGACCCGACAAAGCCAGCGATACCACACATTGAAGTACCTTTGCGTTAAATAAACAAGAAACTGCTCTCAGTTCATAAGACTATGATAGATCCGGCGAAAATCTCCTGCCAGTCTGGTTACTGTGTAATAGCTTTCAATTCTCTGCCTACTTGCTTCGGCCATTTGGCAAATTAATGCTCTATTGTTGTCGAGTCGCTCAATGGTTTCAGCCAGTGCTTCTGGATTCCTGGAGGCAACAAAGACGCCGTGTACACCGTCTTCCATTACATCGGGGATGGCACCAACTGGACTGACCACAGGTGGAGTACGAGCGGACATACTTTCCAATAAAGTATAAGGTAAGCCCTCTCGATGATACGTTGGAAAAACAAACAGATCAGCATCTTCCCACACCCGTTTTTTTTCTTCACCAAATACTGCACCAACAAAGCTAACACTATCATTAAGACCCAGATCTTCTACACAAGCACGCAACCTGATTTCTTCCGGACCGCTACCTGCGAAGACCAGTTGAATATTTTTACCATGGTTGTGCATGATTTCAATTGCTTCAACAATTTCATAAATACCTTTATTTTCAGCCAGGCGTCCAACATAAACTAACCGTAATGGTTTTTCTTCGAGAGTTGATACCTTCTTCCATTCTGCATCGGCACCTATTTCGATAGCGTTAGGAATCACTTCCAGATGCTGACTAGGCACAAAATCGCGATATGCAAACAATTCCTCTTGCGACAATAGCACCACCACGTCAGCCGAACGTAATACAAACTTCAGAAAGATGGTCAACAACCTGTTATCTTTAAAAAAGGCCTGCGGCAACGCTCCACCATGCACTTGATACACGATTTTCTTTCCCATGATTATCGCAATAACTAAGTAAGCGATATCGCGCCAATAGCTTTTGGCTCCAACGAAGTATTCAAGTGCACAATTTGTGGTTTTGCTGAATTAATCGCCAGAAAAATTGAACCGGACTAAACAGAAAGCGCGCCAACTTAGATACTACTGATTCCTTTCTGCTTTCACTTCCCACCTGAAAATGCAAAAGATCAAATTCTTTAGCCAGCGATGAATGAAACAATTGATTTAAGTGCGTGCTTACTCCGCTAACGGCATTTAATGAAGGTCCAAGTAGCATTACTGTAACCACTGTCGAATCCATGAGATAAATATGAAAAGTAAAGAGGCCTTAAAAGACTTTCTACGAATTTTTAATTCATTTCCCTAACTATCAATCCTTATAATTACTCCCTAATTTTTATAGAGAATAGGATCTTGTATAGTTTTTTTCATTGATATTAGCAAACTCCATGCAAGTATAAAACAAGCTTTTCTACCACACTTACTGTGTGTTTGATATTAGTTTCGAGACAATCGATCTATATCTCTCTTCTCAAAATATATAATAAATTAACGTGATCTGAGGATAGTTTGTTAAGTGATAGAAACGAAACTAGTTTTAAAAAAGCCTTTAGAATAATGTCTACCTTACCTCTCCCAACAAACAGCATCTCAATGAAAAACTTTCTGGTAAATCTTTTTATGGCCTCCAAGATGTGATAACGCTCTGTTGAGTTAAGCCCGATAAACCAGCAGCTAACAATCCACACCAGTGAGGTTACTCCAACCATAAACAGTAATTCAATCCATGAATCGCATGAAAAATTCCATGTCAGAACCCCTCCCATCATTCCAGAAAAAAACAAGCACCACGCCGGACCAATAATAGATTGATGTACGTAATCTATCATTCGGATTCCTACTGATCTTACAACGTAAATGGTTAATAATACTATTCTTATGAGTTTACTGATGATAGTGCCATACAGAACACCAACAACTCCAGCCGCAGTGTATCCCACAAAATAAACTGACACTACAATATTCAAAAAAGCCGTCGCTATTAATAAAATGGACAAAAATTTCAGAATTCTCATTCCCAGCAGAATTGGCCATTGCGTTCCAGATGCATATGTCATTAAATCCACAATTGCAAAAGCTTTCATTACCTCCGCGACAATTAAATAATCTGCACCCAATGAGTCCAAAAGCCACAATCGAGCAAACGGTTCAGCAAATATAAAATACATGTTGATGCCAAAACACCTAGTAATAAAGTGTATTTCGCCCCTAAGCAATACGTTTGCTGAAGCCTTTCTTTATTCTCAGTCGTATGAAACTTTGTTGTCAGTGGATAGAGCTGCTCGGTAAGCGTCATTACTATCGGATTGAACATGGCAGAAAGCTTTGAAGCTGGTTGATACAAGGCAACACCCACCGGTCCTTGAAATGATGATAGAACTATAGAATTAGCTGAGTTCGATAGCGTTTGAGCAAGCTGAATGACATAAAGGTAGCCCCCAAATGAAATAGAGGTATCAATCGCTTTTTATTTAAAAAATGAGCGCTTATTTCTACTCCTTCGCAAAATCTATGGAAGAAAACCATGGTTAGTAATAATACTATTACTTCAGAACCCAGCATGACACCAACCCATCCATAAAGCGGGTTTTCGACAATTGGAATAATCACTAGAAGCACTATGCTGGACAGGATCCCACCAATCATCTGCGCTGAATTGACAACATCAAACCGGTGATAACTGGAAAGCGCCGCAGAAAAAACAGGTGTAATGAATGAAATTAAGATAGAGAGCGTCCCGTAGATTCGAATCATTGTTATAGCATCTTCCTGCAATGACTCAGAAACTTTTAAAACTTCAACAGCCCACGGCGCCAGCATCCATCCAATTAGCCCGAGAATACAAGCAATACAAAGATAGAGCACCAATGCCGTGCTGGCCAATTCACTAAAAGCTTGCCGATCATTGCGTGCAATCTGTTCAGCCAGCTCACGCCCCAGTGCACTGCGCAATCCCAAATCCGCGACCGCAGCCATGCTAACAATTACACCGAGCAACCCGATTAATCCAAATCCCTCTGTACCCAACTGATTAAGTAGAAACGGTACTATAACCAGAGCAAGCGCACCACGGATCCCGACCGCCAACCATCCGGTAAAAGTATTTCTTAATATTTGTTTGACTACACTCAATTCGTTACCTAAGCTTGTTTTAATATTGTTTTTATTTTAGAAATCACTGTAGATGGTAAACAAGCTTTCGCTAAATTGATTAATCGAACCAGAATGTAACAAACTAAGCAGGAAGGAAGTTTTATTCCATTTTCTCTTGCCAATTTGATACTGGCCCGCGCGAACGGATCTTTATGCTGTAGCAGAACCTGCTGACAGACAAACCTTAACTCGGCTTTCTTTTTATATTTCCCTATATCAAAAAGATTGGAAAATTCGTCCAGTTTACCGATAGAACTCAGAGTCATCAATGTCCGACAGCATTTGGAGCAAACAGAACAGTTCTCATGAGACTCTTGTCCGCTCACACATACATTTAAATAATGGTGAACTGGTTCATAATCAATAATGCGAAGAATTTTCTCTATACGAGTATATTGAGTACCATCAGGAATTAATTCCAATGACTCGGTCGAAAGCAAAGAAAGTAGCATTGGATCGAATATTGCAATATCTCTATTTTGATAAACCTCAAAAAACTTTAATAATAGCGAATATGACAAGCCTGTCGACGCACAATAGTATTTACTATAAGTATTTTGCAGAATAAGAACACCCGATACCGTCGTTAATGAATGAGTCAGTTGATGCCCCCATGGATGAAATGAATGAAGATTAGAATCTAGGGGAATAAAATCCAAACCAAGCTCATTAGGCAATGCATTAAGATAATTGTACCGATTGTGAAACAACTTGCGCGCAAATATCTCCTCCTCATCCGATCCGCCTGGACCATGCGAGCCAACATTCAGAAAAAGAAAACTGTTTATTCTATAGTCAGGATCTTTCTCAAGCTCATAGCGTTCATAAATGGTACAAAAAGAATCAACCCCTCCAGAAAAACCGGTACCGATACCTGAACAATTTAATCGCTCGGTCGTGGTTTCCTCCGCAATAATCTTTATCCGTTTAGCAGAAGGTGAAAATGTCATTAATAAGGGAATGGCATAATTATTTAAATTGAATAGCAGCTTCTTGGAAACACATCCTTCGAGATGAATGTCTTCTCCATATTGCATAGCAGGGAAAACCATCCCTACCAGAAAACCATCCAATCTGTTCTCACACAAGCCATGCGCATACTGCTCAGGAGTTGAAAACCAGAGTTCTTTGCAACCTAATTGCTCACTATCAATTGAAACTGAAAGCTTGACTTCATCATTATCCTTAATATTCCTTAAATTATAAATTTTCATTTACACTCCACTTCAATTCCAGATAGTTAATAATTAAGGCTATGTCGTAATTAAATGTTGAATTTTTAGCAACCATATACATCCGAATAACATTATATTTGCCATAAAAACGCACAATCCTGCGATTGATAAGCGCTTGTGCGGTTTAGGAAATTTCGTTCAGCAGCTAATTGCGACATAGCCTAAATTAATAAGGCACTTGGTATTTCTTCTTTTTTATTTTTCAGCTAAAACGAAGTTGATACAGCAGGTACGATTGAGTTTCATGTTAGCATCAAACAAATCGGAAGAAATTGTTATCAGGCCTATCTTTTGATGTGTATTCTGGAATTAAACCAAATGATTTATATGTTTCAAGAAATTGCATTTCATAATTGATCATACTGTCGTTACTCGATGAGCGCACCTTCTTGCTCTATGAACTTGTGCCGAACTATAAGAGAGGTGATATGGTGACCACTAAATAACACTATATAAAATGCCAAATCAACAGACTGCCATCATATGATCAACCGCAGAGCGAGCCCGCTTTTGCCACTCAGGAATACGCTGCTCCAGTAAAGTTTTAATACTTTGTTCATCGGCACGCAATCTTTCCAAGGATTCCCATAAAGTTGTTCGAGAGAGATTTTGTGTTTCAAGCACATACCGTAAATCTCCGAATAAATCAGTATTTAATCCAGTTGCCTTGACGCTGTAAGCGATAGAAATAGTAGGTACACGTGACGACCATGCAGCGATGGTTGCATGAGTACGCGCTCCGATAAAAAAGCGGCACTGAGAGATCAGATATTTAATCCGTACCGCATTCATATCACGAGGAGCCAAACTGATCCGGGCAGCAAATGCACCAGATGGCAAGGAAATACGTTTAATCAGACGCTGCATATAGAGATAGTCACTATTCCACGCGCCTCCATCGATACTATCCACATGAGGTATCAGCACAATAGATAGATCTGTTCGCTTAATCACATTCTGTAAAAAATCTATTACTGCCGTTTCCATCTCCAATACATGAGAATCGTTATTACGGAAGCTCTTGATTAAAGGACTAACGTTGAATCCCAACAATCCTTCACCCAATTCAGAAGGCAATACTGTCAAAGTATTCCAAGGCTCAGGTATCATCACAAAGGCTGGATCAGCAACTAACTTTACATTGCGTAATCCAAGTTTATCGAGGTAGTCGCGAGTAGAAGTTTCACGTACAGAAATACCAGTGTATTTAGCGAGATGCCGGATCATATACTGCTCTATATCAGGCTGAGATCCAAAAGGTCCGACTGATGCAGCCCATAAATACAATGGATGAATGTCTGACATATAGCTTTCCGCTTGCCCCATAAATTTAAGCAGTGAGAGTACACCGTAGTCCAATGAGAGATTGTCTCCGCCTGTCATGATACCAGCGGTGGTATCTTGCAAACTTTTTAGTATGTTCTTAGGTATACTTGGTAAAGGAATCCACACGCGCCTTAACCCGGGTATCGCTTTATTCAGTCTTCCCCAAACTCTGCCATAGAAAGGCATGCGATAAGTCGGAACAAATCGCACACCCAATTTATTAGATCTGGGTAATTGTTTGAGGTCACTTTCCTCATTAAAGGTAGGTGCAAGAAATTCGGCATCTGATTGCCGCTCACGAATAATGCTGGAAATACCACGTATTAATGCCTCGCAACCACGATTTGCAAGAGTCTCGTGTCCTAAGAAATAGTATTTATTTGTCATTCCAATCCCGATAGAAACTAATAAATCGACAATTTAAAAATTCGTTTAAGTTTTTGTACCACCCGATAGGCAAACAACTGTAATGCCATTAATGTATTAAATATTAACAACCCGGATTCGACTTTAATCTGCACCGTCATCGCATGCCTGCTTGTCTTGCGGAGAACAAGACGCATGATCTGCTCCACTTTGAACAGTAATGAAAAATCAGAAGATGGTCGAATTCGCTTTGTCGGTGTCCAACCCATTGATATAGACAGACGGTAAGCCAGCCCTTGCTTCCGGTGATTAAGCCCTCCCTGCTGTGACTTGACAATTTCCTCGACGCTTACAGACTCCAAATACATACTTCCCGCTTCTTGACCACTGTATAAAACATCCATCAAGCGTCTATCACGCACGACAATCAGACTAGTACCTCTACCATCTTTAACATATTGTGGTAGCCAGCCATCCATAACAGCGATGTCAGCGGTCTCAGCAAACACATCATCGCAATAATCACAAGCCTTGGGTTTAAACAATCCCATACCCCAATTTACACCTATTTGTTTATTACCAACCCGATATAAGTTTTTCTTTTCATCGTCACCTCGTGTGACTGCCTCAAAAAAGTATTCATCCGCACGATTTTGGGAATCTTTCCTCCGGAAGCGCGCCGACTCAATTTTTCCAGATGGTACATCAGCACGACGAAGTAGGTATTCTAAATATAGTGTACTTTTTAATTGACCGCAGACCAAACCAATCTGATATTGAATTCGTTCACGGTAAAGTGGATTCTGCCGTTTGAGCAAACGTATAGCCTTGTGAAAACAGGGAACGCCTGTAATCGCATAACGACCTGGATTCTTAGCAATAAACTCCAGAGCTTCTGAATACGTTACAGGGTAATAAAAGGACGTAGACCCAGAAGCAACCTCCAGATCAGACGAAATAACATCGAAAGCAAACTCCAAGCCCCTGATATTATTCGCCATGCGTTGACGGACAAGAATAGCATAATCAATTTCCTTGGATTCAAACAATCGCTTGATAATGTATGTAATCACCCCACCTGATGAACCTGATTCCCTATCCTTTAGAGAATATCCTGCGAATAACCCTGAAAATCGGCCAATAGATTCATGTTGCATTTGTCCATTAAACACTTCATCAGCCAATTCAGTCTCGTTTACATTGACTGAGAAGGGACAAACGTTAGAAGCGATTCGACGTCCATGCTCATTGGAATTGTCAAGATTGGCCACATACTCGCCATATTTATTTAGACTTATTTCAATAGCGGGTTCGACCGATCGACAAACACCACAACCTATACAAAAGCCACCATGGACAACCCGCTCTATATCCAATGCACTAATAGACATATGCTTCCTTCATTTTAAGTGTTCTTTCTATCATTTCGGCCATGACTATTCTTCAGTAAAAAGTCTGGTTGAAATCAACTGCATCTAATAGTTTCTATAATAACTCAAGTTCGGAGTTCAAAATTGAATAGAATCTCACTAATCTTCATTATCCAAGGCTTCCTGTTTCAACGTAAAATGATCTAACGGCAGAGCTTGCACAAAAAAATGATTTATGTGCTCTTCAATTGTCTCCATAATCTGGTCAATGGGACAACCAAGTTGCTGCTTAATACTTAGTAGGCCATCATGAATAAGTGCACGAAACAGAAACCAAAGCTGTTTTGCGAAACTCAAATTCATCAAACCATCAACTAACTGATTTCTCACGGCACTCACTTGCAGCCCTATGCTTTTTGTTCTTCAAAGACAAGCATGCAGAAGTGACCTGGTCAAGTAAAACCGGACACCTCAGTTAGCAACTTTCATCGTTTTTGCTGCTTCAGCTTCATATTGGTTCGGACTTTTGTAATCCAGGTATGAATGCAGTCTTTGGTTGTTATAAAACACGGCGATATACTGCAAAATGTCCTGCTGTGCTTCATAGCGGGTTTGGTAATGCCGTCATTGGCAACGTTCCTGCTTGAGGCTGCCAAAGAGCTTTCCGCAACTGCATTATCCCAACAATTTCCCAGACGACTCATGCTGCCAATAAAACCATATGCTTTAAGTAGATTGCGGTATGCTTTGCCGGCATACTGCGATCCACGATCTGAATGCACAATCAGGCCTGGCGGTGGCCAGGCGCAACCAGATAGCCATTCGCAATGCATCACAAACCAGTGTTGCTTTCATCCGTGAGCTCATGCTCCAACCGACCACTTTTCTGGAAAACAAATCTATTACGATTGCCAGATACAGCCAGCCTTCTTGTGTCCAGATGTATGTGATATCGCAAACATAAACTTGATCCGGTTTGGCAACATCAAATTGCCGATTCAATTGGTTTTCAAATACCGGCAACTGGTGATTGCTGTCTGTCGTCACCTTGTATTTCTTCCGATGCCTGACAGTGACGAAAGCCTCACGCATTAGTTTTCTCGTCTTCCAGCGGCTAATCGAATAGCCTAAGGCATTTAGCGCTCGTTTCATTCGGCGACTGCCATAGGTGTAATCGCATGATTTTGCAATATTCTTCACAGCATCAAGAAGTTGTCTGTGGTGCAGATCATCCGGGCAATTGCGACGGCGTTGTTCATAGTCATAGTAAGCACTGCGACTGACACCCAATAGCCGACACATTAGGCCGACCGGGCAGGTCTTTTTCTTTGGGTGATGAACGAATACTTCACTTCGTTTCTTTCACGAAAAAGACCGCCGCCTCCTTTAATATTTGCCGCTCCAGCTTTAATTGTTTGTTTTCTATCTTAAGTCGCCGAATTTCTCCTGATCCGGCGTCAGTTTCCCATTACCCCGGAATGCCTGGCCATTATTATCCGCCTCGTTCTCCTTGATCCATCGCCCAAGCATGTTAGCCCTGATTTCAAGCTCCTGGCAGCTTCTGCTATCGTCAATCCCTGATCCAGAACCAGACTGATTGCATCCAGTTTGAATTCCTTTGTATATTGTTTCCTCGTTTCCATTTCTTCCTCCAATTAAGATTATTTTCTCTTAACTGGAGTGTCCGAGTCTATTAGACCACATCAACATTCAACACTTTGCACTGGTAACGTGTTCCCTGAATCCTTTGCCATTGTTTACGAACTTGATGCCTGTAAAGGCTCTTAGCATTTGTCATGATCGTATGCCGTCTCCATTGACATAATAACTATAGCGATACAGCATTTTGTCTTTCTTCATCCGCAAGATTGCGGTTAAATCTGTTGCCTGCGTTAAGCGTAGCGTGGTTTTGTTACCATACCAAGCGTCTGCCACTAAGTAGTCGGTGGCAAAACCTTTCGTCAATGCGCGTTTCACCATGTCCGCAGCCATTTCCGGTTTGCTCATCAATACCGATTCTCGATAGCGTTTGGCCACAATACTTCGACCATCACGGAAATTCTGCTCCTGCGCTTGAATGTTCTTTTGACTGATATAGAGCTGATTATCCAGTGGCAGAAATATTTCCTCACTGGTGGCATAGCCTAAAGTCAGGACTTGCTAACCCATCACTGTTTTGCCTGTTAAGTGGTCAAAGTGACACGAAACACCCGCCATCTTTTTCCTCGCCTTGTTTTGATTGAGTCATCAAGTACAAAGGCTTTAACCTCACGCTTATTCAGCTCGTGTTCTATAACCACTCGCCGGGCAACCTGACTATGTAGGCGCCGCCAATTCACATCTTCTCGTTTGAGATAATCATACATAACGTCTTTCTTGACATCAGTGAAACTCTGCATTGATTTGCGAGAAAACATACCAATAGATTCAGTTCTTAACCACACCCAGACTAACAACAAATAAATAACTTGGTTAACCTCAATTCCTGATCGCTTTTTAAATCCAGCTCGATGCAGCAAGGTGATAATGTTCATCTTAGTCCAGACAGTCGCAAGAATATTGTCAATCTGTAGGCCTTGTGCCGTGAATAAGTCGCCAATTAGACTTGGCAAAGCCAGTGGTTTTGTGTCACGTTTCATTGAAGCCTCCGAGTGGTTGGGTTAGTTCGTCAAGCAAACTACATTTTACCACTTTAGAGGCTTATATTTATTATTAATCAATAGGTTGGATTAATATTCTTCTTGAAAATAACTCAGAAACTTGAGTAATAACTTGTAACGTTATAGTGGAATTTGATGTTCAGTGAGTTCTCGTGCATTGATTGGAATCATCGGATCTGGAGTTGAATGCATGAATCCAAGTGCTGCTGCAAGAGCGTAAAAGTGCCATCCATAGGCTGAAAGTACTGCATCAGAAACACTTCTCTTTCTTACTGCCATAAGCGTAATAACTCCAAACCAAATAAGAGATTCAGTAATCGCCAATGCAGGTACTATCTTAATTACTTCTATATACATCGCACATATTGCTGCCAACATTCCCGCCACAACATGAAGAGCAGGTGCAACGAAAACGAACCAAGCCTGACGGATACTTAACCACCACCATGAACGCCCAAAGGCCGTTCGAAGATAAATACCGTAGGCATGCATCCGTCGATTCCGCCATAGTCGGTGAAGCATTTGGAAATTGCTTTCAGAATAACCCGTATGCAATACCGCTATGTTTGGAAGTCGAATAAGATGCCAACCAGAAGCTCGCAGACGGGCGCCAAGTTCAGCCTCCTCGCAAGCCGGAAGCCAGCGATGAGCAAGATAGCCGACAGATTCAATCGCTTTACGGCGATACAGACCGCCGCCACCAAGATCCGGTACCTCCAATATTTGTTGCTGTGCTGTCGCCATAGATGCCCGTCGTTTATCGTCCAGAGTCTTGATACTTGTATCAAGCACTTTTCCCGCCACGCCAGCCACATCAGGATTGGATTCAAGATAATTCAATGCCGCCGATAAGAAACCGGGCTGCAATACCATATCACCATCTAGTACATACAGGTATTTACCATGAGCGTATTGGTAGCCAAGTTGCACGGCAGATCCGGCTCCACAATCCATTCTCCACGAAAACTGGATAATGCGTACAGGGTAGCGCCTTGCGATCTCAATTGTTCTATCAGTAGAAAGCGAATCAACCAAAATTACCTCGCCATCAACTTTTGGGGCTTCTGCCAGAGCTGCTTCGAGGCATTTTGCTATCATCGCTTCTTCATTGAGCGCCTTGATCAGAATTGAGAGTTTCATTTTCTATCTTTCACAATTGATATAAAGCACCATCAAAGTAATACAATTTTTGCCCATAAACTATTTTAATTTGATACATTTGGGGGATGATTAAAAGCTTTAAGTTGCCTTTATCATGCATCTTCTGCAGATTTTCCTATACTTCACCCTTCCTCCTGAAAATAGTATAGAGGCATATACAATTCTACGCGACAAATCACATTTATGCTTATTACTCTCTTATAATCACTTATCAATACACAATACCGAAATATTAAGGAGCCTCTGAATAGCCCATCCTTGTCATTCCGAAAGTAGTGAGGAAGCTTTCTGAATCAATAATATAGATTTCTAGCCATGCTTGAAATGGCAGTTATTCAGAGGACCCTCAAGAAACTTATGAACCGTTAATTTCTATCGCAAGAGTATGCTTACGATGCAACCAAGCCAAATAGCCTAACATTGCAGCAAACACAACCTGAATACCTACGATTTCCAGTAATCCTGGGCGATAAAAATTGAAGAATGTAAATAGTACCAAAGCAGCTTGAATGGCAGCGGCATCAGCTCTTACTATTGGTATAGTAGATTCCCGCTTTAGCCGACCAGCACAACGCCAGGCAAAAGCAAAAATGGTAATGAAAAAACAAAAGCCAAACACGCCCATATCCCAGAGAATAGTTGAAGCTGCTGTCAAATCAATGCCGTGCGCAGGATAGCGCTTGGCAACATGACCACCTGTAACAGAATGAGAACTGCCCATTCCATTTCCGAAGATGAAGGAAACCGGATCATGGACACCTGATTGCTCAAACCAGAAAGTTAATACCGTGGTACGATTAAGAACCGCTTCCTTTCCATAGCCTTCTTCATAAATATTGTAATTAAGGGTTGCTTCAAACTGTTCATCAATAGGCTTGCCGGAAAGACTTAAGTAGTGATAACCTGCGGCCACCGTAAGCAACATGACCACGACAAAACCCATCAGCCAGTAATGCAGATGGGTAAACATTGTGCGACGATATAGCACCAGAAACATTAACGGCAGCAATACAACTACTACTTTGGTCTCACCCAGAAATAGGGGTGTTAACACCACCAATAACAACAAGATCAGGCGAGTGGTAGATAACATCTTTTCCATGCGCAGCGCCAACAGAAAAGCCAACATAATGATAAGGAAAAGTGCCATTTCCCCGCTGGCCCCGCCACCGTGCATACTGGCTCCAAAGGTTCCTGCAACAACATCTACAGCCCCCCCCCCCCAACCGCTAAGCTCAGGAACAAAGAAAATAAGTTCGTAAACTGCAAAGGGCAATTGCAACAAAGCAGCAATCAAAAAAAACAACCGCAAGCGACGTATATCCCGCTCATCGAAAGTAAGCCAACATAGCGCAAACAAGAGTCCCCACATCTGAAAGTAACGCTTAAAACCACCCAAAAATTCATGTGCTGAATCCCTGCATGAACGAATTAATTAGCGCGTAAACCAGAAAACAGAGAGCAATCCAAACGAAGGCGGGAGTATCTTTCAATCTTTTCGGTGACGTAGCACTCGCAAAAAACGCTATAAACATCAAGAAGAAACCTAGTAGCGACACCCCCCATCCTGCCTTTGAAGCGACAGAATCGAGATGAAGCGGGAGTACTCCAATCACCAGCAAACCGAGTAGCAAAACCAACCATAGAATCCAATCAGGTTTGGTTAAAAGTAATGTGCCTACGATAAGAGCAACTGCGATTCCAATAATTACAGGATTAGCTGTTACCGCAAACAAACCAAACAACATCGCCATTAACAAACTTGCCGATACAATAATATAGAATATTGCTTGACTACCCAAATCCGTTGATGTGCTTACCTTGTAGACAAAATTTTGCTTATACACCAAATGTTCCTATCAGTCTGGTACGTTCCTTCACATCAAGTGTTGACAATAAGTCCTGAATAAAAATTGTCTGAATTTGATAGGCTTTATCTTTATCAGAATCTATAGAAGATACGCGCACCAACATTCCGTCAGGCACACTACCCGTCAGTCCATATCGCAATTGCTGCAATTTTTCATCAATACCAGGCAAAACCACTTTGTTACCCACTGTTACCCAGTAAGTAATAGGTTCATTTCGATTACCCTTAATTGCTAATAAACGCTTAATCGGTAATTTTCCATATTGGGTTAGCAATTCATCAGCAAAAGTTTTCATTATCTCAAAACCTTGTGCGTAATAACATACTTCTGGTTTATGAACGGCCAAATTGTCGCTCTGATCACCTCCATAAGCTACAGAAAGCATAATACGCTCACCCAGAGAGTTAACATAGGTTCTTGATAACGTTTGATTATAAATCTCGTTTAGTTTAGCTTGTGTCTCAGCATCGACTTGCAAAGGTATTATTGATTCGTCGATTTTCCAATCCCCAAACCTAGAAGGAATCAGAATTTCAAGATCTAATTTTTCCTGTAAATCTGCAATTTTATTAGTTGGGGTCAATGCTAATGTTAAAGCACCGGATAACACCATTAATACACCAAGAATAATGCTGATAAAAAAAGATTTTTTCATTGATTTTTTCTTCCTAGCTGATTAGCAAATAAAGCATCAAAAGATACAAGAAGAAATCAGCCCAAATAAAGTTGATATTTAACATTTATTAAGCTAGTAAAGTCATTCTAAGAAACTTGCGATGATGTCTTTCACCGATCAAACAAATTATCTATTACTACTTTGCAGCAGCAAGCTGTGAAACATTCATAGGCTGTTTTTTAATAAAAAATTGCAATAGGGTATCAACACCCAAGATTAATAATAATGCACTAAGGAACAAAACCATTCCGGCAAATCCATGCAAAAAACCCTGCCCAGCAGCATCACCATAATGGAAAGTAATCAAGGTAAGAACGATAACGCGTATGACATTAGCCGTAAAAGAGATCGGTATTATAAGGATAGCCAGTGCTACATTTCGAAAGACCGAGGTATGATGAACAAGATTCAGATAAAACAACCCTAATGCCTCCAAAGTCAACAGTGTTTGCAATCCAGCACAGGCATCAGCCACAAGAAGTTGATATTGCCCAATTTGCAAGATAACACCATTACGTGCTATAGGATAATTTGCCCAAAATAAAATATTTTCTGCTACATATGAGACTGCCATTTTCATCGGCATAGTAAGCAAACTTACAAACGTGCCAGGTAATGGAATCATAAACAACAAGAAAAAAATTGGAAACCACATAGCCTTCAAAGCACTGCTTCCTCGTTTGATAAGCAAAATAGACAACAGCGCTGTAACAAAAGAGCCTATCTCAAAAATCAATATCTGTTGAGATCGACCAACAACATAAAGTAAAAGGGTAATAATAAAATTATCCATCCAAGAACTGAAGTTGATTGTCCTTCACTTCTTTTCATCATTTCTGGCCACTTGCGGTAAATAAGCCAGAGCGAAAGAAACAGAATGATAGGTCCGTGCGCTTGTTCTTCTTGAGCCCAAATTCCATTTGCAAGACTATAGAAAGTAGGTAAATATAGAGCTAATAACCCAAGCAGCACAGGCAACCATTCTGCTATAACCTGTTTTTCAGCATGAAGTTTGTATGGAATATTAAACATAACTTTATAGTTAAAAATTAATTCATCAAAATGGAACCAATTATTTCAGTCCCGCAACGCTTAAACTGTTCATTCATGATATTTAAATTTTTAAGATGAGTATTATTTTTTCTGGCAACTATCAATGTACCGTCTGCACGAGCTGCGATAGCGAGTGCGTCGACACCACTAGAAAAAGCCAACGTATCATAAAGAATTACATCAAATTGATTTGCAAGCTGATCATTCAGTTTATCGAATTTGGGGCGATTAAGAATTTCCAGAGGATTAGGCGGGAGCGTTCCTGCTGGTATAACAGAAAGATCAATAAACGAATCAATCTTAGCGATTACTTCAGAGACATTAGCACGATCTGCAAGGACATCAGACAAGCCTTGCTTATTCTTTAAATTAAAGATTTCATGTTGCTGTGGGTAACGCAAATTTGCATCAATCAGCAATGTGCGTTCTCCAAGCTGGGAAAATACCACAGCCAGATTAGCCGTAAAAAGACTTACTCCATCACCGGGATTATAACTACAAATTGCCAATGCCTTACGACCCGAAGTAAACCAGCGTAACATCAACTGGCTACGCACCGCACGAAAAGCTTCAACTTCCGTGCCAAATGGTTGATAAGCAACTACTAAGCCCGGTGGATAATTTCCCTGTCCAGGTAATAGGTAAGGATAGTCAAACTGGTGTGCCAGTACTAACTGGATATCTGCTTCAGTAATTAAGCCTAATTTTAGTGCAGCATCACCAAAACGCATACCACTTTCTTTCTGTAACCGCAGTACGCGCTCCGCTTCAACGGGTGTAATTTTCCCCATGTCCAGCAACATGTGCCCTATACTATATTTCCTAAGTGCTGATGTATTGGTGCTGATAGAGTTAGAGTCACTAAGTTTGCTTGTTTCTGACGGACTTGGAATACTCATTTTATATTTTTCCTACTTTAAGCTTAGATTGATTCATCGTATCAAGCGTGGCCAAGCTAATTGCAATAAGCGCCTTCGTTTCTTTCTTCCCGCTTTATAATGCCAAGCACCGGTACTTGCAGTATATCCACCAAGTCTTCCGCTGAACGCACACGCCGATCAACCATTTCTGCAAGCAGACCAAATCCCAGTCCCAGGAGGGTACCTAGAATTACTGATAGCGCCATATTGAGTAGCACTTTAGGACTATCCGGAATATCCGGAATTTTTGCTGTATCGAGTATAGAGACACTTGACAAATTGGACTGCCCTTCGAGACTAGTTTGATTTAAACGTTGCATAGCAGTATTGTATGCCTGTTGCGCACCCTCTACGTCTTTTATAAGAGGCAGAAGATCATCCCTCGCACGATTTAGAGTCAGTACTTTAGCCTTTTGCTCTTCAAGAGCCGCACGTATTGCACTTTCTTGATTGATAGCGGTATTTGTGGCGACTCTTATATGTTTATTAAGTTCCGCTCTCAGTTTTTCAACCTCTGCTTTTGCTCCTACATAACTGGGGTGATTGTGCCCCAATCTCTGCGAAATTTCTGAAAAAGTAGACTCAGCTTGCGTCAAATTTAACTTGAGGTTACTAATCATTGAATTTCTATTAATACTAGTTTTTTCGCCACCGGAGTTATCGTTCTCCGCTCCAGATACTGCCCCCATTACTTCCGCTTGAGCAACTATCAATTGACTAGAAAGGTCATTTAGCCGTTTTGTTTCAACATCAAGACGATAATCTACATCCACAATACCATTCTCATGTTGGTAGTCAGATAGTTTTTTCTGCGCTCTTTCCAGATTGGAACGCAGCACGTTAAGCTGCTCAGTGAAGTAGGCTGCTGCTTTTTGTGAAGGTTCAACTGTGAGGAGAATACTCATCTCCTGATAAGCATTAGCAAATGCATTTGCCATGATAGAAGTAAACATAGGATCGCTGCCCTTAAAGCTGATACCAATCACACTGCTATCACGTGAAGTTTCAATATTCAAGCCTCTAAGCAACCAGGCAGCCAACCAATCACGCAAACTCTTATCACTATTGCTTGCCTGAAATTGCTTAACTACAGCTTCACTCTGATCAAGCCTAAGTTGATCTATTACCAAAAATGCAGTCTTGTTGCTTTTAATGACATCCAATTGAGTCGACATGTAACCTGAACTTAGCTGTGCGGGAACAACCATGCCTGTAACAGGATCCGCTCCTTTATGAGTAAGCAATAATGTTGCTGTCGACTTGTAAGTTTTTGGCAGTGAAAGACTAACAACCAGAGTAGTCAATACAGTCACAATAAGTACAAGCAGAATAATTCCGTAACGGGCTAATATAATGAGAAAGAATCGCGAAAAATCCATATGTGAGACCCCAGTTTAAACCTAATCTAGTTACATTAACTGCCTGGTAAGAATACCTAAGGAGGCTCTGATTAAGTCCTTTGACAAGCTCAGGACGAATATCAACATGGTGATTCGTTCTCAGTTGTCGAGACAATGGCCGCAATCAACTTATTCAGAGCCTTCTTCCTTAAAGGAGTTCCAGAACGAACATCAAAACAGACTCTCTTTGATATAGAGTACATCGTCAGGCTCAACCAAATCGCTGGATTTAACAGTTAGCATTTGCAAATTTCCCTCTGCATCCCGACGCTGAATCCGCAGACCGCGTTCAGTGCCCCGCACGTTCAATCCGCCACCTACTGACAGTGCTTGTATAACTGTCATATCACGCTCAAGTCTATAAGTTCCAGGACGCTGGACTTCCCCGTAGATGTAGAAACGAGGAGCTCTCTCAACGTAGATAAGATCATCACTACGTATTATCAGATTCCGAGTCAAATCACCGGAGCGAACCATTTCTGAAACATCAATTACTTCTTTAACAAATTTGTTTCCATCTGCGCGAATCAAGGTAACCTGTTCTCCACCTTCTGGAAATATTCCACCTGCCATGGCAAGAATATCGGTCAGACTCCGCTTACCTTCAATTGGGAAACGTCCCTGGTTTCGAACAGAACCAAGCACCGATACCATCTGACTCTGCAACGAACCAGTTAGAATATTTACTTGAGGTTTACGCAGAATGTCACGACTCTCCAGTAGTTTTGCTATTTTTCGTTCTACTGCTGATGGAGTTAATCCGTCTACTAATATCTCGCCCAGCAGGGGAAAAGTTATACTCCCCGTTTCGCTTACTCTCGCTTCAGTAGTGAGATCGGGTTGCCCATAGACAAATATTTTTAATGCATCTCCAGGCCCCAATACACTTTCCCTAGTCTCACCAGCAACCGCGCTGCCTGTGCAAATCATCCAGAGTAATACAAAAATCATCAGAAACTTCAGTTTATTCATAACATATATCATTTGCCTATAATCCTTAATTCATAACGTAATAGGTTGATAAAAAATAAAACTTTTTTGGCAAAAACGCACACTTATTTAATTCCCATGATACCACGCTCTATTGCCCCTTCCGAAACTGGCTCTGTTAAATTTAAATTACTAGTAACGTCAGACGGTTGGGTTATTGTCGATTGAGTAACTGGCTTTTCCACATTGGATGCTGACGCTTTAGCGTTTAGATATTCTATTTTTGCTGCCGAGCGCAGACGCGCAACTTCGGCATCGGTTGCTTCCTTGTATTTCTGATTGATCAAAAATTTTTCAATCTGAGATGCCGCTAAAGCAGCAGTGATTGGGCTATCCTTGATCGCATTAACGGAAATAAGCAGACTATTTCCTTGCTCATTGATGATAAAAATGGTGTCTTTATTTTTCTGCTGCATCATTGTCGCCATCTGAGGTGGTAGATCAGTGGTACTGCGCGATGCTAAGTTACGGAGATATTGTATTTTATTTTTATCAAGCCAAGCCACAACTTCATCAAGGGATTTAGCTGCATCTATAATTTTTTTAGTTCATCACCAAGATCCTTAGTTGCAATGCGCACTATCGTTAAATCAAACTGTTTACGTTGTGAAAAATATTCGGGATGTTTTTGGTAATAATCATCAATCTCAGCCTTGGATGGTTTAGCAACTTTACTTACAATACTTTGCATATAAGCTTGTGAAATAATTTGAGCATTAGCTCGTTCACGCGCCTGCATGACATCGGGAGTCCGATCAAGTTTATTACTTATAGCCTCGTCCATAATCAATTGACGAGCAATTAGCGATTCCAATAATTGTTTGCTAGCTGCTTCATACTGATCAGGACGAATATTGGCACGTTTTATTTCATCATTAAGTTGCAGCATGGTAATTTCTTTTCCATTAACGCTAACTAGGGCTTGTCCAGATTTTTTTTCTTTAGGTTCATTGTCACAAGCTGTAAGAACTAAAACAACCACACTCACAAGTCCTATCAATGTCATCCGCGTATATGCTAATACCATAGTACTTTTTCCTTTTCAGTTACAAAAATATATAGTGAAACTATTTTCAACGCGCCTTACGCCTTCCTTACTACCCTTACAGCTACACATCACTGCATTAAATACAAATACAAATTATAAGATATAGTGACCATTTCCTCTTTATCTACGACAATCGAACCAAAAACTTTAACACTTAAAATATTATCTCACAAAATACAGCCTCTTCCCTCCAAGGCTAATCTGTTCTGGATTGCTAATATATTCAAAAGCATGATGTTACGTTGATTTCCGGTTAGTATCCAAAAAACACTAACAAGATCTGATTAAACATTATGAAATCAATAATATATAATTTCTTGTTATTCGAAAAAGCTGAATTTCTTGGTTTCTGAGGTTAGAACAAATTTGCCGTGCTCTTCCCTCAGCACCTCACGCTAATTCAAACAACATTTGCTGCAAAATCAAATTTATGAATTTTTGAAATCTATGTTTTGAGGTAAAGCAGAAACCATCTGACTCAAGTCAGTTTTTAAATTAGCTACTTTTCCTGGAAAACACCCTTCGAACATACTTTCCCCGGTTGGCGTATTAAGACGGATCATTAAAGACTAGTACGGTTGGTTTTATTCCAAAGGCAATGGATTTATACAAAGTCTCCCAGTCGGAAGGAGGTAATGGAGGAATAATCCACGTACTTTCTCCCCAGTATTTATTACGCTTTGCATTTGTTTTGCCCGTTGAAGCAGAGACAATAATGCTGCTGTACCTGATCGACCAAAGCACAGCATCATTAAACAGGCAAAGACAGTGGATAAATACCGGTAACCGTGGCAAGTTATGTTCGAAGTGGTAGCCTTGTGTTTTCAGGGTATTAAAAGTTTCATTCTCGATTTTCCAGCGTGCGCGCCGGCGTGCATGAGTTGCATCAGATTCTCGACGTGGATCGTAATGTCTGTTACCCAGGAAAAATGTTAGGTTTCGCCTGAAGGTGATATTCCCGGTATTCCAGAAAGTTGACCTCAAGTTCAAAAGTTGGCGTCGTTTAAAGGAGCGCCATTGAGGGGAAACTGTGTCTGATACCATTGCCGTCGATAAATTCATCAGTTTTACTCCTGGACGGTATTCACCCAGTCAAACAGAAATTGATGGTCCGTTTGTTTGGCGTGAGGATAAAGTGCAGGTTCAGTTTTTGAAGCAGACGAATATGCGGCGCATTGAAGCCACGCCATCTTCGATCACAATGAGTTTCATATGCGGATGTTCACGCCTGAGTGCGTTTAACAATCGCACTGCTGCAGTGCGTTCACAGTCGTTTTGCTATACCCGTCTTGTTGCATGATCGGCTCCGGCGCCAACGGGAATACCTCGGCTTGATCCGGGTGAACCAGCACGGCACTGAGCATCTGACACGACCGTCACGGTGATGTTTCTGGCAGCATTGTTCACAATGCACTTGTGAAGAAGAAAAATAACCCGTTCCATCAATGGATAAAAGATAATAACCATCCAGGTATTCGAATCCCTCCAAACCTTTGCCACGCTGAAGCAGGTGCAGTATGCGCCTAAATGACCGGCAAAGCTCAGAGGAGACATTATCCAGTCGTTCCCGTAAATAAGTATCCGATGGCGCGCAGTCAATGCCATACAAGTTTAAATTAGCCCGAACCAAATCATCTTCCTGCCTTGGTCAAATTGCAATAATGAAGGATACTTTAAGCTAAAATCGCAAAATCCCGACATCAAACAATCGCTCAATGAGAATACTTTGCCGTTTCCATTGTCTTCTATTCTTTCAAAACAGGCGCGAACTTCTGATTAAACCGGGCGCTTAAATACCGGCGAAAGGCAAATTTCGGCATAATACTCACCTATCACTTTAATTTATGCTCCCATAATATTGCAATTTAGTTAAAAGTTCACGAAAACTTATTTTTAAAGACCGCTGAATGGCTTTATTTTCCTTGTGTCTGTGTATGAGCGGGAATAGCTGTCGGTTTAAAACGATCGTTCCCGGAATTTTTGCGAGAAAGTCACAAAAAACACCTCATTACTCTCAAAAAAACCTGAATTGAAGGTGCTTCAGATAGAGTCATGTATTTTGCAAAGGTCTTAGAATAAAAAATGCGAGTTATTCGCTACCAGATTGGTCGATCATATTGATGGCGACAACTCCATCCAATCCACTCATCTCGTGTAGAACACATGGGAGCTGGCGCTACCTGGAGTCATGAATAGGACAATCTGTCTCTCAACCGCTAATTTAAAAAACTTCGTTTTACCGTCAAATGACAGAGTTTGTTCAGAATTTAGGGTTATCTTTATGTTTCAATCAAAAATACTGGAGTGGCGTGAATCCGCCGCACTTGAAACAATGCTACCCGTTTACCACCGAGCTTATCTAGGCTATCGTCCAGAAAGGCCACTTTTTGTGTACAAATTGCATTAACCAGGGCTAATCTGTTCTGATTGCTAATATATTCAAAAGCATGATGTTACGTTGATTTCCGGTTAGTATCCAAAAAACACTAACAAGATCTGATTAAACATTATGAAATCAATAATATATAATTTCTTGTTATTCGAAAAAGCTGAAATTCTTGGTTTCTGAGGTTAGAACAAATTTGCCGTGTTGCATTAACAATATGCACTTGACAAATCAGGTTATTGTGTCCAATTTGTGCTGACGGGATATACAAATAGCTTTGAAATTGTATCGGCGTTGGCTGGTTTACTAAACAGATAGCCTTGTATTGCTTCACAACCAAGGCTTCTAAGAAGATCGAGTTGTTCTGATTTCTCAACACCTTCAGCGATTATTCCATATCCCAGTTTGTGTCCCATTTCTATCATGGAACTGATAAGGGTCAGTGCTTGATTATCGACAAGCATATCGTCAATAAAATATTTGTCGATTTTCAGGTAATCCGCCTTCAGGTGTTTAAGCGATGCAAAAGACGAATAACCGGTTCCAAAATCATCGATAGACAAAAAAACACCCAGGTCTTTCAAGTCCTGAAAAATTGCAAGATTCCGTGGATCGGTTTGCACGATGCTTTCTGTCACTTCCAGTTCCAATTCCGCTGGAATGATTCCAGTTTCATCAATAATACGTTTAATCAGTAACACAAACTCCTTATCGAGAAAAAGGCTGGGAGAAATATTGACTGCCATGCGAAGCGTGGAAAAACCTGCTTTCTTCCAGACAACCAATTGGCCGCATGCGGTTCGCAGCACCCATTCGGTCAGTGGTTTAATCATCCCGATTCTTTCGGCTGTGGCGATAAAATCGTTTGGCGAGACTTCACCTAATTGCGGGTGAAGCCATCGTGCCAGTGCCTCGACACCGAAGATTTCTCCCGTATTGATATTAACTTGGGGCTGATAAACCAGTGACAATTGTTGCTTTTCGATCGCTTGCCTCAAGTTCTGCTCGACATGAAAACGATACTCAGCCTTATGGGTAAGCTCCGCTTTATAGAAAGCATACTGATTTTTTCCATTCTCCTTTGCCGTGTAAAGCGCGGTATCCCCTGCCTTTAATAAGGCTAATAGATCTTCTCCATCATCAGGGTAATATGCGATTCCAATACTGCAAGCCGGCGTGAGTTTTCTGGAATACATCTCAATCGGTTGAGCTATCGCATCAAGACAACGTTTTGCAAAATTAGCAGCGTAATCATTACCTACATCTTCATGAGAATACAGAATTCATCGCCACCAAGGCGCAACAAAATCAATTTCACACATGTATTTACCAATCGTTTTGCAATGGTCCTAAGCAGCAAGTCACCGCGTCATGTCCAAGACTGTCGTTAACAGCCTTGAAGTCGTCCAAGTCAATATATAGCAATCCAAAACGACGGTTATGCCGGGCCGATGTTTTTGTTATTTCTTCAATATGCTGAGAAAAAGAGGCGACTGGCAAGTCCGGTTAGTTGATCGGTATACGCTAGCACTCGTATGCGCTTTTGCGCTTGATCCCGCTCCATGACTATCCCCGCAAGCCTAGCTGCAGATATAAGATCATGTAATTCCTCTTCATTAGGAAGCGCAGGATGATTGTTGTACATGCCAAACGCACCTAAAACTTTTCCACTGGAATTCTTAATGGGTTCAGACCAACAACAACGCATGCCATGGGGTAGTGCATGATGTTTGATTTTTTCCCATTTAGGATCTGTCTCAATATTCTCAACGAGAACACGCTGTCCTGTATAAGTGGATGTTCCACACGATCCGACATTGGGTCCGTTTTCCAGACCGTGTACCGCTTCACAATATTCCTTCGGAAGGCTTAGCTCCACCGTGCAGAAGTATATTGCCGCTCAATTCGAGCATTGAACATCGCATTCCTGGATGACGGACCTCATACATCAGTGCAATCGCATCGTAAATGTCTGATGCGGAACGCCCTATTGCAATCATCTCAAGAATCTCGGAACTTTTTCTATCAAATACTTCGGCAATTTTACGTTCTGTTATATCGACATGTGTTCCAACGAGGCGAATTGGCTTGCCATCAGACTCAGAGTTACCAGAAATGCACGCGATAACACAAAAACTTCGTGACCATCTTTATAACGCATGCGCATCTCAACTTCAAATGAACCTGCTCGACCTTCCAAGTAATCCTGAACCTTTTCTAATACCATGTCCTTATCATCGGGGTGAACCAGGCTTGCCCAGGTGTTTAAGTCATTAGCAAGTTCATTCTCTCCATAGCCCAGCATACTTTTCCAGCGTGGTGAGTAATAGACTTCATCAGTTTCAAGATTCCAATCCCAAAGCCCATCATTAGCTCCGCGCATCGCCAGAGAAAACCGCTCTTCACTGATATAAAGTGAAGTGGTACGTTTTTCTGTCATCAGATTGACGGCAGCAAGTTCTGTATTTAGCCGCTGTATCTCTTCAAGTAGCTGAGACTTGGATCGATTGGTATAACTCATAGTCATCTCAATAACAGGTCAGTATGCAAAGTGAGCAGGAACAGTCAGAATTAGAATTAGAATTAGAATTAGAATTAGCAATGCAAACAGGCAACAAACAAGGCTAGGCCGCAAACGAAAAACATGTCGAATAAAAGAAATCAAACCACTTGATATCAACTTGATCATGCCTGACTTTGGTGGATTTTTCTACTAATTCAGGGATTGAATCCACATCATTTTATCGCTTTACTTATTGTCTGTGCCGGAGATGCGCGAGTTGATTATTGAAGGATTGGCCACAGACGTGAGTGAATGCAGCAAAGATCTGGATTGGTACTGTGGACACTCGTTTATACCAGACAGGCCAGAAAAGATGCAAAAAAGCTGACAACTTCCGGTCTTATTGATCCGGCCTGATTTATCCGTGAATCAGGCTGCATACCTGACGCGCGCATCCTGAAAGAATTTTTTCACGCGTTCGGGTGATTTTTCCAGAACCTGCATGTGCTCGGTTGTCGCGGCTTTCAGCTTGGCCTTGGTGCGTACCGGCCGAGATGGAGCGAACTGAACAGCACTACCTCTTCAAGCTACGGCAAACTGCCGGAGTTAAGCGTCTGATCGAGCGGCAATGGCAGCATGGCGACTGGCAGAACGTAGGACAAGGCTTTGATGCGGTGGAAGGCAAACTCCGGCTGACGGGCTGGAGCAGTGCGCGGCGTGTAGTGGTGCTGCGGCGGCGAATCAAAGACAGCATGGCGGCAGCCGAGACGAGCAATGAGAACCAGCAGTCGACGCTTCACTTCATTGACCATTCAGACAAGGTTAAACTCTGGGAATACGCCGTTCTGGTGACCAATACAGACTACGCCCTCGACGCCATTGGCTAGTTATACCGGGATCGGGCTGACTGTGAGAATGGCTTCGATGAGTTGAAAAACCAATGGGGCTGGGGTGGCTATACCACGCATGACCTGGAACGTTGCAACCTCTCGGCGCGGGCAGTCCCGCTCATCTACAATTGGTGGAGTTGGTATGTCAGACTGGCACACCCGAAGACACGCCTGGAGGCAATCACTAGCCGTCCCATGCTGCTCAGCGGCATTGCCCGCCTGACCCAGCATGCCGGTCAATCCCGACTGCTGCTCACTCTGACTCACGCAGCCGAAGATCATATCAAGTCGATGATCGCCAATATACGAAAGGGTCTTGATCATGTTTTGGCAAGTGCGCCTCAGTTGACCAAAGCGGATCGTTGGGGCGTACTTGCACGCTATATCATTAACAAAATTATTGCGACCAGACCGAAAAATTCACAGCTCCTCGGTTTCGCTCCACCTTCTTTGGCCATTGGAGTGACCTAACAGAGGAATTTAGGTTCAAGGAAGCCAAACAATATCCGGGCTTTCTCAAGGAGCAAAGCAATCACTATGCCGCCTATATCGCCTCTATCCATTTGACCGCGATACGGTTTTGTATGCTGGTGATTGCCAAGTCGAGGCATCAGGCCAGCGGCATCGCGGATGTACGCCAACAGCTCACGGCGAACGCCACGTCGATCGATTATGCCGCCAGATTGTGGCAGGTCTTTCGGTCTGTGATTGCGGGCGCGATGGACGAAATGAAAATGCTGATCGGTGATACGGCCTCTCAGATCATGGCAACAATTGAACGTCATGTACAAAGCTTCTTCGTGCAAGCCCTGCAACTTGATGTCAGAACATTGAGGCTGGAAGCCAAGTAAATCAAGCTATGTAGCAATTAACTTTATACTGCTTGATAATAGTTATGTTACAACATATCATTATAGAAATACCAAATAATTTTGAGAAAGGATTAGCCAGAATCTAAGTAATATCATGATTTTAAATAAGAACAATATTTTTCCGGAATCCCATCAATCAGAATATTTTAAATCGATTCAAAGCTTATATTTAACAAGAATAAAGCACCCCGCCGCAAGCAGCGAGGTATTAAAAGCGCTCTTCAGGCTGCTGGTTTTCAACCAGCCTTCACCCCAAGGAGCGAGGAATTAAACCCGAAAGAGATTCAAATAGTGCGTAACGAACAGCGCCAAATATTGGCAAGTATTGTTTTTGTTTTTGTTTTTGTATTGGCAGGAACGTCAAATCAGGCTTTAGCAACTGATGAAAAATCGAATAATTCTGCTCAAACGAAAGGAGCGCCCGCTTCCCTCGAGAATGAATCCGTGATCAAACTTGAACCCATAAAAGTAATTGGCATCGTGCCCGATCAGAATCCAAAACCAAATACCAGCGTTTTGAAGGGCAGATCTTTGCGTTTGCAGCAAAGCGATACGCTAGGTCAAACTCTTGAGGCGGAATTGGGTGTGAGCAATGCTTCTTTCGGCCAAGGAGTTGGCGTCCCTGTGATACGTGGCCTAACCGGATCCCGGGTGCGTATTTTACAAAATGGCATTGGCACCCATGATGCAACCAGTCTCAGCCCGGACCATGCCGTGGCAATCGATCCGCTGTTTGCCGAAGAAATAAGAGTCATGCGTGGCCCCGAAATAGTTCGCTATGGCGGCAACGCAATTGGCGGCATTGTCGATGTTAATGATCAGCGCATACCTGAAAAGCGCGCAAAGAAACCCATCAGCGGTTCTGTTGAGAGCCGCTATGATACAAACGGAGATGGCACAAATTCCGCCTTTAAATTGAATATGGGCAAAGATCAATTGGCGTTCAATTTGGGTGGTTTCTTTCGCAAGCGGGGTGATACTCAAATTCCCGGCAAAGCAATTGATGAAGCTTTCGTAGAACAACAATTCGGTCTGACGGAAATACAAAATGTCAGTGGCAAAATCCCGAATACCGATAGCAAAGGAATCGGTGGTTTTGCCGGTGTTTCATGGGTGGGCAATAATATCATGGCGGGCATGTCGGTCAGTCACACGGACAATCGCTATGGAATACCCAAAGGTAGCCATAATCTGGATCCGAATCATTTAGATGGCTTGGAAACGATCTTGCCCAGACTGAGGGACTTGACTGGGTTTGAAGATATTTTTGGGCCCCAGGCCTTGTTCCCGAATATCCGTATCAATATGCAACAAACCCGCTACGATTTTAAATCTGAGTGGTACGAGCCGATGCGCGGTATCGAAAGCATCAGTTTTCGTTATGGTTTGGTCGACTACGGACATACCGAGGCGGAAGGCGGTTCACCTTTCACCAAGTTCAAAAATAATGTCGGCGAGGGTCGTGTCGAAGCGCGTCACAATGCGCTACCGAACCTGACTGGCACTTTCGGCGCACACTGGATAGATCGTAATTTCTCCGCCCTCGGCGTCGAAACTTTCGTACCGCCGACCAAACAACAGTCATTGGGTTTTTATACCACGCAGGATTACACCTGGAATAAATGGATAGTACGTGGCGGCCTCCGCTTCGAACAAGCGCACGTAAATCCCGGTGCCAGCGAATTGAAACTGCGCGGCAGTGCCCTGCCGCCTGTGCCATTGCCCAATGCGCTTGACTATCAGGCACTCTCCGCTTCCTCAGCTGTCCAGTGGAATCCGCTACCGGATGTTGCGCTAACGCTGACATTGAATCGCGGCAAGCGTCCCCCGGATATACAGGAATTGCTTGCGCTCGGTCCGCATTTATCCACCCGCAGTTTCGAGATCGGGAATGTGCAATTAAAGAATGAAACTGTGAATATGGCTGATTTCGGTTTTGACTGGAAATCCAGGCGCATCAGTGCGCGGATCAATGGCTATTATAATCGTACCGACAATTATATTTATCTGCGCAATACCGGTCTGGTCTACGAAATTGACAACGAAGTAATCCGCCAGCGCTGTGTCAGCGACTCGGAATGCGTATCGATTTTCGCTTACGATCAACGCAATGCCGAATTTGCCGGTTTCGAATCCAGGATTGACGCAACGCTCTATGAAATGCCGCGCGGCAATGTGCTGCTGACCGTGTTCTCCGATTATGTGCGCGGCCGCTTTGTCAATGGCGATCGCGACGATGTGCCGCGCATGCCTCCGCTGCGCTACGGTGCCGAGCTGGGATTTGGCAATAGCCTATGGAATACCGCGCTGCGTTATACCCGAGGAGAAGCGCAAATTCATCCGGGTAAAAATGAAACATCCACAGGCGGGTACCATTTATTAACCGCAACAGCGGATTATCAAATCAAAGCGGGCACATGGGGCGATTTGTGGCTGTTTGCCAAAGGGCACAATCTGTTGGATGAAGAAATACGAAACTCGGTTTCTTTTTTGCGAAATTTCGCACCGGAGCCGGGACGAAGTTTTGTGTTCGGGTTGCGCGCTACCTTTTAGTCAACATTCCTAATGACAAGTCCACGGCAAGAATTGCATAGAATGGAAAATCAAGCTCACATGACCAACCGTATCCGATTAAATTTGCTAGCTGCGGCACTACTATTAAATCAAGCAGCTTTTGCTGTCCACTTGGATGTTGAAGTCTGGGGGGAAGGCAATGCATTGTTTGTCGGATATTGCCGCACACCTGGTGTTGTGGGTTGCGATTTGGGCGGATTAACACAAATGCTTGAATTACCCGCTGGAGCCTTGCCTAAAGAAGCTGCTACAGGCAAACTCATTTTTCTGGCCGATTTTCGGGACCTCCCCGGCGGGGATTTCCGAACCAAGAATCCGGGGTTTCAATCGATTCAAAATGCGTTGTTACCCAACGAACTGTTGGGCTATCGCGCACTTGGAGTACTTAAATATTGGAATCCGACGTTATCTTCCTGGGGAAATCCGCCCCACGGCATTCAAATCACCCTGTTCGGCGGCCTGGAAGGCAGTGCCGAAGTAATCAGCGACTTCTCGGAATGTGCTGGACAATTAATCTGCTTTAGCGACGGTAGCTTTGGCATTGACGGCAGCACCATTTTCTCTGCTGAAGGCATCCTGGGCAATCCCGAATTGGTTGTGGACATTACCAACAATAATGGCATTTTACACACCCATCTGAGTTTCTTTCTGGAAAATCAACAAGGCGAAATAGGCGGGCCTGTTGGTGCCTATTTGGTTGAAATGCAGCTTATTTCCAATGCACGTTTCTTTCCTTCAGAACCATTCCTGATTTTGTTAAATGCCGGGTTGGATGAATCCGCATTCGCTGCAGCCTTAGTAGCGCTCGCTGGCAAACCATCGGACACCGATCCGGATCCGCCGCGACCTATACTCCCTGCGTCAATTCCCGGCGATGTGGATTTAGACAGTGATGTGGATCGAATCGATGTGGCATTGATTCTATTGGCCGCCCAAAACAATGAACAGCTTAACCCCGGCAATGCCATGTTTGACGTTAATCGCGATGGTGTCATTGATCGTACCGATGCTTTTCTGGCTAAAGACTTATGCACACTACGACTGTGCAATATCCCGATTATAGCGCCCGCCACTGTATTGAATGTGGCGGCGGTCTACGACCAGAATACCGGTAAATTAAACCTGAACGATATCCAGGTAAGCAATCAGCATTATCGCGCGCAATTGCAGCTACAAGATGAAAATATATTTGTGCTCAATACGGTACAAATCGACAAACCCCGCTACGCCATACCCGTTCGTTATGACATTGCGAACGGAATCCTGGAAATCCCTTCAGTCTATACACACGGAAAGAATTTTAAAGCAACCTTGCGCAACATCGGGGACGATAAATTCCGGTTGGAGCAATTAACAGAAATTGGCGGGGTTTTTGAATAATAGAAATTATCCAAGGAGGACAACGGTATTCATTATCTTAATTAAAGCATACAGAAATTATAAAACAGTAACTTAAATCAACCTATGAGGCCTTACCATGCTGAAGAAAATTATTAACCTGTCTGTGACGTTTGTTCTTAGCTTATTTCCTATGTCTGCTATTACGCAAGTACACTTGCATGAAGGCGACATCCAGCCGTGGAGAATCGGCGCGGAAATATTTCTTAACACCAATTTGTTCGAACCGGATTTTGGAGACATCGGCGAAGGACTCTACACTACGGATGAACCTGGCTTTGAAGTCAATATTGCAAAAAAGGGGCATTCACCCCGGGAATTGGTTGCGTTTTCAACCCGTCGGTCAACTGCAATTTTGGAATGGCACTGAATGGAGCACGGCTGCGCCAAACGGAGAGCGAATTGAAATCACCGACGCGCTTGGCAATGCTATTTCGTATCGTACCGACGGTGTGAGCAATACACCAGCGGTTATCGGTGAAATTGGCAGCGATGGGGGACTGCACGAACACCTGGAAATGTCTATTTTTGATGCATCGAATGCATTAGGCGGAAGTGTCGGCGCATATCGCATTGAACTAAAATTATTCGAGTCTAAAGCGAATAGCGATACTTCTGTTTCTATCGCCACATCTCCTATTGCAATAGTTTTTAATCGTGGACTTGAACATGAAAAATTTGAATTGGCGGTTTCTGCAGCAGCCGATCTTAAAGATAACTCAGTTTTTGTTGCTGAAACTGGGATATTAGACATCCAGCAGGTAAAGGCATTGGGAACATACTACAAAGTCAAACTTAGACATATCGGGGATTATAAATTCGAATTGATTAAAGCGGAGGAAATCACTGGAATTAAATAATAAGTCGCTTATCTATTTTATAAACCGAAGTTATTGGCGAAGATCGCACTGGAGGTCATGCTGATGATAAAGACACATTAGATCTAACTGATCATCGAAAAACCCATGCTAGTGTTTAATTGCATAAATAGTTATATTTAAGTAATCTCCTGTTTGTTTAACGTAAGCAGGAGGCTCTCATGACACGGGTAGCAGCAAAGGTAACATGCAGCGATCAGGATCGAAAAGAATTGGAGCGACTGGGATCTAGTCGCACTGAGCAAGCTCGTTTGGTTGAGCGTGCAAAGATTGTGTTGGGCTGTCTGGCGGGCGAACGTAACGACCAGATTGCGGCACGCATGAAGTTGCAGGCGAATACGGTAGCGATGTGGCGCAAGAGATTTATGGAGGGCGGCATCGCGGCGTTACATGACCGAGCGCGCAGTGGCAAGCCACCCATCTACGATGCCAGCGACTTGCGCGATAGAATACGCAAACAGCTTGAACTTACTCCACCCGAAGGGCTTTCCAGTTGGGACGGAAGAACGCTAGCTCAGGCACTGGGCGTGTCAGATGACGCTATCTGGCGCATTCTTCGCAAGGAGGGGATTCAACTACGGCGCATGCGTTCTTGGTGCGTGAGTACTGATCCGGAATTCGCGGCCAAAGCAGCAGATGTGATGACGTAGTGGCTGAGGTGCCTGTCAACCAAGAAATTCACGTGATCTTGGACAACTACGCAACCCACAAGAGAAATGATGACTGGCTAGCCCGTCATCCTAACGTCCACTTCCACTTCACACCTACTTCAGCAAGCTGGCTTAACAAGTAGAAATTTGGTTTGGCATCTTTACACGCAAAACACTGAATGGGTAAGCTTCCAAAGTACGGAGTAATTGACGCAAGTCATCAAAGCGTTCGTGAAACACTACAATAAAACTGCTGCGCCGTTTATTTGGAGGAAGCGCGAGGTAAGAGGTGCTCAACTCAGAAATACAATCGTTAACTTATGCAATTAGACACTAGGCAGCCAATACAAGGCAAAAACAGGCGAAAAGTGCAGTTTACGCATAATAGATATGCATTCTGCGCCTGTTTTTAACCCCGCGCCGGCAACGCAGATAGTTTTTCAGCAGACTGCTAAATATATCTCTCGTAATTTTTGTGTGATAATCATTGCGCCTTCCAGAATTGCCAGAAAGCTTTTCCACAACAAAACCAATTAATCAATCTTTCTTGCGCATCTAGAAGCAGGTTCTCCGAAGTTCAACTTAATAGTAAGGTGATAACTATGACTCCTTTTCTTGGTGAATTAATAGGTACTTTTATACTGGTTTTATTGGGTAATGGTGTTGTTGCCAACGTCGTGCTGAATAAATCCAAGGGCAATAATGCCGGATGGCTAACCATCGCAGCCGGCTGGGGAATTGCGCTTTTCGTGGCGGTTTATGCCGTGGCGGCTTCCAGTGGCGCGCATTTAAACCCTGCGGTAAGTATCGGCCTCGCTGCTGCGGGTAAGTTTGCGTGGGATGCTGTACCGATTTATGCGCTGGGACAAATTCTTGGTGCGATGTTGGGTGCACTGGTAGTATGGATCACCTATCGTCAGCATTTTGACGCAACAACTGATCCGGACATGCAGTTAGCGGCATTTTGTACCGGGCCGGCGATCAGAAGCCCATTCAATAACATCATTACTGAAGCGGTCGGTACATTCATGCTGGTATTTGGCGTCATGGTGATGGCTTCGCCGCAGGCAAGCTTGGGTGCGCTGGATGCTTTACCGGTGGCTTTATTGCTTTTTGGCATTGGTTTGTCACTCGGCGGACCGACCGGCTTTGCGGTTAATCCTGCACGTGATCTGGGGCCGCGTATTATTCACGCGATTCTCCCAATAACCAATAAACGCGATAGCGATTGGGGTTATGCCTATGTACCGGTAGTAGGTGGCATTAGCGGCGGCCTGATTGCCGCAGCGGTTTATTCGCTGCTGTAATAAAAGTAGTCGGGTAGCGCAACTGGGTTGCAGGGAGCGCGGAGCAGATTTAATCTTTTGGTATTCACAACCAGATTCCGCCCCAAGGGCGGGGAACTGAACCCGTAGAGATTAAATTTGCTAATGATTGGTGGCTGGGTTAGCTTTTACTAACCCAAACAATATGCGCGCAAGCTACAAAAATCAGACCTGAGATCAAAAAACAAGAATCATATCTGATTTAATCTATTACTTTCGGGCTAGATGCCTGTCGGACTTAAGCAATCTTAGCGAGCCAAGAGGGAGAAAGAGTGCAGATTTTCTCAATTTAGAAGTACATGGCGTGGCTATGCGATGAAAAATTGAGGAAATAGGAACCTTCTTTTCATTGGCGCAGTTGATTGACCTTAAGTCCGACAGGCTCCTGGTGAATAATAACGTATTCGAAAAGACTTGCTGCTTCATGTATCCAAAATCATTTCTAAAGTTATTGCTATCTGGTTTTGCCCTGGCCATGCTGCCTTTGCTATTCGCCTTCGGCAGCGCTATAATCCACGTTGATCGTCTTGCAGAGCAGAGTCGTAGTACTGTTGCCCAGGCTGTAGAAGCAACACGCTCCAGTCGTATACTAGTGGAGCAGATTAACTTGATGGAACGTAGTTTACGCCAGTACTTTATTTTGAATGACGCCTTACTGCTGGAAAACTACAGCCTAGCCCATCAGAAATTCAATTCCAGCATCAAAGAACTCACCAGATTACCTTTAAGTCAGCAACAGCTCACTGAGTTAACAAACCTAAGTAATGAGGAATCTTTAATATTTATCGAGCTCAAGAACAAAATCCTAGAGAACTTCACCCCAGAAAGAAATCTTTTGGAAAGCGGATTGGACAAAAATATTATTGATCAATTTATGGTCTTATCCAAGAAAGCACAAAGCATCCTCACAAAGAACAATCAGCTGATTGACCAAGAGTCTGCCTTGCTGTCCAAAAATGCAGAACGTACGCAAAAAATATTATTCTGGCAAACTCTGACCTTGATCCCAGTATGCTTGATTGCTGCAATAATCATTACTTACCTGGTAGCAAAACCTCTTCACCGCATGGATGAGGCAATAAAACAGTTGGGAGAAGGCAACTTCGATGACCAGATTAAAATAAACGGGCCTGAGGATATGCGCATACTCGGCGAGCGACTTGATGGGTTACGCGGCCAGTTACAGACTGTAGAACAGGAAAAACAGCGCTTCTTGCGGCATATATCGCACGAACTGAAAACTCCTCTGACTGCTATCAGGCAAGGTAGCGAACTACTGAATGATGGAATAGGCGGAAAACTCTCCCCGCAGCAGAAGGAGATTACCAACATTCTGCGTGAAAGTAGTTTACGTTTGCAGAAAATGATAGAAAATCTTCTGCACTATACCTCGATACAATTCAAGCCACCCGAGCTTAAACTGAGTAATGTATTGCTTTCTGAATTGATATATAACATTTTATCCAGCTATGCTTTAACGTTGGATACCAAGAAAATAGAAGTTAAATCTGATTTGCAGGCTATCTATCTTACTTGCGACAATAATAAAATTTATACCGTGCTTGATAATCTCATTTCAAATGCCATAAAGTACACACCGCAGCACGGTGTGATAAACCTGCGCATTTATCAAAAAAATGAGAATGTGGTCATCGAAGTGGATGATGAAGGCCCAGGTGTCATGGCATCAGACAAAGCCAAGATATTTGACCCTTTCTATCGAGGCAATGCCAAGCATCAGAGCCTCGTGAACGGTACCGGACTGGGACTATCTATCGCCAAAGAGTTTGTTGAGGCACACGGGGTAAAATCTCATTAATTCCCTCAAACTTTGGCGCACATTTCAGGGTAAGTCTTCCTATTGGATCAAGAAAAGAAACCTAGAATCACCATGAGAAAATCAACGAGCAAAATAAAAATAATTCCTGCAATTTTACTCGTGCTTATCCTTGGCGCATGTAATGTAGCCAAGCCCAAACCTACCATACAAATCATCCACAAAACTATAGAACAGCATAAAGAATCGCTTCTGGAGTATGCCGCAAATATACTCGATGCATCTGAAGATGCGCAAAAAAAGAACTGTCTGAGCTTACAGGAACTTTCCTCGAACAATCAGGAAATTGATACACGCATGAAGCTAGCTTTGCTATATGGTTTACCTGGGAGTAAAGTCAAAAATTCCAATGAGGCACAAGTTTTGCTTGATGACATAATTCAGGAACCATTACTTGATATCGAGCATAAAATGCTAGCCAATTTATTGCACGACTATATTGTGGATACCAGAAAACTTTCTCGACAGGCCAAGGATGAGAAAGAGCGCTTTAACCGTCTACAGATTAAAGCCGAAACTGTCCAACAAAAGGCAGACTACCTGCAAAGAAAGCTTGATGAACTCATGGCCATAGAAAAAACCATAACGGACCGCGACCAAGGAAATAATTAATGAATGCTATATTACCCACAACATCATCTGTTCCCAGAGTACTCATTGTCGACGACGATACAGACATTTTGAGGTTGATAGAGATGCGGCTGCTTGCGGCTGGTTATCAGGTTACACCCGTTACCAGCGGCGAAGTGGCATTGACACAGATTGCCGCAAATCGCCCATCGCTTGTGATTAGTGATCTGCGTATGCCTGGCATGGACGGGCTGGCTCTGTTTGACGTTATTCATACTAACGACCCAACCCTGCCGTTCATCATGCTGACCGCTCACGGCTCTATCCCGGAAGCCGTTGAGGCCACGCAACGCGGTATTTTTGGCTTTATGACCAAGCCCTTCGACAGCAAATCCCTGCTGAAGCAAGTCGAGGCGGCATTACGCATTAACTCCAGTGACAGTGCATTCAGCGATCCCGGCGAGATAGAAGACTGGCACGCTAAAATCATCACTCGCAGCCCACAGATGAGAAATCTACTCGCTCAGGCTAAGTTGATGGCCGCCTCCGATGCCAGTGTGTTCATACAAGGTGACAGCGGCACTGGAAAAGAATTGCTGTCACGTGCCATTCACGATGCAAGCCCACGCAGGGACTTCCCGTTCATTGCCATTAATTGCGGAGCGATTCCTGAAGCATTGTTGGAGTCTGAGCTTTTCGGCCATAGCAAAGGTGCATTTACAGGGGCGATACGTGACCATAAAGGTCTTTTCCAGAGCGCGAAAGGCGGCACCCTCTTCCTGGATGAAATCGGCGATATGCCAATACCACTTCAGGTCAAACTGTTACGAGCCTTGCAGGAAAGATCGATACGCCCGATCGGATCTAATAGCGATATTGATATTGATGTCCGCGTGATTTCTGCAACCCATCGAAATATAACCGAAGAAATGTCTTCTGGGCGTTTCCGCGAAGACCTCTACTACCGCATCAATGTCCTCAGCCTGGCAATACCATCTCTGACTGAGAGACGCGAGGACATCCCTTTGCTTGCCAATAATTTCCTGAATGAGTTAAACCAGAAATATAACAAGAATCTGAATGGTTTTGCTCCTGAAGCCATGGAACTCATGATTTCCGCACCCTGGCCTGGTAATATCCGGCAATTAAAAAACATTGTTGAGCAAGTTGTTGTTCTCGCCACAACATCGTTAGTGTCGGCATCCCAGGTACAAAAAGTACTACGGAATGATATTGGCACTATCCTGCCACTTGAGATCGCACACAGCAACTTTGAGCGCGACTATCTGATTAAACTACTTAAAACCACCAATGGCGATGTAAGCCAGGCTGCACGGCTTGCACAGTGCAATTCCGCTGAATTTAACAAGCTGATAAAACGTCATAAAATCATCCCCGCTCTGTTTAAGGAAGACACTCCCTGAAGCCAACTTCTCTAAAGTTATACTAATTGGCTAGACCACTAAATGATTCTATGTTTAAGGGTGAATTGGCGGGTTATGCCATGAGTAAAAGGCTTTTCCCGGCGCTGCACATATTGCTGCCAGAGTGCAGCCACTTCCCTGCTATTTCGTTCATCACGTTCCGGGTTGCTGGATAATTTCTCCAGGCGCAAAGACATACCTTTCACATAACGTGGAAACTGCTGCAATCTTTTCCAGGATGTATTGCTGAGAAATCCGGGATAAATCAGATTGTCGAGCTGCTCAATGAGCTCAGCTTTTACTGTGTTGTTGCGAAGTGCTGCTAATCGCCCCATCAGGACTTGGTTTTCACTGCCTATCTGCTGCAGCAAGCTGGCGAGTGCGGCAGCAACTTCCGGCAGGCGGCCTTTAGCGCGTTGGCTTTGTGCTGCAAATTCGGATTCGGTGCGCGGCAATGGATCATCGTTCAGCAATGCGCGATCAATGATGGCATTGAGCATGTCTTGTTTCAGATCGCCTGGATTAATCCGGGTCGCCAGTTGCAGGGTTGCCTGTTTTAATCCCGGCAGATTCTTGTCCAATTGTTTGAGCTGGTCTTTCAATGCCAAACACAATAACCGTCTGACACCCAGGTGCATCGCCATATCCGCGGCTTCCTGTGTATCAAATAGCCGGATAGCAACATTGTCCGTTTGTTCGATCAGCGCCGGATAGCCGGTCAGTTGCTGACCATTGCGTTTAAACGCCACTTCCGCAGGCAAGTCACCAAAATCCCACTGCGTGATGGCATCGCGCTCAATACTGATTTTCTCGTTTCCGGCATCGCGTTTTACAAATGTCATTTGTGCGGCTTTGCCAAGCTGCATTTGCAATTCGGCGAGATTGCGGCTCATGGCCAAATCTTGCCCCGCATCATCCTTCACTTGAATATTCATCAACAGATGCGCTGGCATATCTTTGTCTTGCCAGGTTTCTGCGGGAACCGGCAGGTTTGTTTTTCTGAGAACAAATTGCTTTAAAGCATCTTGCAGTGAAACTTTATGCAAAGCATTGGATGGGCTCTGCAGAAATTCAGTGACGGATTCCGGCAATGGGACCAGGTTGCGGCGAATCTGTTTGGGTAATGCTTTTAAATACCAGGTCACTTTTTCACGAATCAAACCAGGAACCAGATAATCCAGTTGATTGGCATCCAACCGGTTGAGCAACGGCAACGGGACAGAAACGGTTACGCCGTCGAGCATGTGCGTGGGTTCAAAGCGGTAAGTGAGTGGTAAAACGCTGCCGTCGGGCAGTATCATGCTTTCTGGAAATTGAATTTCCGTGACATGTCCGGCCTGATGGCGCATCAGCAATTCGCGCTTCAGATAGAGCAAGTGCGCATCGTGTTGTTCGGCTTGCTTGCGCCATTTTTCAAATCCCGCGCCATTGGTTATTTTTTCCGGAATGATGGCATCGTAAAAAGCAAAAATTTCTTGCTCATCAACCAGCACATCCTGCCGCCGCGCTTTATGCTCCAGTTCCTCGATTTCACGAATCAGTTCTTGATTGTGCGCGAAGAAAGGCGCTTGCGTAACATACTCTCCGGCAACCAGCGCCGAGCGGATAAAAATCTCGCGGGATTCCTTTGAATTAATCGGGCCGTAGTGGACCGGCCGTTTGGGTACAATAATTAAGCCATACAATGTCAAGCGTTCATACGCCACCACTTGTGCCTGTTTCTTTTCCCAATGCGGATCAAAATAGTGCTTCTTGCATAAATTCCCCGCAATTCTTTCCAGCCAGGCCGGATCAATCCTCGCAACACAACGCGCATACAGCTTACTGGTTTCCACCAATTCCGCAGCGACGACCCATTTGGCTTTGCCTTTTTTGAGCACCGAGCCGGGGAAAATTGCGAACTTGATACCGCGCGCCCCCAGATATTCGCCCTCCTTCTCGGTTTTAAATCCGATATTACCGAGCAATCCGGCCAATAAAGCGCGATGGATCTCATCATAACCGGCGGGTATTTCGTTGGGTTTTAGGCCTAGCTCACTGATCAATACATGCAACTGGCCATGAATCTCACGCCATTCCCGCAAGCGCCGGTAAGATAAGAAATTCTCCCGGCATTGGTCGATCAGTTTGCGGGTTGATTTCTTATGTTTCAATAATTCATCAAAGAAGTCCCATAGCTTCAGGTAAGACAGAAAATCCGAGCGCTCATCCTGAAACCGGCGATGGGCATTATCGGCAGCCATCTGTTGATCAAATGGCCGGTCACGCGGATCTTGCAAACTTAACGCAGCCGTAATGATCAGAATTTCGTGCAGGCAATTCTCATTTTTTGCCGCCAATATCATGCGGGCAATTTTGGGATCAATCGGAAATTTGGCCAAACGCCAGCCAATCGCCGTGAGTTGCCGGTCGTCATCAACAGCGCCCAGCTCTGCCAGCAATTGATAGCCATCGGTGATCATCCGCGGCGATGGCGGCTCCAGAAACGGAAAATCTTCCACATCACCGATGTTTAGCGATTTCATGCGCAAAATAACGGTTGCCAGCGAAGAACGCAGAATTTCCGGATCGGTAAATTCGGCGCGCCCCTGAAAATCCACTTCTGTATATAGGCGAATGCAAACCCCGTTGGCTATCCGGCCACAGCGCCCTGCTCTTTGATTGGCCGATGCCTGGGAGATTTTCTCCACCAGCAATTGCTCGACCTTGTTGCGGTAACTGTAGCGATTAACACGCGCCCATCCGGTATCAATGACGTAGTGAATACCCGGAACGGTCAACGACGTTTCGGCAACATTGGTGGCTAACACGATGCGGCGGGTATCGCCGGGCTGGAATACACGCTCCTGCTCGGCAAAGGATAAGCGCGCAAACAGCGGCAATATCTCCACGCCGAAAAACCCAGGACGCAGGCGATCAAAATGATGCTTGCGCAGTGTCTCGGCGGTCTCCCGGATCTCACGCTCACCCGGCAAAAACACCAGAATATCGCCCGAACCCAGCGTTATCAATTCATCGACCGCGTTGAGGATGGCTTGTTGCATATCGCCCTCCTCCTCATCGTCGACCACCGGCGAGTGGTAAAAAATTTCGACCGGATAGAGCCTGCCAGTCACTTCAATCACCGACGCATTATTGAAATGCCGGGAAAAACGTTGCGCGTCGATGGTGGCGGAGGTAACAATCAGCTTGAGGTCAGGCCGCTTCGGCAATAACTGGCTGATATAACCGAGCAGAAAATCGATATTCAAACTGCGCTCGTGGGCCTCGTCGATAATCAAAGTATCGTAGGCCTGCAACAGCGGATCGCCCTGCGTTTCCGCCAGCAGAATGCCGTCCGTCATCAGCTTGATATAGGAATCCGTGCTGATTTTGTCAGCAAACCGCACTTTATAACCGACTGCTTGACCCAGCGGGCTATTCAGTTCGGCAGAAATACGCGCAGCCACAGTGCGCGCCGCAATGCGGCGCGGTTGCGTATGCCCGATCAATCCGCTCACACCGCGCTTGAGTTCCAGACAGATTTTAGGGATTTGCGTGGTTTTACCCGACCCTGTCTCGCCGGATACAATCACAACCTGATGGCTATCAATGGCACGTTTGATTTCTTCCCGGCGCAGATTGACCGGCAAGTCTTCCGCATACGTTGGGCAGGGAAGATGGGCAAGACGCCTTGTGATGTCATCGGGAGAGAATTTTTTCATAGGGATATCGATTGTGGGCAGTACCAGCTAATAGACTGATTATCAAACCAACCGGTCCGGTGCGGAGGATGCAGCAAGCAATCGCGCCCATTTTTCCGTAGTTAAACTATAATGATTGCAGAAATTTTTCCCGCACTTGATCCAGCAGTTTTTTAGCGGGCGGTGATGTTTTATTTTCCTGAACCATTCACCACCTTCAATCGTATAAAGCAAAATCATGATGATAATCTACAAAACACGGGATTTTACGACATTATCTGATAGGTTATTGGACGAAATGTTTTATACATTACATTGGGCACCTCAATGACCAAGCGCGACTACTTCGCCGAGATTCAGGACTTGCGTCTCAGAAACCCTGAACGCAAGGGTTCGTTCGATGCCATGCTTTATCGTCTGGAGCCACTCCACAAATCGACAAACGATCTTCTCAAGCGACGGCGGCTGTCCGTAACGCAACGCGAGCTTTTACGCTATGTACCTGTTGGCGCTGTTGCATGCATTGAGGGATATTACAAAGGAATTGTTCGTGATCTTATTGATATGGGGGTTCCATATCGAGACAACATCGTCAATCTAAAAGAGGTAAAGCTCACCCTGGAAGGTTTGATCGGCCTTCATGGAGGAAAGGCCACCTTGGGAGAGTTCGTTTCCCACTTCGTTGGCATTAGCAATCTTGAAGACATTGACAAATACATATCTGCCATTCTCGGAATCGAGTTCTTGAAGCAACTCAAATCTGAGACCGGATTGCCCGACAAAGTCTTTTCCGGCGTGTCGCGTGCTTTTGAGTTGCGACATATCGTCGTTCACGAGTTGGCGCCGAATGTACACCCTACGCCTCGAGAGGCGAGCGAGTACGTGATGTGGACCTTCTTCTTACTTATGGCTACCGAACGCCTTTTGCAAGGTTTACTTGAAGGTGACACCGATACCTAATTAGTGTGGCAGAATCGTAGCATATAATTTCAAAGGGTTATCACCCAGTGAGAGTCGGTATGACTATCACACAGGCCGAATTAGCGTTGCGCACATAAATAGTAGACACCTTTTTGTTGATCGGAGAAACTGAATGTCCAAAAATCTAATTAATCCGAAACTTTTCGTCTTTATTCTTGTTGTTCTGACCGCCACTGCGAGCTTTGCCATTGCTGGAGACACAAGGTATCAGCGGTTTTCACTCAAGGAAGGCATATCCGTTGAAACCCCTTCGCATTGGCTAGTTCATGATGATTCTGAGAAGAAAAACTTCGCTGCAGCAAGTGAAGGAGCGGCGCGAACAGCTGGTGTCGACTACGAGACTAACCAAAATAAATCTCGATTGATCGCCATCAGTGCATTGCCTACCTCCATCGGGCGCAAAAATTCGCATCAATTTAATCAGACCGCTTCCTTTTTCTAGTGTTGAACTCCGGTCAACGAGTGCTCAAGACCTAAGAGACGTCGAGACAGAGTTCAGCGCAGGAATGGCAAAAGCATGACTTCTATGGGAGCTAAATTATTTGCTGTCGCAACACCAAAAATTGAAATGATCAATGGCAACCCTGCATTGCTGCTTGAATACCGGCGAAGTGATCTACTCGGGCCATCACCATGGACTGTCAAACAATACAAGATACCGGCTGGCGATAAGCTAATAGAGTTCACAGTTTCTTATAGGGAATCAGATGCATCAATTTGGAAACCCATTCTTGAATATGTCAAACAATCACTACGGTTCTAACATCAACCAGTTTATGCCCAATTCATCGCTCCCATACAAGCACGGGGTCATATAAGCACAGGGTCCAAGCACGGGGTCAGGTCGCGAGTTGAGAATATAGCCGATGAATTAGAATTCTGAAGTTTCACCATTTTGAACTAAACTTTACATTTTTCCTTAAGCAACCATACGCAATAATGCATCGATAAAAGAATTTTGAATGGGTTTATCTGGTTTAGGGCAAAAGCTAACAAAATCCTTATTGAGTGCAGCCTGAGTAATCAGTTTTCTGACATCGGAGAAAGGCAAAGTGACTTGATTGTTAACAGCGTAACAACGCTGCGGTGCTTTATTAAGGTGATCGGCGTAAATCCAGGTTACGGTAGCGGCCATCATGCAGAAGTTGAGATGGTTGGTAACGGCATGGCAGTTTCGGGTTTGACTTTTTGAGCTACCGATTTCCTGCTTGATCTCTTTGAAACCGGCTTCGATTTTCCAGCGTGCGCCGTAGTATTCGATAATCTGCTCGACGGTAAGGTCAAGGTCAGTGGTAAAGAGCGCGACCCATTGTGATCTGCGGTAGATCCAAACAACGCACGGCACACTTGAGCGTTTTCAACATCATGATGTTGTCAAAGGCCAGAACATCGCGTTGTTTGCTGTAGAGGTTAACCGAATAAGTGGTAGCGCGTTCATGGAATTCATTGGCCAGCGTTGTAGCATTGCCCATCTTGTCGCCATACTTTCTGGATCGGCCGAGCTGATGTTTTTGGTGTTTGGGTGGTAACGCAAACAAGTGGTGTTGACGCGCAATCTGGAAAGCAATATGACAGTGCTGTCCAACGGTTTTGCGCATCGGTTTAAGTCAGCCATCGTTCCAAACCAGCTATCCGTAACGATCAGCAATGGGTTTCCAGGAAAAGCGACAGAAATTTCCAGCGGCATTTCAATGGCCTGCTCAAACTTGATTTGAAACGGTGGAATCTTACCATCGACCCTAACCTTCCTGGCCGCAATCGTTTTTTCCATGTGTAGAAACGAAACGCCAGCGGTAAGCAAGCCCAGCGGCCTTTGACAATTTTAATAAACCGATGGACACAACATTTTGTGCCCAGGGGTATTTCGATTGGTTGGTCTTGGCAGCATGGTCAAAGAAAGACGCGCAGCCGAAAATCTTTACCAGTCTTGGGATTGATGGTGTCATCCAGGCCAGTAACAGCCGTCCTTTGTCGCCGGGCTGGGTATCAGAGACCACAACGTCGCCTTTGGGCGTGACCAAGGTAACTTTGATGAGGCCATGAAGATGTAAAATCGGCGCTGACTAAGCGACAGTCAGAACAATGTCTGCAAGCATCGCAACAGGTTGGCAGTGTGTGAAGAAGTGAAATGCGTAACAACAGCCAGGAGGGTATAGACAAACCAGGCGCCTCGTTCATCGCCATTGCAGCGGTGTTTAAATTCCTGCTGGAGGGGAGGAGGATATTGCGTAGAATGAACATGCGGAGACGCCTTTTTTGTTATTGGTTTCAATTGCTTAACAGATGAAATTATAACAAAAACCATGTGTCGACGCAATCATATCTTGCTGTATTTAAAGGATAAATTTCGATTTTTACCCTACTAAAAACAGGGTTAATATCAGCGCTATCTTGCCATTCAAGAAAAAACCCCGCTAATCCAAAATTCCAGAGAATTGATCATAGATTCTTAAAAAAGCGTGAAACTTCAGCTTTTACTTTAAGGAGGAAACAAATATGAACATCGATCAACAAGTATTACAAATCCCACTTTACTGACAAAAATTGTCGAATGTTACAAATAAAGGTTGCAGTGTGAATTTCTTTACCAGAGCTGGCGTTGATATAATGCCCTTCATAATATTGCTACCGCTTGTCGCCACTGTTTTACTACCTCCACTCAAGCAGCTACTTTGCTCTTTAAATCTAATTTTGGTCCTGGTGTTTCAATTGCGGAGCCAACTAATTATTTCCCTACTGGTAATGGGGCATGGCAGTACATCACTGGCACTGATCAGGAAACCGGCTATACCTGGCCGATCAGTGCATTAGGTGCAGAATTTTCAGGTGTTCAACTGATAACAAGGGAGATCGTTGATTCTTCAACCATTGGAAATCACATAACCAATCATGTCAGGTCGGTTACTGGGCCCAAAGGGAAACCGGTTAATGAACTTTTCCAGAACGTAAAACTAAAAGAGCCTGCGGGGCAAGCTTTTGCACAAGCTCCGTTACTTATCAAAGGCCATGGACAAAGGGTGATGTAAAGGATCTTACCTCACCTACTGGTTTAAGTATCCGGCAGATTTTGCATCGAAACTGACTCTGCCAAATCTGGGTGGGAATTGGCGTACCCAGTTTGAGTTCAAAACGGGTGGTTATAACAATCAATACGGCGGAGACTATCGAATAATCACCAATATCATAAAAGACAGCTCTGGGAATGCTCTATTGGTCTACCGTTGGTGATAATAAGCTAATCAACCAGAGGCTCCTGTACAGTATTGTGGGAAGTAAATAACGTTAAAGCCGGTGCCCATTGATAAGTGGTTTAAGTATGAAGCTACTGGCATCGGATCAAGGGAAGCGATGGGCGTCGGACGGCTGTCGATGGCCAGGTGATTCTCGACCACTGTGGGGTCCAAATATTGGGAAATACAATCTCCGATAACCCGGAATTATGGTTA
>JADKHF010000014.1 GCA_016721865.1 Nitrosomonas sp. | reverse complement strand
GGGTGGTGGATTGCAAAGCGGTGGGTTCCGGGGCAGAAGGTATTGGTGTATCTGGGACGGTATCATCGCGGGTATTGCCCGAGAAGAACATCGTTGCAAACCGCGATGGCAACGTCACGTGTTCCGCTACCAGAACAGCGAAACCCGCAGATGGAAACCCGCACTCTCAGCGGCGTGGCATTCCTGCGCCTGATCCTGCAACACATTTTGCCCAAAGGTTATCGCCGCGCCCGCAACTCAGGCTTTCAAAAACCTAACAGCAAACTGATCCCACTGGTGCAACCGGATCAAACGTGTCAGCTTCCCACCGCAACCACGCCCGGTGATACGATGCAACAAGTTGTGGCGGGGTGATGAAGATTGTCCGTACCTGTATCAAATATTCACCCACCGATTACGGACTCTTGCGTCAAAAACAGGGAGATGGCCACGTAACGCAACACACACCGTCAACCTGCCGGATTCGGCAGGTTCGGCACTGCTGCCCCGCAAAAAGGGGTGAAATCAGTGAAAAACGCATCAAGAATGGCAGGTTGAGCAGAAGGTTGCTGCTGCAATGGTAAACTTTAGCGGTGGGATTTGGGTATGACGCATAGACCCGATGCCACCGCACCGATCAGGAGATATTTCCATAACAAGGTGATCATGGCAGCCGCCCCATTCTCGCTTATCCAACAACGCCAGATTGTGGTTTTCGCTTCGCGATCACAATCTAACGTCCGTACTGTTGCGTGCAGTATCAGTAAATCGAAGCGCTTGGCATCCTCATCTTCATCGGTTAGTTCTGTCGGCAGACCAGCCACGTTCTGTGCCAATTCACCGAATTGTTCGGCACCCAACGACTTCCATGCTTCCTGTTTGGCATATTTTTCCACCAGTTTGCGCTGTGGCCGCACGACAAAGTTGTCGATATTCATCGCCGCCACCTGTGCATGCAGGAAGTTTGCGGTTTCCTGACTAATCTCTGCCTCCGCTTTATCGCCGAACTCCTTGCGTTGCTCCAATTCACCGATCAGCTGCAAGCGTGCTTTGAACAGTCGTGTGCCTAATGGTTCGCTCGCTGTGCCATCGGTCACATCCGGGTTCTGGCTAAAGAATTCCAGATTCTGGCAGTAATCGAACAGGTAAAAGAATTCCTTGTGCACATTCGGTCCGAACAGGTTAGGACATAAGCGGGTACCGCGCCCAACCATCTGCCAGAACTTGGTCTTGGAGCGAACCGCCTTGAAGAACACCAGATTCACCACCTCGGGCACGTCGATACCGGTATCCAGCATATCCACTGAAATGGCAATGTGCGGCATTGTCTCCTTGCTGGAGAAAGCATCAATCAGGTCCTGCGCATATTCCGTTTTGTAGGTGATGACGCGTGCAAACTCGCCCTTGTAGTGCGGATAAGCGATATTAAAACGCTCGGCAATAAACTCGGCATGCTCATTGTTTTTAGCGAAGATGATGGTTTTGCCCAGTCGGTCGCCACCGGCCACCTTCTGGCCCGCGTGTCATTACATGCGCCAGCACCTTGTCCACGGTGTCCGTATTGAAAAGCCACTTGTTGAGTGCGGCAGGATCCACTTCTCGCGGGGCGGTACCGTCTTCGTTCCATTCCAGCGCATCCCATTGTTCCTGCTCTTCTTCCGAAAGTTCATCGTATTTGATGCCTTCACGCTGGAACTTGAGCGGCACGGAAACCGCCTTGGGAGGTACCAAATAGTGATCGGCTACGGCATCATCCAGCGCATAGGCATCGGTGGGCACGCCGCTCTCAAGATCGAACAGGCCATAGGTGTTATGGTCGATCTCATCCTTGGGGGTTGCGGTCAGTCCCACCAGCAAGGAATCAAAGTACTCGAAGATGGCGCGGTATTTCTGGTACACGGAGCGGTGCGCCTCGTCGATGATGATCAGATCGAAATGCCCCACACCAAAGCGGCGCTGGCCCTCCGTGGCTTCATCAATCAGTCCCATCATGGTGGGGTAGGTCGAGAAAACACTGGCCTTCGGTGTTCTTTTCGGTGACTAGATTGACCGGAGAAGAATCCGGTAGATGCGACTTGAAAGCATTGACTGCCTGTCTGACCAGTGCTAGGCGGTCGGCCAGGAATAACACGCGCTTAGCCCAACTGCATCGCATCAGCAAGTCGGTGAGTGCGATGACTGTTCGAGTCTTGCCTGCCCCGGTTGCCATTACCACCAGTGCCTTACGCTGGCGGTCACCTCAAAGGCTTCCCCGATGCGGCGCACAGCGCGGGTCTGGTAGTAGCGCTCGACAATGGCCTCGTTGATGGAGCGCTTGCCAATGCTTTCGGCTGGTGCGGCGCTGGATCAGCAGTTCCAGTTCGGGCTTCTTGAAGAAACCCTGCACGGCACGCGGCGGGTAGTTGGCGTCGTCCCACATCCAGTGCTCGTAGCCGTTGGAATAGAAGATGACTGGGCGCTGGCCGTATTTGGCTTCAGGCAATCGGCATACAGCTTGGCTTGCTGCTGTCCCACTTTGGGATCGTGCTTGGTGCGTTTGGCTTCAACCAGCGCCAGTGGTTTGCCGTCGTCGCCCCACAGCACATAGTCAACAAACCCGTGCCTGCATTGTTGGGCATGCCGCTGACTTCAAACTCAAGTTCTTGCGGCGTGTCGAGCTGCCAGCCGGCTTCTTTCAGCAACAAGTCAATGAAGTAGTCGCGGGTTTCGGCTTCGAGTAATCGTGGGTGTCCGGCTGGGCGGCATTGGCTTCCTTGGCGGCAGCGAATTCTTCACGCAACTTTTTGAGTTCTTCGTCAAGCGCAGTTTTATTTGCCAGCAGAGTAGTGAGCTTTTCATCACGTTCGTGCAGTTGTGCTTCCAGTTTCTGCAACTGGTCCAGCGTCTGTGCCGGTGCCGGTATGGGCTGCGGCAGTAATGTCACTGAAAAACTCAGGCTGGGTGCTGGGCGTGATTTTTGACCATAAGTGCGAGCCAGCCAGTAACAGACATGGAAAAGTTCCTGCGTCACTGTTAGCTAGCTTGGTCTTGGTGAATACAGCATCGCCCACGGTCTGGCGGAAGGTGGGTTCGTGGATGAGTGCACTTAAGTGGTCTTGATATGGCAGTCTGAGTGCTGGGTCGTATTTGTAGAGCCATGCCACTGCCAGTTCCAGAGTACGCCGGGCATAAAAGCAGGAAGCGGGCATCAGTATGCGCCAAACCTTCCACCTTGGTCGCGGCATTAAACAGCAGTGGCCATTCAGATTGGAGGAAGATGAAGTTGCTCACTTAGAGTTCTCCACGGAAGGCACGATGTTGGATGGAGGTGAAGAGATTGTCGAGTTCAGCAAGCTGGGAGCGATAGAATCCCTTTTGCTTTTCGATGGATTCGACGAGGGTGGCAAAGCGGTGTTGGAGACCGACGGGTGGGAAAATTATGGGGAACTCTTCTAAGTGTTCTTTATTAATCTGTCTTTTATCGATTCCACCAACGCATACACTCCTAATATATTCTCTATACTCATCAGTTGTTAAAATATACAAAACAAATTCGTGTATTGAGCCTTTTTCCAGTCTTATCCGATAAACGTGCCCATTAATATTAGCGCTGTTATCTTTTCCAATAAAAATAGCCGCTCTACCTAAACTGCTATTTTCAGTATTTATCCTTTTGGTTGGTTAATATAGCCCTTGTTCTGCAGGTTGTTTCCTCATTTTGAAATGAGCACCCATTTGTTGCCAAATCATCAAGCTATTTATATTTCCATCTTTTTGTTCTAAAAAAAACAATCCCATCACTAACATAAACTTGGCCCCTGGGCGGTGCCTACTTACAATGCTTTTTGATATTTCCTTTAATTTTTTTACCTCCCCATCCCATCGAATTAGTAACTGGATCACCAAACATCTCAATGAAAATCGACTGCGTGAGGTTATCCAGTTGCGCCAAGGATTCTCGACGCTTGGCTCGGAGGGCATCGGCTTGGTCAAGAATGGCGGCGATGCGGATTTGTTCGGGAAGGAGGGGAAGCCCTATCCGAGTTGATATCGCTCTGTTGATTGTGTAGGTACCAACTGTTGATCCCGATCCGGCATGAATTTGGTCCAATATTTCAGGCGTGCGAAAAGCGTGCTTAATGAATTTTGAACAAACCTCCTGCTTAGGGCTAAACCTCAACACACTGGCGTCTTTGTAGTAAAAGGATCTGTAGGTTGCACGACATAGCACGCGCCGAGAGTACCTACTGCGGAGATCATCAAATCGCCGGGTTTAGGGACTCCATATTTGCTCTTGAAAGAGTCGAAGAGTTCTTCTGATATAAAAAGCTCATTCTCGACCGCGCCTTCTTTTGCCAACTTCACTATTTCCCGAGCGCGATAGAACGGGACCCCAGATGTTTTCCAGTCTTCTTGGAGGACTCTTTGCTGGAGGAGATGTCAAATATCTCTCCAAATTTGACTTTACGCCATTTGGTCATGGCTAAAGCATCTCCTCAAGCTTTTTCATCCCCGCCTGAATCTCTGCTTCCAGCTTGGCTAAATTGGCCAGAATCTCCTTGGGCGGCAGATGTTCCACCATTTTATGCACCACTTCCTTGTAGCGATTGATGGAGAGGTCGTAGCCATTGGTGGATATGTCAGCCTTCGGCACACAGAAGCTCTGGGCGGTGGGGGGGCGTTGCAGTTCCGTACCTTCCCGCTGTTGCCAGCGAGCCAGCACATCCGGCAGGTTGTTCTTTGCGTGCTCGGCTTCGGTGAGGGCTTGGGCAGGTGTGACACCCAATTTGTCCTCCGGCAGTAGCGGCTGGCGCTTGTCGTCGAGGCTCCAACCATCAGCGTGCATATCGTAGAACCACACGTTATCCGTGCCACCGGAATTGGTCTTGGTGAATATCAGGATGGCAGTGGATACCCCGGCATATGGTTTGAAGGCACCCGAAGGCAAAGAAATGATCGCATCCAGCTTGTGCTCCTCAACTATCATCCGGCGCAGTTCCTTATGTGCATTGGAGGAGCCGAACAGCACTCCGTCCGGCACGATAACCGCTGCCCGGCCACCGGGCTTGAGCAGGCGCAGGAACAAGGCAAGGAACAGCAGCTCGGTTTTCTTGGTCTTGACAATAGCCAGCAGGTCTTTGGCGGTATTCTCATAATCCAGCGACCCGGCAAAGGGTGGATTGGCAAGGACGAGCGAGTATTTGTCTTCGTCACCGGCATGATCTTGTGCCAGTGAATCTTTATAACGAATGTCCGGGTTATCGACACCATGCAAAGTCATGTTCATGCTGCCAATGCGTAGCATAGTATTGTCGAAGTCGTAACCGTGGAACATGCCGTGGTGGAAATGTTCACGGGATTGGGTATCACGCAGTATTTCCGGGTGCTTCTCGCGCAGGTATTCCCCAGCAGCCACTAGAAAGCCACAGGTACCGCTGGCGGGATCACAGATGACATCCTTAGCGTTGGGTTCAGTCAACTCCACCATGAGCCGAATAATATGGCGCGGTGTGCGGAACTGCCCGTTCTGTCCGGCGCTGGCAATCTTGCTCAGCATGTATTCGTAGAGGTCCCCCTTGGTATCGCGGTCTTCCATTGGCACATGGTCGAGCAAATCCACTACCTTAGCCAGTAGTGCCGGTGTGGGAATGGTGAAACGCGCATCCTTCATATGATGAGCGTAGGTGGAGCCATCGCCGCCCATGGTGCGCAGGAATGGGAAAACGTGTTCGCCAACGACAATAAACATTTCAGATGGGGCGAGATTCTTGAAACGTGACCAGCGCAGGTCGATATAATCCCGTCCTCGCGCATCTTTACCTTCCGGGAAGATACGCCGTTCCATCGGTTTGTTTAGGCGAGTGGATTTGTTTTCTTCGAGGGTGTGAAGGTCATCCAGCCTGCGCAGGAACAACAGATAGGTGATTTGCTCCATTACCTCCAACGGATTGGAAATACCACCTGACCAGAAGGCGTTCCAGATACTGTCAACTTGGCTGCGAATTTCGCCGGTGAGCATAGTTCAATCCCTGTTTATTCCAGTAGTTCTATTATTTTGGATATGATAATTGTTTAGCTATGCAATGCTACAGAGCGCTTCTGCTCGCTACAATGCCAATTCTCAGATGTACTGTCAAATACTGAGCTCATCGGGTCACGCATCACGAAGTATGGAGACCAGAAAAAGATTTTCGTGTGCCTTTTTTCTATGCAAATATTTTTTTCATACATGAAAATAGTGATATTATTTTTTCTACTTTGTTTATATGAACTTAGGTAATCCTAGCATTGCGCCAAAAACCAAGGATAATAATGTTAATTACAGCCTTACAACTAGCCAAAATACGTGGCGTAACACAACAAACAATCACGAACTGGTGCAGGGCAGGATTTCTTGATAATGACGCTGAATATATCAATGGCCGCTGGATAATTCACTGGTCTGATTTTCTTGGTGCATCCTTGCCAGTTTCAAATATTGGTCGGCCAGCTGGTTCGCGTAACAAGAAACCATACCCAAAGGGTGTGAGACGTCGCACAGCCATAAAAGCGCCAACTGTTGTGGATAATGAGGTGTGAGTCAACTTTGTGATTGGATTATTCTTCATCTTTGCCAGCCCATTTTAGAAAATAGATCAATGCTTCATGGTCACGCTTGCATTTATCAATCACCAGACAATGATCTTCTTCTGGCTCACCTATCTTATGAAGCCACGCCCGAATCATTTCTTAATCTGCAACTGCTGAACTATCACAGATTTATTGACCGTTAAATAATCGCGCTGTTGCTGTGTAAGCTTGCTGGGCCTCACGCCTAGCTTATCATTAGGCAATAATTCAAGCGTGAATCCAGCTTCTTTGATTTGGTGAATAACATTCATCAGAACTCAACCATGTCGTCAAAATTATTTTCTGCGGTGGAAAGTTCTGAAAACACGTTACCAATGTTACCGGGCTGATTTTTGACGGTGACTACTATTCCTTGTTCGCTGCCCACGCGCCTTGGTTTTGCCAATGTCCTCGGTATTCTTTTGTTGGTGGATCGTTATCACCTGCGATTATTACTTCACTATCTGGCGATAATTCCCGAATGTTCATTGCGACAGGTAGCAAGTTCCCGAATCCAGGTTAAACACTCTACTTTGGTCCTTACTCATTTCTGCTTTATAGATTATGCCAAGCTGCATTGATCTCTGATTTAATATCCCGTTAAGTAGTTTGGAAATGAAACGCTATACACAGGATAGTGTTTGATGTTTTTCAGGATTGAAAGGCTATATAGTGTTTATCTCTTTTCCTTTGCCTTTGGAAGTCATGATCTGCACGAATGATCTTCCGGTATATGCTGGCTGTCGCTTGTGTTCAATGCCTAATAATTGGGCATAGGGTACCGGGTCGTTGTGAATTGCATCACGCACACATGGCCAGATTATGGATCGCATCACCGGATCGTTTAACAATCTAGCCAAAACCTGTCTTTTAAGTGATTCCTTGGCTTTGCTGGTGAGTCGTTTAGTCTCGTTTCTGCTCAAGCCATAATGACGTGCCACTTCTGCATGAAAAATATTGATCAAACGCATTAGATTACCTTTGCCACCCATGATCTTGTTGCCTTGCATAGTGCCATCCACCAAGGGCAGAATCAGTGCATGGGCATGAGGTGCGCTTTCATCCAGATGCACATCAAACGATAGCATCACACCTGGAATATGCTGCTTAACCCATTCCAGACAATTCTTAAAGAATGGCCGGGTGTCTTGCTGGTGTCGATCGATCGGCAGACTGAAGATCACTTCAACTGCCATCACCTGATTGGCACGTGGTTGATCTATACCAGCCTGCACCATCAATACTTTTGCATGACGATCAATTGTTTCTGCACTATCCGATCCAGTCAATGAGTAATTCAATGGCGTTCTGGTTGGATCAATATTCGCACCCGCGCCACGTTCAGCCTGTAGTGTACGCTTATTGTGTTTCAAAGCATTCAGAACGCTATTTTTGCCTTTTACCTTACCCAACCGTAGTAAATGGCTTGCTGCCATCGTCTAACTATTCCCAAGCTGGGATAAATAGCAGTAAAGCGACCACAGTTCAATCAAGCCGAGTGAAACCACATCAGCGCCTATTCCAAGATGAGAAAAACGCACTAGCAGCATTTCAAGGCGTTCCAGCCGTAATTCGCTATTCATGACTCACCCCAGGGCGCAATACATAGCAATCGACACTGTGTTTATCGCTATTTTCCGCTTAGATGACTTACCAAAGTGTGTCAATGCAAAAGCCTTTTTTGCGTAACTGCAATATTTGTGCGGAAGGGTGATAAACCCCCAATCCGCGACTTTCTTCAGAAGTATTGCTGCTGAATAAACGTAATGCTCGCAATAACCTGGCGCATTGTTGTTTTGCGTCATCGCCTGTAAGCTGCTGGTTGATATCTTTAAAAGCCGCTTATTTATGGAGCGGTATTTTTTGTCCATGTTATGCCCCCTGATTTCCATTCGTTGCTAAAGCTGCGCGCAATTCTCCGACATTCCAGCAAGTGGTACGCGGCGACAATTTACGCGGTTTAGGAATGCGCCCGGAATTGACACCGCGCCACACGCTGGCAGCAGAACAAGCATACAACGCTTGAACGACTGGCTGTCTTACATTGGCGGCATTAGGGAGTTGATCGAAGTTTTTTAAAGCTTCGGGGATTTCTTGAGATTTGCTACTAAACATCATGTCACCTCTTGAGTCGATTTTAGGTGCTATGAAGTTTATTGCTTACCCAGAGTAGGCGGTCAATGTAGGCAGGTGGGCATTTTTTACTGCTCACCTTTTGATATATTGCTTGGAGAAACTTTTCGTAATTAGTTAGTCTGAAATACCCGGCTGATATACCTGCCTTCCAAGCATGATTAAAACCGGCATCAGTAAATAAGCGTGGTCTAGGGGGCGTAGGGGGGGGGGGGGGGGGGGGGGGGGCCCGGCGGGGGGGGAAGGGCTGGGTTAACTCCCGCCGTCCTTTTAATTTCGACGCCGCCCCCTGCCGGGATGGAACCTCCCGGCCCCCCCTCCCGGCCTTTCACGGTGGCCCGGGGGCCCCCCCCCCCCCGGGGCCCCGGGCCGCCCGGGGCCCCGCGCCGGCCGGCCCCCCCCCCGGCCGCCCGGGACCAGGGTTTTTTCCCCCTTTCCCCCCCCCCCGGGGGTGCCCCGCAACCGGGCTCTTCTTTCCCCTCCCCCCCATCCACCCCTTCCGCCATTCCCTCCTTTTCCATTTTTTGGGAAATTTTGGCGAAATTTTATTTTTTAACCCTCCTTCAAACAAATATTCTTAATCTTGGATTTTCCACCATCAGGAATCTGGTTTGGATCAAAATTTAATGCCACAATAACTGCCAGAATCACATCAAATTGTTGTTCTCTACGACTTGGATTATTCCAAGTACTAAATTCTATACTCTTCTTTTGATCGGTCTCACTGACTTTAACACTAAGATATTCATACCATTCTTCGGCAAAATTAATACGATCAGGTTCATACCCTTTACCAAAGGCCTTTCCTTGTATTTCATCCAAGAAATATTTTACCCAAGCCATTGGTGAAGCTTTAGGTGCCAGATCGGAGCGCTCAAATAAAAACAAAAGAGACTTTGCAAGATGAAAAATAGGTGCGTATTTCCATGAACTTATCTTATTTCCATAACCTTCATCAGGAACACACTGCTGAGAAACTGCGTAAAGTTCGGTGTCATCCGGTGCCACACCGGCAATTAATAACGCAGCCTCTAGTGCTGTCCAATAATTAATACAGCTCCAAAGCCGAATATCACCCGGGACAAGGGAAAACTCCAACGGCGTAATAAATGGATCATCTATCCCGTTATCTTCATAGATTATTGCAAAATCAGGCGGCCCGTCATATTCCAACCAAGCATTATCAGGAATACCGTACTTCTCATAATCTTTCATTCATGTCGTGTCCCTATGCACCCCTAAACCAGAAACCGTGCCAAGGGTAAGGGTTCCTGGTGCTCGCTCCGTCGAGCTAGGCGCAGTTAAACTCAATCAAGTCTTTTGAAAATTGACTACTTTGGCACCGGCTGCCAATTCATCCAGATAATCCGCCCACCAGTGCATCATTTCTTTGCGTTTGGGCAAGTGTTCAGCGTAGTTATACGCTGCGACTACTTTGTTACGTTCTGCATGGGCTAATTGCCGCTCTATCGCTTCATGCGGCCAGCCGTGTTCATGTAACAGTGTGCTGGCCATGCTGCGGAAACCGTGCCCGGTCATTTCATCTTTTTCATAACCCATGCGCCGCAATGCTGCATTGATGGTATTTTCAGACATTGGCCGGGCACCACTGCGTATACTGGGAAAAATATATTGACCATCGCCGGTTAATGGATGGATGGATTGGAGTATTTCAACTGCTTGGGCTGAGAGCGGGATAATATGCGGCTCTTTCATTTTCATTTTCTGGCCGGGTATGCGCCATTCCGGTTTATAAAAGTCAATTTCTGCCCATTCGGCATGGCGCAATTCACCGGGGCGCACAAAAACCAACGGTGCGAGCTGTAATGCACACTGGGTAATGTATGAACCGCCAAACCCCCTAATTGAACGCAGTAATGCACCTATGGCTTTGGGATCGGTAATGCTGGCATGGTGTTTTACCTTGACTGGTGTCAATGCACCTCTCAAATCGCCGCTTGGATCACGTTCAGCGCGTCCAGTGGCGATGGCATAGCGAAATACCCGCCCGGCATATTCACGGCAACGTTGCGCCTTTTCATGTGCGCCACGGCTTTCTATTTTGCGCAATACCGCCAATAATTCCGGTGCTGCAATATCTTTTATGACACGGTTTCCCAGCCAAGGGAAGATATCTTTTTCCAGATAACGCTTAATATTGGTCGCTGTTGTTTCTGCCCAAGTCTTGCTGGTTTTTGCGTGCCATTCTAGCGCTACCGCCTTGAAAGTATTTTCTGCCGCAGTGCGCACGATTTGCTTGTTGATGGCTTTGGTCAACGAGGGATCAATATCTTTTGCGAGCAATTCACGTGCTTCATCGCGTTTCTTTCTCGCAGCAACCAATGAAACTGCTGGATAAACACCGATGGCCAAAAAGTTTTACGCTTGCCCACGAATCTATAATCCATGCGCCAATATCTGCCAGTGGATTTCACCAGTAAATACAGCCCGCCACTGTCACTTACTTTATAAAATTTATCTCGTGGTTTAGCGTTTCTTATCGCGGTATCGGTGAGCATTTGACGGTATCTCGCATGACGGTATCAGAAAGTACCGTCAAAAATACCGTTAAATTGACGGTATGTCAAAAGATACTATGCTATCTCTTGATACAATCAATTTTTCAAAATCTTAATAATTACAATGGATTTGATACGGCATGAGACTAACTGAAATTCTTTATTGGTGCCCGGGGCCGGAATCGAACCGGCATGGGCGGTTTAAGCCCGAGGGATTTTAAGTCCCTTGTGTCTACCTATTTCACCACCCGGGCGATAGAAACTTATTCTTTACCAACAATATCTTATGATTAAATTTCATGTAGTCCTATCATATTATTATAACCTGAAAGAAGGCATTTTAATATGGGTTATTGTGAATATCAGATTATTGTAATTATCTTGACAGCCCCCAGCCAGATCAAGTCTACTATAGCCAGCTACTTTAAGGCGCCTCTAAAAATTCAAAGTTCTAAACAACACGAGGCACGAGCAAAAAATGGTGACTCAGCATATAACTGATATGTATGAAGGAAACATTCTTTGTGAGCAACAAAGTGTTGTGACGAAATTTGGATTTTTAGAGGTGTCCTTTAGTTAATTTTCCGGCCTGCTGCAGCTCGTGTTTATCCTCAGTTGTTGATCATGAAGGAATCATTGTTGTGTTTTCGGCACTCAAAAACTTTAGTTTCGCAAGAACGCTCGGCTATTTAGCATTTTCTGCAAGCTGGCTGGGGTTTGCTTACTATTTTGGGCGGCAGATTCCGGATAATCAGTTGTGGTTTGCCTTGCTGGTAACATTCCTGTTTGGAATACCCATTTACTTTGCTGCGATTTATGCAGTAACAATTGAAAGAATTTATCTTTCCAGCCAATTCAAGAAACTGGGCATTCTGCATTGGCTCTTTACCCGCCGGATTCTGGCATATATTGGGTGGTTGTTGTGGTCAATTGTATTTGCATTTTTGCTGTTATCTTATCTCGGCTCGGCTGACAAGCAGGAATGGATGCTCTTCTTTGCCGCTATTCCGGTATTTGCCGTCATTTATGCCACTTTCTTCCCGATTGCTGCGCGTGAATACAAGCCTTATATCGCCGTGCATAAATCCTTAGCCTGGTCGCGTTGGGTGACTGCGCTGGCGATGGCCGTGTTTTTTGTTGTGTTTGTAAACCACACCGATGCAAGCCGTCAATATGCCTCATTGGCGGAAGCTGTCGCGATGGAAAGTCAAAAGCTGGATGGGACGACCAATAGTATTTTGATTCTTGAAACCAGCCGGTTGTTGGGTTTTATTGAAGGAATGAAGCGTTATGCATTAGGTAGTCTGCATTCATTCAGTGATGTGCTTTATCTGGGATGCTTTTTTCTGGGTAGCTTGCTGTTTTTTTATAATGTGGCGCTCGGGATTTCCAGCTTTATGATTCCATTATCTGAGCACCGTCGCGTATTTTCACCCATCCAGGATACCGATCAGCCGCCTGCGGTCTCGCCATGGGCCTGGGCGCTCACATCGGCATTTGCCACCTTCTTTATATTCTTTATTTACGTGCCTTCGACGGTGTACGTCGATGCTTGGCTGCGTTCCAATCCGGAAACCATCAAAGAAATACAGGCATCAAAACAAACTGTGATTCAAACCGTGGAAATGATCGGCGATGATTACTACAAACCCGGAACAGCCGCGCAAATTGAGCAGGCTTATCTCGACAGCTTCAGCAAGCTGGAAGCATCGCTGGACAAATTGCGCGAAACCACCGGTACTGGGTTTCAGAAAATGGCCGACAATGTGGACGAGTATCTGGATTGGTATTACAGCCTGCCGGGGGAATATGAACGTATTATTGCATTGGCCACCGGTGTCCTGGAAAACTGGATGGCTGAAAAACTGCAAAATTATCTGATGAAAGGCAATGCATTTGGTCCTGTACAGCAATCCATTGAAGAAGTCCTGAAAAATAATCAGCAATTACGCGCCGAGCATTTACAGAAAGTTGAGCAGATTCTGGCGGAGAATCGTGTTGAACCCGCTGATAATTCACAACTGGAAGTAGTCAGACACGCTTCACTGAATGCGCTTAAAGAACCGCCTGCACACAGCGTCATCGTCAATCTTGAAAATCGCATGCTGATCTCCGGCGGCATTGGTACCGCGGGTGCCATCACTGGTGCAATCGCCGGAAAGATCACTGCCAAGGTGGCAGGAAAGGGGATTATCAAGCTCGGCGCCCAAGCCTTGATTAAAGTAACTGCCGGCAAAGCGGTCAGTGCTTTAGGCGGGGCGGCGGCTGGCGCTGCTACCGGGGCGGCGCTGGGTTCATTCATTCCCGGCATCGGTACGGCCATCGGCGCAGCCATCGGTGGTATTATTGGGGGAATCACCATTGGATTGACCGTTGAGAAGCTTCTTCTGATGCTCGAGGAAGCATTCTCACGCGATGAGTTTAAACGCCAGATTCTGGATGCCATTGAAGAAGAGCGCGTTGAGTTCGAGAAATTTTTAAACACACCTGCTGTATCTGATAGCGCTCCCAGTACCGAAATTGAAGCTGATGCGCATAAAAGTACCCAGTAATCCTAATAAAGCGAACCAAACAAACCGGCCAATACGCCTATGAGGCAAAAATACTGGAATTCGAATGGAACATAACATTGAACTGATTACTACGATTGCAGCCGGCTTTGGCCTGGCTTTAATCTTTGGCTTTATTGCGGAATGGCTTAAAACACCGGCATTGGTAGGCTATCTGCTCGCCGGGATTGCTATTGGCCCCGCCACACCTGGATTTGTCGCAGACATTGGCATTGCTTCTCAATTATCAGAAATCGGTGTCATGTTATTGATGTTTGGTGTTGGATTGCATTTTTCACTCAATGATCTGCTTGCAGTAAAACGTATCGCTTTGCCTGGCGCAATTGTTCAAATGGCCGTTGCTACCATTTTAGGTATGGCTCTGGCTGACTCCTGGGGTTGGAGTTTAGGTGCGGGGTTAGTTCTGGGTTTGTCATTATCTTGTGCCAGCACGGTTGTTTTGCTTAAAGCGCTTGAATCACGTGGTCTTCTGGAAACCATGAACGGTCAGATTGCCGTTGGCTGGCTTATTGTTGAAGATCTTGTAACCGTATTGATTCTTGTGCTTTTACCTTCGTTTGCCACCATGCTGGGGGGATCCAACGGAACCGAGAGTGCAACAAGCTCTCTCTGGCTCACCGTCGGACATACATTGTTACTGGTTTCAGCTTTTATTGCTTTGATGCTGGTGGTCGGTCATCGTGTATTACCTTGGTTGTTGTGGCAAGTCGCGCGCACAGGCTCGCGTGAATTATTTACTCTTTCTGTCGTTGCTTTCGCGATTTGCATTGCTTATGGTGCTGCAGCGCTGTTTAATGTGTCGTTTGCACTCGGTGCTTTTTTCGCGGGCATGGTCATGCGTGAGTCCGAATTTAGTCATCGTGCCGCCGAAGAATCACTGCCATTACGTGATGCTTTTGCAGTGTTGTTTTTGTTTCTGTTGGCATGCTGTTTGATCCCACCATTCTAATCAATGAACCTATGCATGTCTTAGCTGTAGTAGCCATTATTATTGTTGGCAAATCTATGGCGGCCATGCTGCTGGTTCTAATGCTTCGTTATCCACTCAATACCGCATTGACAGTCGCTGCCAGTCTAGGACAGATTGGTGAGTTTTCTTTTATTCTGGCGGGATTGGGGCTATCACTTGGATTGATGCCTGCCGAGGGAATGAGTCTGGTGCTTGCTGGCGCTTTAATCTCAATTGCTTTTAATCCGATTGCCTTTGCTGCAGTCGTACCTATTAGGAACTGGATATTGAAATACTCTGCAGTAGCACGCAAATATGAAAATCGCGATGATCCATTCGCTGAGCTACCCATGAGCACAGAACGTAAATTTCTTCAGGGGCAGGTTGTTATCGTGGGATATGGCCACGTCGGTCAGCGCATTGCTAACGCTCTGAGTGAAAAGGATATCCCTTATATCATCGCAGAGCAAAACCGTGAGCTTGTACAGGATCTTCGCAAACAAGGTAAAAACGCAGTATCCGGTGATGCCACCGAACCTTCAGTACTGATACAAGCGCATATCACGGATGCCGCCATGCTGGTCGTCGCAACATCCGACCCGTTGAATGTTCGCCAGATGATTGATACCGCACGCACCCTGAATCCAGAAATTGAAATTGTGCTACGTACCCGTAGCGAAGATGAAACAAAGTTATTACGCAAAGACAAGATAGGTACTGTATTCTTTGGCGAGGAAGAGCTCGCCAAGAGCATGACCCACTACATATTGGATCGCTTCAATGCAAAATCCGAATCCACCCACAGGAAAAACTAATCTGGCTTTTACGGCCAGGATTGTTTAACAAAAATATACAAATTTTTATGAGATTAACGCGATGACAGAACAATTTTATGTTGGTATCGATCAGGATCAGAATGAAGGATTAACGCATCTGGGTCGCATCGTACGCGATGCCTGGGTGTTCGGCATTCTTCCCGAAACAGAAACTTGCGCGGGCTGGAGCGGCGCACAAATGCAATCTCTGTATGAAAAAGTTCACAGCGCCTGGGAGCCCTATGCGCATTTACCCAGCCGTCTGCCGGATGAGCTACGCGCTCGGCATAGCCGGTTATACGCACAAGCTATCGCGAGCGCGAAGGGAAAGGGTTGGGATGCCGAGTTGCAGGATGATGATTAATTTTTTGCTGGGAAATGGATAATACGAGCTGGACCGCCCAGCTTTGTTTTGTTAACCAGCGCCTGCATGGCGGCCGGAAACTCACTTTGTAAGCGTGACATGATGGCTGACATGTTCTCACGGTAATAAACGGCTTCGTAGGCTACCGGTTGATCCAGCGCATTCCGGGTTTGTGGCTTCAAATTCCGCCACGCAATATCTATCCAGCATTTACGTTCCCCATCGATAAACACAAACTCTTCATGATCAATAATCGCCATATACTGCATACTGCGAATGGGAACAAATAAGTGCCTGGTGGGGCAGCGTGCTAATAGGGTGATTGCCAGATTATAAGTATTTGCCGGCAAGTGACGCGCTTCCCGGCTAACTTCAGGATCTCGAAAGCAGGTAATTTCCATAGTTGATCCAGCAGAGCATTCCAAAATTCCAGTGTGATGACCATTGTGCTTACTTCCAATAAAACAGCACAGAGGCATAATGTCATTAGTTGTGTTACCTTACCGCCGTTGCCTCAGGAACTCAAGAGGGCAAGAAAAAATTACCGTGATCATGTGAAAAAAACACAAGCCAGTTAAATAAAAATTCGATATTGCTATGAAATAAGAATCATGTCACTCAACAAACTTTTTAATCACTTTCTCTCACGCCTGGGTCCTGGATTATTGTATGCAGGGGCCGCAGTCGGCGTATCGCATCTGGTGCAATCCACGCAGGCTGGTGGAATGTTTGGGTTTGATCTGATTATTGCCATCATTATTATTCATTTGATCAAATACCCATTCTTTGAATTTGGGCCGCGTTATACCGCAGCAACCGGGCATAACATATTGCACGGCTACAAGCGGCTGGGAAAATGGGCAGTATGGATTTATTTACTCATGTCCATAGCCACCATGTTTATCATTCAGGCGGCCATAACCGTAGTCACTGCCGGTCTGGTCACTAATATTTTTGGACTGGAAGGTCTTGGCGGATACGATCCGCAAATGGTTGCATTCATCATCAGCAGTGCGCTACTGCTAATTTCTTTCACTCTACTGGTGGGCGGTCACTACGTATTGCTGGATAAATTGATGAAGGTCATTATCCTGGTTCTTACGATCACCTCCGTTGCAGCTGTCATCATGCTGCTATTCGATAATCCGGGTCATTATGAATCTGCGACGGTTCATTTTTCATTTTCTGATACAGCACACTTAGTATTTTTAGCAACATTCCTTGGCTGGATGCCCGCACCGTTGGATATTTCCGTATGGCATTCCATCTGGTCAGAAAGCAAGAATGAGAGCGATGGCAAGAAAACCAGCATGAAGGAGGCATTGTTCGATTTCAGAGTAGGTTACATTGGCACTGCGTTCTTAGCCGTCTGTTTTCTGTTACTCGGTGCACTCGTCATGTATGGTAACGGCGAAACTTTTGCAGCCGGAGGTGCGGCATTCGCTGGTCAATTGATGAATATGTACGAACGCGCCTTGGGTGGATGGGCTTATCCGATTGTTGCCATTGCAGCACTGACAACCATGTTTAGCACCACACTCACCGTGCTGGATGGTTTCCCGCACGATCAGCATCGCGTTTGAGTTGCTGTTTCCGCAACGCATCCAACATCGCAATAACGAGAAAATTTATTTAATCTGGTTACTCATCATCATCACTGGAACACTATTAATACTGTTCTTTTATATGACGTCCATGCGGGAGATGGTAAAAATTGCCACCGTGATTGCTTTTGTAGCGGCGCCCATTTTGGCAATACTGAACATGCAGGCGATGTTTAATAAAAGCGTACCGGACGAGCATCGCCCCGGAAAACTCATGTTGCTCTGGTGTTGGTTGGGCGTAGCTGCTTTGTTGGGATGTTCGATCAGTTATTTATTACTTTAATTTACGTCTTTTAATCGATCCCGATGCGCCCCACTCGTCTTGAGAAACCTGCAGCCACACGCAACAATTTGAAAACGATCGCCGCCCTGCTGCCCTATTTATGGGAATTTAAAGTCAGGGTTGTCCTGGCACTTAGTCTATTGGTATTGGCTAAACTCGCCAATGTTTCGGTGCCCCTGGTTTTAAAGGAAATTGTCGATGCCTTAGATCAACCACGCGCCATGCTGATCCTGCCAGTTTTTTATTGGTTAGTTATGGCATCTTGCGCCTATGTAGCACCTTATTTGGAGAATTGCGTGACGCAATCTTCGCCAAAGTAACGCAACGAGCAATTCGCCGGATTGCAAATAAAGTATTCATGCGTTTGCATACACTATCTTTGCGTTTTCACCTGGAACGACAAACCGGAGGGTCTCGCGCGATATTGAGCGTGGCACGCGCGGCATTTCATTCCTGCTAAATTTTATGCTGTTCAATATCCTGCCTACCATGCTTGAAATCAGCCTAGTGCTCGCCATATTAATCAGCAAGTACGACATCTGGTTTTCCATCATCATTCTCTTGACCCTGTTAGCCTATATTACCTTAACGCTGGTCGTTACCGAATGGCGCATGATTTTTCGCCGCACCATGAACAACATGGATTCCAAAGCCAATACCCAGGCAATAGACAGTTTGCTAAATTACGAAACGGTAAAATATTTTGGCAATGAAGCCTGGGAAGCGCGCCGTTACGATGAGCATCTGCAATCATGGGAAAAAGCCGCTGTCCGTAACCAGACTTCACTGGCAACATTGAATGCCGGACAAAGCGCCATCATCGCCGTGGGTGTCACGCTGTTAATGATTCTGGCCGCCGATAAAGTCGTCAAAGGCAGCATGACCTTAGGTGACCTAGTACTGATCAATGCCTTCATGTTGCAACTTTACATGCCATTGCATTTTCTGGGTTTTGTTTATCGTGAAATCAAGCATTCTTTGGCTGATATGGAGCGCATGTTCACGCTATTGGATGAAAATAAGGAAATTCAGGATAAACCGGATGCTCAAATACTCAATGCGCAAAATCCAGCCATCCGCTTTAGCCATGTCAATTTTAGTTATGAATCCAATCGTCAGATACTGTTTGATGTCAGCTTTGATATTCCAGCTGGTCAAAATATTGCGGTTGTAGGCCACAGCGGCTCGGGGAAATCCACACTCGCGCGCTTGCTGTTTCGTTTCTATGACGTGCAATCGGGCTGCATTCTCATCAATAAGCAGGATATCCGGGATGTCACCCAGCAAAGTCTGCGGGCATCCATGGGTATCGTCCCGCAAGACACGGTGTTATTCAACGACAGCATTTATTACAACATCGCATATGGGCGACCGGATGCAACGCAGGAAGAGGTTTACGCGGCAGCCCGATCAGCGCATATTGATGAATTTATTGAAAGCCTGCCGGAAAAATATGCAACGATCGTCGGTGAGCGCGGTTTGAAGCTATCCGGCGGTGAGAAACAACGCGTGGCAATCGCCCGCACCATTCTGAAAAATCCGGAAATCCTGATTTTTGATGAAGCCACATCGGCACTGGATTCAAAATCCGAGAAACGCATACAAGCTGAATTAAAACGCATCGCAAAAAACCGCACCACATTAACCATTGCCCACCGGCTTTCCACCATCGCCGATGCAGACCAGATTCTGGTGATGGATCATGGCCGCATCATTGAACGTGGCTCCCATCCGCAACTACTGGCATCCAACGGCGCTTACGCGCACATGTGGGAGCTACAACAGCAAGAAGAAATTAAGCAATACCATAAAAATCCCATTCTCTGACAGCTTGAAATAAACCCTGATTTTTCATAAGAGCACGCAATACTCCGAGTCGATTTCCGAGCAGTTTCGTCCGCTTGACGAGGCAATAGCAGGGCTATTGGTGAGGAGAACGGACGGCAAGATGCCGGAAAGCGGCCGGCAGGGTTCGTGCAGGTGCTTCGCACCGCCCAATAGGAATATCTGGGATAAATAAAAATCAAGAAAATACAGGGAAAATTAACCTTATCTCCAGAAATGAATATTCTAGCAATGTGCTAACTTATCACTACAGAATCTGCCGTCGATAGATTGCATAATTACATTCTAAGGAGTCACCGCAATGCTCGTTTCAGTTGGTTATATCATCATTATCATTTCTGTATTTGGCGGTTTTGCACTAGCTGGTGGCCATCTTGCCTCTTTATGGCAACCTGTTGAGCTGCTCATGATCGGCGGTGCTGCTGTGGGTGCGTTCGTAGTTGGCAACTCTAATAAAGCCATCAAGGCCACTTTAAAAGCTCTACCCACTGTTTTTAAAGGCTCTAAATATACCAAAGCACTCTATATGGATTTAATGACACTGCTCTACGAAATACTCGGGAAAATTCGTAAAGAAGGATTAATGTCCATTGAAGGAGACGTGGACGACCCTGCCAGTAGCCCTATTTTTACAAAATATCCTGATATTCTGGCTGATCACCATATTACAGAATTTATCACAGACTATTTGAGATTAATGGTTGGTGGAAATCTTAACTCTCTGGAAATCGAGAACCTAATGGATAGCGAGTTAGAGACACATCACCAGGAAGGTGAAGTACCAATACATGTGGTAGCTAAACTTGGTGATGGATTGCCTGCTTTTGGTATTGTGGCTGCCGTGATGGGGGTAGTGCATACCATGGAATCGGTTCATCTCCCACCCACAGAACTGGGCATTTTGATTGCTGCGGCTTTGGTGGGAACATTTCTGGGAATCTTACTGGCTTACGGATTTGTCAGTCCGCTTGCCGGCAAACTTGAACATAATCTGCATGAATCCAGCAAAATGTTCGAGTGTATAAAAATCACACTTCTGGCCAATTTAAATGGCTATTCCCCGGTCCTTGCTGTTGAATTTGGACGGAAAGTCTTATTCACAACCGAAAGGCCATCTTTCCTTGAATTGGAAGAACATGTCAAACAGAGCAAAGCAAAGTAATTATTCCAAAATAATATCCCATTTGAATTGCGAGAATAGTTATGGCCGATGATCTTTCACAGCGACCGATAGTCATCAAGCGGATTAAGAAGGTAGCAGGCGGCCACCATGGCGGCGCCTGGAAAATTGCATATGCTGATTTTGTAACCGCCATGATGGCATTCTTTTTATTAATGTGGCTATTGGGATCTTCGACCCAAAGTCAGTTGGAGGGCATCTCGGAATATTTTAAAACACCGCTGAAAATTGCTTTGACTGGTGGATCAACCATCGGAGATAGTAACAGCGTAATCAAAGGGGGCGGAACTGATCTTACGCGTCAACATGGTCAAGTTAAAAAAGGTGAGATTATTATAGATGACCCAGCCAACCAAAAAGCTCAGAAAATTATTAAGGAACGTGCTGAATTAATCAAACTGGAAGGACTCAAGAAAAAAATAGAAGAAGCAATTGAAGCCAATCCATCATTAAAGAAGTTTGCAAATCAGCTTTTACTGGATATTACATCGGATGGCTTAAGAATCCAAATTGTCGACGAACAAAATCGCCCCATGTTTGCGCTTGGAAAAGCCGAATTGCAGCCTTATACGAAAACCATTCTGCGCGAAATTGCTAAAATGCTCAATGAAGTCGAAAACAAAATCAGTCTATCCGGTCATACAGATGGGAAACCATTTCCATCTGGCGACAAGGGCTATAGTAACTGGGAGTTATCGGCTGACCGTGCTAATGCTTCACGACGAGAACTGATTGTTGGCGGAATGGATACGAACAAGGTACTACAAGTCATTGGATTGTCTTCTGCAGTACTATTTGACAAGAATTCCCCGCTTAACCCCATCAATCGCCGGATCAGCATCGTTGTTATGAACGAAAGAGCAGAGAAATCCATTACTATGGATAAGCACACACTTGACATTGATATGCAGGATGAACCCAATAAAGAATTATTGCAGAACCCAGAAAACAGGGCTTATAAATAACCATCAACCTAAATGCTAAAACTTCAACACCCGGTCGTTATCGCTCTGCTTATTCAGATAATAACCTTATTATTGATTTGTTTTTTAATAGTATCGCAATCTGCGATCGCATTGAGCTTATTCGAATGGAGCCTGGTGCAGGGATTATTGGCTGGATTAATCAGTTATTACACGAGAATGCCGGCATGGTGGATTTTGATTCATCTGGCATTCATTCCTCTGGCTATCACCACACTGGCGTTAAATATTTCTTCAACCTGGTTTCTGGTATTTTTTCTCTGTTTATTATTAATTTATGGAAAAACTTACAAAACTCAAGTACCGCTTTATCTTTCAAGCAAATGTGCAAATCATGCGCTTGAAACATTATTACCTGAACAAGAACAATTCTCTTTTGTTGATCTGGGGAGCGGTTGCGGCGGCTTAGTGAAGAATCTGGCAAGTAGCCGCAGAAATGGCATATTCCACGGTATTGAATCAGCACCTTTACCATTCCTGATCAGTAAATTAAGAAGTATATTTTGCGCTTCCTCCTATAAAGTATTTTGGGGTGATTTCTGGGAATATGATTTTTCAAAGTATGATGTCATCTATGCGTATCTATCGCCAGTTCCTATGGAACCGCTTTGGCACAAGGTAAATAAGGAAATGCGGCCAGGCAGCCTGCTCATCAGCAACACTTTTATGATCCCTGGCATTACACCTTATAAAAGTATCAAACTCGATGATTTTTCAAAGTCTACACTGTATCTATGGAAAATATAGATCGCTTGAATTACGAATTTTTATGAGCGCCGCCAGGTTGTACCCTGTGGATTGTCCTCAAGAATGATGCCTTTTTCCAGAAGATTTTTACGGATTGCATCGGCATCGGAATACCGGCCTTCTTTGCGTGCGCTTATCCGTTGCTGAATCAACTGTCCAATTTCATCTTGAGTTAAAGAATTCGATTCATTGGTAACAACTTCATTTTGTAAATAATCCTGCGGATTCTGTTGCAACAAACCTAATAAATTACCCAGTCCTTTTAGTAATCCCGCATTCTCTTTTGAGCCCGTTTTATTGATATCACTGGCAAGCTCAAACAATACTGCGATTGCTTCCGGTGTATTAAAGTCATCATCCATTGCAACTTTAAATTTCTGCGCATGAAAATTACTCCAATCGATAATCTTTGTATCAACCGGCTTAACTTCCTTAAGTGCAATATACAAACGATCAAGTGCAAGTTTTGTATCTTTAAGATGCTGATCAGAATAATTTAATGGGCTGCGGTATTGTGCACGTAAAATAAAGAAACGTATCACTTCAGGTTGATAATGTTGCAGTATTTCACGAACCGTAAAAAAATTACCTAAAGATTTTGACATTTTTTCATTATCAACACGTACGAACCCATTATGCATCCAGTAATTAACAAATGAATGTTCATGCGCTCCTTCGCTTTGGGCAATTTCATTTTCATGGTGCGGAAATTGCAAATCCTGCCCCCCCCCATGAATATCAAAATGAACGCCCAATAGTTGCTCACTCATAGCCGAGCACTCAATGTGCCAGCCTGGACGTCCTCTTCCCCAGGGAGACTCCCAAAAAGGTTCTCCCGGCTTTGCCGATTTCCACAGCACAAAATCTAATGGGTCTTTTTTATTAGAATCGATTTCTACGCGCTCACCTGCACGCAGATCACTCAGAGACTTACCAGATAGTTTTCCGTAATTTGGAAAATTGTGTACAGAATAATAAACATCACCATTACTTGCCCGATAGGCAAGATTCTTTTCAACAAAGGTGCCAATCATACCGATCATGTTTCAACATAACTCGTTGCACGCGGCTCGTAGGTAGGTGGTAAAACACCCAGCGCCAAAGAATCCTCATTCATGGCCTGAATAAAACGCTGGGTCAGCATTTCAATTGACTCATTGTTATCTTGCGCGCGTTTGATAATCTTGTCGTCTATATCAGTAATATTCCGTACATAGCTGACATTGAAATCGTTCGCCTTAAACCAGCGGACAACCGTGTCAAAAACAACCAGAACCCTCGCATGCCCCAAATGACAGTAATCATAAACGGTCATCCCGCAAACATATATTTTTACTTTTCCAGGTATGATAGGAACAAAATCTTGTTTTTCCCTAGCAATTGAGTTATAAATTTTAAGCATAAGGCCAACAAATAAATTGTAGAGCTAACTATCTTCTTGATAGAATTCTGGATGTTCTTGATGATAAAATCAGAAATAAATAGCCAATGAGTATAGCATATTGTAAATATGAAACTCTTACCCTCGTTTATAACAAATAGGAAACCTATGCGACTCTACCAGATTTTTATTTTGCTGTTTTTAATCTCGATAAGCCTGGGTGTAAATGCCACAGACGTAAGAGTTGAAATGAAAACGAATATTGGAAATATCATACTCGAGCTTTATCCAGACAAAGCACCAAAAACAGTAGAGAATTTTCTTGAATATGTTGAGGAAGGTTTTTATAAAAATACGGTATTTCACCGCGTGATATCCGGCTTTATGATCCAAGGTGGCGGATTCGATACTGCTTTCAAACAGAAACCGACCAGACCACCGATTCAGAATGAGGCTGCCAATGGTTTAAAGAATGAAATTGGAACAATAGCAATGGCACGTACATCGGATCCGCATTCTGCTTCTGCGCAATTTTTTATCAATGTCGCGAATAACGGATTCCTTAATTTTAAAGCATCCAGTCAAAGCGGTTATGGGTATGCTGTATTTGGCAAAGTAATCACTGGCATGGAAATTGTAAATAAGATTGCGTCCACACCAACTGGACCGGGCGGACCTTTTCCAGGTGATGTACCTAAAAACAGTGTAATCATCGAAGAAATCATTAAACTTCCTGTTTCTGAGAAACAGAACCCTCAATAACAGGAATCATAAATCCACAAAGGACTGATATGGTCAGATTACAAACAAATTTTGGTATTATAAAACTTGAACTGGATAGTGAGAAAGCACCTGAAACTGTTCAGAACTTTCTAAATTACGTAACCAGCGGATTTTATGACAACACATTATTCCATCGTGTCATTGATGATTTTATGATCCAGGGTGGCGGATTTGAGCCCGGAATGAAACAAAAAAATACGCTAGCGCCCATTCAAAACGAGGCTGCTAACGGACTCAAAAATGATACTTATACCATAGCGATGGCACGTAGTGCTGACGTGCATTCTGCAACCGCGCAATTTTTTATTAATGTGGCCAACAATGGATTCTTAAATTATAAATCCCCATCATCACAAGGCTATGGTTACTGCGTATTTGGAAAAGTGGTTGAAGGTCAGGATGTTGTTGATAAAATCAAGAAAGTTAAAACCGGAGATTCTGCTGGCCACCAGAATGTCCCTCTCGAAGATATCATCATTCAGAAAGCTGAAGTAATTTAATCGCTGACAAGTAGCAGAAAGTATTTTTTGGTGTAAGTTAAACATGCACTTACAATCGCACTTTTTACAACAACCCTCGTACCAGATCGTCCTGAAGATCCTGCACCGCTTCTAACCCCACTGCGATTCGCAACAGTCCATCGGATATACCAGCAGCATCCCGGGCATCTTGGCTAATACGAGCATGGGTTGTAGTTGCGGGATGTGTCAGTGTGCTCTTGGCATCGCCCAGATTAGCAGTAATCGATATCAGACGTGTCGAATCAATAACACGCCAGGCTGCCTCTTTTCCTCCTTTCACTTCAAATGTAACAATACCGCCACCTGAATTCTGTTGAAGTTTTGCCAATTCATATTGCGGATGAGACATTAAGCCAGGATAAAATACACGTGTCACATTAGGTTTGGATTCAAGCCACTGAGCTATTCTCAGTGCATTCTCAGAATGTGCTTCCACACGGATTTTGAGTGTTTCCAAGCCTTTCAGTATTACCCAGGCATTGAATGCACTGAGTGTCGGTCCAGCTGTACGCAAGAACCCATATATACCGCCATCCATTAGCAATTCCCGATTACCTAACACGGCACCGCCCAATACTCTACCTTGCCCATCCAAATACTTGGTTGCAGAATGTATGACAATATCAGCTCCCAGCTCGAGCGGTTTCTGCAGAATTGGCGTACAAAAACAATTATCAACAACCAGCCAAATACCAGACTTTCTCGCGATTTTCGATAATTCAGTGATATCCGAAATTTCTGTTAATGGATTAGACGGTGTTTCCAGAAAGAAAAGTTTGGTGTTGGGTTGTATTGCGGTTTCCCATGAATTAACATCCGTAGCTGATACAAACGTAGTATCAATATTGAATCGTTTCAATATGTTATTGAATAAATTGACAGTTGCGCCAAATAAACTGCGCGATGCAACGATATGATCGCCGGCAGAAAGTAGTCCCATTACACACGCAAGTATTGCTGACATACCGGAAGAAGTTGCAATACATGTTTCTGCACCTTCCAGTACCGCAAGCCGCTCTTCAAATGCGGTTACAGTTGGATTGGTAAACCGGGAATAAATATTCCCGGGCTCACTCCCGGAAAAACGCGCAGCTGCCTGAGCGGCGCTATCAAAGACAAAACTTGATGTTAAATACATTGCCTCAGAATGTTCATTAAACTGACTACGATGAATACCGGTATGTAGTGCAAGTGTCTCTGGCTGTAAATGATCAGACATGTATATAGAACCTCAAGCAAAAACGTAAGAATTTTAACAATCTGGAAATATTTTAGTATTCACCACTATTGATCTTATTTATATAAGCTTAAAAAAGTGTATAACTTTTTCAGCGTTCACTGAAAATGCTAATCAGAAAAAACCAGACTTAAATCAAGCTGCGTATTGGATCTGTTTTGCAAAAAAGGTTGCGTGGAATTTCGTTGCAACTCAATGGCGCGTAAATATTCTGTCGTTACATCACCTGTTATATAGTTTCCATCAAAGCATGAAGTCTCAAAATTTTTTAAAGTAGGTGATATTTTCGAGACAGCGCGACTTAGTGCCTCCAGATCTTGATAAATCAGATAATCAGCGCCAATTTCATTGCAAATTTCCTCCGTACTACGATTGGTTGCAATTAATTCTTGACGTGTGGGCATATCTATGCCGTACACATTGGGATATCTCACTGGGGGAGCCGCAGAAGCAAAATAAATTTTATGTGCTCCAGCCTCACGTGCCATCTGTACTATCTCGCGACTTGTAGTACCGCGTACAATTGAATCATCAACCAATAAAACATTTTTGCCACGGAATTCTATACTCATTGCATTCAGTTTCTGACGTACTGATTTACGCCTCTGTTGTTGGCCTGGCATGATAAAGGTACGACCGACATAACGATTCTTAACAAAACCTTCTCGAAAATTAACGCCCAATCGATTGGCGAGTTGCAGAGCACTTGGCCGACTTGAATCAGGTATCGGAATTACCACATCAATATCCAGATGATGCATTGATTTTCTAATTTTCTCAGCGAGATGCTCGCCCATGTTCAATCGTGTTTCGTAGACCGAAATACCATCAATTACAGAATCAGGCCGGGCTAGGTATACATATTCAAAAATACAAGGATTCAGCGAATAATTGGTTGCACATTGTTTATTGTAAAAATTTCCAGCTTCATCAATAAAAATAGCTTCTCCTGGCGCCACATCGCGTATCAGTTTAAAGCCCAGTGTATCGAGAGCAACGCTTTCTGAAGCAATCAGATATTCAAACCCGCTTTCACTCTCTACCGTAGCAAAAACTAAAGGGCGTATTCCATAAGGATCGCGAAAAGCTAACAACCCGTAGCCAGCAATCATTGCCACAACAGCATACGCACCTCTGCAACGTTTATGTACACCAGATACAGCAGCAAAGATTGTGGCAGGATCAAGTTGGCAATTACGGGTGCTTTCCTGTAATTCGTGTGCGAGAACATTCAGGAGGACTTCAGTATCCGAGTTAGTGTTTACATGCCTTAAGTCGGACCTAAACAATTCCTGTGTAAGTTCCTCCGCATTTGTCAGATTACCATTATGGCTCAATACAATACCAAAAGGTGAATTGACATAAAAAGGCTGTGCTTCAGCTGAAGAATTGGCAGATCCGGCTGTAGGATAGCGCACATGGCCAATACCAATATTACCAGCTAATGCTCGCATATCCCTGGTACGAAATACATCACGCACCAAACCAAGGCCTTTGTGCATATGAAATTTATTGCCTTGGGCGGTAACTATACCGCTTGCATCTTGTCCACGATGCTGCAGCATTAATAAACCATCATAAAGCAATTGATTAGCTGGTGATTTTGCAACAATACCGAGAATTCCACACATAGAAATACTCCGTGAGATTTGCTCTAATCATCTTAAAGATATAGATAAAAAATATTTGCCAAATGGAAAAAAAATCATACAAGTGCAAGCGTAATAAATTTTAGTGATAATTAATCATATTAAGATCTTTTTTTTTTCGTAGCTAATACGCTTTGACAGATCATTTGGCAACCAAGGTAAAATTTGTATTGCAATCGCTTCCAGCGGGCGGCTGAAAACAGCCTGCTGCCAAAATACTTGGTTAGGAATCGTTGTTAACCCAGCGATCAGAACCAGTAACATTACAATAACAAGTGCTCTGATAAAGCCGAATACAGAACCAAGCAATCGATCAATAAATCCTAAACCTATACCTTTAATTAAAACGGACAACAACATTGTTGCCAGGGCTGTAATAAGCAATACTGAAAGAAATGCTAAAACAAATGCAATAGAAATACGGAGTGTCTCACCAGTTATTTCAGCAGGCAAAAATTCCTCAAAAAATGATGCATACGCGCTAGCAACTATAAAAGCAACTATCCAGCCAGCAACAGATAATGCTTCATGAACAAATCCTCGAATAATACTTAGAACTATCGATACAAGAAAAATATTGGATACGACATAATCAAAAACAGTCATCGGTTAAATTTGATACAGTTCATCTTATTGAGCAATATAAATTAGAGTTAGCTAGAAATATAATACACAAGTGTCTGCCTGACTTGAGACTAATCTACAATATCAGTGGGCATAAAAATTTATATTTCCACGATTCTCTACCACATAATCTCGTTTACACCTCGATACCGTAATAATCCCCTCACGCTATCCCACATGATACGGCTACGATCGCTCAGATCCGACAGACTCTTATATCCTCACCAAACTTCGCAATCATCTTGGAGCCACTACTCCATCCAGTCCAATCTTTTTTAACTTCCTTAATTCATTCTCAGCGGCGCTTCGGGTCATAAAAGGACCTATACGTACACGAGTTACTTCATTGTTATCAATTTTAAGCGTTTCAGTATAAGCCTTAAATCCATTTGATTCCAAATTTGCTTGTTGCTGCCTTGCTTTCAATTGATCTGAGAATGCACCGAACTGCACAACAAATCCCTTCGTCGTATCTGCAGTTGCAGTTGCAGGCGCGGCAGTTATAGCTGCAATATTTGTTACATTCGTGCTTTTTACTTCAACCGGATGTTTATCAATTTTCGGTTTAATTCCTGGGATCGGAATGCGTTTCTGTTCGTCTGATACTTCGATGATTTCCTCAATGTTCTGCGGACTAACATTAGGTTTACTCTGTAATTCTGGGGATGCATCTACTACATCAGTAGATTCTTGGGCGACTGATTCTGCTTTGGGTACAAAACCATTCTTGTTGGTTTTGCTGGGTACTGGCAAATTAATAGCAATTTCATGTTTCTCATTCTCTGATTTTGGTTCATCGAAAATAATCGGTAACACAACCACAGAAATAAGAACCAGAACGATAGCGCCAACCAAGCGTCTTCTCGCACGTTTTCGTAGTAATAATTCTTCTTCACTGATATTTTTAGTCATTTGAAATATCCAATTATTACTTGCTTTGAAGCGTGTTTAAATAACGCAACACGTCACCCACCGTATAGAAAGATCCAAATATGCAGATTCTATCATTTTTAGTCGCCTGTTCACAGGCAAAAACAAAAGCTGTCACACAATCTGGAAACTTATGAATGACCTTTTTATCATTTGAAATACCCGCTTCATGTATCTCATTGATTAAATAATCTGCAGTAGCAGCGCGAGGATTATAAATTGATGGTACCAGCCAGAAATCAATATCATTTTTTAATTTCTGAATAACTCCATAGATGTCTTTATCCTGCAGCATAGCAAATACTGCATAGGTATATCCAACCGGTTTTGTCGCAGCCAAATTTTGAGACAAAACAGAAGCAGCACTTGGATTATGTGCCACATCCAGGATTATCATTGGTTGGGTTAAAACAACTTGAAATCTTCCCGGTATGGCAGCCTCAGTTAACCCCTGACGTACGTCATTCATACTGACAGGTAACAATTCATTTAACGTATCTAGTGCAGCCAAACAAGTACTCGCGTTTTGCAGCTGTTTCTCACCGCGCAAAGCTGGCAAAGGCAGAGAATATCGCCAACCCTTTGGTCCCCAGAAATCCCATTGCGTATTTTTCTTTGAAAAACCAAATGCTTTTTCAAAATGAAAAAAATTTGCACCAATATTCTCAACTTGAAGATTGACGGAACCTGGCAAATCAATTTCCGCACAGACAGCCGGTTTGTTTTTTCTAAAAATCGCGGCTTTCTCAAATCCTATCTTTTCCCTTGTATCCCCAAGGTATTCCATATGATCCAAATCAATGCTGGTTAAAATCGAACAATCCGCATCAAACATATTAACAGCATCAAGACGTCCTCCCAGACCAACTTCCAAAATTGCCACATCAACATGGTCTTGAATAAACAAATACATCGCGGCCAACGTGCCAAATTCAAAAAAAGTTAAAGACGTCTGACAACTTCTCCTTGCGGCATTTATTTGCTTAAATGCGTAGCAAAGTCTTTCATCACCTATCTCTTTTTTGTCGATACGAATACGCTCATTATATTGAAGTAAATGGGGCGAAGTATAGCAACCTACTTTATAGCCAGCACAACACAAAATCGATTCAAGCATCGCACACACAGAACCTTTCCCATTAGTCCCGCCAACCAATATAATTGGGATTTTTGGCAACAATCCAAGTTCCAGCTTAACCTGATTCACACGATCCAATCCCATTTCGATGGTTTTGGGATGAAGCACTTCAAGATAGGTTAACCAGTCCGCAAGTGAATCAGGTTCCCGGCTTGGCGCATTCATATACTACGAATCATTATTTTTCTAAAAAAGTGAAGTGTGTGGTAGTAACAGAGCTGCCACTGAATTAGGATACAGGTATCGGCATGCGCATTAGTTGCGTACAAAGATTGACAATTTTATCGCGCATTTGTCTTCGATCCACAATCATGTCAATCGCACCATGCTGCAATAGAAATTCAGCGCGTTGAAAGCCTTCTGGCAGTGTTTGACGAACCGTCTGCTCAATGACGCGTGGGCCAGCAAACCCGATGAGTGCACCGGGTTCGGCAATGACCACATCACCAATAAAGGCGAAACTTGCAGAAACGCCGCCCATGGTTGGATCTGTCAAGACTGATATAAAAGGTAATTTGTTATGGCTTAATCGTGTCAGGGCAGCGGTTGTTTTAGCCATTTGCATCAGTGAAAACAAGCCCTCCTGCATGCGTGCACCACCACTGGCACTGAAACACACCAAGGGCAAATGTTGATTGATACAAGTTTTAACACCACGTACAAAACGCTCACCGACAACAGAACCCATCGAGCCACCCATAAACCCGAATTCAAATACCGCAACGACTAGCGGGATGGACTTGATGGTTCCCTGCATTACGACCAACGAATCATCTTCATCAGTACTTTCCTTTGCTTGTGATAGTCGATCTACATAGCGTTTACTATCTTTGAATTTAAGCGCATCTGTGGCAATCACCTCAGCACCAATCTCATTCCGACCCTCGGGATCAAGCAACAAATCAAGACGATTTCTTGCAGAAATACGATTATGATAATCGCATTTAGGACAAACATTCAGATTCTTAGCCTAATCTGTGTAATATAAAACGGCTTCACAGGTACTACATTTACTCCACAAACCTTCTGGAACAATTTTCTTTTCGCCGGTTTCTTTTCTTTTAATTTTTGGTGGAATAATATTCTGAAACCAACTCATAAGTGTCGTTTCCTAAACTGTAAGTAGGGTATTGCTTCAATTTTCATCTATGGCTCTGCGTAACGTGCTTAACAAATCTCCAACATTATTTAGCAGCTCCGCACCAGATGACTTCTCAATTTCTTCTATAATCCGACTACCGACTACCACAGCATCTGCTAGATCGGCTACTGCTCTAGCTGTTTCTCCATCACGAATACCGAATCCAACACCAATCGGCAGCGAGATATATTGACGCAATCGTTTCAACACGAGGCTCACATTTTGGAGATCAAGGTGTGATGCTCCGGTTACACCCTTTAACGAAACATAATAAATATAGCCTTTTGCCATTTTTGCCACTTGCTGAATACGTTCCTGGGGCGTTGTGGGAGACAATAAAAAAATTGCATCAATCCCATGCTGATCCAGGCATTGCACCCATTCACCCGATTCTTCAGGAGGATAGTCAACGATTAGAACACCATCGACACCACAATCTTTTGCTTTGGCAGCAAATAATTCATAACCCATTGCTTCAATAGGATTTGCATAACCCATCAAAACAACAGGCGTAGTCGTATTCGTTTTTCTGAATTCGGCTACCATATCGAGTACACTATTAAGGCTTACATGTTGTTTTAAAGCACGCTCTGAAGATCTCTGTATCGTAGGCCCATCAGCCATCGGATCTGAGAAAGGTATGCCTAATTCTATGATATCAGCACCCGATTGAACTAACTGATGCATTAATTGAACTGTGATTGCCGGATTGGGGTCACCTGCAGCTATAAATGGAATTAAAGCTTTCCGATTTTTGGTTTTCAGTGTACTGAATGTTCCAGAGATACGATTCATTTTCTTCGTATCATTCTGCCCACTAAAAAAATTTATTAAGTTCTTAATACTATCCAGGTTGATCTGCATCAGTTCGCTCTCAATTCTTCTCAGAAAATTACCAATATAAAACCTATCGTCAGACCATCAGAGCGTTAAACCAGACATTTGCGCAACCGTTGCCATATCCTTGTCACCCCGGCCGGACAGATTAACCAGCAGCAATTTGTCTTTCGACAATGTAGGCGTATATTTGGCAGCATATGCCAGAGCATGGCTTGATTCCAGTGCCGGCATAATCCCTTCATAACGACAGAGTGTATGAAATGCTTCTAGCGCTTCGTCATCTGTAATTGCAACATATTCTGCACGCCCGCAATCTTTAAGCCAGGCATGTTCCGGTCCAACTCCAGGGTAATCAAGTCCAGCTGAAATAGAATGTGTTTCAATAATCTGACCGTTCTCATCCTGGATAAGATAGGTACGGTTTCCATGCAATACTCCGGGTTTACCCGTTGACAAGGTCGCTGCATGCTGGTTTGTATCAATACCTTTTCCCGCCGCTTCCACGCCAATCAGCCGGACATTAACATCATCAATGTACGGATAGAATAATCCTATTGCATTTGACCCCCCGCCGACACAGGCGATGAGTGCATCTGGTTGCCGATTGAAATCTTCTTGCATCTGCACCTTGGATTCTTTCCCAATTATCGCCTGAAAATCTCTGACCATCATCGGATAAGGGTGTGGTCCGGCGACAGTGCCAATAATATAAAAAGTGTTCTCAACATGGGTAACCCAGTCACGCATCGCCTCATTCAGTGCATCTTTTAATGTTCGAGAACCCGATTCTACCGGCACCACGGTTGCACCCAAGAGCTTCATGCGATAGACATTGGTAGCCTGACGCTTAACATCTTCAGAACCCATATAAACAACGCATTCCATACCATATCGCGCCGCCACTGTTGCACTGGCCACACCATGCTGGCCAGCACCCGTCTCAGCAATAACACGCTTTTTCCCCATACGCTGGGCTAGCAATGCTTGTCCGATCGTGTTGTTTATTTTATGCGCGCCGGTATGATTCAAATCCTCACGTTTCAAAAGTATCTGCGCACCTCCCAAATGTTCAGACCATCTTTTCGCGTGATAGATTGGACTGGGACGTCCTACATAATGTTTTAATTCATAGGCAAACTCTGCCTGAAAATCCGGATCGTCACGATAAAATTCATACTGCTTGCGTAAATCATCAAGTGCCGAAATTAACGTTTCGGCAACAAATATGCCTCCATAAGGTCCAAAATGGCCGCTTTTACTGGGGAGATCATAAGCACTCACAATTGTTTAACTCCTTGCATGAAAGCAAAAATTTTTTTCTCATCTTTAATACCTTTTGAAGCTTCCACGCCACTTGAAACATCAACCGCCCACGGCTGAGTTTGTTTTATTGCCATTGCCACATTATTTGGATTTAAACCACCAGAAAGAATAAGCGGCAATGGCAGATATTCTGGGATAAGCTGCCAATCAAAAGTATGTCCCGTACCTCCAAGCATATCTACAGCATAAGTATCCAGCAGTAATGCTTTTGCAGTATTAAATCTCTCAGCGTATTGTAGCAAATCTGTGTCTTGTTTGACTCTAATTGCCTTAATATAAGGCTGCGAAAATTGATTACAAAATTCCGGTGTTTCGTCGCCATGAAATTGGAGCAGATTTAATTTGGCAATTTTACTGGTTTCTTCAACCCAAGCGGCGTCTGGATCAACATATACACCGACTGCACAAACAAAAGGTGGTATATTTGCTGCAATCCGATGTGCCGAATCCGGGTCAATATAACGTGCGCTGTGCTGCCAGAAAACAAAACCAATCGCATCGACACCTAATTGAACCGCCGCTTTTGCATCTTCACAGCGGGTAATTCCACATACTTTTACGCGCACTGACATAATATTAATCAATAATCTTTCTTGTGTACTTATTTACGAATGGATATGCCTGGAATAATTGGCGCTTCAGCTAATTCTGGCATGTGCCAGTCGTGATCATATTTCACACCTGCCAGATATAGCCCGGCAGGGGAAAAAGTCGGTGCGGCGTATACCCGATTGCGACTTTCCAGCAATTCATACACCCACTCAGCAGAATACTTTCCTTTACCAATATATACAAGGCAACCGATAATATTTCTTACCATATGCTGCAGGAACGCATTGGCGCGCAGATCAAAAATTAATAGATTGCCGTAGCGGGTGATGTTCAATTGTGTAATTTTCCTAATAGGCGATCTTGCCTGGCATTCGGACGATCGAAAAGAGGAAAAATCATGCTCACCGATTAAGATGTTACCCGCAGCTTGCATTTTATCCAACTCAAGCGGCTGATGGTACCATCCTATTTTCTTATTACAAATACCAGGCCTGACATGATGATTTAATAGCAAATAAATGTAACGCCGCTCAATTGCACTGTATCTTGCATGAAATTTTTCTGATGCTTCGGCTGCCCACAGTATCGCTATATCCCCTGGCAATAACGCATTCACCCCACGTATCCATGCACTGATAGGACGTTTAACAAGCGTATCAAAATGCACTACCTGATAAAGTGCATGAACTCCCGCATCCGTGCGTCCAGCGGTAATTACACGAATTGCTTCTTTTGCTATCTTGGATAGGGCTGTCTCAAGCGCATCCTGAACAGAGCAACCTTCCGATTGACTTTGCCATCCGCAATACCGGCTACCGTCATATTCTAAGACAAGGATTATCCGCACAAAGAAAAAACCGCCAAGCCAAATTGATCAATGTCAAAAATTGCTATGTAGCCAATAAATATCGCTATACGCTTTTCAGCATTTTCTTTGCAGCTTTCTTTTGTTTTATATCACCATCGCGTATTACTTCTTCAAGCATTTCTTTGGCACCTTCGCTATCGTCCATTTCCAGATAAGCTTTTGCCAAATCGAGTTTGGTTTCAACTTCCTGCCATTCCTCACCCGTATCACTTAAATCCGCCTTTTCAACTTTCTCGTCCACCGGATTTGAGTCTTCAAGATCCAAATCAATATCGGCTAATTCGAGCTCAGGCAGCTTAGACAATGACTCTGATTCCGTCGTGCCCGGTGCAATCTCCTGAGATTGATCAAATTCCAAAGGCTCATCGATTAATCCGGATTTTTCTGCATTGCTGTCAAAAGAAACTGAATCATCATTTATCCTGGAAAGTACAATTGCAGATTCTTCTTCAGTCAAATCGATATCTGAATTAGTGAGATCAAAATTTACTCCGTCCTTATCCTTTACCAAGACCTTATCATTGGAATTTAAGGTATCTAAAGGCTGTTCTAATTCATCAAAATTAATCTCCAATGCATAATCGGAAACATTGACTTCTTTTAAACTCTCGGAATCATCTGGGAATTTAGGACCTTCTTCGACAGAGCTATCTGTTGAGAATGATTGATCCAGAGCTAAATTCTTTTTGCCATCATCGGTTTCATCGCTCAAATCAAAATCAATTTCATTGGAGAGATCTGCCAGACTATTTTTCTTTGAGGGGTCAGTAAATTGACTATAATCTTCTTCAAAGTGTTCTTTTAAATCTGCATCAACATGCTGATGTAAATTATCCGGTATTACCTTATTTTCAACCTGAGACTCAGGAACAGATGCTGAATCCTGGTCATATTTCTCTACGTATTCAGCATCTTCTCCGAAAGATGTGTCCTCTTTATCAAATGTTTCATTCTGCTCTTCAGTTTCAGAATGTGCATTGATGTTCTCATAGCTTAAATCATCCTCCACTTCCTTCAATGCAGACTGATTCAAATCAGCATAAGGCGTAGCAGTCTGTGCAGCAGCCATTGAAGCCATCCTTGATCGCATCGATGTAGAAAACTTTTCTTTCCTCACATCATCTTCTTCCACATCATCTTTTAATCGATCTCGACGTCGCTTAAAAAGCAGCAAAGTGAGTAGCAGTAATAGAATCAAGGAGGCGCCAATATATTCGATATAGTCGAATATTTGATCGGTTAATGATCGATCCACAGTTTCAGGCAATTGCGGTGGACTAACTATTGTATTCTGAATAATTGCTTCAGTGGTTGGTTGAACTATTGGAACTTCTTTCTGTTGCGGGGAATCCATTTCCAGCTTTTGATCGTTTTCAGTTAACGAACCGACCGTCAGAGGTGAACGCACTTCTGGTTTTGTAACGGTTGGGGAAACAGGCTCCGCGTTTATTTGTGCCTGAGCTAATACAGAATCTTTCAATTCCAACAATTGTTTCAAATTTTCTATGCTTTTTTCCAGCATCGCCACACGCTGATTGGCTTCCTGCAAAGCAAGATTTCGTGCAACAGCATCTTCTTCCATCATCCGTAGACGATCTAACTACAGTGGTCTCAGCAATCTGACCATCTTTATCAAGCAACTGTGCGCCACTCGATAGTTTCAACACTTCTGTAGGGGTCTCAGACACTGAAATGGCTTTTTATCAATACTGGCCGTTATTTGACCTTGATCCGATTGACTGATTGTGTGAGATGCCGGCGATTCTTTGCTTATCGTCGCTAACTTTCCTTGATAATTACGCCAATCCCCAATCTGCGTTTTGATTTCGGCCTTTGCCGTTGATGTATCAATAACTGTTATTTCACTTCTCTCGGGTATCTTAAGAACGACACCAGTCCTGAGCAAATTCATGTTGTCGGCAATAAAGGCGCTACGATTGGCACGATAAAGTGCCACAAGCATCTGATTAAGATCGACTCCAACTGGTAAAACCTGGCGGGCAATTGACGATAGGGTATCTCCCCGGCTTACTGGCCCATAGGTATTTTTCGTTTGGCCAGAAGACCCATTCTTCGATTTCGAGGAACTTGCCGCTCGATAATCTTTTTCTATGCCAGGAGATTTTTCAGCTTCTAATTTTGTTGCAGTAATTATCGGGGCAGGATTGCTATTCGCTGCGGCAAGATTCTGTATATTCGCTTCAACTGGGTCAAGCAAAACGGTATATTCGCGCAATATTCGCCCTGAAGCCCAGTTCAACTCCATCAATATCATTAAGAAGGGATCATTAACAGCTTGCGGCGAAGTCAGCTTTATATATGGATTACCATTGGTCCTCGATTCTATCGAAGCTTTGACAGACGATAGGATAGGCTCATAATGGATACCAGCTTGGGTATATGCCTCCCGCGTTGCAACACTGGCTTTTAGAGATTGCACTTCATCACTGTTGGTGACAACGATATCGATTTCAGCATTCAGTGGTTGTCCCAAAGCTGAATTGAGTGTCAGTTTACCTAGCCCCGCTGCCTGAACAACAGCCCATGGTAACATCAGAATGATTACAAACAAGCTTACTCTAAAAGATGTTTTATACACCGAGGTACCCTCTCTGGTTTTTTGAAAATAAATATCGAAAGGCTAGCATTGTAGCGTAATCACGCAAGCTGCGATTATGCCTCAAATTGCAGGCTAACTCATTTTAAACAAACCGATCATCAGCTAAAATCTTTAAGAGAACGAAACAATGAACATACTTAATGCTCAATCAGTATACGCAACATTCTCCGTAGCGGCTCGGCAGCACCCCAGAGCAATTGATCGCCGACTGTAAAAACAGATAAATATTCTCCACCCATCGCCAGTTTCCGCAAACGTCCTACAGGTATCGATAAAGAACCTGTTACTGCCGTAGGTGTTAATTTGGAAGTTGTTGCTTCTCTTTCATTGGGAACAATCTGCACCCAATCATTAGAGTTAGTGATAATTTCTTCTATTTCATCTAATGGTACATCTTGTTTTAATTTGATCGTCAAAGCCTGGCTATGGCATCGCATCGCGCCGATACGCACGCAGATTCCATCAACAGGAATTTGCCGGTTACTTCTGCCGAGAATTTTATTGGTTTCTGCCTGACCTTTCCATTCTTCACGACTCTGTCCATTGGCCACCTCTTTATCAATCCAAGGAATCAAGCTACCTGCCAATGGCACACCAAAATTTTCTGTTGGAAATTTATTATCGCGCAACGTGCCTGCAACCTCACGGTCTATATCAAGTATGTTTGAAGCAGGATTATCCAGCAAATCTTTTGCCACCCTATGCGCTTCACCCATCTGTTGCAGTAATTCACGCATGTTTTTCGCCCCTGCACCCGATGCCGCCTGATAAGTCATGGCACTCATCCATTCCACCATATTTTTTTCAAAGAGCCCGCCGACTGCCATTAACATCAAGCTTACAGTGCAGTTACCTCCAATATAGTTTTTGACACCATCGTGAAGCGCTTGTTTGATCACGGGCATATTGACCGGATCCAGTATGATGACCGCGTCATCTTCCATCCGTAGCGCAGATGCTGCATCTATCCAATATCCTTGCCATCCGGATTGTCGCAACTGCTTGACAACCTGATTGGTATAATCACCACCCTGACAGGAAATAATGATATCCATTGCACTGAGTTGTTTAACATCAAAGGCATCTTTCAAGGATGGAATTTCCTTGCCAATTTCAGGACCTGCACCACCTTTTTGTGATGTTGTAAAAAAAACAGGATCTATCAGCGAGAAATCTTCCTCTTCTCGCATTCTCTGCATTAATACGGAGCCGACCATTCCTCGCCAGCCAACAAAACCAACTTGTTTCATTGCTTATCTCTTATCCTAAAATTGACAATTAGTTAACAATATAAAAACACCTGCATAAATATTAACTTACTTTATAAATCTGTAACAAATGATTTAATGCACTAATTCCACCTTAATTCAATCTATCCCTGAAATAAATTGGCTATCTTGAACCTTTTCACATCGATGACAATACGGCATCGCCCATGGCTTGAGTACCGACAGATTTCATTCCAGGCTCATCAATATCTTTTGTTCTGAAGCCTAGCGCCAAAACCTTTTTAACTGCATTTTCTACTCGAAGCGCAGATTCTTCCTGATTAAATGTATAACGCAGCATCATGGCAACTGAAAGTATTGTTGCAAGCGGATTAGCCAAATCCTTTCCGGCAATATCTGGTGCTGAACCATGAATCGGCTCGTACAAACCTTTATTATTTTCATCCAGCGAAGCAGAAGGCAACATGCCAATCGACCCCGTTAACATTGAAGCTTCGTCCGACAATATATCGCCAAACATGTTCCCGGTAACAATCACGTCAAACTGTTTTGGGTTACGAACCAATTGCATGGCGGCATTATCGACCAACATATGCGAAAGTATCACTTGCGGATATTCCTTGGATACCTCGATAACAACGTCACGCCATAATTGTGTACATTCCAGAACATTCATTTTGTCGACCGAACACAATTTCCCCTTACGCTTACTGGCAGTCTGAAAAGCCACACGAGCAATTCGCCGAATTTCTGCTTCGCTGTAGATCATTGTATTAAATCCGACACGTTGCCCGTCACGGATCTCAATACCGCGCGGTTCACCAAAATAGATATCTCCCGTCAATTCGCGCACGATCATGATATCGAGTCCGGCAACCACGTCATATTTCAAACTGGAAGCATTGGCCAGCTCCGGATAAAGTATCGCTGGCCGTAGATTGGCGAATAAATTCAGTTCTTTGCGGATAGCAAGCAAGCCGCGTTCGGGACGTTGTTGGCGCGGCAATGTATCATATTGAGGGCCACCTACCGCACCGAGCAGAACCGCATCCGCTTGACTGGCTAAATGATGCGTTGCCTCCGGATATGGTTTTCCGGTTGCATCAACAGCACAACCGCCGATCAATCCATATTCCAATTCAATCACCAAGCCATCGGCTTTTAAAGCATTCAACACACGCACGGCTTGCGCTACGATCTCTGGTCCGATACCGTCACCCGCTAAAACAGCAATTTTCATCATATCTAACTTTCAGCAATATCATTCACATAAACAGCCAGGGCTGAGCATCGCGCCGTTTTTGTTCAAATTTTTTGATTTTTTCTGCCTGCTGCAGCGTCAATCCAATCTCATCCAATCCATTCAACAGACAGTGCTTGCGAAAAACATCGACAGCAAAGCTAAATTCCTCATTTTCTGGCGTAGCCACTGTTTGTTTTTGTAGATCTACCGTGAGACTATATCCTTCAATTGATTTGACTGCATTAAACAAACGATCCAGTATTGCAGCATCAAGAATGATGGGTAATAAACCAATCTTGAAACAATTGTTAAAAAATATATCTGCAAAACTCGGGGCGATGATGACACGAAAACCATAATCCTGAAGTGCCCACGGCGCGTGCTCGCGACTCGATCCGCAACCAAAATTTGCGCGTGCCAGCAATATTTTTGCAGCCTGATAACGCGGTTGATTTAATACGAACTCCGGATTCGGATGACGCTGCGCTGGATCCATACCCGGCTCTCCATGATCCAGATAACGCCATTCATCAAAAGATTTTTCCCAAAACCAGAACGTTTGATCGATTTAAGAAATTGTTTTGGGATGATCGCATCGGTATCGACATTAGCACGGTCCAGCGGTGCCACCAAGCCAGTAAAAGTATGAAATTTTTCCATTTATTATGCAGTAGCATCCGAAATCTTACCCGTGTTTCACGAGCACATTATCAAAACAGGCTCTATTGACTATTCACCTATTTCACGCACATCAACAAAATGACCGGCGATGGCAGCTGCTGCAGCCATCGCCGGGCTGACCAAATGTGTTCTGCCGCCAGGTCCTTGCCTGCCTTCAAAATTTCTATTTGATGTGGAAGCACATCGTTCACCGGCAATCAGCCTATCATCATTCATTGCCAGACACATGGAACAACCGGGCTCGCGCCACTCAAACCCAGCCGCCAGAAAAATCCGATCCAATCCTTCTTGTTCAGCCTGTTTCTTGACCAACCCTGAACCGGGTACAACCAGCGCCTGCCTAATGGTCGATGCAATACGTTTTCCTTTAACAATTTGTGCAGCTGACCGCAGATCTTCAATGCGTGAATTGGTACAAGAGCCAATAAAAATTTTGTCGAGGGTGATCTGCTGAATTGGTGTATTAGCATGTAATCCCATATAATTCAAGGCTTGTTGCATATCATGGCGCTTCACTTCATCGGTAATGAGAGAGGGATCCGGCACCATGCCATCGATCGTGGTTACCATTTCAGGAGAAGTCCCCCAAGTAACCTGGGGTTTGATTTGTGCAGCATCTAATGCGACTGTCCGATCGAAAACCGCATCGGCATCACTTTGGAGCGCGCGCCAATAAGTAACTGCCTTATTCCACAACTCACCTTTGGGTGCGAAAGGCCGTCCTTGAATGTAATCAATCGTTGTATCATCAACAGCCACCATACCAGCGCGCGCACCCGCTTCAATCGCCATATTACACAGCGTCATACGTCCTTCCATGGATAACGCACGAATTGTGTCACCAGCAAATTCGATCGCATAACCCGTTCCGCCCGCAGTACCAATTTCGCCAATGATTGCTAAAGCGATATCCTTAGCGGTAACCCCCAGACCCAATCTGCCTTCAACGGAAATACACATGGCTTTGGCTTTTTTCATCAATAAACACTGTGTTGCTAATACATGTTCAACCTCTGAAGTGCCGATACCGAGTGCCAAGCAACCAAAAGCACCGTGCGTACTGGTATGTGAATCGCCACAAACAACCGTCATACCGGGCAATGTTGCGCCTTGTTCAGGGCCAATGACGTGCACAATACCTTGGCGCAAATCCTGCATTTTAAATTCGGTAATCCCAAGTTCATCGCAATTCTGATCCAATGTATCGACTTGCAAACGTGAAATGGGGTCATGAATGCCATGACTGCGATCAGTCGTTGGGACATTATGATCTGCAACTGCAAGGATAGAATCAAGACGCCAAGGTTTCCGTCCGGCCAGCTTCAAACTTTCAAATGCCTGCGGACTGGTCACTTCATGCACTAAATGGCGGTCAATATAGATCAATGCCATACTATCCGGCTCGGCCGATTCAGTATGAACCACATGTTGATTCCACAGCTTGTCGTATAACGTTTGCATCATACAAGTTTAAAATTTTTAATTAGCCTGCAATTATCCCATAAAGTTTACTGATTCAACAAACTATACGCAGCACAATCTATTGATGACTGAATGGTTTCATTTTCCATGCGATCAAGATCATGCCGGTTAACGCCGCGGCAGCACTGATAAAGAAAGTAGTCTCCGCTCCCAGCCAATCCCAGGTATAACCGCTAGATATTGCTCCCAAGGCACCGCCCAGTCCATAAGCAATGCTGGTATAAATCGCTTGACCTTTCGCTTGATGACGGCCACGAAAGAATTGATGTATCACCATCATGGCCGCAATATGATGTGCGCCATAAGTTGCAGCATGTAAAACTTGTGCAAAGACGATAATTACCGGCCAAGCAACCCCCTGCCCTATCAGTAGAAAACGCAAAATGGCGCAGGCAAAGCTAAAAATTAATATGTGCTTTAAACTAAAATGCCGCATCAGCCACGGCATAATAAAAAAAATACCGATTTCACAGATCACACCAGTAGCCCATAACCATCCGACAAACCCTTTGTCATAGCCATGTTCAACCAGATAGATCGAGAAAAATGTATAGTACGCGCCATGCGCAAACAACATCAATAAACTGGCGATCAAAAAAGCCATGACTTCCGGGCGCAGGCAGATTTGCCGCACCGTATGCAGTCCTGCGGTATAGTTGATGATTTCCTTCTCAGGAATTTGATAAGAAAAAATCAAAATACCAAACTTTAATCCTAGAATAATCCAAAGTAACCAGATAATTTCCACGCTCTGCAAGAAATAACCGATACCGACCACCGCCAGAACAAATCCGACGGAGCCCCAGGAACGAATACGCCCATATTTATCGGTGCGGTCACCCAAATGCGACAAAGTAATTGCCTCCATAAGCGGCAATGAGGCGCTCCAGAAAAAACTCATTGCCAACATAACAAAAAATACCCAGGCAAACGATTCGCCCAAGAAAAAACCGCAGAAACTTAATAATCCACTTGCAGCAGCAATCTGCACAACTCGAACGCGCTTCCCCATATGATCGGCCAACCACCCCCAAGCCGCTGGCGAAAAAATCCGGGTAAATAATAGCAATGACATTAATACACCGATTTGCAGCGCACTAAATCCAAGGGATTGCAAATACAAGCTCCAATACGGTGCAAATGCGCCAATCACCGAAAAATAAAAGAAATAAAAACCAGAAAGGCGCCAATAAGGTAGTGAAGGCATAAACTGAGTGAATTGACGCAGTGATTAAACTAAAAAAATTGGTGGTTAAACGTTGTTGTTAGGTCTAATTAAAAATTAGAATACCCAATACTCAGTTGGAGTAACAAAAATAGCCTTCCCTTCTAATAGAATCAATTTTACTAGAATTCTCGCCTTCCATGCAGCCAAAGAGAAGCAAGCGTCGATCAACTCGATACAACCCATCAGATGAGTTAATAAAACATCGCGAATCTTTTGCTACTAACCTGAACGTTTATTTGTTCTCTACATTCTCCACCTAGACTGTTGACAATCCACAAGCCCTTCGATAGTCTCCTTGCACGGATTGGATTTTGTATTTTCACGCACTCGCCATGCTCTGATTAGACTGAAGAAAACTTTGGCAAGATGCAGAATCATCACCTCACGCCAGCGTTTCTCAGTTAATCTAAGTTTTGTGCGATACGTAAATACATTTATTTCACCTATATCAACTACAGAAACTTTTTAAACTAAAAAGGAGAAAATAATGGGACTTAAAGGATCTAAAACGGAAGGAAACCTGAAGGCGGCTTTTGCCGGCGAATCTCAAGCTAACCGTCGCTATTTATACTTTGCAGCCAAGGCCGACGTAGAAGGGCAAAATGACGTAGCCGCTGTATTTCGGTCTACCGCTGAGGGTGAAACCGGTCACGCGCATGGCCATCTGGAGTATCTGGAAAACTGTGGTGATCCGGCTACCGGCATGCCTTTCGGCGCTTCCCGTGACAACCTAAAAACAGCCATCGCAGGTGAAACGCATGAATACACCGACATGTATCCCGGCATGGCAAAAACAGCACGTGATGAAGGTTTTGACGAAATCGCTGACTGGTTTGAAACGCTGGCCAAGGCTGAACGCTCTCATGCCAATCGCTTTCAGCGCGCACTGGATAGCTTAGCCGATTAATTCGTTACACGACACGATCGCTTATTGTATGGAATCACTGGGGTTTATCCATAATATTATTTCGTTGGCTAAACCCCATCCCTCTGATCGAAAAATTTTTTCTACTCGCTGAAACTCGTCTATGTCTACCCGTGAAGGCAGTCTCGAAGCCCCGAAACGTCATCCCATTGACTGGAAAAATCCTGATTTTTATAACGAGGCCAGTCTGAATCAGGAAATGGAGCGCGTTTTCGATATTTGTCAGGGATGCCGCCGCTGCGTCAATCTTTGCACCGCTTTTCCGCGCTTGTTTGATCTGATTGATGAAAGCGCTACCGGTGAACTGGATAGCGTCAACAAAAACCAGTTCTGGGAAGTGGTCGATCGCTGCTATCTTTGCGATATGTGCTTCATGACTAAATGTCCTTATGTGCCGCCGCATGAGTGGAATATTGATTTTCCACATCTGATGTTACGCGCCAAAGCAGCCAAATATAAAAGTAAGGGCGCCGGTTTTCGTGACAAATTGCTCTCAAGCACTGATTTGATGGGCAAACTCGCCACTATTCCCGTGGTAGTTCAAACTGTAAACACCATTAACAAAACCCCGGTTACTCGTAAGTTAATGGACAGCATGCTGGGGATTCATGCCGATAGAAAATTGCCTGAATATACAGCCAATAAATTCCGCTCAAACGCTAAACCCAACGATACTTTCCCGGTAAAAGCTAGCGCGCGCGCACCCGGAAAAGTCGCCATTTATGCCACCTGTTATATCAATTATAACGAACCGGGAATTGGCCACGATTTACTAAAAATACTGGAACATAATGAAATTCCAGCCTGTCTGGTGGAAAAAGAAGCCTGTTGCGGCATGCCGAAACTGGAACTGGGTGATCTGGAAGCAGTGGAAAAACTCAGAAATGAAAATATTCCCCACTTACTGAAACTGGCCCAAGCGGGATATGCCATTCTCTCCGCCGTGCCCTCCTGTACATTGATGTACAAACAGGAATTGCCGTTGCTATTTCCGGATGATGAAGCCGTTCAAGCTGTTGCTGCCGCCATGTTTGATCCGTTTGAATATCTGGCATTAAGAAACCAAGACAGCCTACTCAAAACGGATTTCAAGAAACCGCTGGGAAATGTGGCTTACCATATCCCTTGCCATCAACGCGTGCAAAACATCGGTAAAAAGACTCGCGATATTCTGCAACTGATACCCGATACAACAATCAACGTCGTAGAACGCTGCTCAGGCCATGATGGCACCTGGGGTGTAAAAAGCGAACACTTTGCCGACTCGATGAAAATTGGCCGGCCGGTTTTTAAACAAATGGCTGCATCAGATCCGGATTACATCAGTTCAGATTGCGCCATCGCCGGAAGGCATATCGAACAAGGCATAGGCGAGAGTAAAGCGCAAAAATTACACCCGCTCACTTTATTGCATATGGCTTATGGCATTGATACCGGTCTTCAGCCGTCGGCCGAATCCAATTCATCAGTCACCCCTACCACTCAATACGGTGAAAAACACATGACGCCAATAACCCGTGACAACCTGCTGACATTGGAAGCTTACGCCAAAATACGTAAAGATTTCCGCGCGCAAGTAATGGCACATAAAAAAACACGAAAAATCGCCCTGGGAGAAAACATTACGCTGATCTTTGAAGATGAATTGACCGTTCGTTATCAAATTCAGGAAATGTTGCACGTAGAGCGTATTTTTCAGGAAGAAGAGATCTTGCATGAACTTGAAACTTATATGCCATTAATTCCGGACGGGTATAACTGGAAAGCCACCATGATGATTGAATATCCTGATCCAACAATACGTGCAGCAAAATTGGCGACCATGGTGGGCATCGAGGATAAGGTATGGGTCAAAATTGCCGGACATGCACCCGTGTATGCGATTGCCGATGAAGATCTGGAACGGGAAACCAGCGAAAAAACTTCCTCTGTTCATTTCCTGCGCTTTGAGCTCGGCCCTGAAATGACCCGGTCAATGCAGCAAGGCGCGGTGTTAAGTATGGGCGTTGATCACCCAGCTTACCAAGCAGCGATAGATATCGTTGATGCCAGCATTCGCGAATCACTATTAAATGATTTATCGGTTGCATGAAACGAACATTTGCGCTGATCTGTGTCTTGTTTTTGATTGCTTGCGCTAAGCCAGCATTCAAAGATGAATTTGAAAGCGACAAACCCTGGGTTGAACAACTGGCACAAATCCCTCCTTACCCGGATGAGAAAAACCTGATGGCATTCGATGCAGGTGCTGTCACCACTAACCAATATTTCGTTGACAAAACCTCCATTAAAGTAGGTGAAGATGGCGTCATTCGCTTTAGCTTGGTTATCAAATCCTCTGCAGGCGCTTCGAATGTCAGTTATGAAGGTATCCGCTGCGCCACCAGCGAACGAAAGCTGTATGCGTTAGGCCGGGATGATAAAACCTGGACACAACCCCGTGCATCGGAATGGCAAAAGCTCGATTTTGTCCGGCAATTTTATGCACAAAGAGAGTTATCGAAAAATATCTTTTGTCCCAACCAGCAAATTGTAAGCACCACTGAAGAAGCCATACAGGCTTTAAAAGCTGGCATGCATCCAAGCATTTTCCGTTAGGAAGCTGAGCGAGAATAGAGCAAGCTACTTCTAAAAATCTTTTCTGGTCATATTTTCTAATTATTTTCAAAAAACAGAACAACTCCTCGCCTCGAATAATCGAGAAATTTCCCTCAGATTGGCTTCCCCCTCGCCACGATCACTATTCTCGGTCAGCCTCCTGGCTGAACAATCGCTATCACCAATACCGCCACACACCCTTTAACAAAGCTTTCTATCACAGATTATTCCTGCAAGAACTCAAAACGCATCGCAAAAATAATCAATAATCCATTAAGACCCTATTGTTTTTATGGTGATTAGAGTTCAAACTTAAAGCCGGGATCTGATTTGCATTCAAAGTTCTCGCCATTGAAAGTATTGATTAGTTACTGCATTAATATTGATAACTAAAGGTTTTACCCGGCATCAAGCAGTGTTTCCCCAGAAATATCCCAAATAACCAAAATAAGGAAGAATCATATGAACAAAGGCTTTTGCTTGACACTACTAAACGTAGTGGGTCTGTTTCTCCTGGGTTTCAGCAGTTGGGTCAGTGCTAGTGAAGCGGCACCTGTTGTGAGTGAAGCACAAGTAGTTGCAAAGTATAATTACATTATCAACATCCTGACCATGCTTCTGGTCGGTTTCGGTTTTCTCATGGTATTTGTCCGCCGCTATGGGTTTGGTGCTGTAACTGGCACTTATCTCGTCGTCGCCGTTGGACTTCCGCTCTACATCCTGTTACGTGCGAACGGCATCTTTGGTCATCAATTATCACCGCACACACTGGATTCGTTGCTATTTGCTGAGTTATCAGTCGCCACGGCATTAATCGCTATGGGTGCTGTATTAGGTCGTCTGCGTGTTTTTCAATACGCATTGCTGGCACTTTTAGTCGTTCCGCTTTATCTGCTGAATGAATGGCTCGTGCTCGATGATGCGATTGGCTATACCACTGGATTTAAAGATTCAGCCGGTTCAATTGTTATCCATGCATTTGGCGCTTACTTTGGATTAAGTATGTCCATTGTGCTCACCACAGCTTACCAACGCAGCAAGCCGATCGAATCGGATCACACCTCTGATCGCTTTGCCATGCTGGGATCCATGGTGCTTTGGATATTCTGGCCAAGTTTTGCCACAGCACTGGTACCCTTAGAAAATATGCCGCAAACAGTCGTTAATACTTTGCTGGCGCTTTCTGGTGCAACGATTGCCACTTACTTTCTCAGTTCCAGACTACACAACGGAAAAACCTCCATGGTCGATATGGCGAATGCCGCATTGGCGGGTGGTGTAGCAATCGGCTCCGTATGCGATGTTGTTTCTTCAACTGGAGCATTTGGCATTGGATTGCTGGCCGGCACAGTTTCTGTTTTAGGTTATGTTTTCCTGCAGCCGGTATTGGAATCGCGGCTCAAACTTGTTGATACCTGTGGCGTGCATAACTTGCACGGCATGCCTGGATTATTAGGTGGGCTCAGTGCTATCTTCGTTGTGCCGGATATCGCAATTGCCCAATTCAACGGCATCATGATTACCCTTATCATTGCCATTACCGGGGGTCTGATTGCCGGTGCCATCGTCAAAGCAACCGGTACCACGCGCGAGCCTTATGAAGATAGCGTGGAATTTACACACCTTGCAGGTCCTGAAACAGAGAATTTGCCGGAGCAATTACAAACGCGCGTGGAAGTTCTGGAAACCCGTGCTGCTATCCCACAAGCTCCGGTTGAATCGCCAGAAACCAAAGCATTGGTGGCAAGACTGGAATCCCGTATCGTAGCTCTGGAAAGCAGAGCTGCTGCAGCACAACCTCAGAATACTGAAGAAAAACCGGAGTCACAGACTTAATATCTCTTCAGGTCTACCCCTCGCTGCTTGCAGCGAGGGGTTCTGTTTTCTGCACTATTTAGTCTTTATTCATGGGATTCAAAAACCTGACGCCAGGAAAATACGCTTTTCCCCATTTAACTAACGCCTCCAGTACCGGCCGCAAATCCTCTCCCTTTTTTGTCAGCACATATTCGTAACGTACCGGTTTCTGTTGATAAGCTTGTTGAATAACGAGCCCGGAAGCTTCCAGCTTTTTCAGTCTATCCGCCAGTATATTTGTGGCGATGCGCTTCGGTGAAGCCATAAGCTCTTGATAGCGTTTCTTACCCAAAAGCAAATCCCGGATAATCAACAACGTCCATTTATCTCCCAGATAATCCAGCGCGCAGGCAATCGGACAGCACGATCGTTCAAAAGTTGATTTATCCAGATCATCCGTCATAATTCGATGCATCCCAAAAAATAAATGAATAGCGTGTACTGTAATACAGTCACTTGCATTTAACAAGTTAATACGGTAAAGTCACTTGCACTATACAAGCCAATTTTTAGCCCATATCAATCATGATGAGGATCGCTGACATGCTAAAACTTTACCAATTTAAACGCACCTGGGGCATTCCAAATTTAAGTCCTTTCTGCTGCAAAATAGAAACATACTTGCGCATGGCAGAGATCGAATATGAGATCAGGACAACACTGCCTTTAGGCGCGCCCAAGGGTAAGCTGCCCTACATTGAAGATAATAGCCAAGCCCTGGGTGATTCACGTTTCATCGTTACATATCTCAAATCAGCTTATAAAGATCTGGATAAAGGGCTGAATGATGCAGAATTGGCCATATCGATTGCTCTGCAACGATTACTTGAAGAACATTTATTTTGGGCTGCACTCTATTCGCGCTGGCAATACACGGATGAAAATTGGCAAGTCAACAAACAAGCGATTTTTGGCGGATTACCGCCCATCATCCGAAACATTGTTGCCAGTGGCTGGCGCCGCAAAATAAAACTGCAGATTCTGGGCCATGGCACCGGCAGACATCAAGCTGAAGAAATCTTCGCACTCGGCAAACAGGATATCGAAGCGCTATCCGCAAGTCTCGGCAACAAACCCTATTTCCTGGGCGACCGGCCCACCACATTGGATGCCTCTGCTTTTGGGTTGCTCATCAACATCACTGGCTGCCCCATCGAATCACCGCTGAAAGAATACGGACTAACCAAGAACAACCTCGTCAATTATGTTGATCGAATCGGGCGTGCGTTTTATCCAGACTTGTAAAGCACCTGATAAATTTCATGAGCAGCGAAATACTCTGATGGCGTTTAAGCGATTACTACTGATCATGCTGCTAAGCATCACCACAAATGCCGCATCAGCCAACCGATTTGATCATATGATATGGGATGGATTGTTGCGAGAGTATGTTTACATGATCAACCAGAAGCAAGCCAGTCAAGTCAATTACTATGGACTTGCGCTCAATCATGGCCAGTTACAAAAATATTTAACAAAACTCTCAGCGGTTAAGAAAAGTGATTTCGCTGACTGGGATCAATCCGAACAGCTTGCTTTCCTGATCAATGCATACAATGCGTTTACTGTCGAAATAATTCTGCGGAGCTATTCCTCGATTGCGACCTTGCGGGCTTATGCACCGGTCACACTGAGCTGGAAGTCCCGATTGATTTCCATGATGAAAAACCAACGGGAATTAGAATTCATATCATTACTGGGTGAATTGCTTTCATTAAACGAGATTGAAAATGAAATGATTCGAAAACCAGGCAATTACAATGAACCCCGCATTCACTTTGCGCTCAATCGCGCATCCATCGGTTGCCCGGCACTTCTCAACAGAGCCTATACCGGCATGGAACTTGAGCAACAATTGGAAACCGCCACGCGTGCTTTCTTATCCGATCGATCACGCAATCGGGTTAACGAAGAAGCAGAAAAACTTGAAGTTTCAGAAATTTTTGATTGGTACCGCGAAGACTTTGAACGCGGCTGGAGAAGGTGGTCTGGCCTTGCACAATTCTTTGCGCACTACCGTGATAGCCTTGCTGATACACCGCACGCTCACGAATTATTAGTTTCTGAAAATGCTGAGATCCAATTTCTCGAGTTTAATTGGATGCTTAACGAGAAACAGTAATACCATCGAACTACTGAGCATTTGATAACAAGGCGGTTAGATTGCGACGCGCAGCCACACCGACCGTTTGTTGACGCCCCCGCGGCTGCCCGCGACCCCGCTTGTTATGGAAATATCTCCCCCGCCGGCGCGGCGGCACCGCCCCACCCACCGCCCACACCCCAACCCCACCGCCAAAGCCGCCATTGCACACTTATTCTGCCTCCACCCGCCATTCTTGTGCGCCACCTGATTTCACCCCTTTGCGGGCGGCGCGCCCGGCCCGCCGGCCCGGCGTGCTGTGTGCTGCGTTACGTGGCCTCCCCCCCTGTTGACGCGCCGCGGGGGGATATTGCCACGGGCACGGACCCACCTCCCCCACCCCCCCACACATTTGCCCTATCCCGGGCGGTGCGGGGGGGGCCGCACGTTGTCGTCACCGGGGACCAGCCCCTGGGGCAGAAGCCGGTGCGGGCGCGGCGACCTTGGGCAATGTGTTGCAGGCGCGCGGATGCCCGCCCGGCGGGTTCCTCTTGCGGGTTTCCGCTGTTCTGCGCGGACCGTGCGTTGCCCTCCGGTTTGCCGTGTCTCTCGGGCACCCCCCCGCCCACCAACACCCCCCCGCACCCCCCGCCTCTGCCCCCCACCCCCCCCCTTGCCACCCACCCCCCATTTTTCTGTTTGCCCGGGCAGTTTTAACCCCCCCCTGTGCCCCGCCCGCTTTTGCCCCACACTCCCGCCCGCGCCTGCGCCAACAGAAACCCCCCTCTTTTTGCCCGCCACACCGCCACCTGTTGTCGACGCGGCGGGCACCACCCCGACAGCGGGCCTGGGGCACCCTTACCGCCCCGTGTGCCGCCCTTTCTGTCATTCCGGCTCCGCGCTGCCCCCCCCCCCCCGCGCCCCCCCCCCCCCCCTCCTCCACCCCTAAGTGCAATATACGCGTTTAAACACGTTTATTGCCGAAATAAATACATCACCCAGGTTTATTCTGACAATGCTCACAAAATCCATGCAATTCCAATTGTTTTTTATTTAATGCGAAGCCTGTACTTTGAATATCGCGCTCCAACTCTGACATAGTCTGCTTTTTGATACCAATTTCTTTCACTGCATGACAACGGTCGCAAATCAGAAATTGTGGCATTTCATGCGGGTGATCGCAGGTAATATGAGCGCAAATAATGTACTGACCGGCTGTTTCAAGTTTATGAACCAGCTTTTCCTGAATCAGGAAATCCAGCATGCGATAAACGGACATGACCGGTAGCACCTCATTAAACTGGGCTTTATATCTTTCGACAATTTCATAGGCAGAGAGCGGAGTCGATGCGGACAATAGCACTGTAAGCACATTCTTTCGCTTACTGGTTAGTTTAGCTCCCGTCAACGCACAAGCTTCTTGTGATTTCTTAAGGATCTGATCAATGTCAGTTGGCATTCTGATTGGCTTCCAGTGGCATAGTAAGCTTGTGAGAAAATTTGCTACAGATTATAAATTGCAATTGCGCGTCTATAACAGAAATTCACTCTAGTATGGATAGATTCATTACACAACAGTAAAATTAAAACAAAATCGAGCGTAAGCAGTAACCGTGCTTCATTGTCATTAAGAGACGGTGAACGATGAATAACGCCCAATCCTTCATTTCCTTCCCATCCGTCTGAATCGCTCCGGGTTTTCCGGAGACATATTTTCTTGAGTCAGGTTGCATCAGCTGAATCTTCCCGATTGCGATAATACGCCTTTTCAAATTCTGTCGGTGGGACATATCCGATTGCATCCAGCAGTCTTCGATTGTTCAATCAATCCCCCCGCTCCCATGTAGCAAATTCTACTTCTTCGATACTACACCAAGGACCGCGATGCCGTATGGCTTCGGTCTTGTACAAACCATTCATGGTCTCGGCCATGGCATTGTCATAGGAATCTCCGATGCTGCCGACGGAGGCGCCAATATTTGCCTGCGCCAAACGTTCCGTATAGCGAATCGATAAATACTGGCTGCCTCGATCACTATGATGAATCAATCCTGCGGTTTCCCGCCGTGCCCATAGCGCCTGTTCCAAGGCATCCAATACCAGATCCGTTCGCAATGAACGACTCACTCGCCAACCAACGATGTATCTTGCAAATACATCGGTAATAAAAACCACATAAACAAAGCCAATCCACGTCGAACACCTTGCATTCCAGGCTTCTTCATCAATCGTTCTACCGTACAACGAGCAACACCAATACCTTCTTGCAACAACTGCCGCCATACTTTGCGCGCACCATAAACTCGAAAATTGTCTTTCCATACCCGCTGTATATCAAGTTCCAGTCTCATGTCTCGCTTGATGCGATCAGGCAATCGATCGGGATCTCGCTCGCGCGCTTTATGTTCGTAGTAACTCGACGGGGCAATCCAGATTTCATTGCAGATTGGCTCGACCCCGTATTCTGCTTTGTTGCTATCGACAAATGTCACCATTATTTCGGTCGGCGGTCGAGCTCCGCCTGTGCGAAATAGGCCGATGCCTTACGTAATATCTCGTTGGCTCGCTTTAATTCCCGATTCTCCTGTTCTAATTCCTTGAGTCTCGCACGATCCGAAGTCGACATGCCGCCCCGAATTCCCTGATCAATCTCTGTTCGTCTTACCCAGGTGCGCAACGTCTCCGCCGTACAGCCAATCTTTGATGCGATCGACTTGATCGCTGACCATTGCGATTCATGCTCCTTTTGCTGCTCGAATACCAATCTTACCGCTCGTTCTCGTACTTCCGGTAAATAACTGATTTGATTTTTCATATCTTCCTCCTCTCAAATCATTTTATCTCCGGAAATACCGGGGCGATTCACAATAACCGGCACCGGCTTTTCTATCAGGTTATCGGCGAAGAACAAATGGTAAAAGTTTTGCGCATGTGGATACATTACGCGTGATGTCATAACAAAAAGAACTTGTCATTCGTCATAGGGGTTACTGCGGCATGCAATATCTCCTTCATCTTGTACTATAATTCTGGACTACGCATAGATTCATATTGTGCTCCAATTAAATTAAATTCATGAATACCTCAGATATCAAAAGTTATATGCAGTCCGTCGGCCAGGAAGCCCGCGTGGCCTCGCGTTGAGTCGCAAAAGCGGATACGGCGGTGAAGAATCATGCGCTGACGGCGATGGCGAATGCCGTTCGGCGGGATGAGAAGTTATTACTAGCGGCCAATGCCAAAGATCTGGACAATGCACGCGCAAAAGATCTGGAAGCGTCGATGATCGACCGTTTAACCCTGTCGGCCAAAGGCGTGGCGACAATGGCGGAAGGTTTGTTGCAGATTGCCGCGCTGGCAGATCCGGTGGGCGAGATCAGCGGATTGAATTACCGTCCGTCAGGTATCCAGGTCGGCAAAATGCGCGTGCCGCTGGGTGTTATCGGCATTATTTATGAAGCGCGTCCTAACGTGACGGCTGATGCAGCCGGTTTGTGCCTGAAAGCGGGCAATGCGGCGATTTTGCGCGGCGGTTCGGAGGCGATTCACAGCAATCAGGCGATTGCCGCTTGCGTTAAAGAAGGCTTGCGGCTGGCCGGTTTGCCAGAAACGGCGGTGCAGGTGATCGAAACTACCGATCGCGCGGCAGTGGGTGAATTGATTACGATGAAGGATTTTGTCGATGTGATCGTGCCACGTGGCGGCAAGGGGCTGATCGAACGGATTGCCAATGAAGCGCGCATCCCGGTGATCAAGCACCTGGATGGCGTATGCCATGTGTATATTGACGATCAGGCGGATTTTGATAAAGCCATCACCATTGCCGACAATGCCAAAACGCAGCGGTATGGCACCTGTAACACGATGGAAACATTGCTGATCCATGAAGGCATTGCACAGAAAATACTGCCTGCGCTGAGCAAGATTTATTTTGATAAAGACGTTGAATTACGCGGCGATGCAACGGCATGCAGTATTATTCCACAAATGAATGCCGCCACTGAGCAGGACTGGTACGAAGAATATCTGGCCCCGATTCTAAGCATCCGCATTGTCGATGGATTGGATCAGGCGATTGATCACATTACGCGATACGGATCGCAACATACCGATGCAATTGTCACGGAAAACTACACGCGTGCGCGGCGTTTTCTGCGTGAAGTGGACTCCAGCTCGGTGATGGTCAACACTACGACGCGTTTTGCCGACGGATTTGAGTACGGTCTGGGGGCTGAAATCGGCATTTCGACCGACAAAATCCATGCGCGCGGCCCAGTCGGTCTGGAAGGACTGACCAGTCAGAAATTCATCGTGCTGGGCGACGGCCAGTTAAGGCAGTAACCCATAGCAGAATTCACTTTAATCCTACAAACAACTGCCCCAAAAGGTGTTATGACGCAAATTGTTGAAATAAAGATTCCCGATATCGGTGATTTCAAGGATGTCCCGGTCATTGAGCTGCTCGTCTCCCGCGGCGATGCGGTTGAAAAGGAAACCGCGCTGATCACACTGGAAACGGACAAAGCCTCAATAGAAGTGCCTTCCCCATATGCCGGTGTGGTGCAAGAAATCAAAGTCAAAGTGGGTGATAAAGTGTCACAGGGCTCAGTTATTCTGAATCTGGCAGTGAATGAGCAACCCGCAATTTCGACAGACTCAGAAACCACAATCGAAGCCAACGAGCAAACAGTTGCGCCCTCCGTTGTTGCCCCAGCACCCGCCTCAACATCACCGCAATCCATTCCACAGGGAGATATTCACGCCGAAGTGGTGGTACTCGGCGCTGGCCCCGGGGGGTATACAGCCGCTTTCCGCGCCGCTGATCTGGGTAAAAAGGTGGTTCTGATCGAGCGCTATGCCACACTCGGCGGCGTGTGCCTGAATGTTGGCTGCATTCCGTCCAAGGCACTTCTCCATGCGGCAAAAGTAATCACCGAAGCGGAGGATGTTGAATCGCAGGGCATTGTTTTTGGCAAACCCCAAATCAATACTGATACGCTACGCACTTGGAAAGAATCGGTGATCGGAAAACTGACCAAAGGCCTGAAAGCACTGGCGAAACAACGCAAGGTGGAAGTCATCCACGGCGCTGGAAAATTCGCCACGCCACACCTGATTCAAGTCGAAACTGCGGAAGGGCAGAAAACAGTTTCTTTTGATCATTGCATCATCGCAGCCGGTTCCAGCGTCGCGCGCATCCCCGGTTTTCCTTACGATGATCCACGCCTGATTGATTCGACCGGAGCGCTGCAATTGAAAGATGTGCCGCAGCACATGCTGATTATCGGTGGCGGCATCATTGGTCTGGAAATGGCTACGGTCTATTCCGCGCTGGGGAGTAAAATCAGCGTGGTGGAGTGGATGGATCAATTGATTCCAGGTGCTGATCCCGATCTGGTGAAACCATTGCACCGTCGCATCAAGAAACGCTACGAAGCAATTTATCTAAAAACCAAGGTGACCCGAATTGAAGTCGGTGAGACCGGACTGACTGTGACTTTTGAAGGGGACAATGCGCCAGAGCCACAAATGTACGACCGTATTTTAATGGCCGTTGGGCGCCGCCCGAATGGGCATACCATCGGTGCCGAAGAAATCGGCATCCATGTCAACGAGCGCGGTTTTATTCCGGTGGATCAGCAATTGCGCACCAACCTGCCGCACATTTTTGCGATTGGTGATATCGTTGGTGAGCCGATGCTGGCGCATAAAGCTACTTATGAAGGCAAACTAGCTGCAGAGATTATTGCCGGACATAAAGCCATCTTTGATGCCTGCACCATTCCTTCCGTCGCTTACACCGATCCTGAAATTGCCTGGATGGGCCTGACTGAGAAAGAAGCCATCAAGCAGGGTATCGATTATGAGAAAGCCAGCTTCCCCTGGGCTGCCAGGTGGCCGCGCCATATCCATGGCGCGCGAAGAAGGACTGACACAACTGCTGCTGGATAAAAATACCCGCCGTATACTGGGTGCCGGCGTGGTGGGCATCAATGCGGGTGAGTTGATTGCTGAAACGGTTTTGGCGCTGGAGATGGGTGCGGATATGCAGGATATCAGCCTAACCATTCACCCGCATCCCACGCTTTCAGAAACCATACTGTTCGCTGCCGAAATGGCGGAAGGAACTATCACAGATCTTTATACACCAAAGAAATAACTTGGGTGCCTCTGAAAATTCAGCAAGATTCCCAACCGGTTTCTGATTCCTGCAAATAAAACGAATACAATCTACTCTTAAAAATCTTATGCTGGCCTCAAAAAAAACTTACGCTGTTTCATTCGCATTACTACTCATTTTATGCGGCGTGATACAAAATTCATTTGCAACGCATATTTCAAAACCTGTTCTGATCGATCCTAAAACACAATATAACGTTGGAGATAGGGTTATCCTGTATGGGTGGGTAGACTACAATGAGAAGCCGGCTCCCGATGTTTTGCTGAATTTCAAGCTGACGCGCCCCAAGGGCACGATAGCCGTTTATCAATCCTATCCGAGTGATCAGGAAGGGCATTTTGAAATTAAGTTTGACAGCAAGAATGACGTGCCGGGCACTTATCAAATCACGATTACTTCACACTGCCTGGAAATTCACCGGTATGCTTGCACCTACAAAAATCAAACACTGTCTATTGAATTTAAATAACCCATAGAAATAATTTACACAAGATAAACAGGTTAGTTACGGTTGACAGTATCTCAAACCCTATAAATGCTTGCATGCACAGAAAAGAATCTACTTATGGAATTACCTATCGTTAAAATTTTACGTAACTGCTTAGTTCCTGTTCTGTTGTTTTTCCTGCTATCAGCTTGCAATCCAAGAATGGGCGATCTATCAGAGCGCGAAGCTGAAATCAACGCCAGAGAATCAGAACTCGTGACCTTATTTGCAGAACTGCTGGAACAAAAAAAGGCATTAAAAAATCATCAGGAAAATGCTGCTTCTTCCAAACCCACAGAATGTTCATCTGATTCAAAGAGCGATTTCACCACAACTGCAAATACTCAAAAAGAAAAAACATCTTTGAGCTATACCAAAACAGTGTCCGGTGGCGTTGAAAAAATTCATCTTCCTCCGGATTCCAGAACATTATTAGGCCGTATCGAAAAAGTTTACCTTGATCCTCCAGGCATGGAATTTAACGCGCGAATTGACACCGGTGCTCAGACATCATCGCTTAATGCGATTGATATCGTTGAATTCGAGCGTGATGGCAAACCGCACGTGCGATTTAATATAATCAATCCAAAAACTGGAGAAAAGACTGAAATAATTAGGCGCCTGCGTCGTTATGCACGCGTTAAAGAACTGAACAATAGAGAATCACAAAACCGCCCAGTGGTCAGAATGCGCGTCGTAATCGCCGACATTGATGAACAAATAAATTTTACCCTGGTGGATCGCAGCAAACTCAAACATCAGGTTCTGATAGGACGCAATTTATTACGTGATCTCGCAATCGTGGATGTCAGCAAAAAATATACGACTGTCAGGAATGATAAAGTAAAACAAGGTGATCTCAGGTAATGTCCGCCAAACTTAGGCTCTATATTTTAGTCGTTCTGATTATGGGGCTTGGCATAGGTCTGATTTTATATAAGCACTTTGCTTTGGGATTCCCATTATCGCCCGATGACAAGAAATCGGTCTGGACAATTGAAGCCAGAATCGATTTCATTGCACGCGGCGATCCCGTTATCGTCTCGTTTGCGCTGCCTCCACAAACTCCCAATGTTGTCTTTATGGAAGAAGATTTTGCATCGCCCGGGTATGGGTTTAGTGAATTAACCTCCCCAACAGGGCGTCGTGCGCAATGGAGCAAAAGAACAGCGTCAGGTGCTCAAACAGCTTATTATCGTTTGAGCATGTATGAAACCGACCAGTTCGTGCAATCACAAACTGCTGCAAATCTTCCCGCAGAACCAGAGAAACCTGAATTTGATGGCGTCCTCAAGACCGCAGCCATCACATTATTAGATCAAGTTCGCAGCAAATCCGCTAATACTGAAATCTTTACCCGTGAATTAATCAAGACTTTAAACTCCGATACCCCTGATCAAAATCAGCGCTTACTTCTCAATGACCAGTCCAGTGAAGATTATAAAACCGACTTGATCATTAATTTACTGGCATTAGAAGGTATCAGTGCGCATATTGTTCGTGGACTATACCTGAATGAGGGCCGACGAAGACAATCGCTTGCCAACTTCGTGGAAGTCTATATTGGCGGTCAGTGGCTTTTGTTTAACCAGAATTCCGGAGAAAGCGGCAAACCCGAGAATTTTCTGATCTGGCAACGCGGCGATCAGTCTCTGCTTGATGTCATCGGGGGCAAAAACTCAAAAATTTCCTTTTCCATCCTCAAAAGCACCCAATCAACCAGAAATCTCGCTGTGCGTGACAGCATCAGCAAGCAAGCCGGGCTCATCGATTTCTCAATTTACAGCTTACCGATTGAACAACAAAATGCATTCAAAATGATCTTGTTATTACCGATCGGCGCATTGATTGTTGTCATTATGCGCCTGCTGGTCGGTATACGGACTTCCGGCACCTTTATGCCGATTCTGATCGCATTGGCGCTGATACAAACCACCTTGTTAACCGGCATAATCATCTTTCTAACTGTTGTTGGCACAGGGCTGTTGATTCGATCTTACTTATCACGTCTAAACTTGCTGTTTGTAGCGCGTATCTCGGCGGTGATCATTGTGGTAATCGCAATTATGGCGAGTATCAGTATCATCAGTAATAAACTCGGACTTGATCAGGCCATGACGGTAACTTTCTTCCCGATGATCATCTTGTCATGGACCATTGAACGCATGTCGGTTCTATGGGAAGAGGATGGCCCCAGAGAAGTCTTTATCCAGGGTGGCGGTAGCCTGTTAACAGCTGTTATTGCTTATTTGTTTATGACGAACCGGACGATTGAATATTTAACCTTCAACTTTCCCGAGCTGATGCTGGTCAACCTGGCGCTCATCCTGATTCTTGGACAATATACCGGTTACCGGTTATCCGAGCTGTATCGTTTTCATGCTTTGGAAAGACGCAATGTTTCTGGCAAGCGCTAAGAAACTCAGAAGTTTTGGCATCATCGGGATGAATCAAAGAAACTCTGGTTTAATCTCCCGCTACAATCCACGTCATTTATACCCACTGGTTGATGACAAACTAAAAACCAAAATGCTGGCACAAAAGGCCGGCATTACCGTGCCCAAACTACTTGGCACTGTGCAATATCAGCACGATGTCAAACTACTTAAAGAAATACTCGATCCGCACGCCCAGTTCGTCATAAAACCGGTCAAAGGCAGTGGTGGAAAAGGTATCCTTGTGATTACCGAGCATGATCATAATCTTTACTTCAAACCCAGCGGGGATGCGATACGACTGGCGGATATCGAACGGCATGTATCCAATATTCTGAGTGGACTTTATAGCCTGGGCGGCAAGCCCGATAAAGTCATGATTGAGTCGTTGATACAACTTGATCCGGTTTTTTCTGACTATAGTTATGAAGGCATTCCTGATCTGCGCATTATTGTACTCTGCGGTTATCCCATTATGGCCATGCTACGGCTCACAACCCATGCTTCCGATGGCAAAGCAAATCTGCATCAGGGTGCAGTGGGTGTAGGAATCGACATTGGAACAGGCAATGCGTTACATGCTGTGCAGTATGGTGAGCCGGTCTTACACCACCCCGATACACGCAAGACTTTTGCAGAACTAGTCATTCCCCATTGGGACAAACTCTTACAATTGGCTGCCGCCTGCTATGAAATGACTGGCCTGGGTTATCTGGGTGCGGATATCGTGTTGGACAGGGACCAAGGTCCCATGATTATTGAGCTCAATGCACGCCCCGGTCTTTCCATTCAAGTGGCCAACTCTGCCGGTCTGGCGCCGCGCGTTGCCATCATAGAAGCACTCAAAGCCATTGATCCTGATCCGCAATCACGCGCTGCTTTCAGCAAGCAACAATTCGCAACAAACGCAGGCATCCATCCACCTCGTCTACTGCGCACCCGAAGCCGTGATCCCAAACCGTAAGTGATTCAAACAAACTTCAATATACTGGTTAGGCGCATTTAGTCGTCCCTATTAACAACAACTTTATTGCGCCCTCTCTTTTTAGCCTGAAAAAGCGCTTTATCTGCGGCCTCGCTCAGACTCGCAGCATCCGGAAAATTCGCAAGATCCGCTATCCCGCAACTAAAACTGACTGAGAATTCTTCATCCTGACTCAAATGTAATAGACGCGAAAAAACATTACGGATCTCATCAATCACTTTGCAGCCGAAGCGGCATCGGTGTCATTCATAATAACAGCGAATTCTTCTCCACCATATCGCCCGACAATATCCGTTCCTCGCAAACGCTGTTTTAACAGTCTTGACAAGCTTTTAATCACACGATCCCCGCAGCATGCCCATACCTATTATTGATTTTCGTAAAGTCATCGATATCCACCAGGGCAAACGACATCGGTGTATCCAGTCGAATGGAGCGCACTACTTCACGCACTAACTCTTCCTTGAGTGCCGTATGATTGAGCAAAGTTGTCAAACCGTCATGCACCATCAAAGAGCGTAAAGAACGCGCACGCATCGCGCGCGATGTAACCGCCGAAACCAGGTGCCCGGGATCAATGGGTCTAACCAGGAAATCGTCACCACACAGACTCATCGCTTCAAATTGCGTGTTGAAATCATTCTCGGATGAAAGATAAACAATGGGCGTGCTCACAAAACTATCCATCTGCCGGATAACTTTTGCCAGTTCAATACCATTACAGCCCGGCATATACAGATCCATCAGGATCAGATCCGGATTAAAATCACTCAATATTTCGATCAGATTCCTGGATTCTGTTACTGCTTTCACAGCCATTCCAGCCTGCTCCAGTATCGCAGCATGGTAAGAAAGTACCGTTGGGTTGTCATCTACTATCAATATGCGAAAAGACTCCTGAATCTGTGACGCAGTTACTAAATCAAGCTGGCCAATTAACTCAACAGGATTGAATGGCTTTGTAAAATACGCAACACTGCCGGCTCGTACAGCTCCCAACCGGTAATCCATAGTATCGTGCACTGAAATAAAAATGACTTTTGCCGGTTGCGTCAATTCCCTTTGAATTTCTTCCATTACATGGATACCCCCCATTTTGTCTTCAGGGAACTCCGTTTCCATAAGAACAATGGCATGGGGTTTATCTTTGATAGCCGTTCGGAATTTGTCTAAATGATTAAACACCTCCACTTCATAGCCGTAATAGCGCAATTGCAACGCAAGTTCCTGTGCCGCCTCAATATCATCATCCACCACGAATATCAGATTGGATGGATGCAGATTTGAGAAAAACGCATCCTCATTCGCTATCGTCTGAGTGATATCGTTTGCAACCTTGGATTCCTTGTCGGCCGAAATCTTCTTCAGTTCAAGTATCTGCTGCAGAACCCGGTTTAATTGCAGCTCATCCGCTGAAGCCGGTTTCTTCATTAAGCTCTTGAGGATCTGCTCCAGTGTATGCGCTTCAACACTCAACTTCGGAAAACCAAATGTCTTGCCAGCGCCAACCAGATTATGAACTGGACGAAGTTCCTGCAAAACAATCTCATCCCATCCGTTCGAAGTCTATTCCATACTTCTATCTCATTGATTCTTTCTGGCAATTCCTCTGCAAACGAGGTAACTAATAAGCACATTTTTTTCCTGAAATTCGTTGTGTACTCTATTTTCCATAATATGGTCCAATGTTGTTCGATCTCAGTGATTCGCTTCATGTGATCAAATGGTTTTGCTGCGATAACAGTCAATGTCCCCAGAGTCATGGTATGTGCAAATGAATTCCTTGCACTCTGGCAATCATCAATCTAACAGGAACACCTCATCAGTCTGTGGAATTTTCCAAAAGTGACCCGTGTTGTTATACCATCCATAATTGGTATCATGACATCCGGCAATATAAGAAGCTAAGAAGCGTGGTATTTCTCTAGCATCTTTGATTCTTCGCTACCCACCAAAACAGCAAAAGGCTTCATCTGTTCGATGGATTTGGATGCAACCAGTACAATTATTCGTTCATTCTAATTAAAAGAATTGGAACTCAATCCCACGAGTTAGTACCAAAAACCCGGTTATTTAATCATTTTAACTTTTAAACTATTCCTAAGTAATCATGTTACCTAAAATAGCTGTTCGGATTCTGACTTTCATCATCGCAATCACCCTCGGAATCTTTACTATTGGCGCACTCTTGACCGCACCGGCACCCACTGCAGTGGGAACGCTCTCTGCGGATTTTCCGGTTGAATCCGTGCAGATTCCTGCTCCAAATGCATCCACTGTTCATGGCTGGCTAGTTTATGGGCAACCCGGCGGCGGCGTTGTATTGCTGGCACATTCGATGCGCAGTAACCGGCTCGAAATGCTGAGCCGGGCACGATTCCTGAGAGATCAGGGTTATAGTGTGCTATTTATTGATTTACAGGCGCATGGTGAAACTGCCGGTGAAAGAATTACTTTTGGTTTAAAAGAATCTGAGAATATCGAGGCATCAATCGCTTTTCTGCGAAAAATTTTCCCTACGGAACGATTAGGCGCAATCGGTGTTTCTCTGGGCGCTGCGGCCATCGTACTTGCCAAACACGATTTGAAGCTGAGTGCCGTCATATTAGAATCATTACATCCCACCATTGAAGAAGCAGTTGATAATCGCTTGAAGCTTCATTTTGGAAACTATGGATCGGTACTTTTACCGCTCGTGCTATCGCAACTGTCTTTTACCTGGATACTTCAACTGATGCATTAAGTCCCATCACTTGAATTAATAACCTAACGCAACTTCACTTTGATTTCCGGCCGATGATGATGCACACAACGCAACTGGAAACCGAACGCCTCTATGCTGCAGCCAGAGCTCCCAAGGAGCTCTGGATTGTTCCTGGCGCAAGACATTTCAATATGCACACTTATGCCGGCAGAGAATATGAACAACGTATCAGCGCTTTTCTGTCTCGATATCTGCGCCAAAATGTTGACTGATAGCGCTCGACATATCGGTCAGGAATCATTGCCCCGCCACAAGAACGCAGATGTGATAAAGTCACTTGTATTATTTGGTCTGTCTTAAAATCCATATTTCTGCTTGTACAAGAAGGAACCCAATATGAATAACTACCAGAATATTCTACTCGCTATCGATTTCTCCGATTATGGCCATTTTGTGGCGCAAAGAGCAAAATCTCTGGCAGATCAATTTAATGCACACCTCCATATCATCCATGTTCTGGATAATATTCCTATGCCTGACACGCCTTATGGCATGGTGATACCACTGAATGCAGATTCATCGTATGATTTACTGGAAGCAGAAAAAGATAAATTAATACAAATCAGCAATCAACTGGATATCTCACCAGAACGTCGATGGATGATCTGGGGTGAACCACAACAGGAAATCACCCGGCTTGCTGCGCAAGAGAAAATTGATCTGATTGTTGTGGGTTCGCATGGGCGACATGGACTCGCCATGCTGATGGGTTCAACGGCCAAAGACGTTTTATATCATGCAGAATGTGATGTACTGGCTATTCACCTGAAAGACTATCAGGAAGTAATCAAAACATGATTTGATTAGTTCAGATTATCTCCAGAACTCCCACCAAGCCTTGGCACCAACCTCGGGCAATTCCGCACGGAAGTGACTGTCAGGAAAATTGATTTGATCACGCGCCCGCATCATCCGCAAATCATACATTTCAGTGCTTCATAGGCTTTAATCATAATATATAAGCCTCTTCGTGGCCGGAGTTGAGGGTATTCATTGACTGCATTTTGAGCCCGGTTGGCTGCCGCAACATAAGCCTTGCGCTTCATATAGTAGCGTGCAATATGAATTTCACTCATAGCAACCGCATTAAGCAAATAGGCCATACGTTGTCTGGCGTCGGCTGCATATTTGCTCTCGGGGAATCGCGCCACCAATTCTTTAAAATTTTCAAATGACTCACGCGATGCTTTTGAATCACGCTCACTCATGTCCTGTTTAAGCGGGCCTTTCATCAAGAAAGCCATCATGCCCCAGTTATCGTTAAAACTTGATAATCCCTTTATATAATAGGCATAGTCAACATTCACATGGTTCGGATGCAATTTAATAAATCGATCCGTGGCTGCGATTGCAGAAGCCGGTTCTTCATTTTTATAATGCGCATAGGCAATTTCAAGCTGCGCCTGCTGTGCTATCCGGCCATACGGATAGCGCGCTCCAGTGATTCGTACAGTTTGATGGCCGCGGAATAATTACCATCATTCAATTTATCTTTTGCTTCACTGTAGAACTTATTGGCAGACCAATCCTGTTGGTCTTCGGTGCGATCCGGCAACAAACCGCATGCTGATAACCATAACACCAGAATTAAAGCTAAACTACGTAACATGACGAATTCCATAAAAAACAAAAGTACAGCTGTTGATTATAGCGTAAAGCCACTACCGCTAGTACGCAACGAACCGGCACATAGCAGCATTGACTTAACGATTCCTGCGGATTATGCCGGACTACGTCTTGATCAAGCTTTGGCGAAGCTTTTACCCAACTGGTCACGCAGTCGCTTGCAAACTTGATTGCTGGAGAATAGGGCCATGCTGATGGTCAGATCGTCAC